>CACDYK010000001.1 GCA_902556905.1 uncultured Pelagibacteraceae bacterium
TTGGATGCTGGAAAAAATAGACACAATATGGATACACTATCTGAAATTCATCTAGGCCATAAAACAATTTCTTTCAAAGAGATTGTTGGAACTGGAAAAAAAGAGATAAATTTTAGTGATGTAGAGATTGAAAAAGCTAAAGATTATGCAGCTGAAGATGCAGATATAACGTTTAGATTATATAAAAAGTTTATCAAAAATTTGAAGTTAGAAAAAATGGTAAATATTTATGAAATTTTTGAAAAACCTTTAATTAAAATTCTTGCTTTTATGGAGATGGAAGGAATTGAAGTTGATAGTAAATTCTTAAAATCACTTTCTTTAAAATTTGAAAAAAAAATAAATAACTTAGAAAAAAAAGTTTTTAAAATTTCTAAAAAAGAATTTAATATTGCCTCCCCAAAACAATTAGGTGAAATAATTTATAATGATCTTAAGATTGCGGGTTTAAAAAAGACTAAAAAAGGAAGTTTTGCTACAAGTGCAAGTGTTTTAGAAGATTTAGCTTTTAAAGGTCACGAATTTCCTCAATTAATTCTAGATTGGAGGCAAGTATCAAAGCTTAAAAATACTTATTCAGATTCTTTACCAGAACACATCAATCCTTCAACAAAAAGAGTGCATACTTCATTTTTGTTAGCAGCCACTTCAACTGGTAGATTAGCATCTAGTGATCCAAATTTACAAAATATCCCTATAAAATCAGAAGACGGAAAAGATATTAGAAAAGCTTTTGCTGCTAAAAAGGATTATCTTTTAATTTCGGCAGATTATAATCAAATTGAAATGAGAATCTTGGCAGATCTAGCAGATGTTAAAGAATTAAAAAAAGCTTTTAAGAATAATGAGGATATTCATTCATTAACAGCTAGTCAGATTTTCAATATAGATATTAAAAAAGTAAATCAAGATCATCGAAGAAAAGCAAAAGCAATTAATTTTGGAATTATTTATGGAATTTCACAGTATGGTTTAGCAAAACAGATAAATGTTTCAAATTATGAAGCAGAAGAATTTTTGGACGCATATTTTGCAAAATTTCCTGAAATAAAAATTTATATGGATAGTACAATTAAGTTTTGTAGAAAAACTGGTTTTGTTAATAATATTTTTGGTAGAAGATCCCATTTCAATGGAATTAATGACAAAAATTTTAATATAAGAAATTTTCAAGAGCGAGCTGCAATTAATGCTCCTATACAAGGATCAGCAGCAGAAATTATGCGTTTAGCTATGATTAGATTGGATAAAAAATTATTAGAACAAAAAAATATTAAATCTAAAATGCTTTTACAGATTCATGATGAGTTAATATTTGAGATACCAAAAAAAGATGAAAAAATGATGGTCAAATTAATAAAAGAAGAAATGACTAGTGTTGTTCAAAGTGACTATCATTCATTTTCAACTCCATTAACAGTTGATGTTAATGTTGGAGATAATTGGGGAATGCTTCATTAATTTAATTAGATTGCCCAATTTAGAACAATTTAGTATTTTTATATAAGGAATGCATAAACAAACTATAGCTTTAATAGATGATGATAGAAATATTCTAACAAGTTTGAGTATTGCTCTAGAAAAAGAAGGCTTTAAAGTTCAAACATATATTGATGGTGAAAGTGCATTAATTGGTCTGACCAGAACGCCCCCTGATTTAGCAGTGGTTGATATAAAGATGCCTAAAATGGATGGTGAGGAGTTACTCAAAAAGCTTAGAAAAAAAACATCATTACCAGTAATTTTTTTGACATCTAAAGATGATGAGATTGATGAATTGTTAGGATTGAAACTAGGAGCAGATGATTTTGTAAAAAAATCTGGAGGTTTTTCAATTAAAGTTTTGATTGAAAGAATTAGAGTTCAGCTAAGAAAAAAAGACTCTAATAATATTTTAGAAGAAAATAAAAGTTTAATATCACACGGAAGTCTAAAATTAGATCCCTCTCAACTTGAATGTGAATGGAATAATAAACAGCTCCCAGATAAACTGACCACAACAGAATTTTTAATTGTTAAGGAGTTGGCAAAAAGACCAGGAATTATTAAAGAACGTGCTCAATTAATGGATATTGCTTATAGAGAAGATACCGATATCGAGGATAGAACTATCGATAGTCATGTTAAAAGAATTCGTAAAAAATTTAAAAAAATAGACCCTAATTTTTCAGCTATTGAAACTAGATATGGTAGTGGATATAGATGGAATGTTAGCTAATGTTTAGTAAATACTTAAAAAGTCTATCTATATTAAAAAAATTTTTATTCATAAACTTTATAATCTTTACAATTATTAGCTTATTCACTTTTGTTTACTTAAGTAACGTTCAGCCCAATCTAATTAAAAAGAAATCAGTAAAGCATTTAAATGTAATAGATAATACAATTAATACTCTTATAAGATTAGATGTTAAATTTGATGTTGATGATATTAGAAAGTTTTTATTTTCAACTAGATTTATTTTTCAAAATTTGGATAGAGTAATATTTTTTGATAATGACTCAAATATAGTAGGTGATACAGATACCTTAGATCTTGATCCAAGGTCTTTTTCTACAAGGTTAGATGAAATTGAATTTGAAAGTTTAAATGATAATAAAAATGATAAAAATGATAAAAACAAGAATATTAATGTAACCAAAAATAAAAACTTTACTTTTAAAGATATTTTAAAAAAATATTTAAATTCTGATGCTTATGGAAATTCTTACACATTCATACAGGAAGATCTTAATCAATTTAGATTAATTACAATTAAAAATGTAATTAAAGATAATTCAAATATTGGATACATTGCTATTACAGAAAATGCTAATGATATAAAAATAGCTACTGATGAAAGGAAAGCTTTTGTTCTTAGAACAGCGATTGCTGTGGGTTTTGTAATTTTAATTTTCTCTTTTGTTTTGAGCAGGTATTTTATTAAACCAATTCAAAACCTAGTGAGTTATACAAAAGTAATTAAAGACAAAAGTCAAACTAAAACAAACATTGAAAGCTTAAAAAGTCGTAATGATGAATTGGGTCTTTTATCAAATTCACTCGATGATATGACAATTGAACTTCAAAAGAGAGTTGCTCATGCTGAAAATTTTTCTACAGATCTAGTTCATGAAATAAGAAACCCATTGGCATCTCTTAAGAGTGCTTCAGAGATACTGCAAGATTCTAATAACTCAGAACAAAGATTAAAATTACTAAATATTCTTAGTCACGATGTTTTAAGAATTGAAAGACTAATAACTGATTATTCTCAGATGTTAAAAGATGAAGTGGCTCTTAGCAAAGAAAAAATGAAGAAAATTAATATAGAGCCAATTATTCAATCTGTTGTTGAAGATTATAATAATATCCAAAAAGTTAAAAAAAATATCAAAATTAATTATAAAAATGATGGCAAAGAAAAATATATTATTAATGGCATTGAGAATAGAATTGAACAAATAATTGCCAACCTGTTAGATAATTCAATTTCATTTTGTAAAGAAGGTGAAAATATTTTTGTGAATATATCAAATACCGTTGATAAAAAAATTTCGGTAAAGATTATTGATGATGGGCAAGGATTTAAAGAGAAAGATACGTCAAAAATATTCAAAAGATTTTATAGCAATAGACCTGATAAATTTGGAGAACATTCGGGTCTTGGATTAAATATTGCTAAAAATTTAGTTGATCTTCATGATGGTGAAATTGTAGCATCTAATCGATTAGATAGAGATGGAGCAATTGTAGAAATAAGGTTTCCAAGTGTATAATCTTAACTTGATTTGTCGTTTGTTGACTGTATAAGATTTTCTCATGAAAGATTTTAAAGTCAAAGATATATCATCAGCTGAATTTGGAAGAAAAGAGATCTCAATAGCAGAGAGTGAAATGCCAGGATTAATGGCATTAAGAGAAGAGTATTCAGAAACTAGACCTTTAAAAGGTGCTAGAATTATTGGTTGTTTACACATGACTATTCAAACAGCTGTATTGATAGAAACATTGGTTGCTTTAGGTGCTGAGGTGAGATGGTCTTCATGTAACATATTTTCAACTCAAGATCATGCAGCTGCTGCAATCGCAAAAGCTGGAATACCTGTTTACGCATGGAAAGGCGAGACTGAAGAAGAATACCTTTGGTGTATTAAACAAACCATAGTTGGCAAACCTGACTGGAAGCCAAATATGCTTTTAGATGATGGCGGTGATTTAACCGCAATTATGCATAATGAATATAAGGATTTAATGAAAGACATAAAAGGAGTTTCAGAGGAAACTACCACAGGAATAAAAGCATTGAATAAGATGGAAAAAGAAAATTCTCTTTTAGTGCCAGCAATTAATGTTAATGACTCAGTTACTAAATCAAAATTTGATAATTTATATGGTTGTAGAGAAAGCCTGGTTGATGGAATTAGAAGAGCAACAGATGTAATGATGTCAGGAAAAATTGCAATCGTAGCTGGTTTTGGAGATGTAGGTAAAGGAAGCGCAGCATCATTAAGACAAAGCGGGGCGAGAGTTTTAGTTACTGAAGCAGATCCAATATGCGCGTTACAAGCTGCAATGGAAGGATATGAAGTTGTTTTAATGGAGGAGGCTATTAGCAGAGCTGATATCGTTGTAACAGCCACTGGTAACAAAGATATTGTCACCGCCGATCATATGAGAGATATGAAAGATAGAGCAATATTATGTAATATTGGCCACTTTGATAATGAAATTCAAGTTGAAGCCCTTAAAAATTACAAATGGAGTGAAGTTAAACCTCAAGTTCACGAAATAGAATTACCGAGTAAAAAAAGAATTATACTTTTAGCAGAGGGAAGACTAGTTAATCTAGGTTGTGCAACTGGGCATCCAAGTTTTGTTATGAGCGCTTCATTTACAAACCAAGTAATTGCACAGATTGAGCTTTGGAATAATCATAAAAATTATGAAAATAAAGTTTATGTACTTCCTAAACATTTGGATGAAAAAGTTGCAACTCTTCATTTAAAAAAAGTTGGTGCCAAACTTACCAAATTATCTAAAGAACAAGCAGATTATATAAGTGTTGGGACAGAAGGTCCATTCAAACCAGATGCCTATCGCTATTAAAAATAGCATAATAGATATATCCTCAGAAGAGACGACTAAAGAATTAGCTCAAAATTTTTCTGATTATCTTAAAGGTGGTGAAATAATTTTTTTATATGGAGAGATGGGTGTTGGTAAAACTACTTTTGTAAAATATTTAATTAATCAATTTCAAATTAAAAAAAATTTACAGACTAGTGAGGTAACAAGTCCAACATTTAATTTACTCAATGAGTATGATGTAAATGATCTTACTATTAAACATTATGATCTGTTTAGATTAAAAGACAAATTTGAATTAAAAAATTTAGACATATTTGAAAATAATAAAAGCACAGTAACTTTAATAGAGTGGCCTCAATTAATTAATAAAGAAAAATTAAATAAAACTATAGATTTAATATTTAACTATGAAAATGAATTAAATAATAGATCTGTTAAAATTGATGGATTAGATTAATCTTTTAGTATGAAACTTTCAAAAGATTTTAAGGAAATTAAAGGAGATGCTTCTTTTAGAAAATTTTATAGAAATACTAAAAAAAATTCAATTATAGTATTTGCAAATAGAGAAAAAATTAAAAATTTATTAATTTATGACTCAATTAATAAAATCTTAATTAAAAATAATATAATTGCACCTAAATTATTAAGTCAAAATTATAAAGAGAATTATATTGAAATACAGGATTTGGGAAAAAAAACTATTTATCAAATATTTTCAAGAAATAAAAAAAATCAATTTTTAATATTCAAAAAAGTAATTAATATTTTAAATAAAATTCAATTAGTAAAAGAAAAAAAAATCAAAAATTTCAGAAATAAATCTTATCTGATTAAAGATTACAAAAGTAAGATCTTATTAGATGAAACAAAGTTATTTAGTCAATGGTATGTTCCAAAAAAATTAAACAAAAAAAAAATCAATACATTTAATAGTAAATTTGATAAAGAAATTAAGTTGGTATTATCAAAACTTAATTTTCAAAATGATACTTTTGTTCATAGAGATTTTCATGTTTCAAATTTAATCATTAACTCCAAAAATCAAATTGGATTAATTGATAATCAAGATGCTCTTATTGGAAACAAAGCCTATGATTTAGCGTCCCTAATTGATGATGTCAGATACAAAACACCCAATTCATTAAAAGATAAAGTGTACAACTATTATTTAAGCACTAATAAAAAAATTGATGTAAATAAATTTAAAAATGATTTCGATATTTTATCAGTTCTTAGAAATTTAAAAATTATTGGAATATTTATGAGATTGGCAGAAAGAGATAAGAAAAGAAAATATTTAAAACTTATTCCATATGCATGGAATATGATTGATAGCAGGATGAGTAAAAATAATGACTTAATTAATTTGAAGTTATTATTAGCGACTAATTTTCCTAAATTTATAATTAAGTAAAATGAGAATTAACACAGCCTTTATTTTATGTGCAGGATTTGGAAAAAGATTAAATCCGCTGACACTAAATACCCCCAAACCTTTAATCAAATTAAACAATATTGCAGTGCTTGAAACTTGTATTAATCTAATTGAAAGTTTGGGTATACATCAAATTATTATTAATACCTTTTATTTAAAAAATCAAATTCATGATTTTATAAATAATAAAAAATTTAAATCTAAAATTTCAATTATTGAAGATGGTGAGAAAATTCTTGATACAGGTGGTGCAATAAAAAATATGATGAAATATACAAGTGAAGATAATGTTTTAATTTTTAACCCGGATACAATATGGAAGAAAAATTATTTTAATGAAATTATTGAAATGGAAAATATTTATTTTTCCAAAAAACTAAAAAATATACTTTTATTAGTAAAAAAGGAATTAAGTTTTGATAAAAATTTAAATGGTGATTTTGATCTTAAAGAAAATTTAATTATAAAAAATAACAAGACTAAATTTATTTATACAGGGTGTCAAATTATTAATAAAAAACTTCTTTCAAATTATAAAGATAAAATTTTTTCGATAACAAATGTATGGAACGATTTAATTGAAAAAAAAGAATTATATGGATTTGAGACTGATAATGATTTTTATCATTTAACTGATCTTGAAACTTTTAAAAAACTACAAGATCTTTAGCTCTTTCTTTATCTAAGTATTTGCAATCAGTAATTTCATTCTTTTCATCTAATTTTATTACAAGTGGATTTCCAGTTGGTATCTCCAATTTAGATATTTGATTTTCATCTAATTTAAATAAATATTTACATAATGCTCTTATCGAATTTCCATGTGCAGATATTAAAATATTGTTATTCGAAATTTTATTTTCGATTTCTTGTTTATAAAACTCTAATACTCTTTCATAAGTATCTTTAAGAGACTCTGTGTCAGGAATTCTATTATTTGGTATTTCTCTGTAAGTATCAATATTAATAGGGTGATAAGGATTTTCTCTATCCAACGGGTCAGGTCGCAAATCCCATGATCGTCTAAATTGATGAACTTTTTCTTCACCAAGTTTTACTTTCATTTCATCTTTATTTAAGCCTGTAAGAGCTCCATAATGTCGTTCATTTAGTTGCCAAGCTTCTTTCGAAACTTTCATATCCTTTAACTTTTGTTTTATTAATTTTAAAGTATTTTTTGCTCTTAATTGAAAAGATGAATAATAAATATCAATATTTATATTTTTCATTTTTATCAGTTCACCGGCTTTTATGGCCTCTGATTTACCATTTGTAGTCAAGTCTACATCAACCCAGCCTGTGAATTTTTTTTCAAGATTCCATATACTTTGACCATGTCTTACTAAAATTAAATAACTCATTTGTTAATCTTTTAATTTAATTTATAAAATATGACTACTAATAAAATTATATGAAAATTTTAAGAGCCTATTCATTATTTGTAATATTACTTTTTATTTCAGCTTGTTCTTCAATACCGTCAAACACATCAAATAGCTGTTCAATATTTAATGAAAGATATTTATGGTTTAAACATGCTAGTAAATCAGAAAATAAATGGGGAACACCTGTTTATTTGCAGTTAGCTATTATAAAAATGGAGTCAGATTTTGATTGGCTTGCAAAACCTCCTAGACAAAAACTTTTTAAAGTAATTCCTTATAAAAGACCCTCAAGTTCATTTGGGTATTCTCAAGCAGTTAATGGTACCTGGGAACAATATAAAAAAGAAACAGGAAATAAGCTTGCAGTAAGAACTAGGTTTAAAGATAGTGTTGATTTCATCGGATGGTACACTAATAAATCAAGCTCTATTTTAAAAATTTCTAAAACTGATGCCTTTAAGCAGTATGTTGCTTACCATGAAGGATGGGGAAATTACAAACATTACAAAAAAAATAAAAAGATAATTAATTTAGCAAAAAGAGTTGAAAAACAATCTAATGTTTATAAAAAACAACTAAAAGAATGTAGCAGTTCACTAATCAGAAATAAATATATTATTTTTTAGATAACTCTTTTTTTAACTCTAAATCAACCGAGTCTATTCTTTTAGTATTTTTAGCAAGAGCTAGGTACATTGTTGGTGTCACATATAATGTAAAGAAAGTAGAAATTATCATTCCTCCTAGAATAGTTGCTCCAACAGCTAGTCTAGATGCTTCACCAGCACCTGGTCCTATATTTCCAATTACTAAAGGCATCATTGCTATCATTGTACTTATAGACGTCATCATAATTGGTCTAAATCTTAAGCTAGATGCTTCTTTCACAGAGCTTACTAAATCTTTACCAGTTATTCTTATTTGGTTAGCATAATCCACAATTAAAATACTATTTTTAGTTGATATACCAATTAAAATTACTAATGCTATTTGAGAAAATATATTTATTGAACTATTTAAAAATAAAATAAAAACTAATCCACCAAAAACAGCCAACGGCACTGTAAGCATAATTATGAATGGATGAATAAAAGAGTTAAATGTTGCAGCCATTACCAAATATGCTGTTAGTAAACCAAGTGCAAAAATTATGTAAAGTTCATTAGTAGTTTCTTTGATCTCTTCCGACTCACCTTTCCAAGTAATTTGGTTTGTAGGCGCCACTTCGGACATGATATTTTCTAGATATTCAATTGCCTCAAACAAAGAATAATTTTCATTTACATTTGCAGAAATTGTTACAGCTCTTTGTCTGTCATATCTTGCCAATACTTTCGCAGATCCTTCTTCTTTTAAATCAACGAGGTTTGATAGTGAGATCAATTCACCAGTTGTGCCAGATCTAACAAATAGTTTGCTTAAACTATCTTTATCTTTTCTATCAACTAGATACTGTTGAAGAATAATTGGATATTCTTTTCCTAATTTATTAAATGTGGTAACTCTTTTACCACCATATAGTGTCTCTAATGTTTGACCAATAGATCTAGTCGATATTCCTAAATCTTTAGCTTTATTTTTATTAATAACTAATTTTACTTCTGGTTTATTTCTATTAAAATCTGACTCAATTCTTGATAACCCTCTATTTCTTCGAAGTTTGTTTATAACTTCTTTTTGAATACTTTCTAATTCCTCATAGGTACTTCCTAAAATAACCATTTGGACTGGTTTATTATAATTTGAAACTCTTATACCTTGAGGTGAAATTGGAAAAGCTAGAGTCTGAGGTACAGTCACTATCTTACCAATAGCTTGCCTCATGATTGTCATCGCATCTTTATCTCGTTTTTTCCAGTCATCTAGTAGAGCAATTATAATAAAACTATTAAATGAATTTGCTGAGCTTCCAAAACCAGGAACTCTCATGATGAATCTGTTGTAGGGACTTTCCTCTGCTTGTAGCAATGGAAGCAATCTTTTTTCTACATCTTGAGCTCTTTGTTGTGTGTAATCAAAAGAACTACCTTCATCTGTAAAACCAATAACCAAATAAACACCCCTATCTTCTTTAGGAAGTAATTCTTTATCAGTATACATAAATAATGCAATTGAACCAGCTATAATCAAAAAAATAAAAGTTATTACTGTTTTCTTTTTGTTAATCCAATAGTCTAATGTTTCTTTGTAAAAATTTGAAAATCCTTGAAAAAAAATATTAAATTTTTTTACAAAAAATCCATTACTTGATTTTTTTTTCAAAAATTTACTTGCCAGCATTGGTGATAAAGTTAATGCTACAAACGAAGATACAACAATAGAAAATGATAGAGCTATAGCAGTTTCTCTAAATAAAGTTCCAGAAATTCCTTTGATAAAAATTAATGGAATAAAAACTGCAAGTAAAATTAAAGTTGTAGCAATAATTGCAAAGGTAATTTGTTTTGAGCCTTTGTAAGCAGCAAGTAATGGGTTTTCTCCATTTTCTATTCTTCTGTAAATTGCATCAGTCATTATAACCGAGTCATCAGTTATAATTCCAATTGCCAATATGAAGCTAAGTAAAACAAAAATATTAATAGAAAGATCAAATAAATAAATTCCAAGAAATGATGCAATTAAACTAACAGGTAGTGCAACTGCAGGAACTATTACTGCTTTGATATTACCTAAAAATAAATAAATTATTATTACAACTAAAACAAATGCAATTGCTAAGGTTTTAAAAACTTCATCAATTGCAGCTTTAACGTAGGTGGCTCTATTAAATGAAACTTCTAATTTTAAACCCTCAGGTAAAGTTTTTCTTACCTCAATAATTTTTTTTTGTATTTCTTTTGATAGCTCAACTGTGGAAGCGCCACTTTTTGCATAAATACCAATCCCAACTGTTTTTTGGTTTAAATTATTTTTACTTTGAGCTTTAAATAAAGTTTTTTCAGAAACAGGGCCTAACTCTACATTTGCAACATCAGTTAATCTTACAATTTTATCTTTCGTTTTTTTAATAGGTAAAAACTTTAATTCATCTATATTGTTGTAGGATTTATCTAAATTGATAGTTAGGTCAATATTTTCTGCTTCTAAGGTTCCAGCAGGCAGACTAATATTTTCATTTCGAAGTGCATTCTCTACTTCCTGAATAGTCATGTCATTTGCGGCTAATTTAATAGGATCAATCCAAACTCTAACACTAAGCTCTCTAAGACCTCCTAGTAGAATTCTTCCCACATTTTTTACACTTGAGAAAGCATCAATCAAATATCTATCTGCATAATCACCAAGTTCTAAATCTGACCAGGTTGAAGATGAAACAGACAACCACATTGTTGTTGTAAAACCAGCTGCTTGTTTTAATATTTGTGGTGCATCTGCTTCAGAAGGCAGATTATCAACAACTCTTGCAACTCTTTCTCTTATATCGTTGGCAGCATCATCAAGTTCAATGTCAGTATCAAACTCTATATTTATGCTACTTCTTCCGTTTTCAGATTTTGAATCAATATTTTTAATTCCTTCAGCACCACCAATAACGTCTTCTATTACTTGAGTTATTTCTTGATCTACAATTGGAGCTGATGCAGACTTATAATCAACTTTTACTTGGACTACAGGTGGTTGTAAGCCATCAGGCAATTCCCTAACTGGAAGTTCAGAATAAACAAACAAACCAAATACAATGAGTATTAAAGATAGGACCCAAGCTACAACAGGTCGTTTTATACTTACTTCGGTTATGTACATTTATTTATTTTTTCTCTGTCTCAGATTTTTTAAAAGGGTTTAATTTTTTTAACCAATCAAATTTACTTTTTTTTGCTTCTGTTTTATCTGGCTTCCCTTTTTTTTTCCAACTTGATGCTTTTGGTTTTGAGCCATATTTAATTGGTTTAATCTTTCCATTAGGTCTTGTTTTTTTTAAACCTTCAGCAACTACTGTGTCACCATCTTCAAGACCAGATTTGATTTCTACAATTCCTTTTTTTCTTAGTCCAATTTCTATTGGTACTTTTTTTACAGTATTTTCTTTATCTACTTTATATACATAAACATTATCACCTTCCATTATCAGGCTGGTATCAAGAATACTTAATGAATTTCTTTCATTATAATTAATAGATACTTCTAATAGTGACCCAGATAAAAGTTCGTTATTAGGGTTATCAAGTTTAATCCTTACCGGTAAAGATCTTTTGTTTGTGTCAATTCTGCTTGCAGTAGACTCTACAGTTCCAGAATAATTTTTAAGAGCATTTCCAGAAAATTTTATATTTACGTTCTGACCTTTTTTAACATACGGCGCGAAAGTTTCAGGTATATCTACATCAACGAATAGAACTGAAGTATCTTCTAAATTTAATATAATTGAACTTTTTGATACATCAATATCGTTAGAAAAATTTCGCTTACCAATAATTCCATCAAAAGGAGTAGTTATATTTCTATTCTTAAGTTTAGCAATTATGTCTCCAGCCTTAACTTTTGTATTAAATTTAATTGGTTCTAGGATTTCATATTTTTCAATATTAAAAGACTTTATTTGTGCGGGTACAGCGGTACCAAATGTTTCAACTGTATTTTGAAACATTTTTTGTTCAACAACTTTTACAATTATTCCTGGCGGAGGTCTTTTACTAAATTTTTTTTTAAAATGATTACCAATCATTGTTCTAGCAATGATTACTGCAGCAATGATAAAAAAGAATAATAATACTACTGATATAATTTTTGTTGATCTTTTCATATTTTAGTTTCTCCCATACTCAGACCATGAGCCATCATAAATTGTCGGCATATATTTATCATTTATTAAAGAATAAGCTAGGGCCAATACACTCGCAGTTACCCCTGAGCCACATGAAAATACAAGATTTTTATCAAAGTCAAAGTTTAATGACTTAAATTTTTCTAAGATTTTATCTTTGCTGACAAATGTATGGTCATCATTAATTAACTCATTAAAAGGTAAGCAAAAAGAATTTTGTATTGAACCACTTCTTAAACCTTTTCTTGGCTCAGCAACTTTACCCTCAAATCTTTCTCTGCTTCTTGCATCAATGACCGTGAAATCATTTTTATCAATATTTTCGTCTATCTGTTTTTTACTTTTAACTAGCTCTATATTTTCTTCACATGAATAGATAGAATTTTTACTGATTACCTCTTTATTATCTGTGATTTTATTTTCTTTTTTCCATTTCTTAAATCCACCATCAAGAATATGAACTAGTTTTGGATCATGCCCAAAATAAATTAGGTTATACCAACATCTACATGAGCTTATTACATCTGAATTATCATAAATTACAACTTCATCTTTATTTTCAATGCCCATATCTTCCATAATTTTTTTCCATGAATTTAAATCAGTTAGCATGTGGGGTAGGTCTGTATTTGTTTTTGAATTCTTATCTAGATCAAAAAAAATTGCATTCGGTATATGCTCATTTAGATATTCTTCAAAGCCATTTCTACTTGTCTGAGGCATATGCCAGGAGCAATCAATAATTTTTACATTATTAATGTTTTCCTCTAACCAATTTGCATCAACTAAAGACATGTTATCTCTTTTCTAAATATTTTTGATGATATTCTTCTGCTAGACAATAATTTTTTACCAAAGAAGTTTTGGTGACAATTTTTCCTGAAAATTTAATATTTTCCTCTTTAATTACTTTTTCTGAAATTTCTTTTTGTTGATCATTTAAATAAAAAATTTCACTTCTATACTGAGTACCAAAATCTGGACCCTGAGAATTTAAAGTTGTTGGGTCATGAATTTCAAAAAAAAATTTTAAAATTTTTTCATAAGATATAATTTTAGGATCAAAGTCTAATTTTACAACTTCAGCATGATTAGTAGTTCCAGTACATACTTCTTTATAAGTTGTTTCACTACTATTGCCTCCACAATAACCTACTTCAGTTTTAACAACTCCATCAAGTTTACTAAACTTAATTTCTGGTCCCCAAAAACATCCTAATCCTAAAATTGCTATTTCCATTGATAAATTACTTATTTAATTTAAAGTTAATCAAATGTTATCTAAAAATCAATTGGGCTTTTTTTACATGTTCATTTCTGTGTGCGCATTTTCACTTATGGATGTAATTGTTAAATGGTCTGATGATTATCCGATAGGGCAAGTTCTATTTTTTAGAGGGTTTTGTGGTATAATTCCTATTTTATTTCTTATTCCAAAAGATAGGTATCTAGATTTTTATAAAACAGACCGAAGTTTTCTTCATATAAAAAGATGCTTAGCTGGTTTAATAGCACTAATATCTATATTTATTGCTTTAAGGAATTTACCTCTAGCAACAGTTGTTAGTATTTCATTCGCTGCCCCAATATTTACAACTATCTTTTCAATATTTTTATTAAATGAAAAAGTTGGTTTTTATAGATGGTTAGCAGTTTTGGTTGGTTTTATTGGAATTATTGTTATTTCTGAACCGGGATTTAGTTCATTAAATTTTTATTATATTTATCCAATAATTTTTTGTTTAGGTTTGTCTTATGTGGCAATAGCAATTAGAAAATTATCATCAACCGAACCCGTTTGGCTAATTGGTTTCTTCTTTTCTTTTTCAATTATGATTTTAAGTTTTTTTACTTTTTATCAAAATTGGATAATGCCAAGTTTAAAAGATTTATTTTTGTTATCAATGGTAGGTATATTGGGAGGTCTTGCAAATTTATGGTTAACTCAATCATATAAGTTTTCTGAAGTTAGTTTAGTAACCCCATTAAAATATTTAGCATTAGTGTTTGCAATCTTATTTGGTTATTTTATTTGGAACGAAGTGCCAACAACAAAAACTTTAGCAGGAGCTTCATTGGTTATTATTTCTTCATTCATAATATTTAAAAGAGAAATGACTCTTAAGAAGCGTGTATCAGTCACTAGGCATGAGTAATACACCCAAATATTGGAATAATGCCAAAAAATATTTATCTAAAAAAGATAAAGTTATGGCATCTTTGATTAACAAATATAAATCTCCATCAGAAACAATATTAAGCTCTAGAAAAGATATTTTCTTTTCACTTTGTAAAAGTATTATAGGACAACAAATTAGTGTTGCAGCAGCCAATTCTGTTTTTTTACGATTCAAAAAAAAATGTAAAAATAAAATTAGTGCTAAAACTGTGAATGCCTTATCTTTTTCTCAATTGAAATCATGTGGACTTAGTAAACAAAAAGTTAAAGGTATTCAAAGCCTATCGAAACAAATTCTAAATAAAACTTTTAATCCAAGACTAATATCTAAGATGTCAGATGAAGAAGCTATTTTATATCTTTCTAAATTAAGACAGATAGGAAGATGGTCTGCTGAAATGATTTTGTTATTTACTTATAATCGATCTAATATTTGGCCAATTCAAGATATAGGGTTGTTAAGAGCTATTTCTAAAAATTATAAAAAAAAATATTTACCACCTGAAAGTTACGTTAATTTATTGAAAAAAAGATTTTCTCCATACTGTTCAGTAGCAACCTGGTATTTATGGAGAAGTATAGATCCAGAACCTATTCAGTACTAAAACCCTCAATTACTTGCATGTGTCTAACAGTTGTATCTTTTGCTAGATCCCAACCAGCCAAATATTCTTTTGAATTATGGCATTCAATAGCTTTTTCATAGCTTGGAAATTCCCAAACAACCGTTCTAACAAAATCATCTCCCTCAAATGTTTCATGTTTTCCACCTCTCACAAGAGGCACACCTCCAAAACCTTTTATAATAGGTGTTACTGCTTCAGCATATTTTTTTAAGTTTTCTTGATTTTCAACTTTTAAATATAAGCTTATCCAGTAACCTTTTTTCATTTAATTAACTTATTTCTTTAATTTTTATAGTTCAATTATAATTTGTGAGTTTCTGAAACAAGCTGCGCAACAATTGATAAAGCAATTTCAGGAGCAGATTTTCCTCCAAGTTTAATACCTATTGGTCCATGTATTGACTCAATTTCTTCTTCATTAAATCCAGCCTCTTTTAATCTTTCACATCTCTTAATATGCGTTTTTTTACTCCCAAGAGCACCAATATAAAAAAACTTATTTTTTAATGCATGCCTTAATGCTGGATCATCTATTTTTGGGTCATGGGTGAGTGTTATTAATGCATTATTAGAGTTTGTTTGTAATTTATTTAAAATTTCATCTGGCCACCCATTTATAATTTCTATATTTGGAAATCTTTCTGTAGTGATAAAATATTTTCTTGGATCAATAATTTTAACTTCAAAATCAAGATTTTTAAATAAATCAAACAAATATTGAGAAATATGAACAGCTCCTACAATAATAACCTCAATTGGCTTTATGTAGTTCTGAATAAATATTTGAGTTCCATCAATAACGCCATTTTTTTTAAGATAATGATAATTTTCTATTTCTTTTTTAGAACTTTCAAAATCTTTACTTAAGAATTTTCCAAATTCAAATATTTCACTATTACCATTAATCAAATTTGTTAATACAGCAAAATTTTCTTTAGAAGATTTTTTTTTAATTATCTCTTTGAGTATTTGTATTTTCATGAATTAATTTGTTCAATAAAAATTTTTATTTCACCTCCACAGGCCAGACCTACATCCCATGCATTTTCTTCAGAAACTTTAAATTTTATTTGCTTAAATAAATTATTATTCTTTATTAATTCTAAACATTCAGCTATTACATTTGACTCCACACAACCACCTGAAACTGATCCAAAAAAGTCTCCTTTTTCATTAATAATCATACTACTCCCTGTGGGACAAGGAGAGGAACCCCAAGTATGAATTACTCTTGCAAGCACTACTTTTTGGTTAGATTCAATCCAGACATTAGCCTGTTCCAAAACTGTTCTCTTCAATTGTTTTTTCATACAACAAATTTATCTTTTTAGTTTTTTTTATTTATGATACCAAATTTACAATGAAAAAATTATTTTTAAATTCTTCAAAAGCTTTCTTCATAATACTATTTTCATCAATTATACATGTTAATGCTGATGAAATATTTATTAAAGGAAAAGAAGTTTTTCTTGAGGCCGGAAATTGTGCTGCATGTCATACTCTTTCAGATGCGGGTTCAAACGTAAATATTGGTCCAAATTTAAACGAAATCAGACCAGATATTCAAAGAATCATAATGGCGGTTAGAAATGGAATAGGAGTGATGCCTGCTATGGAAGGTATATTAACTAATGAAGAAATAGAGGCAGTTGCCCACTATGTTTCTATAAGTGCTGAACAATAATAGAGATTTTAACTATAATTTTTAATCCAATGTTTTGCTATGTCTATTCTTTTACAAATCCAAATATCATTAAATTTTGAAATATAATTTAAAAATTTTTTAAGTGATTGTATTCTTCCAGGTCTTCCAATTAATCTACAATGTAAACCAACAGACATCATTTTTGGTGAAGTTTTTCCTTCTTCATAAAGAGCATCAAAGCTATCTTTTAAATAACTGTAAAATTGTTCACCAGAATTAAATCCTTGATTAGTAGCAAATCTCATATCATTGTTATCGAGTGTGTAAGGTATCATTAACTGTTTTTTATTACCTTTTTTTACCCAATATGGAAGATCATCACTGTATGTATCACTACAGTATAAAAAGTTACCATTATCTATCACTAAATTTAATGTATTCGAACTGCACCTACCAGTGTACCAGCCTGCAGGGCGAGTACCAAAATTTTTTTTAATAGATTTTATAGCAAGTTTCATATCATTCTTTTCTTTTTTTTTTGGCACATTTTGATAATCAATCCATCTCCACCCGTGACTAGCAACTTCATAATTAGCTTTTTTAATAGCCGAACAAACATCTTTATTTCTTTCTAATGCCATTCCAACTCCAAAAATAGTTAGTGGGATTTTTTTTTTGGTAAATAAATCATGAATTCTCCAAAATCCTCTTCTTGATCCATATTCATAAATAGATTCCATATTTAAATGTCGACCTTTAATTGGTTTTGCTCCTATAATTTCTGATAAAAATACCTCTGAAGTTTTATCACCATGAAGAATACAATTCTCTGCTCCTTCTTCATAATTGAGTACAAATTGTAATGCCAACCTGGCATTTCCAGGCCACTTTACCTTAATTTTTTTGGAACCATATCCTACTAAATCCCTTGGATATTTTTTTTTCATTTTTTTAAAATAATTTTATCTTTTTTAAATTTATAAATAACAAGATTGTTTCCTTTTCCTTTTCTGTCAACAATTAGGTAATTCATGTTTTTCAAAGAAATAAGTGGAAAGTGCCAAATACCAGCCTTGTAATTTACTCCTGTTTGTTTAGGAACTAAAAAGGATTGGATTTTGTCTATATCTGGTTTATCTCCTCTAGGAGCTACAAATACTAAAAATTTTGTATCTTCCATTGGTATAAAGGCTTGGCTTCCTAAAGGATGTTTTTCCATCATATCAATTTTCATTGGAAATCCCCTTTTTTTGGCTTTAAAAATACTAATTATTGCTTTACCTTTTTTTTTAGAAGTATCTATATTTATTAAATCATCAAATCTTTTTGCATATCCATTATTAATACTTATTGGATTTTTTTTGGATGTATCTATTAATTGTCCAAACTTAGAAAAATTTTTTTTAGTTATATTTTTTGCTTTTATTACTTTCATTTTACAAAATTTCCAAATGCTCTTATTCTAGAAATTCCTCCATCTGGATGGATATTTATTTTAAGATAATTTTCCTTATTTCTTTTAATTAAAAATTTTTTAAATATATGTTTTTTGTGTGCAGATAGCTTAGATTTATTTAAAATAAATTTCCAATTCTTTGAATTATTAACAATTGATTTATTTGATAGATTTTTTGTAATATTTGCAGTTTGAATAGAGCAAGTATCAGGGTAATTTCCTTTAAAATGATGAGTATCTATCTCTAATTTTTTTATCAAACCTGGTTTTCCAAATTTTATTATTAGCCAATCAAAGTTTTTTCCTCTACTTCTTCTTGTTTCCCAGCCATCTCCCATATTTTTTCCCTTACCAGGAGCTATTATATTTTCAGCCTTTCCAAAATGCTCATTATTACAACCAATAATTGAAGCACCATTTAAAACAGAGGTTAAATTTACATTTTTATTATTAAAAATGTTTTTTCCCATTTCAATTTCTCCATAAAGTCTAAGTCTTGCAACTCCACCATCAGGAAAGATATTCAGTCTTATATAATTAAAAACAGATTTGTTTTTTGATTTAAAGATATGATTTTTGTTTGGTCCAAGCTTTTTTTTACCTAATAAGGATACCCATTTTGTTTTTTTACTAGGTTTAGATTTACTAAAGCAACCTTCTAAAGATGCGTGAGTTGGTTGATTTCCATTAAAGTATGTTGTGTCAATGTCTATATCAAAGATCTTTCCAGGTTTTCCTAGTTTTAAAATTAGATAATCAAAGCCTTTTGATCTTCTTCTTCTAGTTTCCCATCCATCCATCCATTTACCATGTTTGTCAAATAGCCCATCTTTAAAAACTGGAGTATCTGTATTTAAAATTCTATTAGCAGCTGCAAAAAAATCATCAGTCTTAAATATAATTTTAGATCCGACTCTAGGATCGGCTAGATTGATCATTTTTGCACTTATAAATTTTTTCATTTTTTATTTATTTCTTTAAGACGAAAGGTTGCAATTTTCTTTACTTGTTTTTTTGCTTCTAGGAATTCACTTTCTAAATCACTTTGTATTCTTTGTCTAAAATTATTTAATATTTCATTTTTATTTTTTCCTTTTACAGCAATTATAAAGGGAAAATTAAATTTTTTTTTATATTCTGAATTTAATCTTATAAATTCCTCATATTCCTCATAAGAACATTCGTTTAATTTTGCAGAAGCTTGTTCTAATATAGACTCCGTAGTCATTTTTTTTGACACAGCAAGCTCAGGATGAGCATTTAAAATTTCTAAAATTTTTTTTTTTTCATAATTTTCGTAAATATTCAGCATTTTAAACACAACATCTTCGAAATTTTTAAATGGCTTGGAATTAAAAGCTTCCAAGGCTACTGATTCAGTTTTTTCAAAAACATTACCAAATACTGATAAAAAATCAGACTTGTTAAGATCGTTAATGTTATCTATTGTTCTCATATAACTTTAAATAAATTAAGTTTAAAATTAAAATGATACTATAATTTTATGACAAAGCTCACAACTCATGTTTTGGATGTATATTCAGGTAAACCTGGCAAGGGTATCTTGGTTGAGTTATTTTATTTAAATAATTCTGAAAGAAAAAAAATAACTTCAATAAAACTTAATGATGATGGAAGAGCAAGTTCACCGTTAGCAGAGGGAGAAATTTTTGTTAAAGGTAAATATGAATTAGTTTTTTACATTGGTGATTATTTTAAAAATATATCATCAATAAACGATATGCCATTCTTGGACGATGTAGTAATAAGATTTGGTATTTCAGATCCCTCGCAGCATTATCATGTACCTTTACTAGTTTCACCATGGAGTTATTCTACTTATAGAGGCAGTTAAGTGATATCAAGCTCAGTAAAATTTTTATTAAATGATAAGATTCTAGAAATAAAAAACCCTGATCCAAATCAAACAATTCTTAATTATATTAGAACTGAACTAAAAAAAACTGGAACTAAAGAGGGTTGCTCAGAAGGAGGTTGTGGAGCATGCACAGTTGTTTTTGGTGAGTTAGTTGGCAATAAAATCAAATATAGTTCAATAAATTCTTGTATTTCATTTGTACCATCTTTGAATGGTAAGCAACTTTTGATTGTAGAAGATTTAGTTTCCAATGATGGGAAACTCCACCCAGTTCAAGATGCGATGGTAAAATTTCATGGATCACAATGTGGATTTTGCACACCGGGATTTGTTATGTCTTTGTTTTCAATGTTTAAAAATAATAAAAGTTATAACAGTGAATTAATAACAGACTCAATATCAGGAAATTTATGTCGTTGCACTGGTTATAGACCTATTATTGATGCTGCAAAAAGTTTAAATAAGTCAAATAAGAACGATGAATTTAGCAAAAATAAAAATAAAATTATTAAATTATTAAAAACAATTAAGCCAAAAAATATTTATATTAAAAAAGGTAATAAAGTTTATTTCTCTCCTAAAAACATCAATGATTTAAAAAATATAATAAAGAATAATTCAAATTTTAATTTTCTTGCTGGTGGTACAGATTTATCTTTAACAGTTACAAAAGAGAGAAAAGAAATTCCATTTATAATTGATTTAAAAGAAGTTAAAGAATTAGATTTTATAAGGTTAAGTAAAAATTACTTAGAAATTGGAGCTGCCACCCCATTAATTAAATTTGAAAATGAAATTAAAAGATATTATCCAGATTTTTATTCTGTTCTTAAGAGATATGGCTCTGTTCAGATTAGAAATGTTGGCACTATAGGTGGCAACATTGCAACGGCATCACCGATAGGTGATTCATTACCAATTTTACTATCTTTAAATGCTGAAGTTTTATTAGAAAGCTTTAATGGAAAAAAAGTTTTACCAATAAATAATTTTTTCATAGATTATAGAAAAACTAAGTTAAAAAAGACCGAATTTATTCGATCAATAAAAATACCATTATATAAAAAAAATATATTTAAAGCATATAAAATATCAAAAAGATTTGATGATGATATTTCATCTGTTTGTGGCTCCTTTAATTTTGAAATTAATAATAACAAAATCAAAGAGGTATATATTGCATATGGAGGTATGGCAGCTATACCAAAAAGAGCTAAAGCGTGTGAAAAAAATCTTAAAAATAAGCCTCTTAATATCAATACTTTTGATCAAGCAAAAAATTATTTAGAAAAAGATTTAACTCCTATTGGAGATATGAGAGCAAGCAAAGAATACAGACTAGAGGTAGCAAAAAATTTATTAATGAAATGTTTTATAGAAATAAACTCTAATAAATTAACAAGAGTTAATTAAATGAGCAAAGAGAACTTTATTGAAGAAATAAGACCACACGATAGTGCCTATAAACATGTAAGTGGATACGCTGAGTATACTGATGATATTAATGAACCAAAAAACACAATTTATGGTGCTATTGGTTTAAGCAAAAAAGCACATGCATTAATTAAAAAAATAGATTTAACAGATGTAAAAATAAGTGAAGGTGTTATTTCGGTCGTTACACAAAGTGATATTATAGGTAGAAATGACGTAGGTCCTGTTTTTGATGGTGATCCTATTTTTCCAACAAAAAAAGTTGAGTTTTATGGCCAACCATTGTTTGCAGTAGCTGCTACAACGACTGAACTTGCAAGGAAAGCGGTATTAAAAGCTAATATAACTTATAAAGAGTTAAAACCAGTTATTACAATAAAAGAAGCTTTAAATAAAAAACAGTTCTTATTTAAACCTAGAAAAATAAAAAAAGGAAATCCTTCAAATAAAATAAAAATATCAAAAAATATTTTAAAAGGTAATTTTACAACAGGTGGTCAAGAACACTTTTATTTAGAAGGTCAAGCCGCCTTTGTTATTCCCAAAGAAGATGATAATTTTTTAGTCTACAGCTCAACTCAACATCCTTCAGAGACACAACAACTAATTGCAAAAATGTTCAATCAAAAAAGTAATTCAATAAATGTTGAGGTAAGAAGAATTGGAGGTGGGTTTGGGGGAAAAGAAACAAATTTTATGACTGCTTGTATTTGTGCATTGTTAGCTAAAAAATCAGGTAAGCCTGTAAAATTAAGATTAGATAGAGATGACGATATAATATTGACGGGTAAAAGGCATGAATTTTTATCTGAATATGAAGTTGGTTTTAGTGATGAAGGAATTATTGAAGGATTAAAAATAAACTTATCTTCAAATTGTGGAATGTCGCCTGATTTATCAGCAGCAATAAATGAAAGGGCTTTGCTTCATATAGACAATGCATATTATATTTCTGATATTGAGGTAACAAACAATTTGTGTAAGACAAATATTCCAACTTCAACTGCATTTAGAGGCTTTGGTGGAAACCAAGGAATGATGGCTATAGAAAATATTATAGATAATATTTCAAGGTACCTAAAAAAGGATCCGATAGAAGTTAGAAAGAAAAATTTTTATCAAAAAGATAAAAAAAATGTAACTCATTATGGGATGAAAATTCAAGATAATGTAATTAATGAAATATTTAAAAATTTAGAAAATAAATCTAATTATAAGATAAGATATTCTAATATAAGAAAATTTAATGAAAAAAATAAATTTAAAAAGAAAGGTATAGCTATTACACCATTAAAATTTGGTGTTTCATTTACAACAATTCATTTAAATCAAGCTGGGGCTTTAGTCCATATTTACACTGATGGAAGTATATATTTAAATCATGGGGGCATAGAAATGGGCCAAGGAACTCATACAAAAATAGCTCAATTAGTGGCAAATTCTTTTGGATTACCGTATAATTTAGTTCATATCTCATCCACGAATACATCTAAAGTTCCTAATACATCGGCTAGTGCTGCTTCATCAACGACAGATCTTAATGGAGCCGCAGCTTTAAATGCAGTAGCAAAAATTAAATTAAATCTAGAAAAATTTATCAAGAAAAAATATAAGATCTACAATCAAGAAGCAGTTTATAAAGATCAATATATAATATTTGGAAATAGACAATTTGAATTTAAAAGCATTATTCAAGAGGCATATTTAAATAGAATTTCTCTTTCATCGTCAGGTTTTTATTCAACACCAAAAATCAATTTCGATAAAAAAAAATTTAAAGGAAGACCCTTTTATTACTTTTGTTATGGTGCGGCTGTTTCAGAAGTAACCATAGACACATTGACTGGTGAAAATGTTTTAGAAAGAGTTGATATTTTACATGATGCTGGAAAACCAATAAATCCTGCACTTGAACTAGGTCAGATTGAAGGTGGTTTTATTCAAGGACAAGGTTGGCTGACTATTGAAGAGCTTAATTGGAAATCAAACGGACAGATTACAACTTTTTCTCCATCGACTTATAAAATACCAGCAGTAAGTGATATCCCAAAAAAATTCAATGTGGAAATTTTTAAAGAAGGATTAAATAAAGAAAAAGTTGTTAATAAAGCAAAAACTACTGGAGAACCGCCTTTGATGTTAGCTATGAGTGTTTTTTATGCAATCAAGGACGCGGTTGCTTCAATTGGAAACTATCAGATTACACCAGAACTCAATGCACCAGCAACTCCAGAAAGAATTTTAATGAGTATTAATAGAATTAAAAATCAAAATGGAAGATAAAAAAAAATTTATGGCAAAAGCCATTGAACTTTCTATCAATAGTGCAAACACTGTTGGCGGACCTTTTGGTAGTGTGATCGTTAAAGATAATAAGATTATATCAGAAGGTTCAAATAAAGTAACTTCTTCAAATGATCCTACTGCCCATGGAGAAGTTGTAGCAATTCGAGAGGCTTGTAAAAAATTAAATACTTTTGATTTGTCTGGTTGTGAGATTTATACATCTTGCGAACCTTGTCCAATGTGTCTTTCAGCAATTTATTGGTCAAGATTAGATAAAATATATTATGCAAATACAAGAGAAGATGCAAAAAATATAGATTTTGATGACTCATTTATATATTTGGAGATTCCAAAAAAAATAGATGATAGAAAAATTAAAATGACACAAATGCTTAGAAATGATGCTTTAAAAGCATTTGAAATTTGGGATAAAAAAGTAGATAAAATAAAATATTGATGGAATTTTTACCTTATACGATAAAATGGTTAGAAGTTATTCTAAGATGGGGCCATGTATTATTTGCAATATTATGGGTAGGTAATAGTTTTTTATTTAATTACTTAGATAATAATTTAAATAAAAATGTAACAAGTGATGATATCGATGGTGAAGGATATCTGATGCATTCTGGTTTTTTTTATAAACTTTCAAGATTAAAAACATCTCCACCTCAGGATTATTTAAATAGATTAGTAATCTTCAAATGGCAAAGTTATTTAACTTTTGTAACCGGAATGTTGCTCTTGGTTGTGATTTATTACTATAACGCTGGCGTTTTGATGGTTGATAAGCGCGTTTTATTAATGCCTCCAAGTTATGCCATTATTATCTCACTTTTATCATTGATTGTTGCTTGGTTTGTCTATGATCTTTTATGTAAATCAAAATTAATTGAGAGTAATATTTTATTTATATGTACAGGAATAATTTTGTTAACGCTTGTATCTTTTGGTCTAACAAAATTATTTGGACCTAAATTTGCAATTTTGAGTGTTGGATTAATCATTGGCACTAATATGTTTGGCAATGTCTTTACAGTAATTATACCTAATCAAATGAACATAATTAGTAGTAGCGAAAGAGGTGAAAAATTTGATATGAGCTTATCCTTAGCAGCTAAACAACGGTCAATTCACAACAATTATTCAACCTTTTTAGTATTGTTTATAATGCTTTCTGGGCATTCTAGCTTTTTAGTTTATCACCAATATAATTGGTTAATATTATGTGCGATTGCAATTATTTCTGGGGCAGCAAGACATTATTTTAATTTAAGAGGAAGAAACATTCACAAGTTGTATATTTTAATCTCTTCAATAATTGCACTTATCGTTCTTGCAGTTTTGGTTTTATTATTTAAATAAGTAGATATAGAAATTATGTCAGATAAATTAATTATCAGTTGGGAAGAATATAATAAGACAGTAGAGAAATTAGCTATCCAAATTCATGAAAGTGGTTACAAGCCAACAATACTAATTGGAATTATGCGAGGAGCTGCACCAATGATTGATGTATTAAGTAGAATATTCAAATTGAAATGTGCATATCTTGCTGTTGAATCTTATAGTGGAAAAGGAGTTGAAGACGAACAAGGTGATTTAGTTTTTTCAAGAGAGATGAGTTCAATAGCACCAAGCATGGGTGGAAGAATTCTTTTATGTGATGATTTATCTGATACAGGAATTACATTTAACAAAAGTGTTGATTGGTTAAAAAAATATGAGCCAATAAAAAACAAAATTGAGGATATAAAAACAGCTACTCTTTTTAAAAAAAAACAATCAACTTTTGAGCCCGACTTTTGTGCCAATAAACTTCCAGATAATCCTTGGATTGTACAGCCTTTTGAAATTTATGAAGAATTAAGAATAGAAGAAATAAAAAAAAAACATCAGAAATAAAAAAGGCCAGTATAAAAACTGGCCTTTTAAATTTTAAATTACTTTGTAAAAAATTATTTAGGTATATCTCCTTCAACACCTTTTACATAAGTCATCATTCCTGCAAGCATACCATCATCAGCAGTTTTACCTGCAGCAACCATTAAATCACCTTTTTGATCATAAATGGGTCCAGTGAAAGCATGAACTTTACCAGATGCTAAATCAGCTTGAAGTTTTTTAACTTTAGCTTGTAAATCTGAGGGCATTGCAGAGTCTAGATCAGATATAACTACCATACCATCACCAATACCATGCCATGTATCTTTTTGACTCCAAGTACCATTTGCAACAGCTTTAACTCTTTCAACATAGTAAGGTCCCCAGTTATTTTCAACTGAAGTTAATACCGCTTTAGGCGCAAATTTATCCATATCACTTGCTTGACCAAAAGCATATACACCAGCTTTTTCAGCAATTTGAACAATAGCAGTGCTATCAGTATGTTGAGCAATTATGTCAGCACCTTGATCAATTAAAGCTTTAGCTGCTTCAGATTCTTTACCTGGGTCATACCAAGTAAAAGCCCAAACAATTTTTGTTTTGATATTTGGATTTACTTTTTGAGCCGCTAAAGTAAATGAATTAATTCCTCTTATTACTTCAGGAATTGGAAAAGATGCAACATAACCAATAACATTAGATTTTGTCATTGTCCCAGCTATAGTTCCTAAGATAGCTCTACCTTCATAGAATCTAGCAGCGTATGTTGAAACGTTTGGATGTTCTCTTTTATATCCAGTGGCATGTTCAAATTTCACATTAGGAAACTCTTTTGCAACTTTGTTAGTTGGATTCATATATCCAAAACTAGTTGTAAAAATAACATCATGACCAGAATTAGCCAATTGTCTAAGAACTCTTTCAGCATCAGCACTTTCTGGAACACCTTCAACGTATGTAGTTTTAAATCCAGCAGCTTCCACAGCTTTTCTCCCTACATCATGCTGATATGTCCATCCGTGGTCACCAGTTGGACCAATATAAACAAATGCTGCTTTAACATCTTTTGCAACTGCAGCTACAGTTAATGTAAACAAAAAAACTAGAGAAGATACGAATGAACGAATAAATATTTTATGCATAAATTTATTTCCCCTGTTTAGTTTTTATATTATGAAGCTTAGATTAAATTATTTAAAAAAAAATAATTATTTTATAATTAATTGTCTTTATAAAATGATTTCCCCAATGAACTTGGAGTACTTAACCTAATTTTTCTACTATCACGAGAAATTACAACTAATACTATTATTGTAACGATATAGGGTAGGGCAGTTAAAAATTGTACAGGCACTCTTACACCCATAGCTTGCATATGAAATTGAATTATTGTTAATCCACCAAAAATCATTGCACCGATTAAAATCTTAATTGGGTTCCATGTAGAAAATACTACTAGCGCTAATGCTATCCAGCCTCTTCCACCTGTCATATTTTCAATCCACTGTGGAGTATAGATCATTGACAAATAGGCACCCGCAAGTCCACACATTGCTCCTCCGTAAAGTATACAAGAATAACGAACTAATTTAACATTTATACCTTGGTTAGATGCTGATTCAGGAGAATCTCCCACAGCTCTTACTATCAATCCTATTTTTGTTTTTTTTAAAAAATAATTAGTAAAAAATGGTAAAGCGAAAGCAAAATAAAATACAATTGAGTGTCCAAATAATATTGGGCTTAAAAAAGGTATAGTGTCTTTTAAACTTTCAAATAAAACTGGAAATTCTTTTCCAGGAATACCCACAAAGTTTTTTCCGATCATTGCAGAAATTCCAATACCAAAAATAGTAAGCGCTAAGCCAGTTGCCACATGATTTGTGATTAAAGTTTGGGTAAGAAATGCAAAAATAGTAGAAATTAAAACTCCAGCTAACATTGCACCAATAACCGCTATAAATAAACTTCCTGTAACTGTCATAAAAGCAAAACCAGATATAGCTCCAATTATCATCATTCCTTCAACACCTAAATTAAGAACTCCCGACCTTTCGGTAATGAGCTCACCACAAGATGCTAAAATTAAAGGTACAGCAGAGGCCATGATTGATGTAATTATTAGTCCAATAAAGTGAATATCAATTATCATTTTTTTAAACCTGTGAATTTAATTTTAAAAAAAAGTAAATAATCTGAAGCTAGAAGAAAAAATAAAATCATTCCCTGAAAAACTTGGCCTGTGTATTTTGGAATTTGCATAAATATTTGAGCTGTTTCTGCACCTAAATAAGTAATTGCCACAATTAGTGATGCAAAAATTATTCCAATAGGATGTAAGCGTCCTAAAAATGCAACTATTATTGCAGTAAAACCATAATCTGGAGAAACTTCTCTATGAAGCTGTCCAATAGGCCCTGTTATTTCTCCCACTCCAGCAAGGCCTGCACAAGCTCCACTTATTAAAAAAACAAGGATAATCATTTTTTTACCTTTGTAACCAGCGTATTTTGCTGTCTTTAAACTAAATCCAGAAACCTTCATTTGAAAGCCTAAGTACGTCTTATAAAAAATAAACCAACTTGCAACAACTGCAGCTAAAGCTAAAAAAATACCTGCATGAATTCTTAATCCTTCGAATAATATAGGAAGTCTTGCAGAGTCACTAAATTGTCTAGTTTCTGGAAAATTAAATCCTTCAGGATTACTCCAAGGCCCAACTACAAGATAATCTAAAATTAATTTTGAAACATATACTAACATAAGACTAACTAATATTTCGTTGGTATTGAAATAAGTTTTCAAGATTGCAGGTATCGATGCATAGAGCATACCACCGATTGCACCAGCTAAAATAACTATTGGAAGAATGTAAAACCCTTCTTGTTCATAAAATATTAATGCAACTCCCCCTGAAACTATGGCTCCGAAAGTTAATTGACCTTCAGCTCCAATATTCCAATTATTACTTTTAAAACAAAAAGATAAACCAATTGCAATTAAACAAAGTGGAGTGGCTTTTAAGAGCAATTCACTAAACCCATACATATCTGCAATCGGAACTATGAAAAAAAATTTAAGTGCCTCAAAAGGTTTAAAACCTATTATATAAAAAATTAGTCCTCCTGCTACCAATGTTAGAAAAATTGCTAGAATTGGCGTAAGAAAAAAAATAGCTCTTGAAGGCTGGTCTCTTTTTACAATTTTTATCAATTTCCTCCTCCCATTAGTATCCCAAGTTTCTCAGAGGTAACCTCATCAGCGTTCATAATATTTGATAATTTCCCTTTATGAATTACTGAAATTTTATCACTTAATTTTAACAACTCATCAGTATCTGTAGATATTAATATGATTGATTTATTTTGTTCATTGATTTTAATCAATGTTTCATGGATATAATTTATTGCTCCTACATCTAGTCCCCAAGTTGGATTAAAACAAATTAATAAATCTGGAGCGGTGATTAATTCTCTTCCTATAATTAATTTCTGTAGATTACCTCCGGATAAAAATTGACTTTTTAACTCTATGTTATCCGTATTAACATTAAAGTCTGATATTATTTTTTTTGAATGTTCTTTAATTTTATTTTCATTTATTAATCCATTATTAAAAAAATTTGATGATTTAAAATTATTTAGAGCTACATTTTCAAAAATTGCCATTTGTGGAATAGCAGCTTGTTCAAGCCTATCCTCTGGAGAAAAGGCCATCAAATATTCTCTTCTCTCTTGGGGATTTAAGTCTCCAATATAATTTTTATTATATTCTATAGAATTCTTGTCCGATAAAATTTCACCGCTTAATACTTGAAATAATTCACTTTGACCGTTTCCAGATATACCGGCAATTCCCAAGCACTCACCTCGATTAACAGAAAAATTGATGTTATTTAAATTAGTTTCAAAAGGATCTTCGCTTATAAAATTAAGATTTGTAATATTTATTAATTGATCTGATGATGTTTTTGCTTTTCTTTTCTTTATTGTTTTTAAGTTCTGACCCACCATTTTGTTAGCAAGTGACTCTATATTTTCATTCTTGATTTGGCTTACAGAAACTAACTTTCCTCTTCTCATTACAGCAACTTCATCGCAAAGCTGCATAACTTCCTTTAGTTTATGAGTAATATAAATAATCAAAATTCCTTCTTCTGAAAATTTTTTCAAAGATAAGAATAATTCACTTGTTTCTTGCTCTGTTAATACGGATGTTGGCTCATCCATAATTAAAACTTTTGGATTTCTTATTAGGCATCTTATTATTTCTACTTTCTGTTTTTGACCTGCTGACAGATTTAAAACAGGAATGTCAAGATCAATTGAAAAATTGTATTTTTTCATAATCGAATCAATTTTTTCTCTTAAACTTTTTCTTTGTTCATCTGAGTCTATAATTAAGTTTTCAAATACAGACAAAGTTTCGAAAAGGTTAAAATGCTGGAATACCATTCCAATATCATTTTTTTTTGCATCTAATGGTGAATTAAGCTTTAGATTATTTTCATTTAAATAAATTTTACCTTCATCAGGAATGATGACACCCGATAGAATTTTAACTAGTGTAGATTTTCCAGCACCATTTTCTCCAAGAAGAGCATAAATTTTACCACTATTAAACTCGAGTGAAACATTGTCGTTTGCAACACACCCAGGATATATTTTAGTTACATTTGAAATTTTAAGATTTGTATTCATTAATTAATTTAATGGTATAGAGTTCCCATTTTTATTTTCCTGGTATTGATTTGATAAAGTTTGATATTTTTTTTTAATTTCAACTAATTTATTTAAAATCTTTTCTTTTTTAGAAGGGTGTAAATTTTCAATAAGTAAATTTATATTTTGACTTTTCCAGTAGGAATTTTCTTTATTATATTCTCCATCATTAATTTTAAATACTTCTTTGAGTATATTTAAATCATGTGGAATATTAAATTCATCATTTGTGGCACTGTAAGGAAAAAGAAAATAAAAATTATCAAACCCAGAGAAAGTTATAGCACTCAAACACATGCTGCAGGGCTCATGTGAACTTAAGAATATGCAGTCTTTTTCATTTGGTCTTGTATTTGCTTCTAATTCATAAAATTTTTTAAGAGTGTGCATTTCTCCATGCCACAATGGGTTTTCTATTTCATTGTTTGTTTCTGCAACTACAAGCGATAAATCATCTTTTTTAATTATTGCTGCCCCAAATATTTTACTACCTTTGGCCACACCTTGTTCAGTTAAGGGTAAAACTTCTTTTAAAAATATATTTAGTATTTTTTCCAGGGTTTTTTCATTCATATGCTTGAACCATCAAATAAAGAACACAATTGTTACTATAATTAAACTTAAAAGTAATAATAAATAAATTATTTATACAACTTAAAAGTTAATAATTTATGAAACAAAAAATGTTAATTTGAACTTATGTCAAAATTAAAATCAGTAATAAGTCTTGTAATTATATTAATTTTTTTTTCAGGGTGCCAAACTGTTAAAGATAAAACAGATGCTATTATTGAAAAAGAAAATGAAAAATTAAGTAAATACATCAGTAAACCTGCAAGTGTTTTGCAGATGGATTTGGGAAAACCTGACGAAGATTTCAAAAATGCAAAGGGTAATTTTGAGTTTATTTATAATACTAAAAAATATGGAATTCTTTGCGAGAGAAGATTTGAAATTAATTCTGAAAATATCGTAATTGGATTTGTATCTAACGGTTGTTTTTAAAACCCAATTATAGCGATAATAGTAAATAAATTTTTCTTTCACAAGTTGAATTCAATCTGCTCATAATAGGTTTTTTTTATTATCTAAAATATTAGAAATTTTAAACTCAATAGTTTTTTTATACTAATTCATAATCAATAATGTAACGTTATTGTAAGTAATTAAGGAGGGATAATGGCTTTAAGAAAAAAACAAATGGGCTCTACAAACAGTCCAGACAAAAAACTTCCATTAAATAAATCCATACCTTTAGGAATTCAGCACGTGCTAGCAATGTTTGCTGGCAATATAACTGTTCCTATTATTGTGGCTGGGGTTTTTGGTCAAACGCCTGAAGAAAAAATATTTTTGATTCAAATGGCTTTGTTTGTAGCGGGAGTAGCAACAATTATTCAAACAGTAGGATATAAAGATATAGGTGCAAGACTACCAATAATTCAAGGTACAAGTTTTGCATTTATACCAATCATGTTACCATTTAAAGCTGCAGGTTTAGGCGCAGTATTTACGGCAGCATTTATTGGGGGAATTTTCCAAATTTTTATTGGGAAAATTTTAAAACCTATAAGGCATCTTTTTCCACCATTAGTCACAGGAATAGTCGTGTTAATGATAGGATTTAGTCTACTTAAAGTTGGGTTCATGTATGCTGGCGGAGGTGGATGGTTAATGAACAACAAACCTGAAATTTTTGCAAATTCAAATCACTTAACTGTTGCTTTTACTGTTTTTATAGTCGCTATTGGTTTTAATATTAAAGGTAAAGGGATGGCTTCTTCAGCTTCAATTTTAATTGGAATAGTAGCTGGGTTTATAGTTGCTATGGCTCTAGGAATGGTTAACTATGGCAAAATTGAATCTGCATCATGGTTTGCACTCCCAATGCCTCTTCAATATGGAATTGATTTTGTTCCAGGCGCAATAATTCTAATGTTGTTTATGTCAATTGTTACAACAATTGAGACCATAGGAGACATAAGTGCTACAACAATGGGTGGTGCTAAACGAGAAGCAACTGACAAGGAATTATCAGGTGGAATAATGGGGGATGGAGTTGGAACAGCATTTGGTGCATTATTTAATGCAATGCCAAATACATCTTATTCTCAAAATGCTGGACTAGTCGCATTTACAGGAGTGATAAGTAGAAATGTTGGAACTATTGCTGGAATAATTTTAGTATTAATGGGATTATTTCCAAAATTAGGTGGAATAATTGCAGCAATGCCAGAGTCTGTAATTGGCGGAGCAGCGATCATTATGTTTGGAATGATAGCGGCCGCTGGGATTAAATTGATTTCAAAAGCAGAAATGGATCAAAGAAATTTATTAATCTTAGCTCTTTCTTTATCTTTTGGTATTGGAATGTCATTATTACCAGACTTTGTAAAAAATATCCCAGATTTTGGAATAAGCTTAAAATTACTTTTGACTACTGGACTTATACCTGCTGGATTATTAGCATTTGTTCTAAATGCTGTAATGGCAAAAAAATAATTAATACTTAACTTGTGGGGAGAAATCCCCACAAGCAAGGTAAAACTTATTTAATTTCAATAAGCTTTTTCTTTTTATGCTCAGGAATTATTCGCTCACAAGATATTGTTAAAAGACCGTCTTTAAGTTGAGCAGTGCTAACTTTTACATCATCTGCAATTGTAAATGATCTTGCAAATTGTCTTTGTGAGATACCTTTATGAATAATTTCTCCATCAACATTATTTTCTTCTGATTTGTTAACTGGTTTAGTTCTTACAGTTAATAAATTATCTTCAAACTCTACCTCAACATCATTTTTGTTAAAACCAGCTAACGCTACTTCAATAGCATAGTTATCCTTTCCAGTTTTTCTGATATTGTATGGAGGATAATTTGATTGCATAGTCAAATTTCCATTACCAAGCATATTTTCAAATTGATCGAACATATCATCGAAACCAATTGAAAAGGGTCTTAGTGAGTTAAAGATAGATAGATCCTTACTTGTCATAATATTCTCCTTTTGTTAAGCAAGTTTATTAATGTGAGCCCCATTAGGCGACTTACAAAAATTCATATAATAATTAATTATAAATATTCAAGATCTAGAGGTTTAAATTTTTTCAGATATTTTTAAAGCAAAAGCATAATCAATTGCAATTTCTTCAATAGCACCATCTCTACCTGATTTACCACCATGACCTGCATTCATTTCTGTTTTTAAAAGAAGCAAATTATTATCAGTTTTATATTCTCTTAGTTTTGCTGTAAATTTTGCAGGCTCATCAAATAAAACTCTATTATCACTTAAACTGGTAGTGATTAACATATGAGGATAATCCATTTTTCTAATATTATTATATGGAGCATAAGAAAATATATAATCAAAATGCTCTTTATTATCTTTAGCATTTCCAAACTCATCAAACTCCCCAACAGTCAAAGGAAGAGAGTGATCAAGATTTGTAGTTAACGAATCTACGAATGGTACTGCCATAATAATTCCTAAAAATAATTCTGGAGCTTGATTAACAACAGCACCCATCAATAAACCACCTGCAGAACCACCCATACCTATTATCTTTCCTTTTGATGTATAGTTATGATTAATCAAGTATTTTGCAGCGTAGATATAATCTTCAAAAGTATTTTTTTTATTTGTAAGTTTTCCCTCTTTCCACCACTTCATTCCTTTTTCCATACCACCTCGAATATGTGCTGTTGCCCAGATGATATCACGGTTGATTAAACTTAATCTTGTAGAAGAAAAATTTGGACTCATGGAGCTGCCGTATGAACCATATCCATAAAGTAATATGTTTGCTGAGCCATCGATTTTTGTTTTTTTATGCCTTGTAATTGTCAAAGGAACTAATCTTCCATCGTGTGATTTATATTCTACTCTTTCAACGATGTAGTCATCTGAGTTATGTCCAGAAGGTATCTCTTGTTCTTTAACAAGTTTTTTAGATTTGTTTTCTAAGTTGTATAGATAAACCCTTGATGGAGTTTTGGGAGATGAATATCCAAGATATACATTATTTGTATTTCTATCTCTTTGAATTAAGGAAATGCCAGGTACATAAATTTTTTCATCTGAAAATATTAATTCCTCCTCAACATCTGTTGAAACATTTTTAATAAACAATTTGTCTAATGCGTTAGAAGTTTCTGATCGAATGATCCAATCTTTTAAAAACGTGAGCCCACCTATTAAAACCTCATCTCTTGGACTTATAAATGTCTTCCACTCTTGATTTGTAAGACTTTCTGAAACATCAATTTTAAAATCTTCTGCATTTTTGTTAGTATGATTATAAAATTTTCCATCCCAGGAACTTACGGTGTAAAGAATACCTTTTTCTCTTTTCATAATTAATTTTGGTATGGGATTTTTTTCATCTACATGAAAATAATATTGTTCAGAGGTATTGTGATCAGATGTGTTAATAAAGTAATATTTTTCATCTGAACTTAAACCAATGCTGACAGTAAATGCCTCACTTTTTTCTTCAAAAATTAATTGATCTTGATCAGTAAAATTACCAATCTCATGCCTATATATTTTTCTTGCACGATGATTTTCATCAAGCTTTGAATAAAAAATGAATTTATCATCTAAACTAAAAGTAATCCCACCAGAAGTTTCAGGAATTTCTTTTGTAATAATTTTATTGGTTTCAATCTCTCTTAAATAAATTGTATAATATTCAGAACCTTTAATGTCTAAAGAGTATCCTAAGTATTTATCATTATTACTTACTTCTAGATCACCAACACCAAAATATTCCACTCCAAGATTTTCTTTTTCTTTATCTCCGTTCCAAACTTCTTCAACTAAATCTGAATTAAATTTCTTTCGAAGTTTTATTGAATAATTTCCTGTTTTAGTTGTTTTAGTCCAATATTCATAAGTGTGATCTTTATAAGGAAGAGACTCATCATCTAATTTTATTCTTCCCTTAATTTCATCAAATAATTTTTTTTGTAAAGGTTTAGTGTTATCTAAATGGTAATCAGTGTATCTATTCTCTTCTTCGAGATAATCTTTTACTTCAGTAAGAAGTTTGTTCTTATCTCTCAGTACTTCTAAAATATCTTTTTGATGTATCCAGCTATAATTATCTTCCCATGTAACATCATGACATGATTTTAATTCTGGTTTTTTTTTAAGATATGGTATTTTCATTACTAGGAAATATATGAATATAATAATTTATACAGTGTTAATTTTAGTCGCCTTATATTTTTTATTAAGGTTTTTTGCTACTATCAATTCGAAAAAAATATCTAAAAGTATTAGAATATTATTATTTGTTGGACTGATAGTTTTTGCAATTTTATTTGCAATTGCAGGTAAATTTTTGCTAACATTGCCATTAACAGTTGCAAGTTTGGCCTTATTAAAATTAAAAGGCCTGTCTTTTTTTCAAATAATTTCATTATTTCGATTAATTCAAACTCTAAGAAATTCAGGAAGATTTTCATTTAATAATAAAAATGTATCTAACACTAATACAATGTCTGTCTCAGAAGCTTACAAAATATTAAATCTTAATTCATCTCAAAAAATAACTAAGGAAGATGTGAATAAAGCCTATATTAAAATTCAAAAAAAAATACATCCTGATATTTCCCCTGAAACTTCAAGACTCTCATCTATAGTTAATGAAGCAAAAGAAATAGTTTTAAATGACTTAGCTTAATTGATTAAGCCTTTACTAAATTTATTTTTTTATATAAATTTTTATTATGAGTAAAATTAACGGCATATATGCTGCATCAATGTCTATTATTGATAATGATTTAACTTTAAATGTTACTAAGACTATTCAACATGCAGAGATGATTATTGACCAAGGTTGTCATGGAGCTGCAATATTTGGAAGTACAGGTCAGGCTCAACTCATATCGATTACTGAGAAGATAAAATTATTTAATCAATTATCTTTAAGCAAATATAAAGATAAGTATATAATTGGAACTGGTTTAAATTCTTTAAGTGAAACTATCAATTTAATGAACGTGGCCAGATCATTAAATTTTAAAAAATTTTTAATTATGCCACCTGCATTTTATAAATATGAAGATAACAATGTTATTAACTTTTATACAAAAATAATAGAAGCTCACCCAGAGTGTGAAATAGTACTTTATAATTTTGAAAAATTATGTGGGTATAAGTTTAGTGTAGAATGTGTTCAAGAATTAGTTAAACGATTTCCTGAACAAATTATTGGTGTTAAAGATAGTTCTTATAATCTTTTTGAAAATCTAGAAATAGATAATTTTTCTATATTACCAGGCTCGGAGTCTAAATTACTGAAAGGTTTAGAGCTTGGCTGCTCTGGAATAATTACAGCTACCTGCAATGTTACATCATCCCTTGCAAGAAAAGTTTATGATGATTTTTTACAAAAAAAAGAACAAACAATTAATCAAAAGCTTTGTGATGTTAGAAATATATTTGAAAAATATAATCTAATATCTGGGCTTCATGCTTATTACTCTAAAAATGATATTATTTATAAAAATGTTCTACCACCATTATCGATCTTAAATTCTAAAGAAGAAAAGGAGTTAATGGATAATTTGGAAAAATTAAATTTTTCTACAAAATCAGCGATGGTGGCTTAATGCAATTAGCTAGATTTCTTAATGGGGTATTTAAGAAAGATGGATTTATCTTGGAAAATGCCTATTCTCAAAATTATATTATTGGAACACCTAAAAGTGAAAAGCCAATTAAATTAAAAATTTTAGATAAAAAACTTCATTATAAATTATTGTTTCATCCAGATTTATATTTTGGTGAAGCTTATACTGATGGAAATATAGTAATTGAAAATGGAAGTTTGAGTGATTTTTTAGATTTAGCTTTGATGAATTTTGGAAGAAATGACCTTAATTTATTTAGCTATCTGATAAATAGACTAAGAGGATCATATAGATACTTAACTAACTTTAATTTTATTAAAAAATCTAAAATGAATGTATCTCATCATTATGATATTTCAGATGATCTTTATGATTTATTCTTAGATCCCAAGAGACAATACTCATGTGCATATTTTAAGAATGAAACAGATAAACTTGAGGACGCACAAAATAATAAAATTCAGCATATTATAAAAAAATTAAATATAAAACCCAATCAGAAAGTTCTAGATATCGGATGTGGCTGGGGGTCTTTAGCTATTGATATAGCTCAAAGTGCTAATTGTGAGGTTACAGGAATAACGTTGTCTGAAAATCAACTTAGTTACTGCAAAAAAAAAGCAAAAGAACTTAATTTAGAAAATCAAGTTACATTTAAATTGATAGATTACCGACAGCTTGATGAAAAATTTGATAGAATTGTAAGTGTTGGAATGTTTGAGCATGTTGGTAGGAAATTTTATAATAGATTTTTTAAGCAAATTGATAAATTGTTAAATGATGATGGGGTATCTTTAATTCATACGATAGGCTCGGTAAATCCTCCAAGAGACCCACACCCCTGGATAACAAAATATATTTTTCCAGGTGGTTATACGCCAAGTTTAAGTGAGGTAACTACCCCAATTGAAAAAGCAGGTTTAATCGTTGCTGATATTGAAGTATTAAGACTTCATTATTCTCATACTCTTAGACATTGGAAAGAAAATTGCATCAACAATAGAGAAAAAATTATTGAAATGTTTGATGAGAAATTTTTTAGAATGTGGGAATTTTATTTAGCTGGATGCGAAATGGCATTCAAATGGGGAGATCAGGTTGTATATCAATTTCAATTAACAAAAAATTATACATCGACACCAGTTACAAGAGACTATATTTATCAATAAATTATTGATAGAAAAGACTCTCTTGAAAATGAAAAAAAAGAAAAAAAAATCAAAAAAAATAATTAAAAAGAAGACTAGAAAAAAATTTAAACCTAGTAATAAAAAAATAAGAAAAATTAAATCAAAATTTAAACCCACCAATAAAAGAGTAAAAAAAAATAAAGTAAAATCAAATAAAATAAAAAAACTTCTTAAGTTGAGAGAAACCAAAAAAGAAAATTTTATTCTTAAAATAATTAATTTTCAAAATTCTTTAAAACCTGAAATAAATTTCAATATAAATTTTAGTTTTGAAAAGTATATACAAGCATTCTTCGATAAAATTGCAAATACAATAGCTCAATATAAAACAGTCAAAAAAGATGAAGTAAGAAGGCTAAAATTAGAGAGACAAGAAAAAGAAAGACTAGAAAAAATTAAACTTGAAAGTGAAAAACAAAGGGAAGAAGAATTAAAAATTAAGTTAAAAGAGCTGGCCTTAAAAGAAGAAATAAAGATAGAAAAACAAAGAGCAAGAGACATAAAATTATTCTTAAGAAAAGAGCAAGCATTATTAAGAATTGAGCAGGCTGAAAAACAAAAACAGTTTTTAAAGCAGTTAAGATTAGAAAAACAAATTGAAAAATTTAGAATTAGAGAAGTTAAAGAGTTAGAAAAACTCGAAAAAATATCACTTAGGGAAAAAAGAGAGGATTATGCTGGTCTTCAACAAAGGATAGAAAAATTAAAAGAAAAATACCGAATAATTAGGGACCAGAAAATAAAAGAAAGAGTAGAGGCTCTTGGAGTAAAATTACAAGGAGATGAAGATAGAGAGACACTGTTACAAAAAGAAAAAGAATACACTATAGCAAGACAAAAAATAGAATTTGCACTTGAAAGTTTTTATCGCAGCGCAAGTAGTTTAGTGTTTCAGTTGAATAAAAGACATATAACTAGAAATATGTCTATTTTCAGATGTATTGATAAAAGATTTGAGACAGGAGAGATATTTGTAAAATGGGACGAGTCTTCTGATGAAGAATGGTTATTATTAATTTATATTAAAAACAATTCTCCAGATGAGGGAATAGTAATTGAAGATAAGACAAATCCTGAAAAAAATATTTCTCATGAGTTTAAAAACAATGAAATATTTAAAGCATCTGACACAATGGTAGACTCGCTGACACAACTTATTGCTAGAAAAAGGTCTAAAAATAACAATTAAATTATCTAAATTAATTAAGTAATATCTATTATGTTTTTTGGAACAATTACAATGTTAATTCTGTATTTCATCCTAAGATACATTCTTTCTTGGATTATTTATTTTAATAATCTAGACCCCCGACTTGGAGATTCTACATGGCGTTGGAGTTATGATTACCATGTAATTGGCGAAAGGGACATTTCAGATTTAGATGATAAAGCTTTTGTTAGGCTAAGAAGAAAAAAAAATAAGATTATTACCTTAATGTATTCTGTTGTAATGATTATGTTTATTGCCTCAATGTCTTTGTTAAGTAAAATTTTATTATTTTTTACAAGCTAGCTCTTAAGCTGTTTTTTATTTTTTAAATATAAAAAATAGGCAATAAACTCATAAATAAATTTAAAAATTTGAAAAATTATTGGAAGTTTAAAAAAATTATACAAAAATTTATATTTGGGAATTTTTTTCCAAACAAAAAGAAAAGCTTCTGCTCCCTCTATAACTCTATTTCCATCTTTAACGTGTAATCTTCTTAAAAGTTCTTTATCTTTTTTAGATGTTTCTTTTTCAGCATTTGAATTATTGGTAATATCAATCCATTCAATTTCTTCTATCTTCTCTTTTTTATATAGATTGATTTCAGACCGACAAATTTTACATGAATTATTAAAATAAACTTTCATTATTGAAGAATAATTACATGTGAGATTAAATATTGTACATGCGTAAAATCATCCATTGAAAATTATATACAAACAACTATGTAGTATTTATGAGTAATTTTTTTGATAAATCAGACTTAACCAGAAAAGATGTGGATGAAATTGTATCTGAAACTTTAAAAAATTGTGATGATGGAGAGATATATTTTGAAAACTCAAAATCAGAGTCAATTTTATTAGATGATAATAAAATTAAAAGTTCAAATTATAACTCTGATCTTGGTTTTGGATTTAGGGCAATTTCTAATGATGTGGTTGCTTACTCTCATTCAAATGAAATATCTAAAGATGCTTTAAAAAACTCTGCAGAAAATCTTAAATCTACACTTAAATCAACTAAAGGAACTTATAATCATGAAATTCCAAAAACTAATAATAAATTTTATGATGATATTAATCCTATTGAGCAAAAAACATTAGATGCAAAATTAGAAGTTCTAAATAAAGTGAATGATTATTTACGTAAAAAAGATTCAACAGTGAAGCAGGTGACGGCCAGTTTTAGTGGAGAACAAAAATCTATTGAAATAATTCGTTCTGGTGGCGAAGCTTTAACTGATGTTCGTCCTTTAATTAGATTTAATGTTTCGGTTATGCTTGAAAAAAATGGAAGAAAAGAGACGGGTGTGTATGGGATAGGTGGAAGACAATCTTATGATGATTATTTAAAAAATGATAATTGGAAAAATGTTTGTGAAGAAGCACTAAGGATTGCTTCGGTTAATTTAGATAGTAAGCCAGCTCCAGCTGGTGAAATGAAAGTTGTTTTAGGTCCTGGCTGGCCTGCTATACTAATTCATGAAGCTATTGGACATGGTTTAGAGGGTGATTTTAATAGAAAAAAAACATCTGCATTTCACGATTTAATGGGTCAAAAAGTTGCTAGCGAGGGAGTAACGATTGTTGACGATGGAACTATAGATAAAAGAAGAGGTAGTTTAACTATTGATGATGAGGGTACACCTACAGAAAGAACAGTTTTAATTGAAAATGGAATTCTAAAAAATTTTATGCAAGACAGATTAAATGCAAGATTAATGAATACTAGATCTACGGGTAGCGGCAGAAGAGAAAATTATAAACATATTGTGCTTCCAAGAATGAGAAACACAATGATGTTAAGTGGAAATCAAACTCAAGATGAAATGATTAAATCAGTTGATAGAGGAATATTTGCTGTAAGTTTCGGAGGAGGACAGGTAGATATTACATCTGGAAAATTTGTTTTTAATTGTACAGAAGCTTACGAAATAAATAATGGTAAAATTGGATCACCAATTAAAGGAGCAACTTTAATAGGTGATGGTCCATCAATTTTAAAAGAAGTATCAATGGTTGGAAACGATATGATGATGGATCCAGGTATTGGAACTTGTGGTAAAGCGGGTCAAGGCGTACCAGTTGGAGTAGCTCAACCTTCTATTTTAATAGATAAAATGACTGTTGGTGGAACAAAACTATAAATCATGATTAAAGACCAAGAGTATTTAAAATCAAAGGCTTCATACTGTTTAGATTTAGCTAAAAAACTTGGAGCAACTGATGCAAGTGTAACTGTAGGAAATTCAATTTCAGAGACAGTAAGTTTTAGAAATAAAGTTTTAGATGAATCAAATAGATCTGATAGTTTGGCAATAAGTATTGAGACTTACATAGATAAAAAAAAATCATCAATATCTTCATCAAATTTATTAGCTGACAATTTAAAAACATTAATTGAAAAATGCTTTGAAACTACAAAAATTACTCCAGAAGACGAATTTAATTCATTACCTGATAAAGAATTATTAGCGAAAAATATTAAAGATTTAAATTTATATGATCAATCTCATTTAGAGAATGATAAAAAAATAGACTATTTAAAAGAATTAGAGGAAACAGCTTCAATTGACAAAAAAATCATAAACACAGAATCAGGTTTTACAGAAAATAAATCAAACTTTATTTTAGCAAATAGTGATGGTTTCTGTAATGGATACAAATCATCATCATTTACTGCATCATGCGTAACAGTTGCAAAAAATGAGAATAGTATGGAAAGAGATTATGAATTCACAAGCAAATGTCACTTAAGTGATATCTCAAATCCTTTAGAACTTGGTAAAGTTGCTGCTGAACAAACTATAAAAAAACTTAGTCCTAAAAAAATTGGAAGCGATAAAATAAGTATTATTTTTGATAAAAGAATATCAAAAGGATTTTTAAGTTTTTTTGCGGGCGCAATCTCTGCTTCATCTATAGCAAGAGGAACATCATTTCTTAAAGATAAAGTAAACCAGCAAATTTTTTCTAATTCAGTCAATATTACTGATAAACCTGATCTAATTAAAGGCATGGGTTCAAAGTGTTTTGACTCAGAAGGAGTTAAAACAGAAACATTAAATTTAGTGAACAGTGGAATTCTCAATAACTATTTGATTGATACTTACAATGGAAAAAAACTAAATTTAAAATCTAACGGAAGAAGTGGCGGCAGTACTAATCTTTATTTTGAAAATGGAAAAGTTAGCTATGATGACTTGTTAAAAAGTTATTCTAAAATCTTATATGTAACTGAGACTATAGGACATGGAACAAATCTAGTAACAGGTGATTATTCAGTAGGCGCTACAGGTTTTTTAATTGAAGATGGTGAATTTAAATATCCAGTAAATGAAATAACTATAGCTGGAAATTTTAATGAAATGTTTAAAAACATTACACTAGCAAATGATTTAGAATTTAAGTATTCTGTAAACTCACCCACTATGATGATTGATGGAATGACTGTTGCTGGAAAATGAACAGGTATTGTGTAATTGGCTCAGGTATTTCAGGGGCAACAATTGCTAATCTTTTAAGTAAAAAATACTCAGTTGATTTGTTTGATAAAGCAAGAGGGCCTGGGGGCAGGTCTTCTTTTAAGAGATTAGATAAAGTTAAAGGATTTGATCATGGGGTACAATATATTTCACCTAAAAATTCAGCTTTTAAAAAGTTTATTAATATTTTAATAAAAAAAAAAATACTAAAAAAATGGAGTGGCAAACACATATTTCTAAATAAATTTAAAAATGAAAATAAAAATCATTTGAAGATAATTGGTAGAAAAGGAAATAATGATATTAGCAAATATCTTTTAAAAAATATTAAATGTTATTTTCAAACAGAATTAAAAAAAATTGACTATAAAGAAAAAAAATGGGTACTTACTTTTTCTGATGGAAATAAGAAGATTTATGAAAAACTAATTTTAACTTGTCCATTTGCTCAATTAACAAAGTTATCAAGAAAATTTATAAAAGCTCCATTTATAAAAAAAAAAGTTAAGATGGACGCCAATATAACAGTTATGCTTGTAATAAAAAGAACAAATAAAAATGTGAGTAGCTATTTATTTGATGACAAAATTTTGGGATGGGCCTCAAAAGAAAATAGTAAAAAAAGATTTAAAAGCTATCAAGATTTATGGACTCTGCAAAGTACTCATAATTGGGCAAATAAGATGATTAATAAAAATAGAGAAAATAAAGATATAAATTCTAAAACTCTTATTGATCATTTTTTCAAGCTTACAGGTATTAAAAAAACTAAAATATTATTTTCTAGTAATCATGGCTGGAAATATTCATCAAATTCAAATCCTTTAAAGATAAAAAGTTATTGGAATTCCTCATTAAATTTAGGAGTATGTGCAGATTGGTTTGTGGGACCAAGACTTGAAGCAGGCTGGATAAGTGCCAATGATCTTTATGAAAAAATTATTAAATAAATTTATTCAAATTTTTTAACTCTATACTCCCAGTTTCCCATTCGAGAATAGGCAACTTTAAGAATTAAAGCATTTTTTTTATCAAACCAAATATCAAAATTTAATCTTTTATCTTCAGGAAGGGACATATCTTTCGAAGTTAATTTAAAATGCTCTACTTCATACGTTTTTCCATATAGTTCAATTTTTTCTTTACTAATAAATGTGACCACTTGTTCTTTAATACTTCCTGAAATTGGACTTATTTGAGAATTTGTTTGGAGAATTTTATGATTCCACCAATTACCAATCACGTTTTCTAATGATGCGCTACCTGTATAAGATGATCCTTTAATATCATATTCATTTTCTTTTTCATTTATTTTTAATTGAACATATTTATCTTTTTTATTTTGACGAGTCTTTGAATTAAAAGAAATTAATTTATCTTTAACATATTTTTCCTCACCAAAACTTTCAACTTCAAAAATAGTTGCTCCAAATAATTTAACAGTAAATTTTAATTGATTTGTAACAGTTGTATTATCTGAATCTTTCTTGAAAAAATAGTAATTGTAACCAATAACTTCACCATCTCTCAAAATTTCCATCTCTATTTTATTAAATTTATTATAATGAGCCATATGAGCATTACTATTAAATGAATAGATAAATAAAAAAATAAAGAATAAAAATTTTTTCATAAAGTAATTACTTTAATAGACTTTGAATTTAAAAGAAGTAATTTATTAAATAATGTTTCTAAAAATAAAGAATATACCAAAAGTAAATTGGAGTTCAGAAAAACCATATAATTTTAAACCAAAATTTTCGACATTATTTTTTTGTTGTTTTGGCTTAATGTTGTTTGGTTTGGGTGAAGGATTATTAATAGTTTCGTTTACAGGAGCTTCTCCTTGGAGTGTTTTAGCTCAAGGGCTCTCTCTAAATGTTAACCTAAGCATTGGAATACTTACATTTTTAATAAGTGTCACTGTTTTAATTTTTTGGATACCACTTGGTCAAAAACCAGGTATCGCGACTATTTTAAACGCTTTGATAATTGCAATAATGATTGATCTTTGCATCAAATTTGTTCCAACTCCTTCCAATTATATTAATCAATTAATTTTAGCTTTCATATCAGTAATAACAGTTGGGATTGGTGGAGGTATCTATTTAGTTGCAAATTTAGGTGCGGGTCCAAGAGATGGTTTAATGGTAGGTTTACAAAAACTTACAAATTTTCCTATAGCTGTAGTTAGAGGAACTTTAGAAATTTCAGTAGTAAGTGTTGGATGGTATTTAGGAGGGACAGTTGGAATTGGAACTATATTATTTGCTTTTGGAATAGGACCTTGTGTAGCTTTAGGATTATTTTTAGTTAACAGATTATTTAATTAGGCTGCAGCGCCAGATTTTTCGCTTTTTTTTCTATCATGAGGATTAAGAATAGCTTTTCTTAATCTAAGTGACTTAGGAGTAATTTCCAAAGCTTCATCAGTATTTAACATACTCAATTGTTCAGCAATCGACATTTGTCTTACTGGTGTAAGTACAACATTTTCATCTGTACCTTGTGTTCTCATGTTAGTTAATTGCTTGCCCTTCATCACATTTATAATCATATCACCAGGTTTTGGAGTTAATCCCACAATCATTCCCTCGTAAACTGGATCGTTATGAGTTACGAACATTTCTCCTCTTGCTTGCAGGTTAAATATTGCAAATGCTACCGCTTTACCTGTCGACATTGAAATTAGAGCACCATTTTTTCTACCATCCATTTCACCTTCAAACTTTCCATATCCATGAAAAATTCTATTAATTACTCCAGTACCCTTTGTTAAAGTTAAAAATCTACTTGTGTAACCCATTAATCCTCTTGTTGGTGCGTGAAACACTAATCTTTTTTTATCTTTTCCAGTATCTTTTAAATCTAAAAGTTTACCTTTTCTTCTATTCATCGAGTCAATTATTTTTGAAGAAAATTCTTCATCTAAATCGACAGTTATTTCTTCAATAGGCTCAAGTTTATTTCCAGCTTCATCTTTTTGAAATAATACTTTTGGAGGACTTACGGTCATTTCAAAACCTTCACGTCTCATTTGTGTAAGTAAAATCTCAAGCATTAATTCACCTCGACCACTTATTACAAATGAATCTACATTTGTGTTCTGAGAAAAAGTAATACCAACATTATTTTGAGCTTCTGAAACTAATCTATCTCTGATTTGTGTGCTTGTTAGTTTTTTTCCTTCAGTTCCTGCTAGAGGTGAACTGTTAACACTTATCGTGATAGACATAGTAGGGGGGTCTATGGGAGTTGCTGGTATTGGGTCGTTCAATTCTGGGTCACAAATTGTGTCTGCAACATTTGCTTTTTCTAATCCTGCAATTACCACAATGTCTCCAGCTTCACCTACTTCAATTGGAACTTTTTTAGTCCCCTCGTATCTAAAAATCTTTGTAAGCTTACCCTCATCTACTTTTTCACCTTTGAGGTTAATTGCTTTAATAGGTTGGTTAGCTTTTGCAGTTCCTTGAGATATTCTTCCAACCAAGCTTCTTCCTAAAAAACTATCCGCATAAAGTAAAGTTGATAACATAGCAAAAGGCTTTGTTTTATCTAACTCTGCTGGTTTAACGTGTTCGATTATTAGATCTAATAGAGGGTGAAGATTTTCTCTTGGACCATCAACTTCTTTACTGGCCCAACCAGCCCTTCCACTTGCGTATAAAACTGGAAAATCTAATTGTTCTTCGTTAGCGTCTAAACTTACAAATAAATCAAAAGTTTCATCTAACACTTCGTTAGCTCTTTGATCGGCTTTATCTAATTTATTTATTACAACAATTGGTTTTAATCCTTGTTTTAGAGCTTTAGCTAATACAAATTTTGTTTGAGGCATTACACCTTCTGCTGAGTCAATTAAAAGTAATGCACCATCTGCCATACTTAATACACGTTCTACTTCTGCAGCAAAATCTCTATGGCCAGGTGTATCTATAATATTTATTCTAGAATCTTGCCAATTTATTGATGCAGGTTTAGCTAGAATAGTAATTCCTCTTTCTTTTTCTAGCTCTCCAGAGTCCATCAATCTTTCATTCACAACTTCATTTTCTCTAAATGAACCGCTTTGTTTCATTAGATTATCGATCATGGTAGTTTTGCCATGGTCAACGTGTGCAATGATGGTGATGTTTCTGATGTTATTGCTCATAAATTGTGGCTCTTATACATTAATTCTTTGATTTGAAAACTTAAAAAAAGACAGCAATTACTTAGCAAATAGACTCTAATAGAGAATTCATTTCTTGTGATTGTTTTAAAAACATATAGATATCGCAATAAAATTAGAAGCAACATAAAATCAAGTTCAAAACTTTTAAATCATTAAATGGAAAATTTTAAATTACTCAAAATAGAAGACTCATTAAAAAAATCATTACAAAAAATGAATTTTACAAAACCTACTCCTATTCAGGGTATGGCGATACCAGCTGCCTTAGAGGGAAAAGATATTTTGGGAACAGCACAAACAGGAACAGGAAAAACATTAGCTTTTAGTGTTCCTTTAATAAATAAATTGATTTTAGATAAAAATGCTTTTGCTCTAGTCATGTGTCCTACTAGAGAATTAGCCACTCAAGTAATGGATGCAATTAAGAGCATTATAAGCGATAAAATAAATATTAAATCAGCTTTACTTATTGGTGGAGAGTCGATGCAAAAACAGCTCAGACAACTAGGTAATAGATCTAGAATAATAGTTGGAACTCCAGGAAGAATTAATGACCATCTAAAAAGAAAAAGCTTAAATTTATCAGCCACAAAGTATTTGGTTTTAGATGAAACTGATAGAATGTTAGATATGGGGTTTACTCCTCAAATTGAAATGATTTTAAAATTTGTTCCAAAAGATCATCAAACTTTATTATTTTCAGCAACTTTACCTCAAAATATTTTAAGAATTTCAGATAGATATTTAAACAAGCCTGAAAGAATTTCCACAGGAGCCACATCTGTTCCAATTGCAAAGATTAAACAAGAAACTCTTCAAGTCTTTAAAGAAAATAAATACGATGAATTAATTGATCAATTTTTAGCCAGAAAAGGTTCTATTTTAGTTTTTGTTAAAACTAAAAGAGGTGCTGATAAAATGGTTAAAAAATTAAAAGAAGAGGGCCATTCAGCTGATGCAATTCATGGTGACCTTCGTCAAAGTAAAAGAGATCGTGTTATAAATTCTTTTAGAAAAGGATTAAAGAGAATTTTAATTGCAACAGATGTTGCAGCTAGAGGTTTAGATATTCCTCTAATTCAACATGTAATAAATTATGATCTGCCACAAGTTCCAGAGGATTATATTCATAGAATTGGAAGGACGGCAAGAGCAGGATCTGAAGGGTCTGCTTTAACTTTTTTAACGCCTGATGATAGATTGATGTGGAATTCTATAAACAAGTTGATTGATCCAAATTTCAAACCAGCCTTTAGTGGTTTAAGAAGAGACTCAACAAATAAAAGAAGAGGTAAGGGGCCTAATAATAAAAAAAGAAAAGCTAGAAATGAAAAAAGTTCTTTTGGAAAAGGTAGGCAGGTTCGATCTTCTAGTTTTAGAGATAAACCAAAATCTTATGGCAAGAACAGATCAGATAAACCATCAAGAGATGGAGAGAAAAAAAGTTTTGGTTTTAAAGGAAAATCAAGTTTTAGAGATAAACCATCAAGAGATGGAAAGAAAAAAAGTTTTGGTTTTAAGGGAAAATCAAGTTTTTCAAAAAAAAATGACCGAAAATCATCTGGCTTTACAAACAATCCAAAATATTTTGGCAGAAAACCATCAGAAAATACATCTTCAGACTCAGAGAAAAGAAAAAATGGTTTTATGGGAAAGAAAAAATTTAAGAGTAGAAATAGCAGACCAAAAAACTTTAGTTTTAAAAAACACAGTAAAAAAAGAGCTAAATCTTAAGATTTTTTAGTCTTTTCTTTCTTTTGTTTTCTCTTTTCTTTCAGACTTAATTTTGGTTTTTTACTTACACTAGAGTCTTTAAATGATTTTCCACTATATCTTTTTGACATATTAAAATTATAGCATTTTATTAAAAAAAAAGGCTATCAAAAAGATGATTTTATTGAAGATATGGGTAAAAATGGGTTCAGTGAAAAAATTTTTATTTATATTAATTTATTTTTTTTCAATAAATACTTCTTCTGCATGGCATGATACAGAAGTTTCAAATGAAAATATTGCTACGCTTGGAGCAGTCTGGGTACAAATATATGTGTATGAAGAGCATTGTACTGACAATCAATACTACCCTGATGTAATTGGAAGATTGGAAGTAAGTCCTAGATTTAAACAATATTCATCTGAAATAGAACATCTCACTGAAAGACAAGAGCTTGCATGGGAGAGAGGCGGAGTAGGAGCGAGTACTATAATTGCATCAGGTGCAACTGATTGTGATACTATGGCAGCTGTTATATGGGAATGGTTTGGAACAAAATAATTAAGTAAAAAAAACCCCCAGAAATTTCTCTCTGAGGGTTTCTAATTTGTTTAACTCTTGTAAGAAGAGTGTTCTGGTTGGGGAACCGTATTACATTCCCATTCCACCCATTCCACCCATACCGCCCATTCCACCAGGCATACCACCAGGCATTCCACCTGCAGCATCTTTTTCTTCTGGTTTGTCAGCGATCATAGCTTCTGTAGTTACTAATAATCCAGAAATAGAAGCAGCATCTTGTAGAGCAGTTCTAACAACTTTTACTGGGTCAATGATCCCTTTCGCAAACATATCACAATACTCTTCACTTTGAGCATCATATCCATATGAATTTTTCTTTTGCTCTAACAATTTACCAACTACTACTGAACCATCTACGCCAGCATTTTTAGTAATTTGTCTGATAGGAGCTTCAAGTGCTTTTCTAACTAGATCTATACCTGCCTTTTGATCATCACCTCTAGCTTTTACTTTATCAAGGTTTTGAGCAGCATATAAAAGTGCACATCCACCACCTGTTACAATACCTTCTTCAACAGCGGCTCTAGTTGCATTTAAAGCATCTTCAACTCTATCTTTTCTTTCTTTAACTTCAACTTCAGTTGCACCACCAACTTTGATAACTGCAACACCACCTGCTAATTTAGCAAGTCTTTCTTGAAGTTTTTCTCTATCATAATCAGATGTAGTTTCATCGACTTGTTTTTTAATTGAGTCACATCTTGCTGCGATATCAGATTTTTTACCACTACCACTAACGATTGTGCTGTTATCTTTATCAACTTTAATCTTTTTACAAGATCCAAGGTCTTCAAGTTTAACATTTTCAAGTTTAATTCCTAGGTCTTGCGAAATTACTTGGCCACCAGTTAATATAGCAATATCCTCAAGCATAGCTTTTCTTCTATCACCAAATCCTGGAGCTTTTACTGCAACAACTTTTAAACCACCTCTTAATTTATTTACAACTAAAGTAGCTAATGCTTCTCCCTCAACATCTTCAGAGATAATCATTAAAGGTCTACCTGATTGTACAACAGCTTCTAATAATGGAACCATTGGTTGCAAGTTAGTTAATTTACTTTCATGTAATAAGATGTAAGGATTATCTAACTCAGTTGTCATTTTATCACTGTTAGTAATAAAGTATGGAGATAAATAACCTCTATCAAACTGCATACCTTCAACAACATCAAGTTCAGTTTCAATTCCTTTAGCTTCTTCAACAGTAATTACACCTTCGTTACCAACTTTTTGCATAGCTTTTGCAATCATTGATCCTATCTCTTTATCGCCATTTGAAGAAATTGTTCCAACTTGAGCAATCTCATCACTGTCTTTAACTTTTTTTGCAGAAGAAATTAAGTTTTCTTTAACGTTTTCTACAGCAGCATCTATTCCTCTTTTCACATCCATTGGATTCATGCCTGCAGTTACATATTTAATACCTTCTTTAACTATTGCTTGAGCTAAAATAGTTGCAGTAGTTGTACCATCACCAGCTTCCTCATTAGTTTTGCTAGCAACTTCCTTAACCATCTGAGCACCCATGTTTTCAAATTTATCTTCAAGATCAATTTCTTTAGCAACAGAAACACCATCTTTAGTAATTCTAGGTGCACCGTAAGATTTATCCATTACAACATTTCTGCCTTTTGGACCTAAAGTAACTTTCACGGTATCAGCTAAAATATTGACACCTCTCATCATTGCCGCTCTTGCTTCAGCGTCAAACTTAATTATTTTTGCCATTTTACTTTCTCCTTTAAATTAATTTATTTACCAGAAATACCCATAATGTCTGACTCTTTCATTATGCTGTATTCTTTACCATCAATTTTGACTTCAGTTCCTGACCATTTGCCAAATAAAACTTTGTCACCAACTTTAACATCCATTGGAATTAATTTTCCATCTTCTGTTTTGGCTCCCCCACCAACTGCAACTACTTTTCCTTCTTGAGGCTTTTCTTGTGCTGTATCTGGGATGATTATTCCACCAGCAGTTTTTTCACTGCTATCTAAAACTTCAATTAATACTCTGTCATGTAACGGTTTAAACTTCATAAATTCTCCTTATTAAATATGAGCTTCATATAGATACTGACTAAACTTTTTCAAGATAATACGAGAAATAAGTTATGAAAATCTTAGGAAATTAAGGATTTTATGGTTTATACCTTAAATTATGACTAAAAATTTAGATTCTGAAGGCTTGAAGTCCATTGCTGTAAATTATGATCTTTTTTATATTGATCTATGGGGAGTAATGCATGATGGCATCAAACTCCATGAAGATGCAATTTTTACTCTTAAAAAATTATTAGAGATAAATAAAAATTTTGTTTTGTTAACAAATGCACCAAGACCCATTCAACCAGTTAAAGATTTTTTAAAAAAAATGGGAATGGAAGAGAAATTAAGAGACAAAGTTTTTACCTCAGGTGAGGCAGCATTGAATCATTTAAAAAAATTTTATTCTTCAAAAATGTTTTTCCATATAGGTCCGCCTAGGGATTTTGATTTATTTAATGATTTTAAAAATAATAAATCCAAAGATATTGATCAAAGCCATTACCTTTTATGTACCGGTTTGTTTGATGATTATGATCAGGATTTAAATTATTATAAAAATTTATTAGAGAACCATATCGATAAAAAAATGATTTGCACAAATCCAGATTTAATTGTTGATAAAGGTAATAAAAGAGAACTATGTGCAGGATCAGTTGCCATGGTATTTGAAAAAATGGGAGGTGAAGTCGTGTACTTTGGCAAACCTTATCCAGAGGTTTATAATCAATCAACAAAAAATAAAGATAAAAAAATTTTATCAATTGGAGACAACCTTAATACTGATATTAAAGGTGCAAATCTTTTAAATTATGACTCTTTATTAATTTCTAATGGAGTACATAAGAATGAAATACAAAATAATGGAATAGAAACAGTGTCAAAACAATATGAGTCAATTGTAAACTTTATGCAGTCAAATTTAAAATGGTAAAATTATATAAAAGTTTTGATATTAATAAAAATCACAAAGAATCAATAATTTTAATTGGTAATTTTGATGGAGTACATTTAGGTCATCAAAAATTATTTAGATTAGCTAAATCATATAAAAAAAAATATAAATTTAAAATTGGTGTAGTTAATTTTGATCCAATGCCAAAAATGTTTTTTAATAAATCTATAAGAAACTTTAGATTGTCTAGTGTAAAACAAAAATTAAATTTATTAAATAGTTATGGGGTTGATTTTATTATAACAAAAAAATTTGATAAAACTTTTTCAAAAACAAAATCGATCAACTTTATTAAAGATATTTTATCAAAAAAATTAAAAGCAAGATTTATATTTGTAAGTAATAATTTTAGATTTGGAAACAAAAGAGAAGGAGATGTAAGGTTTTTAATTCAAAATGAAGAAAAGTATAATTATCAAGTTATTAAACCAAAACCTCTTTTAGTTAATAAAAAAATAGTTTCGTCCTCTTTAATTAGAAGTTATTTGGAGAAAGGTTTTTTAGAAAGAGCTAATAAATTATTAAATAGAAAATGGTCTATTGAAGGGATGGTTCAAAAAGGTAGACAAGTTGGAAAAAAAATTGGTTTTCCAACATGTAATATTGATATTAAAGATTATATCCTGGCTAAACCAGGAGTGTATGCCGTAAGAGTTCCAAGAAAAAATAATTTTAAAACTCTTAAAGGGATAGCAAATCTTGGTTATAGGCCAACATTTAATCAAAAAAAAATCTTACTAGAGGTTCATTTGTTTAATTTTTCTGGAAATCTTTATAATAAGTACTTATCAGTTGAGTTTTTTAAATTTATAAGAAAAGAAAAGAAATTTAAAAATATTAATAAATTGAAATCTCAAATTAAATTGGATTTGAAAATAGCAAAGAAAGCGTAATGAGTAATTCACAAATCAATCTTCCAAAGACAGCTTTTTCTATGAAGGCTAATTTGCCTGTAAGAGAGCCAGAAATTTTAGAATATTGGAAAAAAATTAATTTATATAAAGAGCTTAGACAATCTAGCAAAGGCAAAGAAAAGTTTGTCTTACATGATGGCCCTCCCTATGCAAATGGTAATATTCACATGGGTACTGCATTAAATAAAATTTTAAAAGACATTATTGTGAAATTTCATCAAATGAATGGTAAAGACTCGATTTATGTTCCAGGATGGGATTGTCACGGTTTGCCAATTGAGTGGAAAATAGAAGAGCAATATAAAAAAAATAAAAAAAATAAAAATGAAGTTCCAATTGTTGAGTTTAGAAAGGAATGTAGATCCTTTGCAGAAAAGTGGATTGAGGTTCATAAAGGACAATTTAAACGACTAGGTGTTATAGGTGACTGGGAAAATTATTACTCTACAATGAGTTATGGTGCTGAAGCTCAAATTGTAAGAGAATTAGGAAAATTTTTAAAAGAAGGTAGTTTATATCGAGGATTTAAACCTGTTTTGTGGTCTACAGTTGAAAAAACTGCGCTTGCTGATGCTGAAGTTGAATATCAAGATCATAAATCTGATACGATCTATACCTCTTTTCCTGTAAAATCATCTAAAATTAAAGAGCTTGAGGGAAGTGAGATTATTATTTGGACAACAACTCCATGGACTATACCGGCAAACAAAGCTTTAGCTTATAACGAAGCTCTTGATTATGTATTGATACAATTAAATGATGATAGTGATTTTAAAAATCGACAGATAGTTGTAGCAAAATCTTTATTAGACTCTGTTATTAAAGAATGCTCAATAAAAGATTATAAAGAGATCAAAAATTTTAAAGGTAAGGATTTTAAAGACACAATCTGTAATCACCCTTTTTTCAATTTAGGATTTGAATATGATATCCCAATGTTAGAAGCAAGATTTGTAACAACAGAGCAGGGAACGGGTATTGTGCATTGTGCGCCAAGTCATGGACCTGATGATTTTAACTTATGTTTGAAACATGGAATTAAAGCTATTGAAACAGTTGATGGTGATGGAAAATATACCAATAACGTTCACTTATTTGAAGGTAATCATATTTTTAAAGCTAATCCAATTGTTATTGAAAAACTTAAAGAACAAAAAAAATTATTAGCAAATGGAGAGCTGATACATTCTTATCCTCATTCATGGAGATCTAAAGCTCCATTGGTTCACAGAGCAACACCACAATGGTTTATATCAATGGAAAGTCATAAATTGAGAGAGATAGCTTTAAAAGCTCTAGATGAAACTACTTTTTATCCTAGCAAAGGAAAAGAAAGATTAAGATCTATGATTGAAACTAGACCTGACTGGTGTGTTTCAAGACAGAGAGTTTGGGGAGTTCCTCTTCCAATTTTTGTTAATAAAAAAACAAAAGAGATATTAGTTGATGATGAAGTTAATGAAAATATAGCAAACATCTATGAAAAAGAAGGCTCTGATTGCTGGTTTTCAGATAACCCACAAAGATTTTTAGCAGAAAAATATAAATCAGAAGACTATGAAAAGTTAAGTGATATTGTTGAGGTATGGTTCGATAGTGGATCTACTCATTCGTTTGTTTTAGAAAAAAGAGAAGATTTAAAATGGCCGGCATCTATGTACCTTGAGGGTTCGGATCAACACAGAGGATGGTTTCATTCATCGTTATTGGAGTCGTGTGGAACAAGAGGAAAAGCTCCATTTGAGTCTATTTTATCACATGGTTTTGTAGTTGATGGAAAAGGATTAAAAATGTCTAAATCACTTGGAAATGTAATTGCTCCTGAAGATATTTTAAAAAAATATGGTGCTGATATTTTAAGAATTTGGGTAGCTTCATCTAACTATGCTGAGGATTTAAGAATTGATCACTCAATTCTAGATCAACATGCTGATTCTTATAGAAAAATTAGAAATACTTTTAGATATTTACTTGGAAATCTTAATGATAACTTTGAAGAAGTTGATTTAGATAAAATAAATTTTTCTGAGCTACCTGAATTGGAACAATTTATGCTTCATAAAATTTATTCTTTGAATGAAAATTTTAAAAATTATTTTAATAATTATGATTTTCATAATCTTTATAAGGAGCTATTAAATTTTTGTACTGTAGATTTGTCAGCATTTTATTTTGATATTCGAAAAGACTCTTTGTACTGTGATTCTATAGGATCTAAAAAAAGACAATCTACAATTATTTTACTTAATGTTATTCTTAACTCATTATTAAGATGGTTTGCTCCAATTTTGTCTTTTACTACAGAAGAGATATATAGGTTAATAATGAATGATAATAAAAGCATTCATTTAACAAAATTTTTAGAGTTTCCAAAAAGATTTAAAAATGAAAATCTAAATCAAAAATGGTTAGAGCTTATCAAAATTAGGAATGTCTGTAATATTAGTATTGAGGAAAAAAGAACCAGCAAAGAAATTGGATCAAGTTTAGAGGCAAGCCTAAAAATTAATTTAGATAAAAAACTTAATGATATTTCAAAAAATATAGATTTTTCAGAACTATGTATTACTTCAAGTGCAGAGGTTTCTTATATAGAAAACTCTGATACAAAAGTTCAAACTACAAAGGCTGAGGGTTTAAAATGTCAAGTATGCTGGAAAATTACTAAGGATGCATGTTCAAGAAAAACTTGTCCACAACATACTGAATGATATTTAAATTTTTAAGCAAAAATTTTTACATTAGTTTTTCAATAGTAGCTTTAATATATTTTTTAGATAGGGTTACAAAAATATACATTATTCAACTAGATAAAAATAATCTCGGATCAGATATTTTTAATTCTGCTTATTTAAACATTGTGTTAATTTGGAACAAAGGAATTGCGTTTGGTTTATTATCTTTTAATGAGTCGAATTTATATAATATTTTAAGTTTATTAATTTCGATAATAGTTGTCATATTAGTTATAATGTCACTAAAAAGTCAGGGTTTTAAGAGGTATTCGTTACTAATGATAGTTGGAGGAGCGTTAGGCAATTTGCATGACAGAATTTTTTTTAATGCTGTGCCTGATTTTATAGATTTCCATGTTGGAAATTTTCATTGGTTTATTTTTAATGTATCAGATATATTTATTACATTAGGTGTAATTAGTATGATTGTTTTAGAGCTAGCAGATAATAAAACTGAAGAAACAAAATAATGATAAAAAATATTAAGTTTCCACTTTTAATAATTTTAAGCTCTATTTTATTATCAAGTTGTGGTTCAGTTGAGAAAGCATTTGATCCACAGAATAAAAATACTTCTGAGGAATTTTTAGTTGAAAAAAAATCTCGTCTTTCAATACCACCAAGCTTTGAAGAATTACCAGTACCATCAAATGAAAAAATAGATGAAGAAGATCAAACAAATAATATTGAATCATTAATTAGTGAAAAAAATAATAATGAAAATTTAGAAACCGATGTGTCAGATAAAGATTTTGAACAGTCAATACTGGATAAAATCAAAAATAATTAATGTTTACTAAGAATATAAGTTTTAAAAACTTTTTAGTTAAAAAAAAAAACTCTACAGTAAAAAAAAACTTAAACTTAATTTTAAATGAAAAAAATCAAGTAATTCGTTCACTTTTAAAATCTTATAAAGATAGTTTTAGTAAAAAAAGTATAAAACATTTTAATAAAAAATTTGATTATCGAATAATAGGAATGGGAGGATCTACTCTTGGAGCTCAAGCAATTTATGATTTTTTTAAAAAAAAAATAAAAAAAAATTTTATATTTGTTGATAATTTAAATTCATTTAAAAATAAAAAAGTAAAAAAAAATCTTAATAATTTAATTATATCTAAATCAGGAAATACAACTGAGACTATTGTAAATGCTAATATTTTAATCAAAAAGAAAGATAAAAATTTATTTATAACAGAAAAAAATGAAAGCTATTTAAGTTCACTTGCGCAAAAAATAAAAGCAGAAGTTGTCGATCATAATAATTATATAGGAGGAAGGTATTCTGTTTTATCAGAGGTTGGAATGTTGCCAGCGGAATTGATGGGACTAAATTATAAAAACTTCAGACAATTAAATAATTTAGTGAAAAATAAATTTTTTATGAAGGCGTTAGTTTCAAATGTAGAAGCTACAATTTATTTTTTAAAATCAAAAAAATTCAACTCAATTATTATTAATTATGATGAGCAATCAACTAACTTATTTAAATGGTATCAACAATTATTAGCCGAAAGTCTTGGTAAAGAAAAAAAAGGCATACTTCCTATTATTTCTGTTATGCCAAAAGATAATCATAGTGTGATGCAATTATACCTTGATGGTTTTAAAAATAATTTTTTTACATTTTTTTATTCACAAGAAAATAACTCTACCAAAATAAATAATGAATTAGTTTTGTTAGAACAAAAGTATTTAAAAAGTAAGGATATTAACCAAATTATGTATGCTCAAAAAAAAGCAACAGAAATTGTTTTTAAAAAGAAAAATATTCCATTTAGAAGTTTTGAAATTAAAAAAAGAGATGAAAAAACACTAGGAGAACTTTTTTGTTTTTTTATTCTTGAAACAATATTAATTGGTAAAGCTCTAAAGATTAATCCATTTGATCAACCAGCTGTTGAACTTATAAAAAAAGAAACTAAGAAAATTTTACTTTAAGAACACGATCCAAATATAATTTTAGAAATTCCATATTTTTTTTCATCAATTAATTGAAAATTTTTTGGAAATTCATCAATTTCTTTTTTATGTCTATGAATAATAATTATACCGTTATCTTTAAGAATTTTATTTTCAATTATTATATTTAGAATATTTTCTAAAGCTTTTTCTTTGTAGGGTGGATCTAAAAAAATTATATCATATTTTAATTTTAAACTTTTAAATTCAAATTTATTTAAAATATCAGACTCAATAATTTCATAATTTGTTTTTGATTTTAAATTAATTAGATTATTTTTGAGAATGGGCAAAACTCCTTCATATTTTTCTATAAATGTTACATGATTAGCGCCTTGAGAAAGACATTCAATACCAAAAGAACCTACTCCAGAGAATAAGTCTAAAACGTATGCTTTTTTTATATCGATTGAAAACTTATTTGAATGATTAATTATGTTGAATATAGATTCTTTTGTAAGATCTTTTAAAGGCCTAGTTTCTTTATCATTAGGTTCAAGTAGTTTTTTTCCCTTAAATTTGCCACCAATAATTCTCATTAATTAATTACTTTAAAGCCAATATCTCTTCTATAAAATCCACCATTCCAATCTAATTTTTTTAAAGATTGATGCACTTCATCTCTAGCTTGTAAAAAATTATCTGAGAGAGATATAAAATTTAGTACCCGCCCACCAATAGCATATATTTCATCGTTTTCTTTTTTAGTTCCAGCATGAAATATAAAATTGTTTTCATCTAGATTAAAATTTTTAAGGTTATTTATTAGAATATTTTTTTGATAGGTATCTGGATATCCTTTTGAACATAAAACAACACATAAACTTTTTTTATTAGTCCACTCAATATTTATATCTGCAAGTTTTTTATCACAGCAAGCTTCAATTATTTCTAATAAATCAGTTTTTAATTTTGGAAGAATAGTTTGACACTCTGGATCGCCCATTCTAACATTGTATTCAATTAGATAAGGTTCATTTTCAACTATCATCAAACCAGCATATAAAAAGCCTTTATATTCTGTCCCAAGATTTTTGAGCCCTTTAAGCGTAGGTTTGATAATTTTACTTAAAATTTTATCTTCTAGTTCATTATTTATTAGTCGGGAAGGTGAGTATGCTCCCATCCCACCAGTATTTTTACCATTATCTCCTTCAAGAACTCTTTTGTGATCTTGAGCTGTTTCAAAACTCTTAATTGTGGTTCCATCACTTATTATAAAATAGCTCATCTCCTCACCTTCAAGAAATTCTTCTATAAGGACATTTTTAGCTTCTCCAAATTTTCCATCAAATATTTCATCGACTGCCATCAAACTTTCTTTTTTACTATTGCAAATATAAACTCCTTTACCAGCAGCTAAGTTATCTGCTTTAATGACATTTGGATAATTTGAATTCTCTAAAAATTTTTTTGCATCAATTCTATTTTCAAAAATACCAAAGTTAGCAGTAGGAATGTTATACTCTTGACAGAGCTTTTTAGTAAATATTTTAGACCCTTCGAGCTGAGAAGCAATTTTGTTAGGCCCAAATACTTTTATGTTAAACTTTTCTAAATAGTCTACAATTCCATTCACCAATGGCTGTTCAGGACCTATGACAACTAGATCTATAGAATTGTCATTAATAAATTTATGAATTTCATCAAATTCATTAATATCTAGCTGAACATTAGTTGCAATTTTTGAAGTTCCGGCATTTCCAGGGATACAAAAAATTTCTTTCATTTTAGAGGATTTAGATATTGTTGATGCTAAAGCGTGTTCTCTACCACCACTACCTATAATTGCAATTTTCATATTAATATTTATATATCTTATAGATGAAAAATAAATTAGCTAAATTAAAATATATGCCTAATAATTTTCAAATTATTGAAGAAGGTGACCATGTAGTTTGTGCTATCTCTAAAAAAATAATACCTTTAGAAAATTTAAATTATTGGAATGTTGATAAACAAGAGGCTTATTTTTCTTATATTGAATCTTCAATAAAAAGAGATAAAGAAGATATTTAACTTTTCCATCGATCATGTGTCCAAATCCACTGATCAACATTTTTTAAAATCATTTTTTCAAGGACTTTATTAAGAAACTCAGTAATACCCAAGATTGATTTTTTTTTACTAACTTTAATTGGTTTTGAGATATAAATTTTAAAATAGTTTGATTTCTTACGCTCAATATAAATAGGCACTATTTCACAATTATATTTTTTCACTAATTGAGCAGGTATAGTTGTGGTTGTTGCTAAATTGTTAAAAAAATTAACTTTTTCACCTTCTCTAACTCTTTGATCTATCATTAAAGCTATTGACTTACCTTTAATTAAATTTTTAATTATTTCACGGCTTCCGGCTCTACCTTTTTTAATCTGATTTTTGCAAATATTTTCTTTTCTAATTTTCTCCATCGTCTTGTTTAAGAAATTATTATTTAAAGGCCTATAGATAGCCGCAAGTTCTACTCCTGATTTTTCTATTTCCATTGCCATAAGTTCAAAATTATTAAAATGACCTGAAATAAATACAGCTTTTTTATTATTCTTTTTTAAATATTCTAAATGTTCTAAGCCATCTATTGAAATATACTTTTTTAGCTCATTGTTTCTAAATTTTTTTAAATAAACATATTCAGCAAAAATTCTTCCATAATTACCAAGTACGTTAGAGGCAATTTTATTTGGATTGTCACGGTGTTTAATATTTGCTTTTTCTAAATTTTGAATAATTAATTTTTTTGATCTAAATATTGGACCAATTGTTTTTCCAATAAAAAAACCTAAATTTGATGCAAATCGATATCCTATTAATTGAAAAAAAATAAATAAAATTTTTATTAAAATGAACTCTAAAAAATAAATTAATTTTTTCATAATTTTGATATTAGAATTTTTTCAAAGTTTTTTTTATCTTTAATTTCTAAATTAATTTTTAAAAATTTTATATTTTTTCTTTCTATTTTTTTTAATCGAAAAAAATCTTTCTCAGTTGTTATTAATATAAAATTTTCATTTTTGGCTTTATCTTTTAACTTTTTTAGTTCAATTTTAGTTAGTTTGTGGTGATCAGGATAAATTATTTTTTCACAAATATTAAATTTATATTTGATTAAGGTTTGTTCAAATTCGTGTGGATTTCCAATACCACAAAACATTAAATATTTTTTTTTTAAATTAAAATTTTTTAAATTTAATGGTTTATATTTTCCCTCAAAAATTTTAATGTTTTTATTTAAAGATTTTAACTTTGATAAGAGTTTAGTGTTTTTTTTCTCTCCATTTAAAAAAATACAATCATAATTATTTATTTCATTTATGTTTTCTCTTAAAGGTCCTGCTGGAAGCATATATTCATTTCCAAGAGCATTTTCTGAATTAAAACATACAATCTTTAAATCATAATTTATATTTTTTTGTTGCAAGCCATCATCTAAAATTGCTACTTGATATTTTTTTTTTACAGCAGATAAAAGCGCACTTTCTCTATCATCAGATGATATGATATTTCCTTTATTATTTAATAAATTTATTTCATCAGATTGATTTTCATAATCTTTTTTTATAAATACAGTTTTAAATTTTTTTTTAAGTAATTCATTTACTTGTATTGCTAAGGAAGTTTTGCCTGTCCCACCTAAAAATATATTACCTATACATATGGTTTTAATTTCAAAATTTTTTTTAATTGATAATTTTTTACTAATATTAATTAAATATGTAATGACTGATAAAGGATAAAGTGTAAATGAAATATAGTTTTTGGTTTCCCAAAAATGAGGTTTGATTAATTTCATACTAAATATCTATTTATATAAAATAAATTTTTTTCAAGAACATCATTTCCTATTTTAATAATTTTATTTATATTTTTATTATTAGTTTTTGCTTTTAATTTTTTTAATATTATTTTTTCCATTGTTAAAATATTAGATGTTGATGATGACATTTTAAGATTATTTAAAAAAGTATATATTTCTTTAAAGTTTCCAACATTGGGACCACTAATTATATAATTTCCTAATCTTGCAGCCTCTAGTGGATTTTGACCACCATGTTTTATTATTGAACCACCAACAAAAGACACGTTTGTTAAATTGTAAAATTTAGAAGACTCACCGTAACTGTCAACTAAATATATATCAGTATCTTTTCGTAGTTTTTGATTTGAAGAATGTGTAATGCTATTAAGACCAAAATTATCTAGAGCATCTATAATTTGATTAGTTCGATTTATGTGTCTTGGAATTATAATTGTAATTAATTTTTTTTCTTTTTTTTTTAAAATTTTATGTAATTTTCCAATTAATATTTCCTCATCATGATGAGTGCTAGCAGCACACCATACTTTGAAATTTTTGAATTTATTTTTTAATAATTTTGAAAGATGATCTTGATTATTTTTTTGACCATAATATTTTAAATTACCTGCTATCTTGATCTCTTTAACTTTCAATAATTTTAGATATTTTAAGGTTTCTAAATTTTGTGGTAATGCCAATGTTAGTTTACTAAATACTTGCAAGGCAAATTTTGGAAAAATCTGCCATTTATTAAAACTTCGTTTTGTAATTCTTGCATTCATAATTATGATTGGAATATTAGTTAAATGTAAATTTCTAATCATATTAGGCCATATTTCCGAATCTATAAAAATTGCTATTTCTGGCTGCCAATATTTAATAAATCTCTTTACAATATAATTATTATCTAATGGAAAATATATATGCGTTGTTTTCTTTAATCTAAGTTTTTTAAAAATTTTTGCAGAGCTAGTTGTTGATGTTGATATCAAAATATTTTTTATTTTTTTATTTTTTTCTAATTTTTTAATTAATGGAACTATACTCATTAATTCACCAACGCTAGCTGCATGAATCCAAATTTTTTTATTAGTTTTTTTTTGAGAATAAATACAAAATTTTTCACCAATTCTTTTTGCATCTTCTTTACCTTTTAATATTCGAAAAAAAATGATTATAGGTGAAATGATGATAGCAAAGTTTGTTATTATTCTATAAAAAAAATACATCAATGCTCTTTAATTTGTCGTTCATAAAAATTTTTATAAACTTTTGATTGAGCTAAAAGCTCTTCATGTTTTCCGGAGTCAATAATTTTACCTTTGTCGACAACATATATATTATCTGAATTAAGAATTGTTGATAACCTGTGTGCAATTACAATAGTAGTTTTATTAAAAGTCAATTCACTTAATGCTTTTTGAATTTTTTCTTCAGTTTCCGAGTCTAATGATGAAGTTGCTTCATCTAATAATATTATTTTACTTTTTTTTAAGAAAGCTCTTGCTATTGACAATCTTTGTTTCTCTCCACCAGATAATTTTACTCCATTTTCACCAATCATTGTGTCATATCCATTTTCTAAATTATCAATAAATTCTTTACACATTGATTGTTTTGCAGCCTCAAAAACTTCTTCATTACTTGCTTCTGGCTTAGCATATTTAATGTTATTTAGAACAGTATCGTCAAATAATGTTGTATTTTGGTCTACTATAGATATCTCACTTCTTAGGGACGCTAAGTTAAATTTTGATATATCTTGATTATCTAAAAGTATACTTCCATCAGTTGGAGCATAAATTCTTGGTATCATATTTAGTAATGTTGATTTACCAGATCCACTATGACCAACTAATGCCGTCATTTTACCACCAGTAAATTTTGCGTTAATATTTTGAAGAACTTTATTTTCTAGATTAGATTTGTAGGTAAAATTAACATTTTCAAAAATTAAATTTCCATCAGAGAAAATTAGTTTATCCTTATACTCATTTAAATTAATTTCATTGTTAATATCTATAATTGGAAGGATTCTTTCTGCTCCAGCAAAACCTTGCGAGATTGCAATATTTACTTTTGTAAGTGTTTTTACAGGCTGGTATGCCAGCATCATAGCTGCAAGAAAAGAGAAAAAATTATTTATCGCTATTTCACCACTTATAATTAATTTTCCAGAATAAAATATTAAAATAGCAATCATTATACCTGTTAATATTTCCATTACTGGTGTTGATCTTATATATACAGCTGAAATTTTTGCAGATTTTTCTTTTAAATCGTTAACAAATGCTTCAGATCTCATATTTTCATAATTTTCTCTTTGAAAAATTTTAATTATTTTATGGTTTTTAAATAGGTCAATTAAGTATCTATTTAAATCACCAGATTTTTCTTGTGCTTGGGTTGAAATTTTACTCATTCTTTTTCCTAAAATTTTTGCAGTGATCGAAGCTAGTGGAATCATAATAATTGCAATTAAAGAAAGCTTCCAGTTTTGAAAAAACATGACACAAAGTAAACCTATTAATGTGAGACCATCTTTGAAAATACTTAAAAATGCTTCAGCTAACATTCTTGTGATTTGATGCACATCAAAATTCAGATTCGAAATATATTTACCAGAATGTTTGCTGTCTATAGTTTCAGTATCTGCTTTAATAAATGATCTAAGCATATCTGTTTGCAACATTTTTTTAACTTCTTCAGATACATTGATCATTATTAGTTTTGCAAAATAAAGAGATATACCTTTTGCACTAAAAGCAATAATAATTGCTATCGGGATAAGGATAATCAAAGTTTGATCTTTATTAATAAAGATTTTTTCTATAGCTGGATCTAAAAGCCATGCTGTTGCCGAGGTACTTAATGCTACCAATACCGAGAAGAGAGCAGCTAATAAAATTTTGCCAATAAATTTTTTTGTATAATCTTTATACAGTCTTTTAAACGTTTTTGATTTTATCATTCTATTTATATTAATTTTCCAACAAGAATATTTATCAAAATTATTGAACCTAATAAATTATTACTTTTAAATTTAACTAAACAATCGATTGATGAATCAGGGTTTAATTTTTTCACCTGAAATACTAGTAGGTGTAAAATTGGAATAATCATAAATAAAAAATAATACATCTTAAAATCCATTAGTTTTCCAACCAAAAGTAATGAGCAAATAAAAATACAATATGAAATAAATAGAAATTTTTTTGGATCATTTTTAAACTTAATGGAAGTTGATTTTACTCCTATTATCTCATCATCTTTAATATCTTGAAATCCATAAATTGTGTCGTAGCCTAGTGTCCAAAATATGGCTCCTAGATAAAATATAATGGGTATTATTGAAATTTGATTTGAAATTGAAATCCAAGCTAAAATTAACCCATAATTAAATGTAATTCCCAAAAATAATTGTGGCCAATAAGTAATTCTTTTCATTAATGGATAAGTAAAAGCTAAGGGCATGGAGACTAAAGCCATTAAAATCGTAAAATTGTTAAAATTAATTAATACTAAAAAAGCAATACCACATAAAAAAATTGCATAGGAAGATGCAAGTTTTATTGAAACCTTACCAGATGCAATAGGTCTATTTTTAGTTCTTTCAACTTTTTTATCAAAATTTTTATCTGCTATGTCGTTAACTATGCATCCGGCAGAACGCATCAGTATTGAGCCCAAAAGAAAAAGTACAGAATAAAAAAAATAATTGAATAAATCTGAATTAAAATCATAAACTATTGTAAGCCCCCAGAGACACGGCCAAAACAGAAGCATAAATCCAATGGGTCTTTTTAATCTTGTAAGTTCAATAAATAAGTTTATTTGGTTCATAATTTACTTGTAAATAACAAAGGCTAGATTCATAATCAAACTGATTCGCATGAATATAGATTACACAGTTACTGCATTAATGTTTCCAGCCATTCCTCTGTTAATGAGTGTCTACAGTAACAGATTTCACTCTCTAAGTATGTTGATTAGAGAGCTCCATGATGAGCATGTATATGAAAATCATGTGCCTCATGAGTGGAAAAAACAGTTTATAAATCTTAGTGGACGTATCACACTTCTTCGTTGGACAATCATGTTCGCAGCTTTTGGGTTTTTATTCAATATGCTGACTGTATTTGCTCTTTACCTTGATGAAGTCTTTAGTGCTAGAGTAATTTTTGGTTCTTGTTGTTTATCGATGATCATCTCAATACTTTTTTTTATAAGAGAAATACACATCTCAACAAATGCGCTCAAACTGCATATGTCTGATATGGATGTAAAAGTCGACTAGGGAAGTATAACTGCAGGTCCTAAAATTTTTCTGCTTTCAAGATCTTCATGTGATTGAATAACTTCATCAAGTTTATATTTTTTAAAGATATTAATTTTAACTTTTCCAGAACTAATTTTTTCAAACATAATATTTGAAGCTTCGTCTAGCTCAGTTCTAGATGAAAGATATTGTTGCATTGAAGGTCTTACTAAATAAAGACCTTTGGGTTGTATCATCTTTGGAACATTAATATCTGATAATGGCCCTGAAGCATTTCCAAATGAAACCATCATTCCTCTTATAGCCAAACATTCAATAGAACCTTCTAAAGTGTCTTTCCCAACACCATCATAAACTACTGGAACACCTTTGCCATCTGTAATCTCTAAAACTTTTTTAGCAAAATCTTCTTTATTATAATTAATTACATGATCGTAACCGTTTTCTTTTGCTATATTTATTTTTTCATCTGATCCAACAGTACCTATAACTGTGCACCCTAAACTTTTAGCCCATTGACCAAATATTTGACCAACACCACCAGCTGCAGCATGAAAAAGTATTGTCTGACCTGATTTTACAGGAAAAGTTTTATGCAATAAATAAAAAGTTGTTAAACCTTTTGTCATTAAAGTTGCTGCTATTTCAAGATCTATATCATCAGGAACTTTTACAAGATTTTTAGTTGGGTAATTTCTGTGTGTTGAATATGAACCTAATGGAATACCCGCATAAGAAATTTTATCCCCAACTTTAAAATCTTTTACGTTTTCTCCAATATGAGTAATAATACCAGCACCTTCTATACCTAAACCAATTGGTAGTTTTAATGGGTACAAACCTGATCTATGGTAAGTGTCTATATAGTTAAGACCAATAGCTTTTTGTTCAATTTGTACTTGATCAGGTGCTGGCTTATCTAAAGTAATATCTTTAAGCTCTAAAACTTCAGGTCCACCAGTTTTATTAATTTCTACTGTTTTCATAAATTATTTTACAAATGTATCATTATGATAATCTTGGACTGCTTGCAAGATTTCAGCTTTAGTATTCATTACAAATGGTCCACCTCTTGCAATTTCTTCATTAATTGGCTTTCCTGAAATAAGTAAAAATTTTGCATCCGATTTAGCTTTCACGGTTAAATCCTCACCTCTAGTTAGCAGAATTAAAGTACTATTTTTAACATTGTCATGTTTATTTTTACCAACTTCGATTTCACCATTAATCAAATAAATAAAACTATTATGAGTAGATGGTAATTTAAAATTAAACTCTTTATCTTTATTTAACTCAACATCAAAATAAACTGGTTCAACATTATGACCTTTTACAGGGCCTTCAGCATTTTCAAATTTACTAGCTATGACTTTTACCCGTTTATCTTCATCTTTATGGACACTCATTTTGTCTGCATCAATGTAAATATATTCAGGCTTGCTCATCTTCAATTTAGCAGGCATGTTAACCCATAATTGAAAGCCATGAAGTTTACCTTCTTTCATTGCGGGCATTTCAGAATGAATTATTCCACTTCCTGTTTTCATCCACTGTACATCTCCAGCAGTCATTCTACCCTCGCCACCAGTGCTGTCTTTATGTTCAAAATCTCCAGCTAACATATAAGTTACTGTTTCAATTCCTCGATGAGGGTGGGGTGGAAAACCTGCAATATAATCTTCACTATTTTCAGATCCAAATTCATCTAACATTAAAAATGGATCAAAGTAATTTGGCTCAACACCAATGCTTCTTTTTAATTTAACACCAGCACCATCAGATGCTGGAATAGGGTCAATAATTTTACTTACCTCAATATTTTTCATATTTCGTACATAAGAATTTTTTATATTATATCAAGTAACTTACTAAGGTCCTCGATTTGATGTTTTGGTACATAATCTAGATTGTCAAAAGTATTATTATTTCTATTAACCCAAATAGAATTAAAGCCGTAATTACCTCCACCAGATACATCCCAAGTATTTGCACTTAAAAAAGCAACTTCATTTTTTTGAATATTATATTTTTTAATTGGCATATCATAAACTTTAGAGTCTGGTTTATAAATACCAACTTCTTCAATAGAAAAAAGATCATCAAATAAATTATCTAAATTATTACTTTTAACTAATTGATTAAGAAGAGCAGGTGTACCATTTGAAAGAATAGCAAGTTTTAAATTTTTTTCTTTAAGTGATCTTAAAACTTCTGGCACTTCTTTAAATGGTGAGAGAATTTTATAAAGATCTAGTAATTCATTTCTCATAGCAGAATCTATTTGATAAGCATTCATAGCTTTATCCAAACTATCTTCAGTTATTTGCCAAAAATCTTTATGTCTTTTCATTAGACTTCTAAGCCAGGTATATTCTAATTGTGTAGTTCTCCAATAATTGGCAAAACCTTCCCACTTATCACCAATTTTGTCTTTGCATTTCTCAGCAGCTGAATTCACATCAAATAAAGTTCCATATGCATCAAAAATTATTGCTTTAATATTTTTCATAATTAAACTTATTCTAATGAGTAATATTAGATTATTTTATCGTGAAAGTTTATCATTTAATTTAATAGCCACACTTAATAAATCACAATCTCATTACGTAAGTAAAGTTATGAGAATTAAAGAAAATGAAGTTTTCTCTTTATTCAATAGTAGTGGAGAGTGGGAGGCAAAAATATTAGGTATTTCAAAAAGTATTGTTGAGTTTAATGTTACAAAACAATTAAGACAAAAAGAAAACTTTAAAGAGTTATGGTTAGCGTTTTCACCTATCAAATCTAATTACTTCAATTTTATGATACAGAAAGCAACTGAGTTAGGAGTTACAAAATTTCTACCTATTATTTTTGATAGAACAATTGTTAGAAAGATTAATAAAGAGAGACTTGAAAAAGTTATTATAGAAGCGGCTGAGCAATCTAATCGTATAAACGTTCCTGATATTGAACAACCACAAACTTTAGAAAGTTTCCTCAAGAATGATATGGACTTGATATTTACAGACTTAAATGCCTCTAATAATAAGATTGATCTTAAAAAGATAACAGCTAGCCCCACCTGTGTAATTATTGGACCTGAGGGAGATTTCTCAGAGCAAGAAAGACAAGAGATTCTTAAATTTAAGGGGGTTCAGCCAATTAAAATTAATGAAAACATTTTAAGGTCTGAAACAGCAGTAATTTCTGCGATATCGATCATAAATTACGTAATTAATTGATATTTTGTCGCTAAAAGTAAAGTGTATTTTTTTAAAAGACGATCTATATAGGGTAAAAAAATGAAAAAATTTTTATATATATTTCTAACTTATTTTATTAGCTCAAACGCTTTAGCCAACCAACCCAAAGACTGGCAATTAGGTTTTCAAGAAGCAGCATCTTCATCGATGAGAGAGATTGTAAATTTTCATGATAAAATATTGCTACCAATAATTATTGCGATAAGTGTTTTTGTTTTATTTTTAATGATTTATGCCTGCATTAGATTTAGAGCTTCAAGAAATCCAAATCCTTCAACTAGAACTCATAATGTTGCGGTTGAAGTATTGTGGACATTAATTCCATGTTTGATTTTAATCGTAATGGCGGTTCCATCTTTTAAAATCTTATACAAACAAGACGCAATTCCAAAAGCAGATGTTACTGTTAAGGCGATAGGGTATCAGTGGTATTGGGGATACGAGTATCCAGACGAAAATATTATCTTTGAATCTTATATGATTGAAACTAAAGATTTAAAAGAAAATCAACCAAGATTATTAACTGTAGATCATGAAGTTGTTGTACCAGTGAATAAAGTTGTTAAAGTTTTAATTACAGCAAATGATGTACTTCACGCCTGGGCACTACCAGCTTTTGGTGTAAAAAGAGATGCGGTACCGGGAAGAATTAATGAAACTTGGTTTAAAGCTGAAAAAGTTGGAACTTATTATGGTCAATGTTCTGAGCTCTGTGGAATTAAACATGCATTTATGCCGATCACAGTTAGAGTTGTTTCAGAAGAAGATTATGCAGAATGGCTAACTGGTGCAAAAATTAAATTTGCAAAAGAACCGTTATTAGAAAATGAAAATATAAAACTAGCGAGTAACTAATATGTATACACAAACAGCATCACACGACGATCATCATACGCCAACTGGTTGGAAGAGATGGGCTTATTCTACTAACCATAAAGATATTGGAACAATGTATCTAATCTTTGCAATTGTTGCAGGGGTTATTGGTACAGCGTTTTCAGTTTTAATGAGAATGGAATTGATGCATCCAGGTGATGGAATTTTAGGTGGTAATTATCACTTATATAATGTGCTAGTTACTGGTCATGGGTTGATTATGATTTTCTTCATGGTTATGCCAGCGATGATTGGTGGATTTGGAAACTGGTTTGTGCCCATTATGATCGGAGCACCTGATATGGCTTTTCCAAGAATGAATAATATTTCATTTTGGTTATTACCGACTTCTTTCATTTTATTAATACTATCTATTTTTATGGATGGCCCTCCAGGTCAAACAGGAGTTGGAGGTGGATGGACAATATATCCTCCTTTATCTTCTAAAGCTGGACAGCCAGGGCCTGCAATGGATTTTGCAATTTTAAGTTTACACTTAGCTGGAGCTTCATCAATTCTTGGAGCGGTAAACTTTATTACTACAATCTTAAACATGAGAACTCCAGGCATGACACTGCATAAAATGCCTTTATTTTCATGGTCTATTTTAGTTACAGCATTTTTATTATTATTATCGTTACCAGTTTTAGCTGGAGCAATTACAATGCTTTTAACTGATAGAAATTTTGGTACAGCCTTTTTTGATGCACAAACAGGAGGGGATCCGGTTTTATTTCAACACCTATTTTGGTTTTTTGGACACCCTGAAGTTTATATTTTAATTTTACCAGGCTTTGGAATGATCAGTCATATCATATCAACATTTTCTAAAAAACCAGTATTTGGTTATTTAGGTATGGCTTATGCGATGGTTGCAATTGGTATCGTTGGGTTTGTTGTATGGGCTCACCATATGTATACAGTTGGTTTAAGTACAGATACAAAAGCATATTTTTTGGCTGCAACAATGATTATTGCTGTTCCAACAGGTATTAAAATATTTTCATGGATCGCAACGATGTGGGGTGGATCTATTTCATTTAAAACACCTATGGTTTGGGCTTTAGGGTTTATATTTTTATTTACAGTTGGTGGAGTAACAGGAGTTGTTCTTGCAAATGCAGGTGTTGATACTGCAATGCATGACACTTATTATGTAGTTGCTCACTTCCATTACGTATTATCTCTGGGAGCAGTATTCGCAATCTTTGCAGGGTTTTATTATTGGTTTAGTAAAATGACTGGATACGAGTATTCAGAATTTCTAGGTCAATTGCATTTTTGGTTAACTTTTATTGGGGTTAACCTTGTATTCTTTCCGCAACACTTCTTAGGACTAGCTGGAATGCCTAGAAGATATGCTGATTATCCAGATGCATTTGCTGGTTGGAACTACATATCATCAATTGGATCATATATATCTGTAATTGGTCTTGTAGTATTTTTTGCAAATCTTATTTGGGCTTTTTCTAAGAAAAAAGCTGCAGCTCAAAACCCTTGGGGAGAAGGTGCTACAACGTTAGAATGGACAGTTCCATCACCTCCAAATTTTCATACTTTTGAGGAACTACCTAAGTTTGAAGATGAAGAAGGTGTTGAAAAATCTACTAGCTAATAATTTTTTAGATTTTTAAACTAAGAATTAATGATTAAGTCAAAACTAAAGAATAGAAACTTAAGTCAGGAAGATGTTTTTAATTTTTCTGAACTTTTTAAACTAATGAAGCCAAGAGTAATGTCATTAGTTATCTTTACTTGTGCTGTTGGTTTATTGATGGCCCCAAACATTGTTCCAACAAAAGATGCTATTATTGGAATTATATTGGTATCAATCGGTGCTGGCGCAGCTGGATCATTAAATATGTGGTACGAATCTGATCTTGATGCTTTAATGACCAGAACCTGCCTTAGACCAATACCAGCAGGCAAAGTTAATAGAAATCAAGCTCTGGTTTTTGGAGTTACACTTTCAATATTCTCAGTAATTGCTCTCGATTTCTTTGCTAATAGAATATCAGCTAGTTTATTGCTGTTTACTATTTTGTTTTATGTGCTTGTTTACACAATTTGGTTAAAGAGAAAAACACCACAAAACATAGTTATTGGGGGTGCTGCAGGTGCTTTACCACCAGTTATTGGTTGGACTATAGCTACAAATTCTCTTTCGTTAGAGCCTATAACTTTCTTTCTAATAATTTTCTTTTGGACACCATCTCATTTTTGGGCACTAAGCTTATACAAATCAGATGACTACAAAAAAGCTAAAATTCCAATGCTTCCTTTAACAAATGGAGTAGAAAGCACAAAATTAAATATTTTTATATACTCATTAATTATGCTTCCAGTGATTGTTTTGCCTTACTCAATTGGTTTTGTTAGTTTAGTATTTTTAATTCCATCTTTAATTTTAACCTTATATTATAATTATTTATGTTTTGAACTTTACAATTTTAAAAAGAATAAATTTAATGCAAAAAAAGCAAAAACTATATTCGGATATTCAATTTTATATTTATTTCTGATATTTGTTCTTTTTTTAATAGATAAAATCTTATGATGACACCTGACAAAAAAACTAAGAAGAAAAATATTTTAACTGCTGTAGCAATTTTAGCATTTATGGTTTTTCTGTTTGTCTTTACTCTTTATAATGTAGGTGTTTTTGATAGGCAGTTATGATGAAAAAAAAAACTTTAACACCAGTTTTATTAGGAGGAATTTTTTTTCTAATGCTTGGTCTTTCTTTTGCAGCAGTTCCGCTTTATGACATGTTTTGTCGAATAACTGGATTTGGAGGAACAACACAAGTATCTAAAGAAGCACCAAATATTGTATTGGATAAAGTTGTAAGTGTTAGATTTGATACTAATGTAAATAACCTTGAATGGGATTTTAAAGCAAAATCAAATGTTATGGACGTTAAGGTTGGTCAAGTTAATAGAATAGAGTTTGAAGTCAAAAATTATGGAGATGACACTACTTATGGAGTGGCAAGTTTTAATGTTTCACCGGCAAGTTTTGGTAAATATTATAGTAAATTAGGTTGTTTTTGTTTTGAAAAACAAGCTCTTAAAGCTGGTGAGAAGGCTACTTACATAATGACTTTTTATTTAGACCCTGAGCTTGTGAATGATCCAACTACAAAAAATCTACAAGATGTAACTATGTCGTACACTTTTTTCTCGACAGATTACTATAAACAATCATAATCACGAAAAATGTCAGCTGAAAAAAAACATGATTACCACTTAGTAGACCCAAGTCCTTGGCCTATCTACGTTTCATTCTCTTGCTTGGTATTAGCAATTGGAACGATATTTTATATGCATAACGATGTTTCGTGGGGCATGTACCTTGGCTTAGCTTTAGTTTTTTATGGTGCTTATATGTGGTTTAGAGATGTGGTAATAGAAGCAGAACATCAAGGTCATCATACACCTGTTGTACAAATTCATCATAGATACGGAATGACTTTATTTATTGCATCAGAAGTAATGTTTTTTGTTGCATGGTTTTGGGCTTATTTTGACATTAGTTTATTTCCAAATGAATTTGTTGGAAACGTTTGGCCACCAAAAGATATAGAAACTTTTGATCCTTGGGATATTCCATTAATAAACACACTTGTTTTGTTACTTTCTGGAACAACAGTGACTTGGTCACATCATTCGTTAATAGAGGGTGATAGGAAAGGATTTATTCAAGGTTTAACATTAACAGTTATTCTAGGTTTCTTTTTTACTTTACTACAAGCTTATGAATACCATCATGCCACATTTGATTACTCAGGTCATATATATGGAGCTGTGTTTTATATGGCAACAGGTTTTCATGGATTTCACGTTATCATTGGAACAATATTTTTAGCTGTATGTTTAGCTAGGGCTAAAAAAGGACATTTTACAAAAGATCATCATTTTGGATTTGAGGCAGCTGCATGGTACTGGCATTTTGTAGATGTAGTTTGGCTATTCTTATTTGCAGCAATATATGTTTGGGGAAGTTAATAATTAACTCTTGAAGAATAAGTTTCTATTTTCGGTTTTTGTTTATTTTATAATTTTAGTTTTAATATCATTAGGTTCTTGGCAACTTTACAGATTAAATTGGAAATTAAATTTAATATCAGAAATTAACAGTTCTTTAAAAAATGATCCAGTTGAATTATCAAAATCAAATAAAAAAAATTATTTGAGAATAAGAACTTCAGGTACAATTGATTTTGATAAGCAAATATATTTATATAATTTAAATGATAGTGGAAAACCTGGATTTGAAGTAATTAATCCTATTTTAATAGGTAATGAAAATTATTTAATTAATAGAGGTTGGATACCTTTTGATAAAAAAGATAAAGCAGAGATTAATATTTTAGATACAAATACTATAATTGGAACATTAAAAACTCAATCAAAAGCAAACTCATTTAAGCCTGACAATGACATTAATAAAAACTACTGGTTTACTTTAAATAGGGAGGATATTTTTTCATACACTGGAAAAAATTTTTCTAAATATATAATATACTTAAATGGAGATTATAAAGCTCCAAAACCTAAAGTGATTACTGCTAACATTTCAAACAACCATAAAAAGTATGCAATTACTTGGTTTTCAATGGCGATTTCAATTCTTTTAATATATTTATATTTTAGGAAAAAAAATTATTAGATGAAATATATAAGTACCAGAAATAATAAAAAAACGTTTGAATTTAAAGATGTTTTCATAAAAGGACTGGCAGATGATGGTGGTCTATTTATCCCAGAGTCACTCAGCAAATATAGTGAGACAGAAATTAGTAGCTTTACAAATCTTGAATACAATGATTTGGCAAAAAAAATTATTTCTACTTTCATTGGTGATTTCATGAGTGAAAATGATTTAAGTAATATTATTGATAAATCTTATTCAGTATTTAGAAAAAAAAATGTTGTTAATCTTATAAAAGTTGGTGATAGATCTGTGCTTGAGTTGTTTCATGGACCTACATTAGCTTTTAAAGATATTGCAATGCAACTTTTAGGAAATTTTTATGAGTATTACCTTAATAACGAAAATCAAAAAATTAATATTGTTGTGGCAACTTCAGGAGACACAGGAGCAGCAGCAATAGATGCTATTAAGGGTAAGAAAAATGTTAATATTTTTGTTCTTCATCCACACAATCGTGTTTCTTCAGTTCAAAGAAAATTAATGACAACTGGAAAAGATCAGAATGTATTTAATATTGCAATTAATGGAAACTTTGATGACTGTCAAAACCTAGTTAAATCAATGTTTGCAGACAAGAACTTCTCAAATGAAATTAAAATGTCAGGGGTTAACTCTATAAATTGGGCAAGAATTATTGCGCAGAGTGTATATTATTTTTATAGCTATTTTTTAATAGAGGATAAGGATAGGCCCATAAATTTTTCTGTTCCTACTGGAAATTTTGGAGATGTGTACGCTGGATATTTAGCAAAAAAAATGGGCCTTCCTATTAACAAATTGATTGTTGCAACTAATCAAAATGATATTTTACATAGAGCAATTTCAAAAGGGAGTTATGAGGTAGAAAAAGTTGCAGAAACTATTTCCCCAAGCATGGATATACAAATCGCAAGTAATTTTGAAAGACTTATCTACGATTTAAATAATGGTGATGATACAGAAACTATTAAAGCAATGAATGATATTAAAGAAAAAGGTAAGTATATAATAGACCAAAAAAAATTAGATAAAATTAATACTAATTTTTTGTCATCTAAAATGAGTGAAGATGAAATTTTAAAAACTATTGAATTAGTTTATAAAAAATTTGACGTAGTTTTAGATCCTCATAGTGCTATAGGTTATGGAGCTTTTGACAAAATGAATATAAGTGGAAACAATATAGTTTTAGCTACAGCTCACCCTTGTAAGTTTCCTGATGCAATAAAAAATGCTATAAACTTAAATGCTGAACTACCAAAAGAACTAATCTATATTTTGAATGAAAAAGAAAATTATAAAATTATTGAGAATAATATTGATGAAGTAAAAAAACATATAAAAGAAAGAATTTAATGAATATAAAAGAAAATGATAATCTACCAAACTCTGAAGTTTTTATTCTAGAAGAAGGAGAACCAATTAAAAAAAATATTGAAAATTTATTTAAAAATAAAAAAGTAGTAATGTTTGGCCTACCAGGTGCATATACCTCGGTGTGTTCTGCAAAACATTTGCCTGGTTATGTCAATATGTTTGAAAAATACAAAGAAAAAGGAGTTGACCAAATTATTTGTATTTCAGTAAATGATCCATTTGTAATGAATGCGTGGGGCAAAGAGAACAATGTAGAAAGCAAAATTTTAATGATGGGAGATCCTTTTTTAAATTTTACCAAGGCAATAGGTGCAGATGTAGATAAAAGAGCCAGAGGTCTTGGTATTAGATCAAATAGATATGCAATGCTTGTTGATGATATGAAGGTTATTAAATTACAGGAAGAAAAAGATACAGGTTCTTGTGAAATTTCAGCAGCTGAAAACTTCTTAAAATTATTTTAAAATAGCTGCTTTTTTAGCTAATTGGTCAACTTTTTCATTCATTGTATTGCCAGCGTGAGCTTTTACCCAATTCCATTTAACATCAAAAGTTTCATTCAAATTATAAAGTTCGATCCATAGATCTTTATTTTTTACATCCTCTTTTTTTGAAGTTTTCCAGTTGTTAAGCACCCACTTATTAATCCACTCAGTTATGCCAAGCTTTACATATTGAGAATCTGTATAGATTTCAATTTTTTCATTTCGTTTCATTTCTTTCAAAGCATTAATAGGAGCTAAAAGCTCCATTCTATTATTTGTGGTATCTCTTTCACTTCCACTAATCTCTTTAGTTTCACCATCTATAATTATAATTGCTGCCCAACCTCCATCTCCAGGATTTTTTAAGCATGAACCATCTGTGTAAATCTTAATCATTAAATTAAATAATCTTTATAAGAAATCAAACTGTTATGTGTAATAAGCTTTTGATAATATTCATTAGGATCTTTAATTTTTATTAATGCAGTTTTGGGTGTATTTGAATAATCGTAAAGTCTAGTAAGTAAATATCTCATTGCAGCTCCTCGACACAAAATATTTAATGATTTTTTTTCCTTAAGAGAAATTTTTTTAATACTCTCATATCCTCTAATTAAATTTTTTATTTTTAATTTATCAATTTTAAATTTTGATTTTTTTTTATCAAAACAAAGTGCATTAATACAAATAGCTATTTCATACATAAAATAATCATTTGCAGCAAAATAAAAATCAATAATTCCTGAAAGTTTATTATTTTTAAAAAAAATATTATCTATAAATAAATCACCATGAATAATCCCACTTGGTAATTTTTTTGGCCAGTTTATTTTAATATCTTTTAGATTATTTTTTAAAAATTTTTCTAAATTATTAAACTTCTTAGATTTAAATTTTATACTTTTAAGTAAAGGATCTAAATTTTTAATACCCATAGAGTTTTTTCTGGTTATTTTAATATTTTTAGTAATAGAGTGCATTTGTGCAATTATCTTACCAACTTCAAAACAATTTTTTGAATTAAGTTTATCTTTATCTTTTCCTTGAAGGAAAGAAACAATGCATGCAGTTTTATTCTTTAATTTTATTAAATAGCTTCCGTTATTATTTTTTAAAGGTTTAGGGCAATTAATCTTAGAGTCGTTTAATTTATCCATTAATTTCATGAAAAAAGGGATTTCTTTATTGGAAACTCTTTTTTCAAAAATTGTTAATATAAATTTATTATTTTTTGATTTTAATAAATAATTTGTATTTTCAATTCCCTTTTTAATACCCTGAAAACTAATAATTTTTTCAATATCAAACTTTTTATTTATTATAGAAATATCTTCTTTATTTATTTTTGTATAAACAGCCATTTAATTTAATTTTTTTGGGATTTTAAATACTACGTTTTCTTTAATTATTTCTACTTCATCTATACTTATAGTAAATCTATTTTTTAAATCATTAATAAAATTTTTTACCAAAATTTCTGGTGCAGACGCACCAGATGAAATTCCAATAGTATTTGAGTTTTGAATTTGGTCATATGGAATTTTGCTTTCAGAATGAATTAGTATTGAGTTAATACAGCCTGACTTTTTAGCTACCTCAACAAGTCTTACGGAGTTAGATGAGTTTCTGCTGCCAATTACAAAAAACATATCACATTTTTTTGCAATATTTTTAACTGCCATTTGCCTATTAGTAGTTGCATAACAAATATCTTCTTTTGATGGTTCACGTATATCTGGAAATCTATTTTTTAAAATTTTTATCATTTCATGGGTGTCATCTACAGATAAGGTTGTCTGCGTAACAAATGCTATTTTTTTATCTTCATTATTCTTATAATTTTTTGCTTCATTTTCATTTTGAATAAGATCAATAGCTCCAACAGGCAATTGACCCATTGTGCCTATGACTTCAGGATGATTTTGATGACCTATTAATATTATGTGATAACCAGCTTTATTAAGATTCTCAGCTTCTCTATGTACTTTAGAAACTAATGGACAAGTAGCATCGACATAAGTCATTTTATAATTTTTTGCATCATCAGGAATTTTTTTTGGAACTCCATGAGCAGAAAAAACAACTGGTCTTGATTTGTCTTTAATTTCTTCAAGTTCTTCAACAAATATTGCACCTTTATTCTTTAAATCATCAACAACATATTTGTTGTGAACAATTTCGTGACGAACATAAACGGGAGCCCCATATTTTTGAATTGATTTTTCAACAATTTCAATAGCCCTTTCTACACCAGCACAAAAACCACGTGGCGCAGATAACAAAATTTTTAATTGTTTATTTTTCATTTTTTTCGAGAAAATATTCCAGCAATATATGTGGAAAGGTTAAAGACGCCAAACCTATAAATATTATTTTTAATATTGAGCTATCAAAATCATAGTTATTATTTAATAGATAAAGACCAATTAAGCAAAAAATAGCAGTTAAAATAGTTAAAGGTAATGCTTTTTGGCCAAATACCTTCAGACCATTTTTAAAATCATTTTTGTCTATTTCATAAATAAGCGTAATGCTGTGTCTAATTGAATGTAAAAAACAAAAATAAACTGTAAATGCCACTAAAGGTGTTAGATAATAATTTAGAACTAAAATAGAAAAATAGTCAAAAAAAACTATAAATTTTTTAATCTCAAATTTCCTCAAAAATAAAAAAATACTAGATAAGGAGCTTAAAATAATTGCTAAGGGTAATATTTTGTTAACTTCTATAAATTCTAAAGTAGAGTAAAAAATTTCATTATCAACTAATAACAATTTAAAAATAGTCACTGTTTCTTCAAAATGAAAAAACATTGGTGCTACAATTATTAACAAACCTTTTAGGAAAAAAAGTAATTGATTAAAATAAGAATTTTCATTTATTAAAAATTGAGTATCTTCTTTTCCAAAGTGGTAAGAGGCAACAAGTAAAAAAATCATCAAAGAGATGAAAGGTATTATTGTCCAAATAATTATAACCAAAATAGCAATTAAAATGTATGAGAAATAAAAGATAGAAATTTTATTAATATTAAGAATATTAAAAAGTCTTTTACCCTTAACGTGGTCTAAAGATCCATGAGATACGCCAATAGTTAATATTAATAATAAACATATTAATGGAGAGATATTAAAATTATTTAATTTAAAAATTATTATTGAAAAAATGTTTGAAAATAAAAAAAAAATAAAAGAATGATTTAGATTAATTTTTTTTATTTCATTATTCATATTTAAAATAATTGTTTTAAAAAAATAAATTTGGGCATTTTAGAAATTATAGAAATATCCTCTAACATATTACTTTTATTAGATAAAAAATTTATAACTGTTTTTGAAGAGCAGTTAAACATTTTATAAAATATTTGTGCCATTCTTTCAGGGTTTTTTTTTAAAACTTTTAAAAAAATATTATCTAAAAATTCATATTTTTTCTTTATTGAAAAAATTTTTGTATCCTTAATATTTTCTATATTTTCTCTAATATATTTGCTTTGTTCTTGAATGTTTAAAAATGTATATCCAGTACTTAGCCTTGTCATGCCTCCAGCAGTACCGATCTCAATTTGATTTAATTTTTTAATATTATTTGGATGAAATAAAGGAATAGCACCAGTTTCCTTGTAATTAATTTTATAATTTTTAATCTTTAGTTTATTTTCAACATAATCCTTTAATTGAATATCATAATCATTCAAAGAAGTGTTATTAAGATCTGAAATCCAAGTAGTTTCAATAAGTGCCTTTGTTTTTGAGAATGGGAGTGTATAAAAAAAATGCACACTATTTTTTTGATCACAATCAAAATCCATTAAGTTGAATATTTTTTCATCAAAAAAATCTTTGCTTGTTTCAATCTCTATGCCAGAAAAGTGTTGCCACAAACTACTTTTGTTATCTACGGTGTCACTCACACTGTTAAAAATGATAGAATTTTCTGTATTTACTTCATTAATATTTTTAAAAAAATAGATATTGGTATTTTGTTTTATTTTGTCAATTATCTTTCGATAAAATAAACCACTATCAATTGTTTGATAGGGCATATTTTTACAGTCAACATGTTTAAGATGACCTGGAATGTTAATTGTAAAATTATCCCAACTTTTTTTAGTACAGTCTTCAAAATTATGAGATGAAACTTTCCAAAAAGACCATGTTTTATCTTTTTTATATTCATCTCTAGGCTCAACAATTGCTAAAGTTTTGTCTTTTAATTTTGAGTGTAAATCTAATTCATAAGCTAAAGATAGCCCAGCACAACCACCACCAATTATTATATAATCAAATTCTTTCATCTAGATTTAATTCCTCGATAATTAATACATGATCATGTCTAATATGATCATCATTTTTATCTATTAATAATAATTTAATTAGGTCAAAAACAGAAAGAAAAGTTTCAATTATTTTTTCAAGATTTGAAACATAAATTTTTCCAGATTTTCTATAATTTTCTAAATTTTTCTTTTTTAAAATTTTATATCCAATTTTTCTGTATATTCTTCTTGCTACCAAGATAGCAAATCTAAAGCTTATAGGGATTTTACTAATTGAGTGAAAAGAGTTTTCATAAAATTTTTCTGCAAGCATTAAGGTAGATTTAATTTCTTCAAAATTTTCATTTATATAAGATCTATTGTTATTTAAATCTTCAACTACATCTCTTGATATATTTGTTAATTGCATTGCTATTCCCAAATCAATTGCTGACATTAACGAACTTTTTTTACTTACTTTAAGAATTTTTGCCATTAATAGACCAACTGTTCCAGCAACTCTGTATGAGTAAATTAATAGCTCTTTTTTTGAGTTTAATTTTACTTTTTCTTTTATATCAGATTTAATTCCTTCAAATAAATCGTTAATAATTATTAATGAAATATTGAATTCATCTACAAGATCCCACATATTTTTAATGATAGGATCATCAAAATTTTTATTATTAAAATTACTTTCAAAGTTCTTAAATTTATTTTTCTTAGATTCAATTGTATCATTATCGTCAGCTATATTGTCTGCGACTCTACAAAAATCGTACAAAGCTGAACACTTCTGATAAGTCTGTTTTGGGAGAAAAAAACCTGCCCAATTAAAAGACTTAGCATAAATTGACAGGTAGTTTTGATTTGTCATTATATAATTTTATCTAACACCTTTGCAGATGATAAAACTCCTGGAACACCAGCTCCTGGATGTGTGCCAGCACCAACAAAATAAAGACCTTCATAAATTTCTGACTTGTTATGAAACCTAAAATAAGCTGATTGAGTAAATTTTGGTTGTATAGAAAATCCAGAACCATATTTTGTATTTAAGTCTTCTTCAAAATAATCTGGTGTTAAGTAAAAGTCTTCAACTATATTTTCTTTAAGATTTGGCATCAGATCCTTTTCCATTTTATCAATAATTAACTTTTTCATCTTCTCTCCTTCTATTTTCCAATCAATTCCAGACTGGTTATTGGGAACAGGAACTAAAACATAAAAACAATCATTTCCTTCAGGAGCCATAGATTTATCTGTAGCTGACGGTCTATGAAGATAATAGCTGATGTCGTCGTTTAGTTTTTTTTTATTAAATATGTCATCGAGATGTTCTTTATACTTATTACCAAATTTTATAGTGTGATGCTCAACATTTTGATAAATTTTTTTTGTTCCAAAATAATAAACAAATAGTCCCATAGAATATTCCATTCTATTTTTTTTCCATTTAAATAAGACTGAATTATTACTTTTTCCATCTAGTAGTTTTTCATAGACAGCTGGAGGATCAGCATTACAGATAATATTATCAGCATCTATATTGTTATTATTATTCAACTGAACACCAGTGATTTTATTATTTTTTGAAATAATTTTTACAACTTCATTGCCTTTGATTATTTTTATACCAACTTCGTTCATTAACTTTTCAAAACCTTTTATTATGTTTCCAGTTCCACCCATTGAATAATGAATTCCCCATTTTTTTTCTAAGTAAAGAATTAATCCATAAATCGAAGTTGTGGTAAAAGGATTTCCCCCAACTAAAAGTGGATGCATGCTTAGCATTCTTCTTAATTTTTCATTTTTTATATATGAAGACACTAAAGAGTAGACAGATTTGTAACTTTTCAGTTTTAATAAAGCAGGAAGTTGTTGCATCATCACAAATGGCTTATCAAAAGGGACATCAGCAAGTTCTGTAAATCCTTTATCAAAAATTTTTTTTGTAAAATTTACTAATTTTTCATAACCTTGCACATCCTCTTTATTTAATTCCTCAATTTGAGCTTTCATTTCATTTTCGTTACCTGAATAATTGAATTTAGATTTATCTTCAAAAATAAATTGATACCAAATTTTTAAAGGAGATAGTTCAATGTAATCTTTTGGGTCTTTCTTAAATAATTCAAATAATTCATTAATTAAATATGGAGCAGTAATTACAGTTGGGCCACCATCAAATATAAATCCATTTTTTCTAAATACCCTTGCCCTACCTCCAAGATCTTGATGCTTTTCAATTAATGTAACTTCGTGACCTTTTGCTTTAAGGCGTAGTGCTGCTGCGATTCCACCAAAACCAGAGCCAATAACTATAGAAATCATTTTTATAATTTATAGTTTTTTGGGAAAATTGTAAGAGTATTATGAATTAATTTTTTTTAATTCTTCTTTAGTTTCATCTAAATTTTTTTGAAACACGGCATCAAGTTTAGATTTATCAACTGATGTTGTTATAATCTTTTTTACAGAGTCTACTGCTATTTTAATTGAAGCATCTTTTATTTCTTTAATAGCTGACTCTTTCATTTGACTTATCTTATTTTCAGCTAAATTCTTTTTAATTTCTGATGATTTGTGAAATTTGTCATTTAATTCAATCATTAATTTTTCAGAGTCTTTTTTAGCCTCATCAAGAATTTCGTTACTAACAGATTGAGCGGTATCTAATTTATTCTGCGCATTATCTAGTAACGTTTTTGCCTCTGTTCTTAATTTTTCACTTTCATCAATCTCATTTTTTATGTCAGAAATCATTTTATCTAACATTTCAGTAATTTTTTGAGGGATCTTAAGATAAATTAAGCCACCAAAAAAAATTATGAATGATACTGCTACCCAAAATGTTGCATCAATTGCCATAATATTTTTCTCCATTTCTTCTAGATAAATCATCAACAATTGCAGATATGCTGCTATTATTTATTTCAGCACCAATAAGTTTTTGTACTAGTTCAGAGGATGTTTCAATTGCTATCTTATTAATCTTATCAGGCGCATTCTCTCTTAAGATCTTTATTTCTTGTTCAGCTTTAATAATTTCATCATCAATTTGTTTATCTAGCACCTCTCTTTTAGCATTAATGTCCTTTAATGCTTTTTCTCTAGCTTGATTGAAGATAGTTTTTGCATCAAGTCTACTTTTGGAAATAATTTCCTCATAATCTTTTAGCTTTGTCTCACTATCTTCTCTCTGTTTCTCTGCGGCCTCAATATTTTCTAATATCTGTGATTTACGCGACTCTAGATTTGCACTTATTTTTGGTAGTATTAGTTTGGATAAAACTAAATACAGAATTCCAAATGTAAGTGTTAGCCAAAAAATCTGTGAAATCCAAAATTCAGGATTTAATTGAGGCATACCACCGCTTTCAGCTGAAAAAGCTTCCATAGAAAATAGGAAACTAAAAAATATTGACTGAAAATATATTTTTTTAATCATTAAATTTAAAATGCAAAAAGAATGATTAACGCTACTACTAATCCAAATAATCCTGTTGCTTCTGCAAGTGCAAAACCTAAAAGCAAATTAGGAAACTGCTTTTGTGCTGCAGAAGGGTTTCTCATAGCTCCTGACAAATAGTTTCCAAAAATTATTCCGATACCAACACCGGCACCAGCTAAAGCTATTGCTGCTAAACCTGCTCCGATCATTTTTGCTGCTTCTAATTCCATTATATCCTCCTATGTTAATTAATGGTGTAAATTTAATGCATCATTTAAATAGATGCAGGTTAAAATTGCAAAAACATATGCTTGAAGAAAAGCAACTAAGATCTCCAAACCTGTTAATGCAACCGAAAAACTCAGTGGAAGCCATCCACCAACTATTCCAAGACTTATCACAAAGCCTCCGAAAACTTTCATCATTGTATGACCCGCCATCATATTAGCAAATAATCTAACTGATAAACTAACTGGTCTACTTAAGTAAGAAATAATCTCAATTACTACTATTAAGGGAAGTAACACTGCTGGTACCCCGCTAGGAACAAATAATTTTAAATAACCTAAACCATGTTTCATAAAACCAATTACAGTCACCCCAATAAAAATAAATGCTGCTAAGACAAATGTCACTATGATATGACTAGTTACAGTAAAAGTATAAGGTATCATTCCAAACATGTTACAAAATAGTACAAACATAAAAAGAGAAAATATAAATGCAAAATATGGTTTTGCTTTTGATCCTGCGGTATCACTTATCATCTTTGATACAAACGTGTAACTAAGTTCTGCTAAAAGTTGAATTTTATTTGGAAGTAATGAATTTTTTTTAGAACCAAGATTAAAAATTAATAAAATCGCAACAGAACTTATAATCATAAACAAACTTGCGTTTGTAAACGAGATATCAAATGCTCCTACTTTAATTTCTGGTCCAATTCTATAAACATTGAATTGGGTCATCGGGTTTGCTGCCATAAAATTTTTCTATTTTTGCATTTTTTTTGCAGACCTGATTACATTGGTTATTCCAGCAATCACACCAACAAAAAAAAATATTAATATAAACCAGGGTGTAGTACCAAAGGTCTTATCAAAAATAAACCCAATAATTGCCCCAACTGCTACCGCAGCGACTAATTCTGTGCTTAATTTGAACGCTGTTCCAATAGATGAGGGGTTCTCATTTTTATTGTCCTGATTTTTCTTTGAAATCCTCTTTTTTGCAATCTCTAAGCGAGTTTTAAACTGATCTTTTGGCATTTAAATAGTTTATGCAACCATACTCTCTGCTTTTTGCAAATCAACAGCAACTAGTTGACTTATACCTTTTTCAGGCATTGTGACACCGTAAAGTCTATTCATTTTAGACATCGTTAAAGCATGGTGAGTTACAATGATAAATTTTGTATTTGTAATCTTTATTAGCTCTTCAAGAAGGCTACAAAATCGAGTTACATTTGCATCGTCAAGTGGTGCATCAACTTCATCTAACACACAAATTGGTGAAGGGTTGGTTAAAAAAACAGCAAAGATTAAAGAAAGAGCTGTCAGAGCTTGTTCGCCTCCTGATAATAAAGTTATTGATTGAAGTCTTTTACCTGGAGGACTGACTAGCATTTCAAGTCCAGCCTCAAGAGGATCATCGGAGTCAACTAATTCTAGTTTAGCATTTCCTCCATTAAAAAGTTTTGTATAAACTTCATTAAATTTTCTATTAACCTTATCAAAAGCTTCAATTAATCTTTCTCTACCTTTTTGATTTAGTTCGTTAATACTTTCTTTTAGTTTAATTATCGCAGTAACTAGATCTGAACGATCTTGCTCCATTTTTTTTATTTCATCTTCATACTTGCTAGTTTCTTCATCAGCTTTTAAGTTAACTGATCCCAATTTTTCTCTTTCTTGTTTCTTTTTATCTAGAGAGTCTTCTTGATCTACTGGATTAGGTAGGTCTTCAATACCATTCAGGTTTGAATATTCTAAAATATTTTCCTCACTTAAGTTTAGCTCTGAATTTATTCTATCTAATAAATCACTTTTTCTCTTTTGTAGACCTTCAACAGTAGCCCCAGAGCTTGCCTTTCTTTCTCTAATTTGGATCGATTGTTCTTGAATTTCATTTAATTGAGATCTTAAGTTTTCTATTTGTTTATCTGTTTCTTCAATAATTGTGTTATTATCAATTTTTTCCTTATCAGATATTCTTAAGTTTTCAGAAATTTGACCTTTTCTTTCAGCTTGAGCTTTAGGTTGATTATCTAATTCTTTTAATTGATCTGTTAATTTATTTTTTCGATCAGTCAATTCTCCAACCATCTTCTCTGAATTAGCCAATAAATTTTTCCAACTTTCAACTTCTGTTTCTATAGTTTTTATTCTCTCATTACGTTTTATAGATTCGTTTTTAATTGATTGATTTTTACTATACGCATCAGCATACTTTTCTTGAAGTTGTTTAATATTTTGTGATTTTTCATTTACATTTAATAACTCCTCTCTTGATTTCTCGTTTTTTAAATCATTTAAGAAATTATCAAGTTCCATATTACATCTATCCAATAAGGTGACCGCTTGATTGATCTCGTTACTATCAATTAACTCTTTAACTCTATTTATAGAGTTTTTAACGTTTTTAATTGGTCCAATACTTATATTTAATGTTCCTTCAGCAATAGTGTTAACGACTTCATCTACAGCTTCTTGCTCTTTTTTTAGTTTTCTCTTGGCCTCTTCTAGTTCTTCATTAGATAATTTCTCTGTTTCAAAATACTTAGAATCTACATCTATCAAATCAGTTTTTTCTTCTTTAAGTCTTTTTTCGTTAGAATTAGCATCAATAATTATTCCTCTTTCTCTTGAAATATCTTCATCAAGAGTTTGAATTGATTTTTTAATACTTTCTATTTCATCTTGTGTTCTTGTGTTTTCTTCATCTAGACTTTGAAGCTCAAGATTAAGTCTCTGAATTCTAGAGAGATTTTCAATATTTTTTTCCCTAAGAGGTGAGACTTTATCTGTTGCAGATTTAATTAGGTTTTCTAACTCAGATATTTTACTATTGAAGCCTTCTACCTCTCCTTCTGCTTCGTTATTAATTTCGTTTTCAATTTTAATTTCTTTATCTATTTCAATTAATTTTAAATAATAAAGTCCAGCTTCTATTTTTTTTATTTCCTCAGTAATTGATTTATATTTTGAGGCTTCCTCAGCTTGTTTTTGAAGATTAGCCAGTTGTTTTTCTTGTTGCCTTCTAAGTTCATCAGCTCTTTTAAGATTATTTTCTGCAGCTCCCAATCTCAGTTCGGCCTCATGTCTTCTGACATGTAAGCCTGAAATACCAGCAGCCTCCTCTAAAATAGCTCTTCTGTCAGTTGGCTTTGCAGTTACTAATGCACCAATACGTCCTTGGCTAATCATTGAAGGAGAATGCGCACCAGTCGATAAATCTGCAAAAAACATTTGAGCATCTCTTGCTCTTACTTCTTTATCGTTAATATAAAATTTAGAGCCTTTGTCTTTTTCTATTTTTCTTCGAACATTAATTTGATCAAGTTCACGGTATTGAACTGGTCCTTCATTATTTTTATTTTCTACTTCGATTGAAACTTCTGCAATATTTTTAGAAGCTTTATTTGATGTCCCAGAAAAGATTACATCTTCCATTCCTGATCCACGCATGCTTTTTGCTGATGTTTCCCCCATGACCCATCTTAGAGATTCAACAATGTTTGATTTACCACATCCATTAGGCCCAACAATTCCAGTAAGACCTTCTTCAATTAAGAAATTTGCTTTATCAGCAAAAGATTTAAATCCATTTAATTGGATTTTTTTAAACTCCATGCACTAACTTATATCAGTTTTTCTAGTGCTTTTTTTAAATTTTTATAATTTAAGGATTTTTCAAACTTTTTATCGTTAATTATTATCGTAGGAGTAGAACTTATTTTGAATTTTTTAACTGCATCTATTCGATCATTTAAAACAAAATCCTCGATTTCTTTGTCATTTATACACTTTTCAAAATCAACATTATAACCCTCGCTAACTAAAAATTTTTTAAGATTTTCATTGGCCTCTTGTATCGAGCTACCTTTGACCCACTTTTGTTGATTTGCAAATAAACTGTTTAAAATTTTCGAATCACCATCATTGTTACATTGAGAAACTTTTGAGGCATTAAAGGCTGCTATATCCAAAGGAAAGTGTCTAAATTCGATTTTAGCCAAACCTGTATCAAGGTAATTTTTTTTAAGTTCAGGGTACACATCTTTATGAAAATTAGCACAGTGACTACAAGTTAAAGATTCATAAGCAATTATAGTTATCTTTGCATCTTTATCTCCAACAAAAATTCTTTTTATTTCCTCTGCACTAATAGTTGAAATAGTGCTAAAAAAAATTGTTATAATTATTAGAATTTTTTTCATTTTTCTTTAAATACTTTGGTTAGTTCAATAAGTGATTTTTTAATTTTATCATTTTTAACATCATTAATTTTATTTTGATATTTATTAATTGTCACATTTTCTTGATGTAGATCTATTTTGGAAAAGATTCTCTGCTCATCATCAAAGCTAATGAATTTGAGTTTTTCTACGACAGAATAACCAAAAAAACTATTCATTTTATCTAAAATATCTTTTTTTGAGTATTCCATATCAACCTCATGACCTCTTTTAACCATTACGATGAGAGTGCTAACTCCAAATTTATTAGAATTCTTAAATGTCTTTGGATAACAAACTTTAAATAGATCATCTCCAACAATATATCTCCAGTTACCAAGTGTTTCAGAATAAATATGACCTTTCTTATTGATGATTTTTTTTATATTTTTAGGCAAAGTGTCTTTAAAAGATCTTAAACCTTGAATGGTAACATTTCCGCGCTTAGTATTATTTTTAAATTGCATATGAGAGATCAGATAATAACAAATAAAATTCTTAATTGGTATGATATTAACAAAAGATCATTACCTTGGCGAAAAAAAACTTCTTCAAAAAAAAAGCAATATTACACCCTAGTTAGTGAGTTTATGCTTCAGCAAACTCAAGTTGTAACAGTGATACCGTATTTTAATCGGTTTATTAAAAATATTCCAGATTTGGAAACTTTAGCCAGTTTTGAAAATCGAAAACTCATTAAGCTTTGGGAAGGTCTTGGTTATTATTCAAGAGTTAGAAATTTAAAAAAGGCTGCTAAAATGGTTATTAAAGATTTTAATAAAACTTTACCCGACAATATTATAGACCTTAAGTCACTACCTGGAATTGGAGATTATACAGCAAGTGCTATTATGGCCATTGCATTTAACAAACCTGTTATTCCTTTAGATGGTAACATTGAAAGAGTTTTAAAAAGATACCTTTACTTAAAAAATGATAATCAAATACAAAAAGATAATTTAACCAAACAAAAAAAAATATTTGGTACATCTTTAAGATCTAGCGATTATGCTCAAGCCTTAATGGAATTAGGAGCATTAATATGTAAGCCAATTAATCCTTATTGTGAAAGATGTCCTATTTCAGGTAAATGTAAGTCTTATAAAAAAAAGGATTTTGTATTAACCAAATTTAAAAAAAATAATAAAGAAAGATTTTATTTACTTAAAGTTTATAAAAAAGATAAAAAATATTTATTAGTTAAAAATAAAAATTTTAATTTTTTAAAAAATTTAGATATTTTTCCAATGCAAGAAATTATTAAACCAAAAAACTTTGATCATAATTTGAATTTTAAAATGTCTAACATGAATATGAATATTAAAATTCAAACTAATAAGTTGAATAAACCTTTGCCTTTTTCTTATTGGATTGATCCTAAAAAATTAAAAAAATATACACTGCCAACTTTTACAAAAAAAATTGTTTACTATTTAGAAAATTATTCATGAAAAAAATTGCAATAATTGGTGCTGGAATTTCAGGTTTGTTTGTTGCAAATTTATTTAAAGAAAATCTTAATTATCAGGTAACTATTTATGAAAAAAATACTTCAATTGATTTAGATGAAGGGTATGGAATTCAACTATCTACTAATAGCATAAAACTTCTTAATAAAATTGGATTTAATACCTTTGAAAATAAAGATAGATTTCACCCAGATAAAATTGATTTTTATACTATCAAACCAGAAAAAAAAATATGTGATCTAAATATTTCAGATTTTAATTCTGAAGATTGTAAGTACACAACGCTTAAAAGATCTAAATTAGTTGAATTTTTAAAAGATAGATTAAACGATAATATAATTGAGTACGATCACAGTATCGAAAAAATTGAAAAAAATGATGACCAAATACATTTAACTTTTAATGAAAATAAAAAAGTAATTTGTGATTATTTAATTATTTCTGACGGTGTTTTTTCAAAAGGAAAATCATTAATTTCTAACAATGAGATAAAGTCTTTTTATAATAACTCTATTGCTATTAGGGGTAATATTTCAAGAAACAAACTTCAGAATTTAAATGAAAATAATATTTCTTTATTTATGGGGTATAATTTTCATTATGTGATTTATCCAGTGAATAAAGATAAAGAAAATTATAATTTTATTGGAATTTTGAAATATCAATTAAGTACAAAAGAGCTGGAAAATTATAGTCTTTTTAAAGAAGAAACTTTCATTCAAGAAATAAAAGATAAAATAAAAAATGAATTTTCAATTAATATCCTAGAAAAAATTAATAATATTAAATGTTTCCCAGTTTTTGTTAGTAAAGGTTATCTCAAACCAGGTAAAAATATCTTTTTTGTTGGGGACGCATTTTTTGCTTTTCCACCCTCATTTGCACAAGGGGCCTCACAATCGATTGAAGGCGCATCAGAGTTATTTGATAATATTATAAATAGTAAAAATTTTTTTTATGACAATAGAGTTGCAAAAGTAAAAATGATTAACAACAGATCAAAATTAAATCAATTTGCTTTTCACGCATCCAACCCCGCGGTAGTTTTTTTTAGAAACATCGGCTTAAGAGTATTAACTAAAAATAAGAAATTTTTACAAAATTATTTGGGTAAAATTTATAAGAATTAATTTTTTGCAATTAATCTTTGTCTTAGATAGTCAATTGGATGTATTCTTCCATTAATGTCACAATGCCAATAAGTCCAACCGTTACAACTTTCGGCGCCTAAAATAGTAGCTGCAACTTTATGTATAGAACCTTCAGCCTGATTATGTTTAATACTACCATCAGCCATAATTTTAGCAGTAATTTTTTTCTTATTATCGAAAATATTTGTACCTGGCTTGATTATTCCAAGTTCAACTAAAGAGCCAAAAGGTATTCTTGGTTTAGATCTATTATTTTTAAGCGTATCAAGTAATTCATTCTCTATTGGCTTTGTATTTTTTAATCTTTGCTCAGCAGCTTTAAAATAGTTTTTTTCCTTTTCTATGCCATAATAATTTCTACCCAATTTTTTAGCTACGGTAGCCGTAGTTCCAGATCCTAAAAATGGATCTAAAATCATGTCATCTTTATTTGACGATGCTAATAAAACTCTGTGTAGTAAAGACTCTGGTTTTTGTGTTGAATGTACTTTTTTACCATTTTTTTTAAGTCTTTCAGAACCACTACAGATTGGTAAATTCCAATTAGATCTCATTTGCAGATCATCATTTAAACATTTTAATGATTGATAGTTAAAAGTATATTTTGATTTTTCACTCTTTGAAGCCCAAATTAAAGTTTCATGAGCATTAGTAAATCGTGTTCCTCTAAAATTGGGCATTGGGTTATTCTTATTCCAAATAACGTCATTTAAAATCCAAAATCCTAAATTTTGAATTGCAGTTCCTACTCTAAAAATGTTGTGATAACTACCTATGACCCAGATAGCTCCATCTTTTTTTAAAATTCTTTTACACTCAGATAACCATGTGTAGGTAAATTCATCATAATTTTTAAAATTTTCAAAATGATCCCATTTATCATTCACGGCACTTACTTTAGATCTATCAGGTCTTGTCAGCTCACCTTTTAACTGCAAATTGTAAGGTGGGTCAGCAAAAACCAAATCAAAAGTTTCGCTTGGAATTTTTTTTAACTCTTCAAGACTATTTCCATTAATAATTTTATTTTTAAAATCAGTTGTCATTTGTATAAAATTATTAGACTCCAAATGGATTCTGGGGTCAACCTGAGATTGAATTATTTGGATTCGATTTGTGCTAAATAAAAAATAGTTAACTAGATATTGTGTATCTTGAGCTTAGAAATAGGAGAGAACGTTTTTCTATGATGCTTATTAATACCTAGTTTTTTAATTGCTTTTAAATGTTGTTTAGTCCCATATCCAAAATTTTGCTCCCAACCATATCCTTTATTATTGGTCGCCAATGTAGTTATAAACTTATCTCTAGCAACCTTAGCTATGATGGATGCTGCAGAGATTGAAGCAATTTTTTGATCTCCTTTAATTACAGCTTTTAAATTATAATTTTTTAAATCAGGAACTTTATTTCCATCTATCAAAACTTGATTTGGTTTTTTTTTAAGTTTTTTAATTGCTCTTTTCATAGCAAGTAAACTTGCTTGTAAGATATTAATTTTATCTATTTCCTTAACCGATGCTTTACTAATAACCCAGATAGAGTTTTTTTTGATATATTTTGATAATAATTCTCTTTTATCTTTAGAAATAGTCTTGGAGTCTTTTAATAATTTTTTATCAATTCTTTTATTTAATATTACTGCTGCTGCATATACTGGACCTATTAAACTCCCTCTTCCAACCTCATCGACACCAGCTATAATTTTCATTTAAATTATTATAAAGTGATAAATTAATAACCCAACTAAAACTCCTTTTATAAAAGATATCCAAAGCAAACCATAATTAGAAATACTAAATATCTTTTTACACCATGAAATTAAATTTTTATGTTGCTCAATCATAAAAAATTAAATGACAATCTTCATTTCAATTATTTTCTGTTTAATTTTTTTTAAATCTTCCCATGAATATTTTTTATTTTCTGGAAATCTAATTAGATAAGACGGACTAAATGAAATTATCAGTGGATAGGTTTTATTTTTTAATATTAATTCTTTCCATTTTCCTCTTTCTGAAGATATTTTAGTATTAATACCGGTTAAGGACTCCATAGCTGAGCTTCCCATTAAAATAATAATCTTTGGATCAATAATTGAAATATGTTCTTTTAAGAAAACTGAATATCTTCTAATTTCTTGGGCAGTAGGTTTGCGATCTTCTGGAGGTCTAAAATTGACTGCATAACTACAATAAATATTTTGTCTTCTTATTTCAATCGCAAGTAGCATTTTATTTAATAATTCTCCCACCTCACCCTTAAATGTTGTGCTGGTTTTATCTTCTGCAGCTCCTGGCGCTTCTCCAATCAACATAATTGAACTATTAATGTTTCCATCTCCCAGGATAAGATTTTGCGAGTTATCTTTTAAATTACAATTTTCGATTGAATTAATTTGCTTTTTTAACTTTTCTAAAAGTTCAGCTTTATTAGTTTGATCGTTATCATTACTATTTTCAATAATATTAAATCTGTTTATCGGCTTATTTTTAAATACAAAATTTGGCTCTATAGTATCTATTAATTGTTCGTCGAATTTGCCTTTTTGATTTATCTTTTTTTTAGTCATACAATGATCGAATGTTTAATAAACTAATAAAACTAATTGTAGTTTTTGGAATATTATATCAGACGCCATTGTATTCTAAAAGTGCTAGTTTTAACGATTTTAACTCAAGAGATTTATCAAATTATTTTTCAGGAATTGTCGCTTTTGAAAATAAAGATAATTTTGATGCATTAAAATTTTTTAATGCATCTAAGGTACTTCTTGACAAGCATGATGCATATTTAAAACGATATGTTTATTCTTTGGTTTTAGAAAATAAAGTTCCCCAAGCTATTAATGTAATAAAAAATAGTAGCAAAAAGGGAAATTTAGATTTTTTTGATGCTTATTTGCTTTTAATAATTGATAATTTAAAAAAAAATAATTTAGTTCAAGCGGAAAAAAATTTAAATTTAAGTTTAAATTTTCAAAATGAAAACAGATTTAATTTGGTAATATTTGAAACTCTAAGACAATATCTCTATACTTTTAAAAATAATAAAATCCTACCTAACAAAAAAAATTTTGGTAACATCTCCATTATAAATCAAGCTTTTCAAAGATGTTATTTAAAAAAAGAAAATACTAGATCATCTTTTTTAAATTTAATTAATAATCCTGATGGAGATTATTCAAGATATATATTTTTTTATATTAATTATTTGATCGAAAATGATAAAATTGAGGAAGCAAATGCTGTCGCTGATCAACTTGAATATATAAATTCTACACTTTTATTATCTCAAAGCAAAATTTGGATTGAAGATAAAAATTTTAAAGTATTCAGTAAAATTTTTTCATGTAGTAATCATAACGATATAATTGGTGAATTTTTATTTTTAATTTCAAATCTTTTTTCATCTCAAGGTGATGTCGAAAAGTCTAATTTCTATTTAAATCTTTCTGACTATTTAAATCCTAAATTTACTTTAAATTCATCGCTCGTAGCTGAAAATTTTTATATCAATGGAGAATATGAAAAGACTAAAAAAGTTTTAAAAAACTTTGATACAAAATATGAATTTTATTACTGGTTTAGGGTAAAAAAAGAAGCTCAAATTATTGTCAAAAAGCATGGGTATGAAAAGGGAATAGAGTTTATAAGTTCGAAGTTTAATAAAATCAATAATCCAAATGTTAGAATGGTTTTTGATGTTGCAAATTTTTACAAAAATTCAAAAAAATATGAAAAAGCAATTAAACATTATACTGAAATTATCTCATCTTTGACTATCAATTCGGCTATTAAATCTGATTTATTGTATAGAAGAGGTGGTAGTTATGAACGATTAGGTAATTATCAAAAAGCAGATGAAGATTTAAAACATTCACTTAAAATTAATCCAGATGATGCTTATGTTTTAAATTATCTGGCATATTCTTGGTTAGAGCGTGATTATAAAATTGATGAGGCAATGGAAATGTTGGAAAAAGCTTACGCTCTAAGAAGTAATGATCCCTATATAACAGACTCAATAGGATGGGCGTATTATTTGATAGAAAATTACATTGAAGCAGAAAAATACATTAGAAAAGCTGTTGAATTAATGCCAGAAGATCCGACAGTTAATGATCATTACGGTGATATTTTGTGGAAGTTGAATAGAAATATTCAGGCAAGGTATTTCTGGAACTATGTTTTAAAATTAGATGATACCGATGAAGAGATTAGAAAACAAATAAATATTAAAATCATAGAAGGTCTAAATAATTCTTAAATGAAAATTTATAAAGTTAAGTCATTTGCAAAAATAAATTTAGTTTTGCATGTTACTGGCAAATTAAAAAAACTTCATAAAATTGAAAGTATTATTAAATTTATTCAATTACATGATTTAATTAATATTAAGATAGCTAAAGGCAGTAATCACAAAATTTCTTTCAATGGACATTTTTCAAAAAATATAAAAAAAGACAATACAGTTGATAATTTATTTAAAATTCTAGATGAGAAAAATTTATTAAATAATAAAAAATTTCAAATTAATGTGAAAAAAAATATTCCACAGGAAGCAGGACTTGGAGGTGGATCAATGAATGCTGCTACTATTTTAAAATTTCTAATTGAAAAAAAGTTTATCAGAATTAAAAAAAAAAAAATTTTACAAATTACAAATTTAATTGGTTCTGACGTAATTTTGGGTATTAATCCAAAAAGTACTATCTTGTCATCAAATGGAGCTTTAAAAAGATTTTTAAAGACTTCTAGTTTTTATACTTTATTAGTGCGTCCAAATTTTGGATGTTCTACAAAAAAAATTTATTCTGGAGTAAAAAAATTTAGTAAACCAGTATTGAATAATCCTAATAAAAATATGTTAAATTTAAGATTGTTATTAAAGTATGAAAATGCACTTGAAAAAATTGCATTCTCGAAATATCAAAATCTAGAAAAACTTAAACTTTTTTTAGAAAAACTAAACCAACCATTATTTGTGAGAATGACAGGCTCGGGTTCAGTATTGGTTGCTTATTATCAAAGAAAGCGAGATTGTGAATTAGCAAAAGTTAAATTTAAAAGAAAATTTAGAAATTATTGGTGTAATACATCAAAAACTATATAAATTTAATTTTATTGTGTTATACGAAAACAATATTGGGGCGTAGCCAAGTGGTAAGGCACTGGTTTTTGGTACCGGCATCCTAGGTTCGAATCCTAGCGCCCCAGCCATATATGGATAACTTTTTAGATAAAATTTTTTTTAGATCTCGTAATCTTGATTACATAAGTCAAAATCTTATTAATTTAACACATCAAACACCTGCTAAAAGAATATTTGATGCAATTAATACTTATTCAGAGAATAGTGAAGTCAGATATGTTGGTGGGTGTGTTAGAAAAATTATTAAAAAAGAAATAGTCGATGATATTGATTTAGCCACAAATTTAAAACCAAGTGAAGTTTGTGATGCTTTAAAAAAACAAGATATTAATTATTATGAAACCGGCATTGAGCATGGAACTATTACGGCTATAATTGACGACTACAAGTATGAAATTACTTCTTTAAGAAAAGATGTATCAACAGACGGACGACACGCAAAAGTAGAATTTTCTTCTGATTGGAAGGAAGATGCAGCAAGAAGAGATTTCTCAATAAATTCAATATACTCAGATAAAGATGGAAATTTGTTTGACCCTTATAATGGTAAAAAAGATCTTGAGAGTGGAAAAATTAATTTTATAGGAGACTCAGAAAATAGAATTAAAGAAGATTATTTACGTATTCTTAGATATGTTCGTTTTTTTATAAATTATTCAAATCAAAGCCATGACATCAATATAATTAAAAAGATAAAAAAAAATATTGGTGGTGTTTCAAAACTATCATCAGAAAGATTGTTAGATGAATTTAAAAAACTAACAAGATCCAATGCATTCTTAAAAATATTTAAAGATGAGACTAGTTTAGATCTTATAGGGATTATTTTTCCTCAATTAAAAAACTTAGAAAATTTCAAAAAATTAAATTCTTATGCTCTTGACAATCTATCTAAGGTAGATTTTATTTTTTTATTATCATTATTGATTATCGATGGAACAGATAATACTGATTATTTTTTTTATAAATTTAATATATCTAAAAAAGATCAAAAAAGATTAAAATCAATTGATTCTTTCTATAAAGAAAATGTAAATATAAAAAATTTTAATGAAAAAAATTTTAATAAGATTCTCTATTATAATGGCAAGCAAGCTGTATTTGATATTATTAATTATAAATTATTTATATCCCCTAAAGTTGAAAAAAAATTACTTAAATTAATAGAATCTTATAAAGATAAGGTTGTTCCAAATCTTCCAATTGACGCAAACATGCTCATGACTAAATATAATATTCCTGAGGGAAAGACCTTGGGTAATAAGTTAAAGTTAATAGAGGAAATATGGGTTGATAATAAATTCCAAATTTCAGATAAACAAATCCAAAAAATTATTAAAAGTTAAATATATTTAACATCTTTTATTTCAAAATTTTTAATTCCTGCAGGAGTTTTGATTTCGACTAGATCATTTTTATTTTTTCCAATTAAACCTTTACCAATTGGTGATTGAAAAAAAATTAGTTTTTGTTTTAAATCAGCTTCATCTTTTCCAACAATTTTGTAGTTAATTTTTTCACCATTATCTAGGTTTTCTAAAAATACAGTAGAGCCAAAGATTATTTTACCCTCATTATTTAATTTTGTAACATCAATGACATTGGCCCTTGCAATAATATCATTGATTTCTGTTATTCGTCCTTCGCTATGAGACTGCTCTTCTTTGGCTGCATGATATTCTGCATTTTCTTTTAGATCTCCATGTGATCTAGCCTCTGCAATTGCAGCTACAATTTCTGGTCTCTTTTTTTCTTTTAAGAAAACTAACTCTTCTTTTAGTTTGTTTAAACCATTCAATGTTATTGGTTCTTTATCCATTTTTTATTTCCACTTAGCTATTGGTGGTAAAGACATCAATATACCCTCAACATTTCCACCCGTTTGTAAGCCAAATTTTGTACCTCTATCATATAATAAATTAAATTCAGCGTACCTTCCTCTTTTAATATACTGCATCTCTTTATCTTTTAAAGTCCATTTTTTGTGAATTTTTTTTTCAATAATATTATTAAATATCATTTGAAATGTTACACCAACATCTCTTACAAATTTGAAGTCTCTTTCAAAATTATTTTTTTTGTAATCAAAAAAAATTCCACCAATACCTCTTGCTTCACTTCTATGAGGTAAATAAAAATATTTATCACACCATTCTTTATATCTTTTATAATATTTTTTATTATGACGATTACACATTTTTTTTAATGAGAGGTGAAAATTTTTTTCTTCTTTTTTATCTTTAATTGAAGGTGTTACATCCATACCACCACCAAACCAATTTTGAGTTGTACAAATATATCTTGTATTAAAATGCATCGCTGGAATATGAGGATTTTGCATATGCATTACTATTGAAATCCCAGAGGCCCAAAATCTTGGATCTTTATTAGCTCCAGGGATATTTTTTTGAAATTTTTTTGGAAATTTTCCGTAAACTTTTGAAAAATTTACTCCTACCTTTTCAAAAATTTTTCCATTTTTTATAATTCTATATTCTCCTCCTCCCTCATCCTTAATTTTACTTCTTTGCCATGTAGTTGATTTAAATTTTATTTTATTTTTTTCAAGTTTACTAATGTCATCACAAATAGCATTTTGAAGAAGCTTGAACCAATTACTTGCTAAGTCTTTTTTTATTTCATTGTCCATTTTATATTAATTTTGTTTGTCTTAAGCTTTCTGCTAAAACAATTGCAACAGAGGATGCTATATTCAATGACCTGGTATTTTCATTCATAGGTATTTTAAGTCGATCACTAATTGATTGATGAATCTTTTCGGGTACGCCAGCACTTTCTCTACCAAATAGTATTGTGTCATCTTTTTCAAATTTAAATTTTAAGTATGATATCGATGCTTTTGTTGTCATTAATATCACTCTATGATTCTTTTTCGCATCAAAGAATTTATCTGAGCTTTGATATATTTCAACTTTATCCCAATCCATATAGTCCATTACCACTCTTTTAAACCTTTTGTCATTTAAGTGAAAACCACATGGCTCAATAATTTCAAGTTTAGCCCCTAAACAAGCACATGTTCTAATTATTGCCGCTGTATTTTGAGGTATATCTGGCTCATAAAGTGCAATTTTAGGTCTTAGAATTGTTGAATTCTGTGTCATTCTTTCAGTAGTAAAATTATTATTTTATATTATATGAATTCGTATATTAAGTATTTTTAAATCAATAATAGACAATATAAACAACTAATTCATATGTCAGATAAAAAACCAGAAAGACGAGATTTTTTATTTACAGCCTCATATGCTGTAGGAGCAGTAGGTGTTGCTGCAGTAGTTTGGCCATTAGTTGATCAAATGAATCCAGATGCCTCTGTAAAAGCACTAGCAAGTACAGAAGTTGATGTAAGTTCAGTTAAACCCGGAAATACTATAACTGTGCTTTGGAGAGGAAAACCAGTTTTTATTAGAAGAAGAACTCAAGAAGAAATTTCAGAAGCTAGATCAGTTAAAATGGAAGATCTAATACATCCTGAAAAAGATGAGGATAGAGCCAAAGATCCAGAGTGGCTAGTAATGCTTGGTGTTTGTACTCATTTAGGGTGTGTTCCATTAAATGACAAAGGTGATTACGATGGATGGTTTTGCCCATGTCATGGCTCGCATTACGATACATCGGGCAGAATTAGAAAAGGTCCCGCACCTTTAAACATGGAAGTTCCAAAATACGAATTTGTTAATGCTAATACAATTAAAATTGGATAACTAATATTATGAGTGATCACGAATATACACCTACATCAAAAGTTGGAAAATGGTTTAATGATAGACTTCCACTTCTAACTTTAGCAAATCACTTAACAGATTATCCTACACCAAAAAATTTAAACTACTGGTGGACATTCGGGGGAATTCTAACTTTTTGTTTAATAACTCAGATTGTAACAGGTTTAACACTTGCAATGCATTACATAGCTCATGCGGACATGGCTTTTGAAAGTGTTGAGCATATAATGAGAGATGTTAACTATGGTTGGTTAATAAGGTACATACATGCAAATGGTGCATCCATGTTTTTTTTAGCAGTTTATATTCATATATTTAGATCTTTATTTTATGGATCTTATAAATCTCCAAGAGAAATTATTTGGATAATTGGAATAATCATTTATCTATTAATGATGGCAGCTGCATTTATGGGTTACGTATTACCTTGGGGCCAAATGAGTTTTTGGGGGGCAACAGTTATCACAAATTTATTTAGTGCAATTCCATTAGTGGGTGAGGGAATTGTTACTTGGTTATGGGGTGGTTATTCTGTAGACAATCCTACTTTAACTAGATTTTTTACACTCCATTATTTAATTCCTTTTTTAATTTTAGGCCTTGTTGTTTTGCATATTTGGGCTCTTCATGTTCCTGGAAATAACAACCCGGTTGGAATTGATATAAAGAAACCTTCAAAGGATACAGTGCCGTTTCATCCATACATTGTTATTAAAGATGGATTTGCATTACTGATGTTTATGATTGTTTTTGCCTTTTTTGTTTTTTATTCACCAAATATTTTAGGTCATGCTGATAACTATATCGAAGCTAATCCAATGGTAACCCCAGCTCATATTGTTCCTGAATGGTATCTTTTACCTTTTTATGCAATTTTAAGATCAGTACCTGATAAATTGCTTGGAGTTGTAGCAATGCTTTCAGCTATTTTAATCTTAGCTGTACTACCGTGGTTAGATACTTCAAAAATAAGATCTGCAGTGTTTAGACCTTTGTACAAACAGTTCTATTGGATACTTGTAGCTGATGTTTTAATTCTAGGATATATGGGAGCTATGCCAGCTGAAGGGCTTTACTTATTAATTGCAAGAGTAGCTACTGCATATTATTTTCTTCATTTCTTGGTGATTTTACCAGTTTTAGGATTTAAAGAAAAAACATTGCCTATTCCATTAAGTATAACCGAACCTGTTCTTGGAGGCTCTACCAATTTGGCAATGGCTAAAAATAAAGAAAGTTTAGATAAATAAAGTGAAGAATCTAATTAAATTATTTTCAATTCTAGTCTTATTTTTTTTTACAGTTACTCAATCACAATCAGCTGAAAAAGTTGATTATTTAAAAACTGATTGGAGTTTTAAGGGACTTTTTGGTAAATTTGATAGAGGTTCACTTCAAAGAGGGTATCAAGTTTACACAGAAGTCTGTGCTTCTTGTCACTCAATGAAATATCTAAGTTATAGAAATTTAGGAGAAAAGGGTGGACCAGAGTTCTCACAAGCTGAAGTCAAAGCTATAGCAGCCTCATTTGAAGTAATAGATGGGCCAAATGCTGATGGTGAAATGTTTGAGAGACCTGCAAAATTGTCTGATAAATTTGTAATGCCATACGACAATGTCAAAGCAGCTCAAGCAGCTAATGGTGGAGCTTATCCTCCTGACATGTCAGTTCTTGTTAAAGCTAGAGGTGGTGGGGTAGATTATATTTATTCTTTGCTTCAAGGTTATGAAGATGCTCCATCTGGAATGACTTTAGATGAAGGTGTTCATTACAACAAATATATGTACGGAAATAAAATTAGAATGTCAGCACCACTTTCTGATGATCTAATAGAATATGGAGATGGAACAAAAGCAACAGTTGAACAAATGTCAAAAGATGTGACAACATTTTTAATGTGGGCAGCAGAACCTCATTTAGAAACTAGACATCAAATGGGCTTTAAAGCAATTATTTATTTGATTATTTTAACTATCTTAGTTTATTTCAGTATGAAAAAAATATGGTCACGTGTTGAATCTGAAGTTTAATACATCACCATCTTTAACAATATAATCTTTACCTTCTAGTCTCATTTTTCCATTAGTCTTTGAATTGACCCAACCATCATTTGTCACAAAATCTTCATAGGAAACTGTTTCTGCTCTTATAAAACCTTTTTCAAAATCAGTATGAATTTCACCAGCAGCCTTAGGAGCTGTACAGTTTTTTTGGATAGTCCATGCTCTAGTTTCTTCTGGACCAGAAGTAAAATAGGTATCTAATTCTAAAATTTTATAACCTTTTTGAATTAACATACTTAATCCAGTTTCTTTCAAACCAATCATTTCCATATAGTTTTCTCTCTCTGATGACTCTAGTTCATTGATTTGATTTTCTATATCAGCTGAAACAACTAAAGTATTTTCTTCACCAAATTTTTCTATAAAATCTTTTGTATATTGATTACCTTCTTGAACACTTTGCTCGTCTACGTTACATACAAATATTTTTGGTTTAATGGATAATAAACCACTTTGATTAAGTTGCTTGCTCTCAAATTGAGATTTTAGAATTGAGATATCTTTATCATTATTAATACAATCTAATGCAACTTCTAATATTTTTAATTGCTCCTCATCAACATTTTTTTTATTACTTTTTTCCAATCTCTTTTGAATTGACTCTAAGTCAGCTAACATCATTTCAGTTTCAATAATTTCTAAATCTCTGATGGGATCTACCGTTGGATTAACATTTTGAATATCATCAGAATCAAAACATCTAATCATGTGAATAATTGCATCCACTTCTCTAATATGTGATAAAAACTTATTACCTAAACCTTCACCTTTTGATGCGCCTTTTACTAGTCCAGCAATATCGACAAATGAAATTGTTGTATTTATGATTTTTTTTGATTTTGAAACTTTAGATAGGTTGTTTAATCTTTCATCCGGAACTGGAACAACACCAACATTTGGGTCAATCGTGCAAAAAGGAAAATTAGCTGCTTGAGCTTTACTTGAGTTTGTCAATGCATTGAATAGGGTAGATTTACCAACATTGGGCAAACCAACAATTCCACATTTAAAGCTCATTATTTATTGTTATTTACTGTGCTAGAAAATAAATCTAATTTTTTTTCAACTAATATAGAGATTGATTCATTAATATGATTTGAAATTTTTTCTATACCAATTAATTCTTCTTCATCGAAATTTTGAAGTACAAAATCTCCAACTTCTATATTCTCTTTTGGTTTACCAATGCCAATTCTTACTCTTGAATAATCTTTCCCTATAAATTTATCAATGGATGCAATTCCATTGTGACCTGCACTTGATCCACTGAATTTTGCTTTAATCTTCCCAAACTCCACATCTAAATCATCATGAAAAACAATTACATCTTCTGCGTCTATTTTAAAATATTCAATAAGTTCTCTAATACAAATTCCTGAATTATTCATAAATGTTAATGGTTTGATTGCATAAACTTTTTGATTACCAACATTTCCAGTTGTTAATAGTCCTTTAAATTTTGGCTTTTGTTTTGATAAGCCAAATTTTTTATTAATAGAGTCTATAATTTTAAAACCAACATTATGTCTATTATTCTCACTATCTGGAGTTGGGTTGCCTAGGCCTACAAATAAAAGCATATTTTTTAGCGGATAGTAAAATTTAACTTTGGCAGATTATTTCTTTTCTTCAGAAGCTTTTTTGTCTTCACCTTCTTTTGCCTCACCTTCTGCAGCTGGCTTTTCACCATCTGCAACTGCTTCAGATCCTGCATCTCCTTCTGCAGCTTCCGCTTCAGCAGGTTTCTCAGGTTCTTTCATTACTGTAGGTGCAGCTAAAGTTGCTATAACAAAGTCTCTACCTTTAATAGTTGGAGCCACATCTGTTTCTAAGTCGATTGATGATATTTTAAAACTTTCACCAATCTCAACTCCATCTAGATCTATTACTAAACTTTCTGGAATCTTTTCACTTGGACATCTTAATTCAACTTTTCTTCTAACGATGTTCAAAACTCCACCTCTCTTCAAGCCTGGAGATTTTTCATGGTTAATAAACTGAACAGGCACTTCAATTCTTATTTTTACACCTGGAACCACTCTTAAAAAGTCTACATGAATAGGTTCATCTGAAATGATGTGATATTTAATTTCTCTTGGAAGAACGTTTTGAGGTTTTCCATCAACATTTAAAGTAACTATATTGGACAGGAAATTTTCTTTATCAATCAGAGACTTTAATAGTTTTTTTGAAATTGAAACTGTTTCATTTTGTGCTTCACCACCATAAATTACAGCTGGCACACCACCATTATTTCTAAGCGCACTAAGCTCACCCTTAGTTTTTGTGTTTCTAATGTTTGCATCTAATGAAATCATAAAATCATGGGTTTTTAGCCCAAGTTCTTTAATAACTCAAGGTAATTATTTAAATAAATCTGAGACAGATGTTGAGTTAGATATTCTTTTAATTGCTTCTCCCATTAAGCCAGAAATAGGCAGAACCTCAATGTTTTTAGCGCCCTTAATTTTATCATTGTTGTCAATTGTATCGGTAATAACAAGATTTTTGATTACAGAATTTTTAATTTTTTTTACAGCCTCGCCACTTAATACTCCGTGTGTGATGTAAACATAAACTTCCTTCGCACCTCTATCTTTAAGCACTTTTGCAGCGTTTACTATTGTCCCACCTGAATCAATAATATCATCAACGATTACACAAGTTTTTCCTTTAACATCTCCTATCACATTCATTACTTGTGATTGACCTGGCTTTGGTCTTCTTTTATCAACGATTGCAAGTCCTACATTTAATAGTTTTCCTAAAGCTCTAGCTCTCTCAGTTCCACCCACATCTGGTGCAACACAAATAATATTTTTATTTTTTATTTTTTTCTTTGCGTGTCTTGCAAAAATTGGAGTTGCAAATAAGTTATCAACAGGAATGTCAAAAAAACCTTGAATTTGACCAGCATGTAAATCAACTGTTACCACTCTATCTGCACCAGCTTTAGTAATTAGATTTGATACAAGTTTTGCTGAAATAGAAGTTCTTGGAACAACCTTTCTATCTTGTCTTGCATATCCAAAGTACGGAATGACAGCTGTAATATTTTTTGCAGATGATCTTTTTAATGCATCTATGCAAAGTAAAAGCTCCATTAGATTATCATTAGCAGGCGATGAAATTGACTGAATGATAAAAATACTATTTCCTCTTATATTTTCATTAATCTCAACATAAATTTCTCCATCAGAAAAATTTCTGATGCTAGAATTTACCAATTTAGATTTTAAATATTTTGCAATATTTTTGCTAAGAGGCTTATTGCTGTTACCGGATAATAATTTCATTAAAAACCTAATTAAGCATAATTATTGATATATTTCTACCATAATCATCATGATTTAATTTCAAAGCTCTTCTTGCACTAAAAAATTTATTTGTTTTATCAAAAGTATCAATTCTTAAAATATCTATATTTTTAACTTTTATGGTTTTAAGCGAAGCATATATAAACTTAGTTAAATCAAAGTATAATCTATTTTTTTTATTCTTAAAAAATAGATAATTTTTTTTATCTTTTTTAATAAATTTTCTTTTAAAATCTTGTTTAACTTCATAATTTTTTTGAGAAATTGATGGACCTATAGCAGCTGTAATATTTTCTAATTTACAACCTTTTTTGATCATGAACTTGATTACTTTAGCAATAATGCCTTTAAACGCTCCTTTCCATCCAGCGTGAATTGCTGCTATCATCTTCATTTTGTCTTCATAAATTAGTATTGGAGCACAATCAGCAGTTAGAACGCCTATAGGAAAATTTTTTTTATTAGTAATTATAGCATCAACCTTAGGTTTCTCTTTATTGTCATATGCCTTATCAATGAATAAGAACTTATTGCTATGTATCTGATGAACTAAAAAAATATTTTGTGCTTTTTTACTAATTTTTTTTCTAACTATTTGTAAGTTTTTTTTGATATTTTTCTTATTATCTTTTGAGCCAGGGCCACAGTTTAAACTTTTGTAAATATTTTTAGAGTGACCGCCAACACTATTAAAAAAGCAATGTTTTAGGTCTTTTATTTTTGCTAATTTTTTTGATCTAATCAATTTCAAAGCCTGTTTTGAATTTATTTTTCTTCTTTTTTATTAACATTACTTTAAATAGTTCACCCATTTGTTTTTTATCAATAAGTCTTCTTATTCTATAGAATAAATCTGATTTTTCAGAAAAAGGTAAATTTTCACTTATAATCTCTGCTCTTTGAACTATCCCCATTCTTGTCAAAAATTTCTTATGGTTACTAATTATAGAACTTAATTCATCGAATTGATTAGTAAATTTTTTAAATAAATCGAAGTTGATATTGTATGTTATGTCAGTTTCTCCAATATTTTCTAAAATATTAGAATATTTATGATTTTTGATAGCCTGCAAAGTTTCACGCATCTTAATATCTAAATACCCATAATCAATTATTAATATTCCACCATCATTTTTTTTTATTAAGTTACAAATATTTTTTAAATATTCAAATGAACCTGGTGAGTATTCAATAATTTCTTGTTCTTTTGAAATAGCAAAATTTAAATTTTGCTCAATTTTTTTTATATTTGCTGGCTGTTCTTTAAATTCAGCTTCCCCTTTTTCTTTGAAATTAACAAATCTTTCAACCCAACCTTCTTTTTTTTTAAAAAACTGCTTAATTGGAAGTGCATCAAAAAATTCATTAGCTAAAAAAATAGTTGGATAGGAATTATTAAAATTTATATCTTCTATCCAAATTATTTTTTCAGACCTCAAATTTAACTGTTGTTTTTTTTTCAATAGTTCACTTTTTTCATGAATTTGAAAATTACAGTTATGAAAACATTCTGGAAAATTTTTTAATGTTTCAATTATAACTTTCATCATTTCACCATTTCCAGCTCCAAATTCTAATAAGTTAAATTTTTTTGGTGATCCTAGACTTTTCCAAAAGGTCACTATCCAGATTGCTATTATTTCTGAAAAAACTCTTGTAATATTTGGGGCAGTAATAAAATCTCCTTCTTTTCCAAAAGGATTTTTTTTCATGTAGTATCCATTAACTTTATCGTAAAGAGCAAATTCTATAAATTGATCTAACGGTAAATCTCTATTATTTGTTTTCATTTTTAAGGTAAAAGATAGCCATTCCAATAGAAGCAAATACTAAACTAATTATTTGGCCCATAGTTAAACTCAAAATTAAATAACCTATTTGTTCATCTGGAACTCTAAAAAACTCAATAAAGAATCTAAATATAGAATAAAAAATTAAAAATAATCCTGAAATTAAACCAGGTTTGTTTAAATAGTTTTTATTTGTAAAATAAATTAATATTATAAACAAAATTAAGCCCTCTAAAATTGCTTCATATAATTGTGATGGGTGTCTGGATAAATTATCTACTTTAATAAAAATTACTGACCAAGGTACATCTGAGACCGCTCCATAAAGTTCTGAATTTATAAAATTAGCTAATCTGCCAAAAAAAATTCCAACTGGAGCAACTAATGATACCTGGTCTAAATAAAAAAATGGATTTTGATTATTTTTTTTTGCAAAAATGTAACTTGAAACAATTACACCTAATAATCCTCCATGAAATGACATCCCACCTTGCCAAATTTTAAAAATATCTAAAAAATTATCTAAGTAATATGAAAAATTGTAAAATACGATGTAACCTATTCTTCCACCTAAAATTATTCCAATGATGAGGTAAGTAATATATTCATCAAATTTTTCACTTATATCTGATTTTTTGATAAATATTTTTTTGCATAAGATCCAGCCAATTACAATTCCTAATATGTAAGCTAGTGAATACCATCTAATTTCAAATGACATGATTTGAAAAGCAACTGGGTCAAAATTATTGATGAACATTTTAAATATTACTTATAATGTATATCTTAAATATGAAAAATTCTAAATTTTTAATTGATAAACTTGGTAAACTCTTTGAACAAGGTATTATTTCTTCAAAAGATCTTACTTCAGAACTATTTAATATTTTAAAATCTAAAAGAGATGAAATTGTTTTTAAGATGAAAATTGTAAGCAAAGATGAATTTGATGTATTATCTAAACGGGTCGAAAATTTAGAAAATAAAATAAAAAAATTGGAGACTAAGAAGAAAACTAAATGGGCAAAAAAATCTTAAGACTTAGTCCGTTCATTTTAGATTGATCTAGAACGATATTTCCACCATGTGATCTAACGATATCTGATGCTATGGATAATCCAAGACCAACACTTGATTTTGAGTCTGCTCTTCCTTTATCTATTTTATAGAATGGTTTGAACACATTTTCATATTCTTCTTTAGGTATACCAGAACCATCATCATCAATTATAATTAGTATATTTGTATTTTCTTTACTCAGTTTTATTTGAACTTTGTTCCCATATTTTAATGCATTATCAATTATATTATTTAAACACCGATTAATTAAACTCTTTCTACCGTTGAAATAAAGTCTAGGTGATAAATCTTTTTGGATATTTTTATTATTATATTTAATAACAGTTTGCTCTATTAATTCTGATAAGTTGAACATTTCATCTTTTTCAATGTAAGATGAACTTGTAAACTGAAGATACTCATTAAGCATTTTTTCCATTTCATTAATATCTTCAGATAATTTTTTAGCTAAATCTTTATCTGAAATAAAAGCAACTTGTAATTTCATCCTTGTAAGTGGCGTCCTTAAATCATGACTAATGCCGGATAACATTTCATTTCTTTGATTTAAATGTCGAAGTATTCTTTTTCTCATTTTATCAAATTCATGTCCTGCCTGTCTGATTTCTAGAGCTCCTGATGGCCTAAACTCCTCTATTTTTTCACCTTTGCCAAATCTTTCAGCAGCACGTGCTAGATTAGTAATTGGTCTAGTTTGATTTTTTAAAAATATTAACGAAATCATTATCATTATAATTGCCGGAACAGTTATCCAGAGTGCAAATATTCTTGCTGAAGAACTAGTAACTCTATCTCTAGGTACTAGAAATTTAAAATATCCATCTTCATATTTTATTCTTATATCAATTAATTCTTTATAGCTTGTTGTGTCAAACCAAAATTCACCAAGATTAAAGTTAGACTTTAGTTCTCGTCTAAGAGTTCTATCAATTGGGCTAAACCATCTATCGTTATATTGATAATCAAATGTTTGATTATTAAATAGCTCTATATTTAGATCTAAAAATAAAGAAGAGGTATTTTTTAAGTCCTTTTTATCTATTTCATTATTGTCATAAATTTCAACAAATAGATTAATTTCATTAATTAATGCTCTGGTCATTCCTTTATTGGTTTTGATCCAAAGGCTGTCAAAAAATACAATAGTAATAATTAATTGAAGAGCTAAGATTGGAACAGCTACAATTAAAAGTGCTCTATAAAATAATCTTTTTGGTAATATTTTTTTTAAAAAATTACTCAATCCAAAGAACATAACCGGCACCTCTTATAGTTTGTAAAAATTTTGGATTTTTTGGATTAATTTCAATTTTTTTTCTAAGTCTTGTAATGATCACATCTATAGACCTCTCCTTATCTAATTCAATTAAGTGACCAATATCCTCTCTTGAAAACGTTTTACCAGGATTATTAATCATTTTTTCTAAAATTATTTTTTCTGTATTGTTAATTTTGAATTCTTTGTCATTTTTTAAAATTAAAAGTTTATTTAGATCAATTTTGATATTCGCAAACTCTATAATTCTAATTTGTTCAGTTTTTATAGTTTTATTTAAAATATTCTTAATTCTAAGTATTAATTCTTTTGGCTCAAATGGTTTTGGCAAATAATCATCAGCACCAATTTCTAAGCCTTCAATTCTTTCACTTGCCTCACCTTTAGCAGTTAAAAGAATGATGGGTGTATCTAGTTTTTTTTTATGATCTTTAATAAATTCTAGTCCATTTTTTCCAGGCATCATTATATCAAGAATTATTAAATCAAATTTTATAACTCTAATCTTTTCTGATGCATTTTCTGCACTATCTGCAGTTGTAACTAAAAAATTATTTTCATTTAAATATTTTTTAACTAAAGATCTTATTCCATCATCATCATCAACAACAAGGATATGTGCAATAAATTTATCCATTTATAATTTTGCTTAAGACATTATCAAAATTAATTACTTCCTCAGAACTCGAATTAAGTAATGCATTGTAAATTCTTTTCTTTTGTAAATTAAAAATTTCATCAAATATTTTTTTTCCTTTTTCATTTAAAAAAACATGCTTGACCCTAGTGTCTTGATCATCTTTTTTAAAAGTTAAAATTTCTAATTTAATTAAATCTTTAAGCACTCTATTTAAGCTTTGTTTGGTCACTTTTAGGCGTTTTAAAAGTTCTGAAATTGAAATACCCTGATACATTGATACTAAATGAATAACCTTATGGTGAGCTAATCCAATAGAATGTTTATTTAATACCTTTTTCGCGTCTGAAAATGTTTCTCTATAACTAACAAATAATTTTTCAATTAAATCTTTTAGCTGTTCGTCTTTTAAATATAAAAGTTCTTTCATTATAGGTAAGTTATATTGACATATTAAAGATACAAAGATAATTTTTACTTATAATTTAAAAATTTCATAAATGGTACCGTACGACAAAAGATCTGGAAAAATTTGGTATAATAGTGAGTTAGTTGATTGGGCTGACGCTAAGATACACGTTTTAAATCATGGACTTCACTATGCTAGTTGTGTTTTTGAAGGTGAGAGAGTTTATGATGGTTCAATATTTAAATTGGAAGAACACACTTCAAGACTTTTCTATTCAGCAGAAAGAATGGGGATGACAATTCCTTATACTGAAAAAGAAATAAATGATGCCTGTAATAAAATTATCTCAGTTCAAAATGTAGAAAATGGATATGTAAGACCCACGATTTGGAGAGGTAGTGAGATGATGGCAATTTCTGCACAGCAAACTAAAATTCATGTAGCTATAGCAACTTGGGAGTGGGGTTCTTATTTTGATCCAAAACTTAAAGTTGAAGGAATAAAACTAAATATTTCAAACTGGCGAAGACCTGCACCAAACACAATTCCTTGGGATACAAAAGCTTCTGGTCTTTATATGATATGTACTTTATCTAAGCATGAGGCTGAAAAACAAGGTTATACCGATTCATTAATGTTAGATCATGATGGAAATGTTGCTGAAGCAACTGGAGCAAATATTTTTTTCAAAGATAAAAATGGAGAAATTCATACTCCAATTCCAGATTCTTTTTTAGATGGGATAACTAGAAGAACAGTTATTGGAATTGCAAAATCTAAAAATATTAAAGTACATGAAAGAAAAATAAGTCCATCTGAACTCCCTAATTTTGTTGGATGCTTTTTAACTGGAACTGCAGCGGAGGTAACACCCGTATCATGTATTGCAGAAAATCAATTTAAGGTATGTGAAACTATAATTGATTTGAATGAAAGTTATCAAACTTTAGTAAGAAAGAAAAAGGCAGCTTAATTTTTATTATCCTCCGACATCGCGTGATCAATTCCTTTTCGCATATAATCATATCCAGTGAAAAGAGTTAAAAACGCTGAAAGCCAAAGAAGTATAATTCCAATAGTTTGAGCATTATAATCTTGAAAATTAATAATTTTATTCCCAGTTTCACCTGAAAGTAAGAGAGCAATTGATACCATCTGCAAAACAGTTTTTAATTTTGCAAGATTAGATACTGGAAGTTTAATTTGTCCCTTAGCTAAAAATTCTCTTAAGCCTGAAATCAAAATTTCACGAGTAAGAATAATTATTGCTGCAATAACTTCATAATTTCTAATGGTACCATCCATTACTAATAAGATTAGTGCAGTAGCTACAATAATTTTATCTGCTATTGGGTCTAATAATTCACCTAACTTAGACTCTTCACCAAGCATTCGAGCCAGCATTCCATCTAAAAAATCAGTAAATGAGGCTATTATAAATAGTATTAATGCAGTCAAGTCTCCATAAAAACCAGGAAGATAAAATGCCAAAACAAAGAAGGGGACAATAATTATTCGTCCAATTGTTAATATATTTGGAATTTTTTTAAGCATAATTATTCATGAAAAAAGTTATATATCTTTTTTGCTACTTTTTCTTCAACACCTTCTACAGACTTTATCTCATCAAAACTAGCAGACTCGACAGATCTTGCAGATCCAAAATGGTTTAATAAAGCCCTTTTTCTAATAGCACCTATACCATCAATCTGATCCAATAATGATTTTGACAATCCTTTAGCTCTTTTGGCTCTATGCGAGGTAATTGCAAATCTATGTGCTTCGTCTCTAAGTCTTTGCATAAAAAATAAAGTTGGATCATTTTTTTCAAATTTATAACTTTTACCATTATAGAAGAAAGTTTCATCTCCACTATTTCTCATTTTACCTTTTGCAATAGCTATCATGGGAAGATCATGAAGTCCCAATTCATCTAGTACTTCTTTTGCAGAAGAATATTGGCCTTTACCACCGTCGATTAGTATTAAATCTGGTAAAGTTAAGTAATTTCCTTTTTCTAAAATTGCTCTTTTAAACCTTCTAGATAATACTTCTTTAAGCATAGCAAAATCATCTTGTTCAGCTCCTTTTGATTTAATATCAAATTTTCGATACCTTTTTTTAACAAAACCTTCATTTCCAAAAGTGACCATTGCACCAACACTATTAGTTCCTGAAATATGACTATTGTCATAAACTTCAACAAGATTAATAACATTTTTTAAATTAAATTTTTTAGAAATACCTTCAAATAAATTTTTGTTATTATTTGTTTCATAAAGTTTTCTGTTTAATGACTCTTTGGCATTTTTTTCAGCCATTGCCACAACTTTTGCTTTAGTTCCTTTTTTTGCTACATTGATAGAAATATTATTGCCTTCTTTTTTACTCAAAGTTTCTTCTATTAATTTCTTATCTTTAATATCGTTATTGATAATAACTAATTTAGGAACAGTTTTATTTTCATAAAATTGCATTAAAAAAGAAGACATAATTTCTGAAACTTCTTGATCTGGATCATGTTTTGGAAAGTAAGCTTGGTTACCCCAGTTTTGTTTTGATCTATAAAAAAATACTTGAATACAAGCTTTACCAGACTCTTTGTATCCAGCAATTACATCAGCATCAACCAAGTTTGCCTCATTAATTCTTTGAGAAGATTGAATAATATTTAAAGATTTTATTCTATCTCTAAAAATTGATGCTTTTTCAAAATCAAGCTGATCACTTGCTGTTTCCATTTCTTTAGAGAGATTTTTTTGAATATCTCTTGATTTACCTGAAACAAATTGAATTGCTTGATCAACAGAACTTTTGTAATCATCCTTATTTATGTAGCCCACACAAGGAGCTGAACATCTTTTAATTTGGTAAAGTATACATGGTCTTTTTCTGTTCTTAAAAGTTCCGTCATCGCAAACTCTTAACTGAAATATTTTTTGAAGCATTTTGATCGTCCAATTAGCAGTACCCGCAGATGCAAAAGGTCCAAAGTAAAACCCTTCTTTTTCTTTTTTGCCTCTATGCTTCGTTACTCTTGGCCATTGTTCTTTTTCACCAATAAATATAAATGGAAAGGATTTGTCATCTTTCAGTAAAATATTAAATTTTGGCTTATGTTTTTTTATTAAATTAGCCTCTAACAGTAAGGCTTCACTTTCATTTGCTGTAGTTGTGATCTCAATTTTAAAAGTTTGAGACAGCATTCTTTCTGTTCGAATGATATGGTTTTTTTCAGACACATAACTCTTTAATCTGTTTGGTAGATTTTTAGCTTTTCCAACATAAAGAATATCATCTTTATGATTAAGCATTCTATAAACACCAGGGCTTTTAGGAATTAGTGGAAGTTCTTTTTTGATTATTTCTTTACCAAGTTCAGAGCTTTTCATGACTTCTTTTTTTGGTAATTTGAATACCAACAGAGGTACATTCTTTTAATATTTCTAATTTTTCAATCTGTAGCATTATTTTGCCAATTCGCTTATCCTTAAACAACATATCAAAAACATCTTCCGCAAGTGTTTCTAGGAAGTTATAATGTTTATTTTTGGTAAGTTTTTTGATCAATTTTACAACTTGACCATAATTTACAATAGACTTGATATCTTCATCGCTTGTTGGTTTTTTATCCTCATAATCAATTTCTAAGCTAAACTTTACTTTTTGAGGTTTTTCTTTTTCAAATTCATAATAACCAAGTTTTAAATCTAGAGTTAACTCTTTAATTAAAATTTTTTTTTCGTAGTTAAATAAACTTTTACTCTTATCTATTTTTACAACTTTTAAATTATTCTTTTTCACTCTTTTCCTATCACATCTGGCGTTTGCCAGTTTAAATTTTGACCACTATCAATTGCTAAAACTTGTCCAGTAATAGAACTGTTTTTAATAAAGAAGTCAACAGCATTACAAATTTCATTTACATCAACTTGTTTTTTCAATGGAGTTGCTAAATACTGTTTTTTAAAGTGTTTATCACTTTGTCTTTTGTTCTTAATTGTTGGACCTGGAGCAATTCCATTCACTCTAATATTTGGAGCAAAGTTCATGGCACTTGTTTTAGTTAAAGTATAAAGACCAGTTTTACTTATTGTGTATGAAAAGAAATAAGGAGTGAGCTTAAATACTCTTTGATCAATAATATTAATAATATTGTTATTTTTACCTTTTATATTTTTTGAAAACTCTTTAGATAATAATGCGGGTGTTCTCAAATTTGTTCTTAAGTGTCTTCCCCAACTATCAGTTGTAAAATTGTCTAATTTATCATTTTCAAAAAGAGAAGCATTATTAATTAAACAGTCAAAATATTTCAATTTTGATTTTGCAAACTTTACTATTTTATTAACATCAACTTCTTTGCTTAAATCACCTTTAACTAAATAAATTATTGCTCCATTCTTCTCTAATTCTTTTTTTAAAGCATCAGCTTTTGATTTTGATTTATTATAATGGATTAATATTTCTTTCTTTGGTCCTGATAATTTTCTTGCGATTGCTGCACCAATTCTAGTTGCTCCACCAGTAATAATTATCTTATTTGCTTCCATTTTTTCTTACCTTTTTGTGCTCTTGTACCTGGAAGACCCATTGTAGATCTACCTTTTGGATAAATTTTATTTTTTGAACTATATTTTTTTACTTTAGGATTTAAAGTAATTTCTAGTTCAGATGCTTCAAGTTTTCTAATTTCATCTCTAATTTTAGCAGCTTCTTCAAATTCAAGATTTGTTGCTGCATCCTTCATTCTTTTATTAAGGGCTTTTAGGTGTTTCTTAAGATTACCACCAATATTTTCACCAGTACCGACTTTTACATAGTCTTTCTCGTAAACACTCTCAAGAACATCGCCAATCTCTTTTTTTATGGTTGTTGCGCTGATCTTGTGTTTTTTGTTATAGGCTACTTGAATAGTTCTTCTTCGGTCAGTTTCTTTAATTGCATTTTTAATACTTTTTGTTTCCTTATCAGCATAAAGAATAACTTTACCCTCAAGGTTTCTTGCAGCTCTTCCAATAGTTTGAACCAAAGAAGTTTCAGATCTTAAAAAACCCTCTTTATCTGCATCTAGAATTCCAACTAATGCGCACTCAGGAATATCAAGCCCTTCTCTTAATAAGTTAATTCCTACTAAAACATCAAAGACACCTAGTCTTAAATCTCTCATGATCTCAATCCGCTCCAAAGTATCAATATCAGAGTGCATATATCTAACCTTGATACCGTTTTCATGAAGGTATTCTGTTAAATCTTCAGCCATTTTTTTAGTTAAGGTTGTAACTAAAACTCTAAAGTTATTATTTATTACTTTTAAACACTCATGCATTAAATCATCTACTTGATTTTTAGCAGGTCTAATTTCAACAGGTGGATCAATCAATCCTGTTGGCCTAATTACTTGTTCAACAAACTTATTTTTTGTTTGTTTTAATTCCCAAGGTCCAGGTGTAGCAGATACAAAAACTGTTTGAGTTCTCATTGCATCCCATTCTTCAAATTTAAGAGGACGGTTATCCATACAAGAAGGTAATCTAAAACCATATTCTGCAAGATTACTTTTTCTAGATCTATCTCCTTTATACATTCCATTTAATTGAGGAACTGTTACATGACATTCATCAACAAAAATTAAAGTATTATCTGGAAAATATTCAAATAGAGTAGGTGGCGGTTCTCCAGGTTTTCTACCTGATAAAAATCTTGAGTAGTTTTCAATACCAGCACAAGATCCAGTTGCTTCAATCATTTCCAAATCAAATTTAGTTCTCTCTTCTAATCTTTGTGCTTCAAGTAATTTATTTTGGTCTTTAAATTTTTTTAAAGTTACTTCTAGCTCTCTTTTAATTTTAATTATTGCTTGCTCAATTGTTGGTTTTGGGGTGATGTAGTGACTATTTGCATAAACCTTAATTACATCAAGTTCATTAACTAAATCTCCTGTTAGAGGGTCAAACTCCTCTATTTTTTCTAATTTATCTCCAAATAAACTTAATCTCCAAGCACGATCTTCCAAATGAGAGGGAAAAATTTCAAGATATTCACCACGTGCTCTAAAAGTTCCTCGATAAAAATTTTGATCATTTCTTTTGTATTGAAGTGCTACTAAAGATTTAATTAATTCTTCTCTGTTATAATCATAATTAGTTTTTAGGCTTAAAGTCATTTTACTATAAGCTTCAACTGAACCTAATCCATAAATACAAGAGACACTTGATACAATAACCACATCATCTCTTTCTAATAAAGATCTTGTTGCGGAGTGACGCATTCTATCAATTTGTTCATTAATAGATGCTTCCTTTTCAATATAGGTATCTGATCGTGGAACGTATGCTTCAGGGGTATAATAATCATAATAAGATACAAAATATTCAACTGCATTGTCTGGAAAAAAAGATTTCATTTCTCCATATAGTTGAGCAGCCAATGTTTTATTTGGGGCAAGAATTAAAGCTGGTCGATTAGTTTTTTCGATAACCTTAGCCATAGTAAAAGTTTTTCCAGATCCAGTAACACCCAGTAAAACTTGACTAAGTTGATCTTTATTTGCACCATTAACTAATTGTTTGATTGCTTCTGGTTGATCACCTGCAGGCTTAAAATCAGTTTTCATCTGAAACTTTTTACCTCCCTCAAGCTTAGGGCTAATTTCAGGATTTTTATTTTGAATTTCTGTAATTAAATCTTGATAAGTATTCTGCATTATCTATAAAACTAGAGGATTAAAATTATATTTCAATGAGCATAATATCAGACAGTTTAAAAAGAATTAAACCATCACCAACAATCGCTGTTACTCAAAAAGCTAGAGAATTAAGAGCTGCTGGCAAAGACGTGATTGGTCTTGGGGCTGGTGAACCTGACTTTGATACCCCGGATAATGTAAAGAATGCAGCAATCAAAGCTATTAAAAGTGGAGACACCAAATATACAGCTGTAGATGGAACCCCAGCTTTAAAAAAAGCAATCATAGCAAAGTTTAAAAGAGAAAATAAATTAAGTTACTCAGCAGATCAAATCACAGTTGGAACTGGTGGAAAACAAGTTTTATACAACGCATTCATGGCAACTCTAAACAAAGGTGACGAAGTTATTATTCCAGCACCTTTTTGGGTGTCTTATCCAGATATGGTTTTATTAGCTGGAGGAAAGCCAAAATTAGTTAAATGTACTGAGCAAGAAGGATTTAAACTTACACCTTCAAAATTAAGAAAAGCTATTACAAAAAAAACAAAATGGTTAATTTTAAACTCACCTTCAAATCCAACAGGGGCAGGTTACACTAAAAAAGAAATTGAAGAGTTAGCAAAAGTTTTAATTAAAAATAAAAAAGTTCATATTTTGAGCGATGATATTTATGAACATATTAAATATGATAATTTCAACTTTTATACAATCGCACAAAATTCAAAGTTAAAAGATAGAACTCTTACCATGAATGGTGTTAGTAAATCATATGCAATGACTGGTTGGAGAATAGGTTATGCAGCGGGTCCAAAAGATATAATTAAAGCGATTGGTAAAATTCAATCACAATCTACATCAAACCCATCTTCAATAAGTCAAGCAGCTGCCGTTGAAGCTTTAAATGGAAACCAAGGCTTCATTCAAAAGAGATCAAAAGCTTTTAAAGAAAGAAGAGATTTTGTAGTTAAAAGTTTGAATAGTATTAAAGGAATTAAATGTTTAACACCTAATGGTGCTTTTTACGTATTTCCAAGTTGCAAAGGTCTTTTAAATAAAAAAATAAAATTAAAAACAGATACTGATTTTGTTCAAAAATTATTGGAAAAATCAAACGTTGCAGTAGTACAAGGATCTGCATTTGGTTTAGATGGTTATTTTAGAATTTCTTATGCTACTTCTATGCAAAATTTAAAAAAAGCAATGGACAGAATAAAATCTTTTTGTGAAAGTTTAGGATAATCAGTGAAAACTGCCTTAGTATTTGGCTCATCAGGTTTAATTGGAGGACACCTTCTAAATGAATTAATTCAGAGTGATAATTACAACAAAATAAAGCTTTTTGTTCGATCAGATCATGGGAGCAATCACTCAAAAACTGAAATTATTAAAACTGATTTTAATAATTTAGAAAATCATAAAGAAGATATTAAAGGCGACGACTGTTTTTTTTGTATTGGCACAACTAAAAAAAATTCACCAGATAAAAATGAGTATAAAAGAGTTGAACTTGAGGTGCCTAAAAAAATTGCGCAAATTGCAAAATTTAACTTAGTAAATTCATTTGTTTTTGTTTCCTCAGGTTATGCAGATCCTAATAGCTCAGGAGATTATTTAAAATTTAAAGGATTGGTTGAAGAAGAATTAAAAAGATTAAGCTTTAGTAAACTTGGAATAATGAGACCTTCTTTTTTAATGGGAGATAGAAAAGAAAAAAGAGTGGGAGAAAAAGTAGGGATATTTATATTTAAATTATTGTCACCTTTATTTTTAGGACCATTAAAAAAAATGAAACCAATTCATTCAAAAAAAGTAGCAAAAGCAATGGTTGAAATTACTAATCGTGACTTTAAGCAAAATGTATTTGAGTCTAATGAAATAGTTGAAGTGAGTAACTCTTAATCTTTTAAATCCTAAAATACTCTTTTATGTCTTTATGAAACAACAAATATATAGATGAAATCTGTATTAAAGTATTTAAACTTAAAATAAATCTTACACCCGATGCAGTTAATCCTATTTCTGGTAGTGGTCCAAAAGGAGCCTCAAAACTAACCATAATTGCTCCAAATAAATCAAATAGACCAACTAAATTCCATGAAAGTAATAGACCCCATAAGATAGCACTTGGTTTTTTTATAATGTGGTAAACCAAAAATATCGCAGTTATTCCAATTATAAAGTCACCTACAAAAGGGACTATCCATTCAGATGGAGCTGAACGATCATTTCCAGTGAAAGTCCAAAATAAAAATAAGCCTGATCCTAGTGCCCTGAAGGACATCCACCCAGTTGCAAAAATTAGCCAATTTAATTTCATTTTTTTAGTGCGATAAAAATTTTTCAGCTTCAAGAGCAGCCATACAACCCATTCCTGCAGCTGTAACGGCTTGTCTAAAAGTTTTGTCTTTAACATCACCTGCAGCATAAACTCCAGGGATATTAGTTTCTGTTGAATCTGGTTTAGTTAATAAATAACCTTCTTTATCCATATCCAACTGCTCCTTAAATAAAGCTGTTGCTGGATCATGACCAATTGCAATAAATAAACCATCAACTTTCATTTCTTTAATATTATTAGTCTTTAGATTTCTAATCTTAATACCTGTAACATTTTTTGGCTCTCCGTCTCCAATAACTTCATCGACAGCACTATCCCAAATAATTTCAATTTTTTTGTTTTCCATTAATTTCTTTTGAAGTAATTTTTCAGCTCTTAATTCATCTCTTCTATGAATTAGTTTTACCTTTGATGCAAATTTTGTAAGAAACATTGCTTCTTCAACAGCAGCGTTTCCACCACCAACTACTGCAACTTCTTTATCTTTAAAGAAGAAACCATCACAAGTAGCGCAAGCTGAAACACCAAAACCTCTAAATTTTTGTTCTGACTCTAAATTTAACCATCTTGCTTGAGCACCAGTTGAAATAATTATGCTATCTGCAGTATATTTTTGACCACTATCACCTATGGCTTCAAAAGGTGTTGATTTTAAATTTACTGATCCGATATGATCTTCAATCATTTCTGTACCAACAGCTTTAGCCTGTTCTTTCATTTGGTCCATTAACCATGGACCTTGAATTACGTCAGCAAAACCTGGAAAATTTTCAACATCAGTTGTTGTAGTTAATTGTCCACCAGGTTCAGAACCATAGACTAATATAGGACTTAACATTGCTCTCGCTGCATAAACAGCTGCTGTGTATCCGGCAGGACCGGATCCAATTATTAACACTTTTGTGTGTTTTGTTGGATTCTCACTCATACAAAAGTTATATAGGGATAAATGACAAAATTAAAAGGGATATTATTGACTGAGGGCATGCATGGCATGATCAGTCAAGTAGAAGGTTTAGCAAAAGCTTTAGATATAGATTTCACACACCACAAGGTTGAACTAAATCATGTTTGGAAATTTGTTCCACCAAACCTTAGTCCAATTTCACAAAATGTTTTTAAAAAAATTGATCATGATGATTTTGACGTAATTATATCTTGTGGGCGTAAAAGTGTTATTCCTTCAATCTATTTAAAAAGTACAACTAATAAAAAAGTATTTAATATTCATATTCAAGATCCAAAAGTAGATTTAAATCATTTTGATTTTATTGTAGCTCCAGAACACGATGAGATACATGGTCAAAATGTTATTAGCACAAAGGGTGCAATTCACTACCTTACAGAAAATGAGATTAGTGAAAATAAGGATTATTTAAATTCATTTATTAAAAGAGATGAAAGAAAAATTTGGACTTTAATATTAGGTGGTCCAACAAAATATTATGATTATTCAACAAAAAATATGAAACATATTTTTACATCTTTATATAAATTATTAAAAAAACATGATTTTCAGCTTGTGGTAATACCATCAATGAGAACACCAATAAATACTATTCATTATACTAGAGAATTTTTTGGAAATAATCACACTATAATTATGGATGTTGATAAAAGAGCATATTTATCAGCTTTGGCGATATCTGAAAATATTGTAGTTACATGCGACTCTAGTTCAATGATTTCTGAAGCAGCCTTAACCGGTAAGCCAATTTATATAGCAAGTATTTTGCCTAGAAAAAATGACAAAAGATTCCAAAGATTTAGAAATTTATTTAGAGAATTAAATATAACAAGAAATTTAGGAGAAGAAGTAGAAAATTGGAACTATGAAAAGCTAGATGAAACAAATAGAGTAGCAAATATTATCAAACAAAAAATTAATTCTTAATGTCATTTTTAAATTCGATTCAAAATCAATCAAAAAAACATGAATTTCCTTTCGATCATTGGGAATATAATAATGCTTTGAGTGATGGCTCTATAGAAGAAATTATTAAAGCAGATATTCCTGATGTAAGTAAACATAATCTTAATTATGATGGAACGAGAGCAATCGATGGTGGTGCAGCTGAATTTAGAGAGGGGATAGCGTCAGGGGGTGAAGCAATTAAATTTAGATGTTTTGTAACTAAAGAAAATGAAAAACAATTTCCAAATTTGGTAAAATTTATTAACGAACTTCAATCTAAAGAAGTTCATGAAACTATTTCAAAAATGATCAATAGAGATTTATCAAACTCATATGTTAGAGTTGAAGTTATCTGTGATCGAAAAGGTTTTTGGCTAAAACCTCATTGCGATATTAAAGAAAAGCTAATGTCAGGATTAATATTTGTTAATAATGTCAAAGAATCTGAAGACTTGGGCACAGATTTTTATAATGAAAAGTTGGAAAAAGTTAAAACAGTTCCTTACAAAAATAATTATGGCTACATGTTTACTAGCGGACCAAATACATGGCATGGTATGGAAAAGAAGACAATCGTTAAAGAGAGACGTTGTATTCAGGTAAATTATGTAACTTTTGAAACAGACTGGAAAGTAAATTCCTAAATATCCTGAAGTGAATTTACTTCTAATTTTTTAGTTTTAAGAGATTTGATTGCTTCTAAGCATGCTTGAGCAGTAGACATGTTTGTACAATATGGAACTTTATTTTTGAGGGTTGCTCTTCTAAGAGCAATTGCATCACTTAATCTGTGTTCAGTGTTTCCCCCACCCGTATTAATTACAAGTGCAATTTTTTTAGAATCTAAGACATCTACAATATGAGGAGATCCACTGCTTACTTTATTAATGATTTTACATTTAATTTTATGTTTTCTAAAATACTCTGCAGTTCCTTTAGTTGCACAAAGTGTAAAATTTAATTTAATCAGCTCTTTTGCTAAATCAATTCCCTCGTCTTTATGAGAGTCTTTTAATGATACGAAAGCAAGTCCTTGTTTTGGTAACGAATTAGCCGCTGCAATTTGGCTTTTTGCGAATGCCATTCCAAAGTTTTTATCAAATCCCATTACTTCACCAGTTGATTTCATTTCAGGACCTAAAAGTAAATCACTATTAGGGAATTTGTTAAAAGGAAATACAGCTTCTTTTACAGCATACATCCCCTTAGATTTATCTTTCAAATTAAACTTAGATAATTTTTCACCAGCCATTACACGTGAGGCAATCTTAGCAAGAGGTAGACCTTTTGCTTTAGATACGAATGGTACCGTTCTACTTGCTCTAGGGTTAACTTCAATTACATAAATTTCATCTTTTTTGATAGCAAATTGAATATTCATGAAACCTTTAACTTTTAAAGCTAAGGCTAGTTTTTTAGTTTGATTTTCTATTTCTTTAATTAAATATGGCTTAATTGATACTGGGGGCAAGCTACAAGCAGAGTCACCTGAGTGAATTCCAGCTTCTTCGATGTGTTGCATGATGCCTGCTACATGAACTTGTTTACCATCTGATATTGCATCAACATCAACTTCCATTGCATGATCAATAAACTTATCAATTAGAATTGGGTTTTCTTCAGCTGCTTTAAAAGCCTCTTCTACAAAGTTTTTAAGCTGACTTTTTTCATGAACAATCTCCATTGCTCTTCCCCCTAATACATAAGATGGTCTAACCATTAAAGGTAAGCCTATTCTCTCTGCTATTTGGATAGCTTGTTTAAATGTTTTAGCAATTCCACTTTCTGCTTGCTTTAACTTTAATTTATTAAGAAGATTTCTAAATAAATCTCTGTCTTCTGCCAAATCAATAGAGGTGTACTGAGTTCCTAAAATTGGAAGTTTGTTATTATGTAAAAATTTGGCTAGTTTAATTGGAGTTTGGCCACCAAATTGAGCAATAATCCCAATTAGGTTTCCTTTTTCTTTTTCTTTTTTAATTATATTAAAGACATACTCTTCTTTTAACGGCTCAAAGTATAATCTATCACTGGTATCATAATCAGTTGAAACTGTTTCAGGGTTACAGTTAATCATGATGGTCTCAAAACCAGCGTCTTTCAATGCAAAACTAGCCTGACAACAACAATAATCAAACTCTATCCCTTGTCCTATTCTATTAGGCCCTCCACCCAATATTATAATTTTTTTCTTAGCTGATGGATCAGCTTCACATTCTGAATTGATTGAAAAATTTCTTTGATAAGTTGAATACATATAAGGAGTGAACGACTTAAATTCAGCTGCACAAGTATCAACCTTTTTAAATACAGGTAATATTTTAAGTGCCGTTCTTTTTCGTCTAACAGCATCTTCAGAAGTTTTTGTTAACTCTGATAGTTTTTTATCAGAAAAACCAATTGATTTTATTTGGTTAAACTCATTAAAATCCTTAGGAAGTCCTTTGTTTTTAATCTTAGTTTCATTATCTACAATCTCTTTAATTTGTTCTAAGAACCATGGATCAATCTTAGATAAAGTAAATATTCTTTTTAAATCGATCTTTTTTCTAATTGCTTCAGCAACTAGTAGAATTTTATTTGGAATACTTTCTTTAAGTTTGTTTTCAATTTGTTTTTTATTTAAATCAAAAATTCTGTCTAATCCTGAAAAACCCGTTTCAAGTGACACTAAAGCTTTTTGAAGCGACTCTTTAAAGTTTCTACCGATTGCCATTGCCTCACCAACAGATTTCATTGATGTGCCTAATGTTGCAGGAGAAGTTGAAAATTTTTCAAACGTAAATCTTGGGATTTTTGTTACTACATAATCAATGCTAGGCTCAAATGATGCAGGAGTTACTTTTGTGATTTCGTTTTTTAATTCATCTAATGTGTAGCCAACCGCAAGTTTAGCTGCAACTTTTGCAATTGGAAAACCAGTTGCTTTTGATGCAAGGGCTGAAGAACGGGATACCCTTGGGTTCATTTCAATTACAACCATTCGTCCATTTTTAGGGTTGATTGCAAATTGTACATTTGATCCGCCTGTCTCAACTCCAATTTTTCTAAGGCATGCAATAGATGCATTTCTCATTACTTGGTATTCTTTATCGGTTAAGGTAAGAGCAGGGGCGACTGTAACAGAGTCTCCAGTATGAATTCCCATTGGATCAATATTTTCAATTGAACAAATAATAATGCAGTTGTCTTTTTTATCTCTTACAACTTCCATTTCAAATTCTTTCCAACCCTCCAAACATTCTTCAACTAGTACTTGGCTCACAGGGGACTCGTGTAATCCACTTTTAATAATTTTTAAGTAATCTTTTTTATTTTTTGCAATTCCTCCTCCAAGACCTCCAAGTGTAAATGCAGGTCTAATAATTGCTGGTAAGCCAATTTTCTTTAAAATTTTTGAAGCTTGATTGATTTTGTTGACGATTTCAGATTTTGGCAAATCTAAACCTATATCGATCATATTTTTCCTAAATTTCTTTCTATCCTCAGCATTTGAAATTGCTTTAGAGTTTGCACCAATTAGCTCTATTTTATATTTTTTTAGAATTCCTTTTTTTTCAGCTTCCATTGCAAGATTAAGTGCAGTTTGACCCCCCATAGTTGGAAGAATTGCATCTGGTTTTTCTTTTTTAAGAATTTTCTCTAAAACCTCTAAAGTAATAGGCTCAATATAAGTTTTGTCTGCAACATCAGGATCAGTCATTATTGTTGCTGGGTTTGAGTTAATTAATACAACTTTATAACCCTCATCTCTTAAAGCTTTGCAGGCTTGAGTTCCTGAATAATCAAATTCACAGGCTTGACCTATAATAATTGGTCCAGCTCCAACAACTAATATTTTTTTAAGATCTTTTCTTTTTGGCATTTTTTTTCATGTTGTTAATAAATTCTTTAAACAAATAAACACTGTCTTGTGGACCTGGGTTAGACTCTGGATGATATTGAACTGAGAACACAGGTTTATTTTTTATTTTTATTCCTTCAATGCTGTTATCAAATAAAGATTTATGTGTGATTTCAATATTTTTAGGTAAATTTTCTTTCATCACCTCAAAGCCATGGTTTTGACTAGTGATTTCAACATTGTCATGAATTAAATTTTTAACAGGATGGTTTGCACCTCTATGACCAAGTTTCATTTTTTTTGTTTTGCCACCTAATGTTAAAGCAAGTATTTGATGACCTAAACAAATACCAAATATAGGTAAGTTTTGATCAATTAAATCCCTAACTATTTTGATAGCATATTTTCCTGTTGCTGCCGGATCCCCTGGACCATTCGATAAAAATATTCCATTTGGTTTAAGTGCTAAAATTTTATCAGCTGATGTTTTGCAAGAAACAACTGTTACTTTGCAATTAAAATCTGAAAAATATCTTAAAATATTTTTCTTAATTCCATAATCAATTGCAACTACATGAAATGAGTTTTTATTATTCTTTTTATATCCAGTTTCTTTTTTCCAAGTTTTAAGACCTTTCCAGATATAGTTTTTTGATGTTGTTACTTTTTCTGCAAGATCTAAGTTTTTTAACCCACTCCATTTAATTGTTGAGTTAGTTAATTTGCTAATATTAAATTTACCAATTTTAGAATATGCAATAGTTCCCTTTGGGGCACCTTTGTCTCTTATGAAATTTGTTAAACTTCTGGTGTCTAAACCAGTAATACCAACTATTTTATTTTTTTTAAGCCATGCATCAAGATGCTGAAAAGATCTATAATTTGAAGGATAAGTTATTTCAGAATTAAATACTACCCCTTTTGTCCAAATCTTATCCGACTCGTAATCTTCCTTGTTAGTTCCAACATTTCCTATGTGGGGAAATGTAAAGTTAATAATTTGTCCTGCATAGGATGGGTCAGATATAATTTCTTGGTAGCCCGTTAATGAAGTGTTAAAACAAACCTCACCTGTCGCTTCTCCTTGGTAGCCAAATCCAATTCCTTTAAAAATCCTCTTATTTTCAAGAACTAAAACGCCTGTACTGATTTGTGAATTTTTTGAGTTAGATTTTTTTGCTTTTTTGATCAATTACAACTCATGAGTTAGAGGTTAATACAATAATTGCATTATTATCGCAACAGAGATGTATTATAAAATTGTAAAAAAACAATTTTTCTTTTGAAGAATTTTATCTTTCAAGTAAATTAAAAAATTATGGTATTAAAAGAAACTATCGAAACAGAATATAAAAACGCTTTAAAAGCTAAAGATAAAACTAAAATATCAACCTACAGGTTAATATTATCATCAATTAAAGATTTAGATATTGTGAACAGATCTGGTCCTAACAAAAAAGACACTGATGATGAAGATATCAAGAAGCTTCTGAAAAAAATGGTTAAACAAAGAGCCGAATCGATTGATATTTATAAAAAAAACAACAGAACAGATCTTTTAGAAATTGAACAAAATGAATATGAAATTCTAAATACATTTTTGCCCAATCAGCTAGGTGAAGAAGAAACTAAGAAAATATGTGCTGTGATAATTTCAAAACTTGGAGCAAGCTCAGTTAAAGATATGGGTAAAGTAATGGGTGCACTTAAAAAAGATTATGCGGATGAAATTGATTTTGCAAAAGCAGGTCCTTTAATTAAGGAATTATTAGGCAGTTAATGAAATACCCAAAAGAGTACCTTGATGAAATTAAAACAAGGCTCAAAGTTTCAACGGTTGTATCAAAATCAGTTTCTCTAAAAAAAAGAGGTAAAGAATACGTGGGTTTATCTCCATTTAAAACTGAAAAAACCCCATCATTTACAGTTAATGATGAAAAAGAATTTTATCATTGTTTTGCAACATCAGAGCATGGAAACATCTTTGACTTTGTAATGAAAATTCAAAATCTAAAATTTGGTGAAGCTGTAAAATACCTAGCTCAGTTAGCTGGTGTGCAGCCTTATATGTTTTCAAAACAAGATGAAGAAAGAGAAAAAAAATGGAAAGAGTATTTATCAATTTATAGTCAATATGTTGATTTTTATCACAGTGAGTTATTAAAAAATGAAAAATATTCAAATGCTAGAGATTATTTAAAAAATAGATCTTTAGGTAAAGAAGAAGTTAAAAAATTTAAAATTGGTTATATAGAAAAAAATCCTAGTTTTTATGAAAGACTAAAAAACCAATTTAGCGAACAGGCTTTATTAGAAAGTGGATTATTTTATTTAGATGAAAAAAAGAAAACATATGTTGAAAGATTTAGAGGTAGATTAATTTTTCCAATTAATAATATCTCAGGACAACCAATCGCTTTAGGTGGAAGAATAATAGAAAATTTAGATTATTTAGCAAAATATATTAATTCACCAGAAACAATTTTTTTCAAAAAAGGTTCAAATTTATATAATTTAGATCTAGCTAGAAAATTATCTAATAAATTAGATCACATTTATTTAGTCGAGGGTTATATGGATGTAGTTGGTCTGAGTAAAAATAGAATTGAAAATGTAGTTGCAAATCTTGGTACTTCATTAACAGATAGACAAATTTTAACTTTAAATCAATTTTTTGATGATATTATAATTTGTTTTGATGGTGATGAAAGTGGCTATAAAGCTGCTTTAAGAGCAGCTGAAAACTCTATAAGGGAATTAAAACCTGAAAAACAAATATCTTTTTTATTTTTACCACAGAAAGAAGATCCTGATAGTTACGTTAACAAACATGGTAAAAACTACTTTGTAGATTTTACAAAACAAAGCAAACTATCTATTCATCAATTTATATTCAGTCACTACAAAAAACAGACTGAAAATAATCCTTCTTCTATGGCGATATTTGAAAAAAAACTTAGATCTATAGCAAACACGATTAAAGATGATTTCATTAAAAAATATGTTCTGGAATATTTTTTAGAGAAAATTGCAGAATTAACTCCTCACTCCAATCAAAATAAGAAAAAGTTTTATGTAAAAAAGGTAAAATCACTTGACTCAACTAAAAAATATTTTAACGAAAGCCAATCTGTAACAGGTGTAGAGCTGAAAGAGTTTTCTTTATTATATTTACTTCTAAATAATTTATCTTTATTTCAAGCAAATATTCACTTAGTTGAAAATATTAAATTATTCACTGATATAAATAAGCAAATATTCAATTCTATAATAGAAAGATTAAAGTCTGGCGAACAAATAAGTATTGATGATCTCAATTTAGATAAACAATTACTAGAGAAGATTAATAAATTTGCTCCAATCAAACATATTCTAAAAAATAAATCTGATAATGATGATCAGGTAATTGAATTATTAGATGATACATCTAAAGATTTGTTTAATTATGACCTAGAGTTTAGAATCCAAGAATTAGAATCGAGGTTTTCAAAAGATATGAGCGAAACAACATTTAATGAGCTTAAAGAGCTTAAAAACGAAAGAAAAATCAACTAATCTGAATAAAATAGCAATGGATTTTTATAAATTTGATATTATATAAGTCTTTCAAACTTATATTGCTGTGGAAAGAATTATTACAAAATCATTTGCTAGACTAATGGGAAGGGGCACTCATAGAGGCTTCATTACCTATGAAGAATTAAGCAAATCTCTTGGAAAAAGAAACCTGTCTGATGAAAATTTATCACAAGCATTTATTCATATTTTAGATGAAGGTGTAACTTTAGTTGAGAAAAAATCTGATTTTAAAGTTTTAAGAAAAAAAGAAGGATCCTCCAAAGAAGAAGGTAAGACAATGGAGAAAAGTGACGATCCTATTAGAATGTATTTACGAGAAATGGGTGGTGTAGAGCTACTTTCAAGAGAAGGTGAAATTGCAATTGCAAAAAGAATCGAAGCTGGAAAAGATGTGATGTTGATTGCATTATCACAAAGTCCGATGACAGCCCAACAGTTCTATGAGTGGAATGATCAATTACAAAAAGATGAAATTTTAGTCAGGGAAATTATTGATATTGATACCAATTATATGGAAGATGAGTCCACAGGACCAAGTGCAAAACAAAAAAATGCAGGTGAGACTGATAAAGATGAAAACTCAGGTGATGGTGATGATGATGATTTTAACCCAACACTTGCTGCTATGGAAACTGAAATTAAACCAAAAGTTCTAAAAACAGTAAATACATTAACAAAAGAATACACAAAATTAATTAAATATCAAAAAGAAAAATTAGATTGTGTTTTAAGTTTACAAAACTTTTCTCCTTCCAAAGAAAAAAGCTATCAAAAGATTGTAGATGATATTCTTGAAAATATTAAGTCACTTCAGTTATCACCTTCAGTTTTAGAGGAGTTAGTTCAAAAACATTATATTGAAAATAAAAAAATTATATCTTTAGAAGGAAATCTTTTAAGATTAGCAATGGATCATAACATTTCAAGAAATGAGTTTATTAAATTTTATATTGGTAATGAAATTAATCCAAATCTAAAAAAATTTTTAGATACCAACTCAGTTTGGAAACAATTTTTTGTAAAAAACAAAGAAGAGTTTAAAAATATTAGAGAAAGATTAATTGAGATAAGTCACAAGTTAGGAATATCTGTAACAGACTTTAAAAAATTAGTTAGCAGGGTTCAAAAAGGTGAAAAAGAATCTAGAATAGCTAAAAAAGAAATGGTTGAAGCCAATTTAAGATTGGTAATATCGATTGCTAAAAAATATACAAATAGAGGTCTTCAGTTTTTAGATTTAATTCAAGAAGGTAACATTGGTTTGATGAAAGCAGTTGATAAATTTGAGTATAGAAGAGGATATAAATTTTCTACTTACGCTACTTGGTGGATTAGACAAGCTATTACAAGATCAATTGCTGACCAGGCTAGAACTATTAGAATCCCAGTTCATATGATTGAAACAATCAATAAGATTGTAAGGACTCAAAGACTAATTTTAAGTGAGTTTGGAAGGGAAGCAACTCCTGAAGAATTAGCTCAAAAACTTAGAATGCCTCTTGATAAAGTAAGAAAAGTTTTAAAAATTTCTAAAGAACCCGTTTCACTTGAAAAACCAGTAGGTGATGAAGAAGATAGTAGTTTAGGAGATTTTATAGAGGATACAAAAGCATTAGCGCCTCTAGAGCAAGCAATTAAATCAAACTTAGGAGAAGCTACAACTAAGATTTTATCTACATTAACCCCAAGAGAAGAAAGAGTTTTAAGAATGAGATTTGGTGTTGGAATGAACACGGATCACACTTTAGAAGAAGTTGGTCTTCAGTTTTCTGTAACTAGAGAAAGAATTAGACAAATTGAAGCAAAAGCTCTCAGAAAACTAAAACACCCTAGCAGATCTAAACAATTAAAAAGTTTCTTGGAAAGTTAATTGTACTGGGCCGTTAGCTCAATAGTAGAGTACTGCATTGACATTGCAGGGGTAGTTGGAGCGTAACCAACACGGCCCACCATTTAAATATTATCTATAATTGATAACTCACAAAAAATGATATACTTAACAGTATTATTTTTGGGCCTGTAGCTCAGTTGGTTAGAGCAGTACACTCATAATGTATTGGTCCCAGGTTCGAGTCCTGGCGGGCCCACCAAAATTAATATTAGTTTTTTGTAAAATCTTCTAAACTTTTAAATAAAGCGTTTATATCACCGTCATTAGAGTTTAAAATTGATGCAAACTCTTCTTTTTGCGTCCTTACCAAGCTAAGTCCCTCTATTATTAAATCTCTGATTAAAGGATTGTCAGGATTTTTTGTATATACTCTCCAATCAATTTTTATTTCAGGTCTTTCAGAAGTACCAGTCAATGTACTATTAACAATTGTATAATTTTTGTTTATGATTTTTTTACTTCTAACTATAATTTTAGGATTAGTATATTCAGACAGTCTACTAGAAAAACTTTTTAAAAAATAATTTTGAAATAAATTAATATATACTTCTTTTTGACTATCATTTAAAAGTTTCCTAGTCGAACCTAGAGAGTAAAAGCTTATACCTTTTATATCTACTGTTTCCTTAGCTATAATTTTTAGTCCGTTTATTTTTTCTTGCTTTGAAATATTCTTTGCTAGAATTTTTGACGCTCTATCAACAGTAGATTGAACAAATATTTCAGGTTCAATAGAATAAGCATGATTACAAAATGTGTTAAGAAATAGTATAATTATAAGAATTTTTTTCATATTAATTTGTTATCTATGTGAATTATTGGTTGTCTATTTCTTCCCAGTCTTCATCATCTTTATATAGAACGTCCACACTTCCTCTTTTATTATTTTCAACCTTATTTTGTCTATCTTGTAAATATAAACTTCTTATAGATGCATAGAAGTCAATTGAATTTTTTTCGAGGTTATCAAATGAATTAAGATTATTGGATCTAAAGTCAATACCACTTATAGCTTTTGATGCTAAAAAAGCACTTTCACTTAAAAATTCATTATTACCATCTACTGAGGCATTGTACCAAGGATCCCCACCTAGTGCATTTACAAAAGATCCTGCAGTATCTCTGATAGTTGATGGTCCTAAAATTGGAAGAACCAAATAACATCCTGGGCCAATACCCCAGGCACCTAATGTTTGACCATAATCCTCTTTTTCGTATTTTGGAAAACCCATTTTATTCGCAACATCAATTGTACCTAGAAGTCCAGCAGTAGTATTAATAGTTAGTCTCCCAGTATTTATCATTGCTGTTTTAATATCTCCCTGTAAAATATTGTTAGGTATTGTTATAAGATTAGATAAATTTCTAGTTGCATTGCTGGTAGCTTTTTGAATTGGAGCTGGTAAATTACTATATCCTTTTGCAATTGGTTTTATAATTGTTTTATCTAAACCTTGGTTAAATGCAAAAGTTGCTCTATTCAAATTTTCAAAACAATCTCTAGTTTTGTCTGGTTGATTTTTATTTAATACAAGCTCACCATCAGATCCAGCATTTGCATTAAATGCTAACAACAAGACAGAAATTATCATAATTGTTAATTTTTTTAACATAATGAATTTATAATATATAATTATTTTTTGTGAAATAATATTTAATTTTAAAAAATGTCTATAAAGTGTTTATAAGTAGTCTAAATTAATACCCAAATTAAGTATGGATACAACTCTAAATTACTCTCCAAACTTTGAAACAAAAAAAAGAAAATCAGATCAAATCAAATTTATTATTTTCCATTATACGGGAATGAAAAAGGAATCAGAGGTAATAAAAAAACTTACAAACATTAAATCAAAAGTAAGTAGTCATTATTTAATCAAAAATAATGGAGAAATAGTTATTATGGTACCAGATCTTTACCAGGCATGGCATGCTGGAATATCATCTTGGAAAAATTTTAGATCTCTAAATAAGAACTCAATTGGAATTGAAATAAGTAATCCAGGTCATAACTCTAATTATAAAAATTTTTCAAAAAAACAGATACAATCCTTAAAAAAATTAAGTAAATTTTTAATTAAAAAGTACAAGATTGATAAAAAAAATATTTTAGGTCATTCTGATGTTGCTCCTGATAGAAAAAAAGACCCTGGTGAAAAGTTTCCATGGAAATATTTAGCTAAATTTAAAATTGGTAATTGGCATTCACTTTCACAAAAAACTCTTCTTATAAACAGAGGAAAAAAAATAACTCCTATAGATAAAAAGAATTTTTTTATAAATTTATCGAAAATTGGATATTCAATTAAAAGTTCAAAAAAAATAAAAAAAGACAAATTTTTAAAATTTGTAATTATTGCTTTTCAGAGAAGATTTAGACAAGAGTTGATAAACAGTAAAATTGACCAAGAATGTTTATTTATTAGTCAGAATTTGGCAAAAGAATTGAATTAAAATTTCTTGCAGTTTTAAATTTAAGTAATATGTTGATTTAGCCAGATAAATGATTTATCGCTTTAATTAATTAAAGAGGAAAGTCCGGGCTCCACAAGGATACAGTGCCAGATAATACCTGGCGGGGGTAACCCTAGGGATAGTGCCACAGAAAATAAACCGCCATAACATGGCAAGGGTGAAAAGGTGTGGTAAGAGCACACCGGTTCTATTGGTAACAATGAACGCTGGAAAACCCCACTGGGAGCAAGACTAAGTAGAGATGACATTGTTAAAAAACTAAAAGCCATCCTTGGCTAGTCATCAGGGTTAGTTGCTTGAGCTTAGGAGTGATCTTAAGTCTAGACAAATGATATTTTTAAATGACAGAACCCGGCTTACAGTTTATCTGGCAAAACTTTTCACAGTCTAAATAGCGTCCAAAATAAATGTTTACGTTTTAATTCACTAATGAGTCAATAATGTTCTGTTTTTTTTAATCCATGATACGTAGCACTTAATTAAAACTTTGAATTAATTATCAAATTAGATGTTAAAAAAGTGATTAACATCAGTCTAAAATGAGCAAGATTCAAGATTTGACAGTAAATTAAATTACCCATATATTCCCATATATTCCCAATTATGGAATTTATAAATTATAAAATATATGTTTTTATCTACTTACGAGAACAAACTGGACAAAAAAGGAAGGGTTTCTGTGCCTTCTAGCTTTAGATCTTATTTATCAAACCTAGGTTACAATGGTGTTATTTGTTATCCTTCTTTTAATAATGCTTCAATTGAAGCTTGCTCTCAAGATAGAATAGAAAAAATTTCTTCTGTTATAGACTCTTTAAATCCATTTGAAGAAAAAAGAGATTTTTTTGCAACATCAATTTTATCAGAAAGCACTAGTTTACAATTTGATAGTGAAGGCAGAATTTCACTTTCATCAAAATTATTAAAGCATGCAAAGATAAAAAAAAACATGTTGTTTGTTGGTCAAGGCCAAACCTTTCAAATTTGGGAACCAATAGCATTTGAAAAATTTAAGGTAACAGCAAGAAAAAAAGCAAATATAAATCGAGCAAACCTTAAATGGGAAAAACATTTAATCAATAATGAGGGGAAATAACAGATGACAATTAACTTTAAAGCACCAGAAATTAAAGAATTACAACCACGACTTTTAGTAATGGGAGTTGGTGGAGCAGGTGGAAACGCAATTAATGAAATGATTGAAAATAATCTACAAGGTGTAGAATTTATTGCAGTTAATACTGATGCGCAGGATTTAAAGTTAAGTAAATGTAAAACAAGAATTCAAATTGGTCTAAATTTAACTAAAGGATTGGGCGCTGGTGCTAAGTTAGATATTGGTCAAGCAGCTGCAGATGAATCTTTAAATGAAATTGTAAATACTTTGCAAGGGGCAAATATGGTTTTTATTGCTGCTGGTATGGGCGGTGGAACAGGAACTGGTGCTGCTCATGTAATCGCTAGAGCTGCAAAAGAATTAAATATTTTAACGGTAGGTGTTGTAACTCTTCCATTTTTATATGAAGGCCCCTCAAGAATGAGAAGAGCACAACAAGGTTTGGAAGAATTAAGAAAACATGTTGACACAATTATAGTAATTCCAAATCAAAACTTATTTAAAATTGCTAATGAGCAAACAACATTTGAAGATTCTTTTAATCTTTCAAATAATGTTCTAATGCATGGTGTTCAAAGTATAACTGATTTGATGGTTAGACCAGGTTTAATCAATCTTGATTTTGCTGATGTTGAAACTGTTATGGCTTCTATGGGTAAAGCAATGATGGGAACTGGCGAAGCAGAAGGAGAAGGTAGAGCCCTTAAAGCTGCAGAAATGGCAGTGAGTAATCCACTAATTGATGACTATACTCTAAAAGGTGCAAAAGGATTATTAGTTAATATTACTGGTGGTAAAGACCTTAAACTGTTTGAAGTTGATGAAGCAGTTAATAAAGTTAGAGCTGAAGTTGATCCAGAAGCTGAATTGATTATTGGTGCTATTACTGACGCTGAATTAGATGGAAAAATGAGAGTTTCGATTGTTGCGACATCACTAGATGGGCAACAGCCAGAGACTAAATCTGTGATTAATATGGTGCATCGTATCCAAAATAGAAATCCAGGTTATTCAGATTTTTCAAATATGGGATCATCTGCATCTTTTAATTTCTCAAATTCAATTTCAAATCCAGTTTCACATGGAGCAAATGCATTGAAGCTTGAGAATGAAATCGTTCAAGAACAACATCAAGATAATTTAAGCTCAAATGCTTCAAATGAAGAAATGGTAAATAATAATAACTTTGAGACGGAAAGTGTTATTGAAGATAGTTCTGTGAATGAAATGGAAAAGTCTTTTACTCAAGAAGCAATGGAAACACCGCAAGAGCAAATAGTTGAAGAAAGTATTGAAGAGGATGTTTCTAACGATTTAAAAGAATTTGGTGTGGACTCTGATGCGCCAGATTTATTTAGTTCAGAAACTGAAAACTCAACTTCAGATGATTTATTATCATCAAATGAAGAAGAAGATGACGATCTTGAGATACCAGCATTCTTAAGAAGACAAAAAAATTAATGGTCTTCAAAGAAATAAATGGACGCCACCATAGTACCGAAAGTACAAAAGCATTATCCGGTACTGCTAAAAGAAATTATTAGCATTATTTCCCCTCAATATGGTGGCACATTTATTGATTGTACTTTTGGTCAAGGTGGTTATTCAAAAAAAATATTAGAGTTTGATAATACTAAAGTAATTGCTTTAGACCGTGACATTGAAAGTGAGGCAAAAGCTAATCAGATAAGAAATAAATTTGAAGATAGGTTTTTATTTAAAAACATTAAATTCAGTCAGCTAAATAATTTAAAACTAAAAAATGAGAATATTAAAGGAGTAATATTTGATCTTGGTTACTCTTACGTTCAAATTAAGGATCCCAAAAAAGGACTATCTTTTCAATCTAAAGGAGACCTTAATATGCAGATGGGTTTAAATAATTATTCTGCTGAAGATGTAATTAATAAGTTAGATGAAAAAGAATTAGAGAAAATATTTAAGTTTTTTGGAGATGAAAAAGAAAGTAAATTTATAGCTAGAAATATTATTAAGGAGAGATCAAAAAAAAAAATAGACACCCAAACACTTGTTGAGATCATAGATAATACAAAAAGAAAAAAAAACTTTAAAGTTCATAGTGCTACCAAAGTTTTTCAAGCTTTAAGAATTTTAGTTAATAGAGAAATAAGTGAATTAATTTTTGGATTAATTAATGCAACTAAAGTTTTAAAGAAAGATGGTGTGATAGTTGTAGTTACATTCCATTCATTGGAAGACAAAATTGTTAAGTATTTTTTCAAAAGTCTCTCTGAAAAAAAAAGCATATCAAGATATGCTCCTATTACAGAGCAGCCAGAAGCATTACTTAAATTAAATGAAAAAAAAGCAATTATCCCCTCTGATGATGAAATTAGTGAAAACTTACCATCAAGATCGGCAAAACTTAGATATGCGATTAAAAAAACTGACTTTTATGATTTTAAAACTGACGTTCTAGATGAATTTAGCAACCTAATTGAGATAGAAAATTTTGGGAATAAGTTATGAAAAAAATTGCCTTAGTATTGGTTATTTTTTCATTAATTTTATCAACTGCAATTATTAAAAATTCTTCTAAAAAAAATGAGGATAAAATTTTTACAATAAAAGAAAGTATTAGAGTTTTAAATTCAGAACTTGAAAAGATCAAGTTAGAATTTGATTACCTGAGCTCTTCTGACAAATTATTAGAATTTCAATCATTATATTTTGAAAATGATTTAGCGCAAAAAAAAATTGAAAATATAAAAGTTTTTAAAATCAGAAATAAAAATAAAGAGATTAAAAATTTAAAAATAATTAAAGAATAATGGAAAAATTAAGATCCAAAATTATTATCGAAGATTATAGAAATAATTTTGATTATAAAAAGAATGATACAAATTTAAATATTCAATTTAATAGAGTAGCGTTTGTATTCTTTTTCTTTTTTATTATTTATTTAATCTATACTATTCATTTAATTCATCTTGGATCACGTAAATCTAGTGTAGAAATATCTAATGATTTAACTACATTTGCCAATAAACTCTATAGAGCAGATATAATTGATATAAATGGTAACTATTTAGCTAAAACCGTTAAATCAATTGATATAGGCATAAAGACATCAGATGTAATAGATAGTAAAAAACTTTTATTAAGTTTAAATATTATATTTCCAAATAAAGATTTTAATAAAATTAAAAAACAACTTGATACAAAAAAGTTCTTTTGGTTAGAAAAAAAAGTTTCAGAGGAAAACTATGAAAAATTAATGAAACTTGGAGATAATTCTATAAAACCTGAGGAAAAAGTTTTAAGGATGTATCCTCAAAAAAATCTTTTTAGTCATATCATTGGTCAAATAGATGATGATAACAATGGAATTTCAGGTTTAGAAAAATCATTTGATGAGGTTCTCAGAAATTCAAAAAAACAAATAAAACTTACAGTTGATAAGAATGTACAGTTTTTAATACGAAAAGAACTAATCAAATATCAAGAAATTTTTAAAAGCAAAGGTAGTGCAGCAATACTAATGAATGTGAATAATGGAAATATACTTTCACTTATTTCTTTACCTGATTTTAATCCTAATGAACGACAAAATATAACTGATGTTAATTTTATTAATAGAGTAACCAAAGGAACTTATGAGCTTGGCTCAGTTTTCAAACCATTCACTTTTGCAAGTGCTTTAAACGAAGATTTGATAAAGCCAGAAACTGAGTTTTTAGATTTACCAAAATCTATTCGTTGTGACAAACATAAGATTGGAGAATATGATAATAAGATTCCCTCAGAACTTACAGCAGAACAGATTTTGATTAGATCAGGAAATATTGGCTCTGTTAGAATTGCTCAGTTAGTTGGACCAGAAAAACATAAGTTGTTTTTAAAAAAGGTAGGTGTATTAAGTTCAATTAATTTTGATATTGATGAAATAGCCCCACAAAAAGATTATAATTTTGGTAAATGCAGATTAGCTACAGCTTCATTTGGTCATGGTGTTGCAACTACAATTCTTCAGTTAGCAAAAGGTTATGCGGTAATATCTAATGGAGGTTTTGATATTAATCCAAGTTTAATACATAAAACTACTGAAACTAAAAAAAAAAAAACCAGGTTAATTAATGAAAGAGTTTCCAAACAAGTTGTTACGGCCTTAAGAAAAATTGTAAGTACAGAGGAAGGTACTGCAAAATTTGCTGATGTTTCAAATTATGAGATTGGTGGCAAAACAGGAACTGCTGACCAACCAAAAGAAGGATCTTATTCTGAAGCAAAGATAAATACGTTTGCTTCAATATTTCCGACATCAAATCCACAATATGTATTTGTTGTTATGTTAGACACACCCCAAAAAGCAAAAGATTACTATTATAAGTATAGGCATCAAAAAGGTGGTTGGATGGGAACCTTATATAATACTGCAGGATGGACTTCAGTAGAGGTGGCTGGAAAAATATTGGATAAAATTGGGCCTATTTTAGCCACAAAATATCTAGAAATTAATTAATTATGTTTCTAGGCGATTACTTTCAAAACATTCAATCTACTTATAAAAAATTTTTTTTTTCAGGGATTTCTTTTGATAGTACGCAAATAAAAAAAAATAATATTTTTTTTGCAATAAAGGGAAATAAAATAGATGGTAATGACTTTATATCATATGTAATCGCTAATGGTGTAAAAATAGTAGTAACTGAAAAAAAAATTAATGGTCTAAAAAATGGTATTTTATTTATTCAATCAAATAATATCAGAAAGTTATTAGCTGAAATATCATTTAAAATTAATAACAAAATTCCAAATAATATTATTGCAGTTACAGGTACAAATGGAAAATCCTCAGTTGCAGATTTTTACTATCAAATATTAGATTTGAATAATAAAAAAGTTGCATCAATTGGAACATTAGGGATTAAATCAAAAAAATATAAAAGAGATTTATCAAATACTACAATAGACCCAATTCAATTAAGTAAAATTTTAAGTAACTTAAAAAAACAAAATATTAACAATATTATTATGGAGGCATCCAGCCATGGTCTAAGTCAAAATAGGCTGGATGGCTTATTATTCAATACAGGAATATTTACTAATTTATCACAAGATCATTTAGATTATCATAAAAATATAAAAAATTATTTAAAAGCTAAACTTTATTTATTTGAAAAATTGATAAAAAAAGGAGGCAATATAATAACTGATGAAAAAATACCTGAATTCAAAAAAATAAAAGATATAGCATCCAATAAAAATTTAACCCTTTTTTCATTGTTTGATAAAAAAAATAATTTTGAATTATTGTCTCATCAATATGAGGGTGAGTATCAATTGTTGGAGATAAAATATAAAAATTCAATTCATAAAATTAAACTTAATTTGATAGGAAAAGTACAATTTAAAAATGTATTAATGGCAGTCATTGCCGCAATCAAAAGTAGTGTCAATATTAAGGACATACTTAATACAATACCAAAAATAAAATCTGTAGAGGGAAGATTTGAAAAAGTTGGTAGAATAAAAAATAACTCAAAGGTAATTTTAGACTATGCACACACACCAGATGCTTTGAAAACTTGTCTTAAAAATATAAAAGAACAATTTCCAGGAAAAAAAATAACTTTAGTGTTTGGCTGTGGAGGAAATAGAGATCAAAATAAAAGAGCTAAAATGGGTAAAATTGCTGATCTTTTTACAGATAAAATTTATCTTACTGATGACAATCCAAGACTAGAAAAATCTAGTAAAATAAGAACAGACATTAAAAAAGGAATAAAAAAACAAAAAGTATTAGAAATTTCTAATAGAGCTAAGGCAATTAGGAAAGCTATAAAACATTTAAATACAGGGGAGATTTTACTTGTAGCAGGAAAAGGTCATGAAAAAGTTCAAGAAATTGGTTTAAAAAAAATTTTCTTTTCAGATAAGCATATTATCCTTGATGCTATAAAAATTAAAAATTTAAATTTATCAAATAGTTTAAAGGTTAATATACTTAATGAGCTTAGTAGAAAAAAAAAAATATCTAGCAAAATTTCTTTGAAGAAAGCCAGAATTAACTCAAGAGAAATAAAAAATAATGATATTTTTTTTGCAATTAAGGGAAAAAAAAATGATGGTAATAAATTTATAAGCGAAGCTTTTAAAAAAAAAGCATCAATTGCAGTAGTTAATAAAATTGAAAAAAAAATAAATATTTCTCGTCAAATTAAAATTAAGGACTCCCTCAAATTTTTAACAAAAAGTTCCGAGATATATAGAGAAAATATAAAAACAAAAATTATTGCTATAACTGGTAGTTGTGGAAAAACTACATTGAAAGAATTATTGGGTAATTCATTAAAACAATTATCTAAAGTGGGTATTTCGCCTAAATCTTATAATAATAAATATGGAGTTCCACTAAGTCTTTTTAATTTAGATCAAAAAAATAATTATGGAGTTTTAGAAATTGGAATGGATAAAAAAGGTGAAATTAATTATCTCTCTAAAATTGTTAAACCAGATGTTAGTGTAATTACTAACATTAATTATGCTCATGCTAAGAATTTTAAGAATATAAGACAAATTGCTTTAGCCAAATCAGAAATAATTAATAATACAAAAATTAATGGGTTTATTGTTCTAAATGCCGATGATAATTTTTATTTGTTACATAAAAAAATAGCTTATAAAAGAAAACTTAAAATTTTATCATTTGGCATTGATAATCAAAATGCAAATATAAAAATGATAAGTATTAAAAAAATTTCAAATAAGTTTAAAGCAACAATTATGATAAATAATTTAAAAACTTATTTTTTTATTTCTAATAATTTTCAAAGTAATATCTTAAATATTTTAGCTGCACTGACTGTTATGAGTATTTTTTTAGATATATCAAAATTAAAAAAAAATATTTTCATAGGTTTTAAAATACCAAATGGTAGAGGTGATATTTCTAAAATTAAGGTTAACAATAAAAACTTAAACTTAATAGATGAAAGTTATAATTCAAATCCATTGTCTCTTAAATCTGCAATTTTAAATTTTGATAAAATTAAAATTGACAAAGGAAAAAAATATTTATTATTAGGTGATATGTTAGAACTGGGAAAACACTCAAAAAAACTTCATCAATCTATTGGAAAAATAGTCAATAACACAAAGATAGATAAAGTCTTTGTTAGAGGAAGTAAAATTTTACTTACATATAATTCTATTTCAAAAAAGAAAAAAGGCAGGATATTAAACAACAACTCACAAATTATTGATTTGATTAAAAATGATTTAAATAATAATGATTATCTTATGGTTAAGGCCTCAAATGCGACAGGATTCAATGAGATATTCAGTAATCTAAAAGGTTCAAAATAAATGCTTTATCAATTTTTACTAAATTTCGTTGATGCATTTGGATTTCTAAACGTTTTTAAGTATATAACTTTTAGAACAGGATTATCCTTATTCACCTCATTAATTATAGTTTTGTTAATTGGAGGACCTTTTATAAGTTTTTTTTCAAATAGAAAAATTTTAGATCCTATACGTGATGATGGTCCACAAGATCATATTGTAAAAAAAATTGGTACTCCAACAATGGGAGGAGTAATAATTTTATTTGGATTACTATTTTCTGTTTTATGTTGGGGGGATTTATCAAACATAAGTGTTTTGTTCTGTGTTTATATTGCTATTTCATTTGGTTTGCTAGGAGCATTTGATGATTATAAAAAAATAAAACACAATAATTCTTCAGGTATTTCATCTAAATTTAAAATTTTATCGCAGTTTTTATTGGCTATATTGGGAATTAGTTTATTTGTTTACTTTGTCGATTATCAAGAAATTACTAATTTATATTTTCCATTTTTTAAAAATTTAATAATTAATCTTGGATGGTTCTTTATTCCTTTTTCTGTATTTGTGATTGTTGGTTCATCAAATGCAGTTAATTTAACAGATGGACTAGATGGATTAGCTACAGTCCCTGTAATCTTAGTCGCAGGGTGTTTTGCTTTTATAAGTTACGTAACAGGAAATATTGTTTTTTCTGATTATTTACAAATTCCATACATTGAAGGTACTGGTGAAGTTTCAATTTTCTGTGGAGCTATAATGGGATCATGTTTAGGGTTTTTGTGGTTTAATGCACCGCCAGCTAAAATTTTTATGGGTGATACAGGTTCTTTAGCTCTCGGAGGCTCTTTAGGGGCTGTAGGAATAATTACAAAACATGAAATAGTATTAGCAATTACAGGTGGCCTATTTGTTCTTGAGGCTGTATCTGTGATGGTGCAAGTAATTTCTTTTAAATTAACTGGAAAAAGAATTTTTAGAATGGCACCAATACACCATCATTTTGAAAAGAAAGGATGGCCCGAGTCAACAGTCGTAATAAGATTTTGGATCATTTCAATTATTTTAGCAATGATAGGTCTTGCTACATTGAAATTAAGATAATGATAGATAATAAAAATATTTTTTTAAAAAAAAAAATATTAATTTATGGTCTTGGAAAAAGTGGACTATCTACATATAAATTTTTAAATAAGAAAGCTAAAGTATATTTATTTGATGATAATTTAAAAAAAAAATTTAGACATCAACCCAAGCAATGGATAATTAATATTAAAGAAATATCTAAAATAAAACTTGATATAATTATTATTAGTCCTGGAATTGATATTTTAAATTGTAAATTATCTAAATTTCTAAAAAAAAATGAGTCTAAAATTTATACAGATTTGGATATATTCTACTCATTTTACAAAAACAAAAGCATCACCATTACTGGAACTAATGGGAAATCAACCACAGCTAAAATATTGCATGATATTTTATCAGATCAAAACTATGATTGTAGGTTGATTGGCAACATTGGAAATCCAGTATTATCTGAGAAAAAAATTATTAAAAAAACTGTTTTTGTGATTGAAGCTTCATCATATCAATTAGATTATAGTCAATTATTTACCTCAAAATACTCAGTAATACTCAATATAAGTCCTGATCACATAGAGAGACACAGAAACTTAAAAAATTATATTAATGCCAAATTTAAATTATTAAATTCTCAGTCGAGAGAGTCTATAGCATTTGTTAAAAAAAATGATTTATTAATAAATAAAAAGCTAAATAGTAAAAAATATAATCCAAAAATTATTAGAGTTGATTTAAAAAAAACAAATAAAAAAATTAAACAATTAAAGAATAAGTATTTTTTATCTGCAGGTAACCAAGAAAATTTATCATTCGTCTTGAAGATTTCTGAAACATTAAATTTAAACAGTAAAAAATTAATAAAAACTTTAAATAGATTTAAAGGTTTAAAATATCGACAACAAATTATCTATGAAAATAAAAATTTAATAATAATTAATGACTCTAAGTCCACAAGTTTTGCTTCATCAGAAAATCTGTTAAAAAATTTAAAAAATGTTTATTGGATTTTGGGTGGTATTCCTAAAAAAGGTGACCAATTAAACCTATCTAAAAAACATTGCAAGAATTTTAAAACATTTATTTTTGGAAATAATCATAAAGAATTTAAAAAAAATATCAAAAATAAGCTAACTATAAAGCATTTTAAATATTTGAAAGAAATATTAAATGAAATATTTTTTGATTTAAAAGATAAAAAATTAAAAAAAAATATTATTTTCTTTAGTCCAGCTGGAGCATCATTTGATAGCTTTAAAAATTTTGAAGATAGAGGAAAATATTTTAACCAATTAATAAAAAAATTTATTAATGCAAAACAACAGCTTTTTATATAAATTTTACTATCAATGGTGGAAGAGTATAGATAAACCAATCTTTTTAATTATAAGTTTGTTATTTGCAATTGGACTTTTTTTTTCATTAGTTTCAACATCACTAATTGCTTCAGACAAATTGGATACAAATAGCTATTTCTTCTTTTTTAAGCATTTAATTTATATTTTTATTGGAATAATTATTATTTATATTTTTTCTTCTTTGAAAACTAATCAATTATTTCATTACTCATATTTTCTTTTTTTTGTTACTTTAATTTCTTTATTTTTAGTTCCAATTACAGGTGTTGAAGTTAAGGGATCAAAGAGATGGATAGATTTATTTTTTTTACCAAGATTTCAACCAATTGAATTATTAAAACCTTTTTTAATTATTGTAATTTCAAGTATTCTTTGTAGTAATAGAAGTTCAAATCTCTATTCTAAATATTTATTATCAATTGTCTTAGTATCAATAATCTCCTTACTTCTTGTAATGCAACCAGATATTGGGCAAACTCTTCTTATTGTTTTCTCTTGGGTAGTTTTAATTTTTACCTCCGGTATCAATATCTTTATTCTTTTTGGTCTTTCTATATTCGCTTTTATTTCACTAGTTTATTTAATTATGTACGTCCCAAAGTTTGATTATATTCAAAGTAGGATTTTTTCTTTTTTTAACAGAGATGTTGGAACACATAATTTTCAATCTGATAAGGCTATTGAGTCCATTACAAGTGGTGGTTATTTTGGTAAAGGAATTGGTGAAGGAACTTTGAAAAATCGAGTTCCTGAGGCACATACTGATTATATCATATCTGTAATTTCTGAAGAGTTTGGTGTTGTTGCCATAATATTAATATTATTATTATTTTTAATATTTATTTATATGGTCTTTAAAAAAATAAATTATGAGAAAGATGATAAAACCAAACTTATTTTAGTTGGATGTATAAGCTTAATACTAATGCAAGCAACTATTCATGTGGGTGTAAATATTAGACTATTTCCTACAACAGGTATGACTCTACCATTTTTGAGTTATGGAGGTTCTTCAATAGTAAGTATCTCGATACTCTCAGGAATAATTCTAAATTTAACTAAAAGAAAAATAGAAAATTAAATGAAAAGTAAGATTTTAATCTCTACAGGAGGATCTGGTGGACATGTTATTCCCGCAATTACAATACATGATCATTTAAAAGAAAATTACGATATATTAATTTCAAGTGATGTAAGAGGTCTTAAATACCTTGATGACAAATTTTATAATACCTTTGTTATTGATACACCCAAGTTAAATAATTTTATTTCATTGCCTCTATCAATTTTAAAAGTATTTTTTTTAACTTTAAGATCATTGATGTTATTAAAAAAAGAAGAAATACAAATTCTTATTTCAACAGGTGGATATATGTCACTACCTTTATGTATAGCCGCAAGAATATTAAACATTAAAATTTATTTGTTAGAACCAAACATGGTAATTGGAAGAGCAAATAAATTTTTTCTCAAATTTTGTAAAAAAATTATATGTTATTCAGAAAATATTATTAGTTTTCCAAAAGAGTATAAATATAAGTTAAAAACTACAAATCCCCTTATAAGAAAGAAATATTACAAAAAAAAATTAAAAGAAAATGATAACGAAAAATTTACTTTAATAATAATTGGTGGAAGCCAAGGTGCACAAATATTTGATCAGATTTTACATCATTCAATTATTAGAGTTTCAAAGATAAAACCTTTAAAAGTAATTCATCAAACAAATCAAAAGAATATAGGTGATCTCAAAAATCTATATTTAGAAAATAAGATTGACAATACTGTTTTCAGTTTTGATCAAAATCTTAACATATTAATAGACCAAGCAGATTTATGCATAACAAGAGCTGGTGCCTCTAGTTTAGCTGAAATTTCTTTATCTAAAAAACCATTTATAGCTATTCCCTTACCAAGTTCTAAGGATAATCATCAACTAGAAAATGCTAATTATTATAAAAATAAAGGTTGTTGTTGGGTTGTTGATCAAATTAATTTTGACAAAATAAAATTTGAAAATTTATTACTAAATATAGTGAGCAATAAAAACGAAATACTTTTTAAAAAAAACAATTTAGAAAAATTAAATTATCAAAACACATGGAATAATGTTAATCAAAATTTATTAAATATTATTAATGAAAATTAAATTAGCAAAATCAGAGATTATTCACTTCATAGGAATAGGTGGAATAGGTATGAGTGGATTGTCCCTTATAATGAGAGGTAAAGGTTTTAAAGTTCAAGGTAGCGATATTGCTAGTAATAAAAATATTGAAAGATTAAAAAAAGAGAAAATAAAGATTGCAATTGGACATAAAAAACAAAATATAAATAAAGCCACCATTATCGTAGTTTCTTCTGCTATAAAAAAAAATAATCAAGAAATAATAGAGGCAAAAAAAAAACAATTACCAATTTATAAAAGAGGAGAAATGCTTGCAAATATTGTTTCTCTAACAAAAAATATTGTAGTTGTTGGCTCCCATGGAAAAACAACCACAACATCACTAATTGCTTCAATTTTCCAAGAAACTAAAATAGATCCAACCATTATTAATGGAGGAGTAATAAATTCTATAAATAATTCTGCTAAACTAGGCAAAAGTGACTGGTCAATCCTTGAAGCTGATGAGTCAGATGGTAGTTTTGTCTATATTCCACCCACTTACTCAATAATAACCAACATAGATAGAGAACATATGGATTTTTATAGTTCGATGGATGAGTTAAATAAATATTTTACTAAGTTTGTAAATAAAGTTCCATCCTTTGGAAAATCTTTTATTTGCATCGATGATAAGAATAATAAAAATTTAATTAAGAAACTAAGTAATAAAAACTTTTATACATATGGAACTGATACAAAATCAAATTTCTGCATTAAGAATATCAAACAATCAAAAGACTATTCTGAGTTTGATTTAAAGATAATTTTACCAAATAAAAAAAATAGATTAATTAAAAAAATTAAGATACCCCTTTTAGGAATACACAATATTAGAAATTCAGTTGCAGCATCAGCCTTAGCTATTACAGTTGGATTGACAGTTTCAAGTATTAAAAAAGGTTTAAAAAATTTTAAAGGAGTTCAAAGAAGATTTAACAAGATTTTTACATTTAATAAAGTCGACTTTTTTGATGATTATGCTCATCATCCAACTGAAATTAAAGTTGTCTTGGATGGAGTAAATAGCGTTTATAAAGGTTATGAAAAAATATGTATTTTTCAACCACACAGAATATCAAGATTAATAGATTTAAAAAAAGAATTTACTTATGCGTTTAAGAACGCTGATAAAGTAATTTTGATGCCTATTTATACCGCTGGTGAAAAAATGTCATTAGGATTTAAATATGAAAATTTTGCTAGAGAAATAATCAAAAACTCAAAAGTAAAACTATTTTTAGCAGATGATAGGATTCAATTAGCAAAATACATTAAAAATAATATTTATGGAAAAAAAATAGTTATTGGAATGGGTGCAGGTACTATCTCAACATGGATGAGAGAAATGCCTAAATACTTGTAGTGAACATGAATAAAGAGGATTTATTATTTGAATTTAAACAAAATATTAAATTTGATTATAATTTAAAAAAAAAAAATTGGTTTAATATAGGTGGCAACACTAAAATTTACTATAAAGCAGATAATTTAAAAGAATTAACTAAATTCTTAAAAATAATAGGGAATAAAGAGAAAATATTTGTTCTAGGCGGGGGATCAAATACATTATTTACCGACAAAACTTATGATGGAGTTGTAATTAAGCTATCTAATAATTTTAATAATATTTCTCTTTTATTAGGAGATATAATTATTGCTGGAAGTTCTGTTAGTGATAAATCACTTTCAGAATTTGCAATGAATAATAATTTGGGTGGATTTGAATTTTTATCTTGTATACCAGGAACAGTTGGAGGAGGTATAAAAATGAACGCAGGTTGCTTCAATAGAGAATTTAAAGACATTTTAATTTCAGTACAAGCTATCAATAAATCAGGGAAGGTTATAATGATACCAGCTAAAGAAATAGATTTTAAATATAGAGATAGTGGATTGTCTAACGATTTAATTTTTTTAAGTGCATCTTTTAAGGGTTTTGAAAAAAAATCAAATTTAATAAAGAAAGAAATGATAAAATTAAAAGAAAAAAAGGAAAAAGCGCAACCTACAAGAATTAAAACTAGTGGGAGTACTTTTAAAAATCCTTTAGATCAATCAGATAAAAAAGTTTGGCAATTAATAAAAGAATCAGTCCCTTTAAAAAAATCATTTGGAGATGCTTGTATTTCAGAAAAACATTGTAATTTTTTTGTAAACAAAGGTGATGCTAAGTTTGATGATATGAAAAAATTAATAGATTTTGTATCTGAAAGTGTTTTGAAAAAAACTGGTGTAAAGTTAGAAACAGAAATAAAAATTTTAGAATAAATTGAAAAAAAAAATACTAATAATCGCTGGTGGAATCTCAAAAGAAAGATTAATTAGTCTTGATACGGGTTCGCAAGTTGCTAAAGAGCTTAAAAAAAATGGTTATAAAGTAAAAATTTCTGAACCTGACGGCAAATTATCAAAAAATATTAATCAATTTAAACCTAATATTATATTTAATGCATTACATGGACAGTTTGGTGAAGATGGTTATATACAAACGATCCTAGAAGGATTTAAAATACCATATACTCATTCAGGAGTGATTGCCTCTTCATTAGCAATGGATAAAGTAATATCGAAAAAAATTTTTATAAAAAACAAAATCAATACCCCCAAATATATTAAATATTCTTATGAAGAAAATAATTTTGACTTGATAAAAAATATTGAAAAGAAGTTAAAATTTCCAGTCGTATTAAAACCAATTAACGAAGGCTCAAGTGTAAATGTTTTTATTTGTACAAAAAAAAATATTTCAAGAGTTTTAAGTTCAATGAAAATTTATAAAGAGATCATGATAGAGGAGTTTATTGGTGGGAGAGAAATTCAAGTTGCAATCATGGGCAATAAAAAATTAGGAGCAATAGAGCTTAAACCAAAAAGAAAATTTTATGATTATGAAGCTAAATATAGCGTAAATGCAAAAACTGAACATATAATTCCAGTTAAACTTCCAAAAAATAAATTAAATGAGGTAATGGACTTGTCATTTAAAGCACACAAGATTATTGGTTGTAAGGGAGTCACTAGATCAGATTTTAAATTTTATAAAAATAAGTTTTATTTGCTAGAGATTAATACTCAGCCAGGTATGACAAAATTATCTCTTGTTCCAGAAATAGCAAAATATAGAGGAATTTCCTTTATAAAACTAATTGAGTGGATTTTAAAAGATGCAACAACGAAAAAGTAAAAAAATTTTAATATACTTTTTTCTATTACTGTTAGTTGGCTCAATAAATAATATCAATCTTAATACTTTAGAATTACAGAATATTAATGATATTAATATTATTGGATTAGAGGTTGAGGATAAGTCAAGTTTACATCAAAAAATAAAAAATTTTCATCTTAATAATGTTTTTTCAATCAGTAAAATTGATCTAATTAATGAAATTGAATCAAATTCTATAATAGAAAAATATTCTATTTTTAAAAGATACCCATCTTCACTAGATGTTAATATTGAAAAAACAAAATTTTTAGCAAGAACAAATAAAAATGGCCAAATTTTTTATATTGGCTCTAATGGACGATTTATCAAAAATGATTTTTTAAATAATCAATTACCTTTTATTTTTGGAAATCCAAAGTTGGATGAATTTTTTAGAATTAAAAAAATTATCGATGAATCTAAAATTTCTTACATAGAGATAAAAAATTTATATTTTTTTCCATCAAAAAGATGGGATTTAGAATTAAGAGATAGCACTATAATAAAATTACCAAATGATAATGTTAATCTTGCCATTAATTTGGCAATAAAATTTTTAGATGATAATAAGCTTATAGATGCCAGGATTGAAAATCAAATTATTTTAAATGACTCAAGTAACTAATTTTGAAACTTTTCTATTTATATCTAAAAACAAATATCAAATATTTGTTTACGACAAAGATAATTTAAAAAATTTATACATTGAGGAAATTAAGTTTAATGATGGGATTGAGTTAGACAATCTTTCAAATTTTTTAGACGAAAATATTTATAAAATTGAAAAAAATATAAATAATTTTATTAGAAATATCATTTTGATAATAGAAGATGATAAAGTTTTAGAATTAGGTATATCAATAAAAAAAAAATATTATGAAAAACATATATATCAAAAATATCTAGAAAGCAGTTTAGTAGAACTTAAAGAAGTGTTTAAAGAAAATTATCAAGATCAAACTATTATGCACATGATTATTGTAAATAATGATAAAAATGAGAATAATTTTCAATTAAATAATCTTAATAATAATGATGATTGCTTATTTTTAGAGGTGAATTTTATTTCTATTCCAAACAACTTAACTTTTTATTTTGATAAGTTGTTAGAAAATTATCAAATCAAGATTAAACGCTATATGTCAGGTAATTACATTAAAAGTTATTTTGATAAAGATGAAACAGATTTATTTATGATAGCATATAAACTAAATAATGGTCTAAATATAAATGAAGTTCAGCTAGTCTCAAAAAGTATTGAAAAAAAAGGCTTTTTTGAAAAATTTTTTCAACTATTTAGCTAAATGTGTTTTTTCCAGTAATATTTGTTGTTTTCAAAATTTCTTAGAAGCAAATTAAAAGACTTAAGTGTCTTATTTAACTCAAAAAACAATTAAAAATAATGTTTCATTTAGTGGTGTAGCGTTACACAGTGGATTAGATGTAAATATTTGCATTAAACCAGCCGAGCCTAATTTTGGAATAGTTTTCAAAAGAGTTGATTTCAAGGAAAATAATTTAGTTTACCCAAATTTTATGAATGTTACGAATACATCCCTTAACACAACTATTGAAAATGAATTTGGTGTTAAAGTTTCAACAATTGAACATTTGATGGGCGCACTATTTGGATTAGGAATTGATAATGCATTAATTGAAATTGATAATGAAGAAGTTCCAATTTTAGATGGTTCTGCAAAAGAATTTATTGAAAAAATTATTAATTCTGGATTAGTAGTTAGTGAGGCCCCTATCAAGGTTATTAAAATTAATAAAGAAATTAAATTTACAGATGGTGAGAGATTTGTCTCAATAGAGCCATCTACTTTAAGTTTGGATATAGACTTTGAGTTGAAATATAAAAACCCAATAATTGGAAATCAAAGTAATAAAGTTAAAGTTTTTGAAGATGATTTAACCGATATCTATAATTCAAGAACATTTTGTTTGTTTGAAGATATTGAATTAATTAAGAAAAACGGACTAGCAAAAGGTGGAAGTTTGGAAAATGCAGTAGTAGTTAAAGATGATGAAATTTTAAATGCTGAAGGTTTAAGAAATGATAAAGAATTTGTTAATCACAAAATTCTTGATTGTATTGGAGATCTTTACACATCTGGCTACAGAGTAATTGCTAAGATTAAATGTTCTCAAGGAGGACACTATCTTACCAATCAATTACTTAGAAAAGTATTTGAAAACAAAGATAATTTTTCAATTCTCGAAATTAAAGAGAAAAACTTACCTCATACTTTAATAAATAGAAAACTATTAAAATCTATAGCCTAAGCTAAACATATATTTTAAAAGATATAAAATAAAGGTATAATCTTTCATGACCTTTCGTTACTATTTTTATTTTTTTTTGATTACTTTAATCTGTTCTTCTTGCTCAAAAAACAATATTGAAAAATCAACAATTAAAGAAGTAAATCTAGAGTCTCAAATGATAGAGGCATATAAAGAAGGAATTAAAGAGCTTGAGGCGGGTGACGTTATTTATGCAGCAAAAAAATTTAATGAAGCGGAAATTTTATTTCCACAATCAGAATATGCGCCAAAATCTGCTTTGATGGCCGCATATTCATATTACACTCAGAATTATTATGGTGACGCAATGGCTGAACTAGCTAGATTTTTAAGAGTTTATCCCAACCATAAGGACATCGTGTATGCAGAGTATTTATTGGGATTGTGTTATTATGAGCAAATTCTAGATGAGAAGAAAGATCTTCAATCTATATTGAATGCAAAAAAAACATTTAATAATCTAATTTATAAATATCCAGACTCAGAATTTGCTAGGGATGCAATGTTCAAAATTAATCTAATAGATGAGATTTTAGCTGCTAAGGAAATGTATGTAGGTAGATATTATGTTGATAGAAAAAAATGGATTTCAGCTATAAACAGATTTAGAGTTGTTGTTGATGATTATGAAACTACAATTTATGTAGAGGAAGCTATTCATAGATTAGTTGAAATCTATTATATAATTGGGATTGAGTCAGAGGCTAAGAAATATGCTAATTTGTTAGGATATAATTATCAGTCATCTGAATGGTATGAAAAATCATTTAGTTTATTTAATAAAAAATATAAAAGAAATACAATAAAAGATATTAAAAAAGAAAATAATTCAATATTAGATAGATTTAAGTCTCTACTCAGCTGAGATGAATAAAAAAAAATTAGAGTCTGAATATAAAAAAAAAATAAAATTGTTTACTAATTATAATAAAAAGTATTATGACGATAGCAAACCATTAGTAACTGATAAAGAATATGATGATTTAAAAAATAGTATTTTGATTTTAGAGAGCAAATACTCTTTTCTTAATTCAGAAAACTCACCGTCGAAAATTATTGGATTTAAACCATCTAAAAACTTCAGAAAAATATCTCATAGAGTTTCAATGTTATCTTTGGCGAACGCATTTGGAAAAGAAGATTTAATTAATTTTGAAAAAAAAATATTAAACTTTTTATCTAAAAAGAAAGATTTCAGTTTATCTTATAGTGCAGAACCAAAGATTGATGGTATTTCAGCTTCATTGATATACAAAAAAGGTGAATTTATAATTGGATTATCTAGAGGTGATGGAAAAGAAGGTGAGGATATAACGGCTAATCTAGCAACCCTACAAGATATTCCAAAAAAAATTCAGTCAAAAGATTTTCCTGAAGAAATAGATATTAGAGGCGAAGTATTTATACAAAATAGTGATTTTAAAAATTTAAAGGAAAAATTTGCAAACCCTAGGAATGCAGCCTCAGGATCGTTAAGACAAAAAAATCCAGATGATACAAAAAAAATTCCCTTAAAATTTATTGCTTATACTTTTGGATTTGAAAAAGGTCTAAAAACAAATAATCAAACAGATTTTTTAAAAAATTTAGATAATTGGGGGTTTAAAACAAATCCATTGAATAAACTAGTTACAGGTGTTGACAATTTACTGATTAATTATTCCAAGATAGAAAAGGACAGAACAAAAATCGATTTTGATATTGATGGTATAGTTTATAAAATTAACAGTTTTGAACTTCAAAAAAGACTTGGAAATGTTGCAAATTCACCAAGGTGGGCTATTGCTCATAAATTTTCATCAAACAAAGCTATATCTAAAATTCTTAATATTGAAATTCAAATTGGTAGAACGGGAGCCTTAACTCCAGTTGCGAAAATCAAACCAATAAATATTGGAGGAGTAATCGTATCTAATGCAACTCTACATAATGAAGATGAAATTGATAGAAAAGATATAAGAATTGGGGATCTGGCAACTATTGAAAGGGCTGGAGATGTTATACCTCATATTCTTTCAGTAGATAAATCAAAGAGAGATAAAAAATTATCAAAATTTATTTTCCCAAAAAAATGTCCTTCATGTGGTTCTAAAACAATTAAAGAATTTAATGATATTACCAAAAAAGAAGATGCAGTAAGAAGGTGTTCTAGTGAAGGATATGATTGTGAAAAAATTGCCATAGAAAAATTAAAACATTTTGTTTCTAAAGAAGCATTTAATATTGAAGGCTTTGGTAAAAAGATAGTAGAAAACTTTTGGAACCTTAATTTAATAAAATTACCACAAGATATATTTAATTTAGATTTTAAAAAAATAGAAAATCTTGAAGGTTGGGGTAGACAATCAATGGAAAATTTAAAATATGCAATTAATCTGAGAAAAAATATTTCTTTAGAAAGATTAATATATTCATTAGGTATCAGACATATAGGTTTAGAAAATGCAAAAATTTTATCAAAATATTTTAAATCATTTTCAAAATTCATTAGTTTTTCAAATGAAGTAATTTTAGATGATATATTAAATATCGATGGAATTGGAGAAACTCAGCTCAAGTCAATAAAAAAATTTTTTGATAATAAAGTTAATCTTAATATTTTAAAGCAATTACAAAAAATTTTAGTTGTAAATGATACTGTAACTAAAGATAAAAATGGATTATTAAATGAAAAAACATTTATGGTAACTGGAAAGTTAAATGGTATCAGTAGAGCAGAAGTAAAATCTTTGATAGAAGAAAATTCTGGTACTTCAGTAAGCACAGTAACCAAAAAATTAAATTATTTAATCATTGGCGAAAAACCAACAAAAAAGAAACTTGATAAGGCTAAAGAATTAAAAATTTCTATAATAGATCAAAGCCAGTTTTTGAAAATGTTAAATATAACTGGCTAGCCATTTTCTTTCATTAAGAGAAAGGTACTTAGAAAGTTTTGAATAAACATCTAAATGATATTTAAAAAGATAATTCTTTTCTAATTTAGTTAAAAGATTGTAATTAATTAAATCTTTTTCTATTGGAGCAAGAGTTAAATTTTCAAAATAAATCTTTTTTTTATTTTTTTTGACAAAAACAAGATTCTCAATTCTGATACCATACGAACCTTTTTTATAATAACCTGGCTCATTACTTAAAATCATACCTTCTTTAATTTGGACTTTATTTAGTTTGGAAATTGATTGAGGTCCTTCGTGAACATTTAAAAAAAAACCAACACCATGCCCTGTACCATGTGCGTAATCTAATTTACTTTCATTCAAATATTTTCTTGCTCTTTTATCTATCTTTATGCCTGTATTATCAAATCTCAAATCTGTATTTGCTACAGCTACATGTCCTTTTAGAACTTTAGTATAAATATTCTTAATGCTTTGTTTTGGCTTTGTAAAACAGATAGTTCTTGTTACATCAGTGGTACCATATTTATACTGACCACCAGAATCACATAAAAAAATATCTTTTTTACCTATTGTTCTACAACTTCCTTTTTTTGCTCTGTAATGAACAATTGCACCATTCTCACCTGATCCTGCAATCGTATCAAAACTAGGATATAAATAATTCTTATTTTTTTTTCTAAATTTTTCTAATTTTATCTGAGCATCAACTTCTGTAATTTTTTTTTTATTAACTTTTTTAATCCAATAAATAAATTTTGTTAAAGCGACACCATCTATAACATGAGATTTAATCATATTATCAATTTCTGTATTATTTTTTATAGCTTTTAATAGATAAGTTGGATCTTCTCTTTTTATAATTTTAAATTTAGATTTAATAATATTTTCATAAAAAATTGAGCAAGATTTATTATCAATTATGAAATTTTTACCATTTAAACCCAAAATTTTTTTTGGTAGGTCATTTGTGAGTATTAATTGATTTTTCTTAATTATTTTTTCTTTAATTAATTTTTTTACTTTTTGAGATTCTGTAATTAAAAATATTTTTTTTGACCCATTAATGATTAATCTCGAATTTGGTATAGGGCTATTAGGGCTATCACTACCTCTAATGTTTAAAATCCAAGCTACATTTTCTGGAGCAGACACAAATAAATTATCAGCTTTATTTTTTTTTAGATAATTTATTATTTTATTAATTTTTGATTTACTACTTTCTCCAATAATTTCATCTTTTAGTGAAAAAAAAGGGAAATTATTCAAACTTTTTTGAGTTTTTATTTCATCAACTAAATTATTTGATAAAAATTTAACTATATTATTTCTTAAAAAATAATTTTTTATTTGTTCATGTGTAAATAGTTTTGGGTCAAGTCCTAATTTTAGGTTTTTGAATAAATTACAATTAATTATTTTTTCATAACTTATAATTTTAAAATATTTACCACTCTCAATTTTACTTTGAATAGTGTATCTACCATCTGTAAATAAATAGTTCTTATCTTTTAAAACAACGGCTAAACCAGCAGAGCCACTAAAATTCGAAATAATTTTAAGCCTATTTATTTTTGAATATTCTGTAAAATAATCATCATTTTTAGGTATAACGTATCCATCAATATTGTATTTTTTAAATTTTTTTCTTAATTCCTTTACTTCTTTATTCATTTAATTCTCTTTTGATAGCGTATCCATCCGGGACTTCTTGTTCCTTCTTCAATTTCAAAGTCTTGATTAAAATCAAAATCTTGGTCATCGTCAACTTCTTCTTCAAAAAAAGAATTTTTTTCTAAATATTTTTCTGGTAATTCTTCTATGAATCTTGAGGCCATACTATCAATCCAATCACCTTGGTAAAACCTGTTCATTGAAAATGAAATTATAGCTTTTTTTTTGGCCCTAGTGATACCCACATAAGCTAAACGACGTTCTTCTTCCAAGCCATTTTGACCTTTCTCTTCAATTGATTTCTGATGTGGAAATAAACCTTCTTCCCAACCAGGAAGGAAAACTACATCAAATTCTAGACCTTTTGCTGCATGCATAGTCATCATATTAATTTTTTCACCATCCCATTCTTGATCAACCGAAGTTGCCAGAGAAACGTGCTCTAAAAAGCTTTCTAAATTATCAAATTCTTTCATTGCACTTAATAATTCTTTTATATTTTCTAATCTGTTTTCATTGTCTAAATCTTTTTTATTTTTAAGCATTGCCGAGTAACCTGACTCATCTAAAACAGTTTGTAGTAATTTGATGTGACTTACTTTTTTGATATTAAGATCATTTCTCCATTTATTTAATGCATTAAGAAAAAAACTAAGACCTATTTTTGTTTTTGGTTTAATTAAATTGTGTTCAAGCATTTTATTAGCTGCAGACTCTAGACTTAATTTATTTTCTTTTCCGAATTCATGGACAGCTTTTAAAGTAGTATCTCCAATTGATCTTTTGGGATTATTTACTATACGTTCAAAGGCTAGATCATCTTTTTCTTGATGAATTAATCTTAAATATGCGACACAATCTTTAATTTCAGCTCTTTCATAAAATTTTGTTCCTCCTAAAATTCTATAAGGCATACCAATTTTAAGAAATCTTTCTTCAAATTCTCTTGTTTGAAATATAGCTCTAACTAAAATAGCTATTTCATTGAATGAATATTTCTTTTTTAATTTTTTTTCAATTTCATCTGAAACTCCAACAGCTTCATCTTTTCCATTTTTAAAACAATTAAGTTTGACTAGGTCACCTTCTTCCATTGTAGTTGTGAGTGTTTTACCAACTCTATTTTGATTATTTGAAATTAGATTAGAAGCAACAGATAAAATGTTTTGGGATGATCTATAATTTTGTTCAAGTCTAATTACTTTTGTATTTTCATATACTTGATCAAATTCTAAAAAATTTTTAATTTCTGCTCCTCTCCAACTATAAATTGATTGATCGTCATCTCCCACACAACATAAATTTTTATTTTTTTCTGATAATAAACTTAACCATTTACTTTGAATAAAATTAGTATCTTGATACTCATCAACTAAAATATATTTAAAGTTAGTTGAGTATATCTCTCTTATATCAGGATAATTTTCTAAAATTTTTACAGTGTGTAAAATTAAGTCACCAAAATCACATGAATTTAAATCTATTAATTTTTGTTGATAAATTTTATATAGAGGAAGTATAGTTTTTTCATAAACATCTTTATTGTTTATTTTAACTTCTGATGGATAATATCCTTTATTTTTCCATCGATCAATTATTGCCAATATAAATCTAGGCGCCAATTGTTTAATATCAATATTTTCACTTTTACAGATATTTTTAATAAGTCTTGTTTGATCATCAGTATCTATAATTGTAAAATTTGAGTTTAGATTTGCAGCCGTTGCATGTTTTCTTAATATTTTGGCACAAATTGAATGAAATGTTCCAAGCCAAGAAAGACCAGTTGCAGCTGAACCAAGTATTTTACTTACTCTGATTTGCATTTCCTTTGCAGCCTTATTAGTAAAAGTTACTGACAAAATTTGATTAGGAAATGCCTTCTTTTCTTTAATAATATGGGCAATTCTTGAAGTTAAAACCTTGGTTTTTCCAGATCCTGCACCGGCAACAATTAATAGTGGGCCATCTAAATATATTACAGCTTCTTTTTGAGCTTTATTGAGGTTTTTTAAATAATCAGAGTTTATCATTTAAAATATTTCTTTATAAGTTTCATAGTTTTATGAGCAAACATAATTTTTTTTTTAAAATTTTAATAAAGATTATCAACTTTATAAATAGTCTATTAGAGAGAAATTTAAACAAATTAAACGCCGCAAACCTAAAAAAAATATTAATTAATAACAAAATTTTTTTAACTACATTTTTAGTGTTTATTTTATTTCTGTCATATCTTTCAATACCAAATATTTATAATCAAAATCAAATTTCAACTGAACTTAAAAAAAAACTGATAGAAAAATTAAACCTAGAGTTTAATTTTGAAAAAAAGTTAGATTATAAATTTTTACCAAGACCCCATTTTATAACAAACGAATCTTCATTAATATTTAATGAAAAAAATATATCTAAAATAAATAAAATTAAAATTTATGTGTCTTTAGACAACTTATTTTCTCTAAAAAATATAAAAGTAAAAGATGTTGTAATAGAAGAGGCAAATTTTAATCTAAATAAAAACAATTATAGTTTTTTTATAAAACTTCTAGATAATAATTTTAAAGATATCAAATTTGAAATACTTAATAGTAACATTTTTTATAGAAATTTAGACAATGAAGTTTTGTTTATTAATAATATTTTAAATACAAAATATATTTATGATATAAATGAATCTAAAAACATACTTTATTCAAAAAATAATATTTTTAATCTACCCTACTTAATACAATTATCTAATGATGAAGATCAGAAAAAAATAAACTCAAAAATAAAAATTGAAAGTTTAGATCTCGAAATAGAAAATCAATTTTCACGTGGAGAAAAATTTAACGCAGGATTATCAGAATTTAATTTTCCAAACTCGAAAAGTATCGCTGAATACAAAACAAACAAAAATTATTTCGAATTTAAACTATTTGATGAAGCACAAAATTCAAAATTTTCCTATAATGGAAAATTAAACTTTAGACCTTTTCACTCAAATTTAGAAGGCTCTGCTATTGAAATTGATTTTAGTCATTTATTTTCTACTAATGGAGTTATTAAGCAAATTTTAAAAACTAAAATATTAAATAATAAAAACATTGATTTCAAATTGGACATTTCTGTAAATAAAATTAAAAATTTTGATAATTTTGTAAATATTTTTTTAAAGTCAAAAATTGAAGAAGGATTAATTGATTTAGATGAAACTAATTTCAGTTGGAAAAATTATGTTAATTTTAATTTGATAGATAGTTTAATATACATAAAAGATGGAAAGTTAGTTTTAGATGCTAACTCTGAAATTGATATAATTAATTTAGATGAAGTATATAAATTTTTACTAACTCCTAAAAATTTAAGAAAAAAAATCAATAAAATTAATCTTAACTTTACTTATTTATTTGACGATAAAGTTATTAACATAACTGATATCAAAGTTGATGGCTTACTTAATGAAACTTTGAATGATAATTTTAATCAAATTTTACTTAAAGATAATAATTTACAGAATAAGATTTATTTTAAAAAATTTTTAAATCATGCAATTAGAAGTTATGCAGGGTAAATCATTTTTTTAGGATCAACAATTTTTTCATAATCTTTTTCATTAATTAACCCTGTTTTTAATGTTTCATTTTTTAGAGTTGTATTATTTTTTAAAGCTGTTTTTGCAATTTTTGCTGCGTTATCATAACCTATATGTGGTGCTAGCGCTGTTACCAGCATTAAAGAATTATCTAAATGTTCTTGAATTTTTTTCTTATTAGCTTTTATCCCTTTAACACAATACAGAGTAAAATTTTTAGTGCTGTCAGCTATTAAATCGATTGATTGTAAAATATTATGGGCGATCAAAGGTTTAAAAACATTTAATTCAAAATGCCCATGTGATCCTGCAATAGTAATCCCATTATGATTGCCAATCACTTTAACACAAACCATAGTGACAGCTTCACATTGTGTTGGGTTAACTTTCCCTGGCATAATTGATGAGCCAGGTTCATTCTCAGGTAAAATTAGTTCACCGTATCCAGCTCTAGGACCAGATCCCAAAAATCTAATATCATTAGAAATTTTCATTAAAGCTACAGCGCATGTATTTAATGTTCCTGAAAAATTTACAATAGAGTCATGGGCTGCAAGTTCAGCAAATTTATTTGCTGCTGGTTTAAATGGAATTTTTGTAAATTTAGCAATTTCTTTGACTATTTTTTTATCAAAATTCTTTTTAGAATTAATACCAGTGCCAACAGCTGTCCCACCTTGCGCAAGATAAAAAATTTCTTTTAATGCATGCTCTATTCTTTCAATACTTTTTTTAACTTGCACATGATATCCAGAAAATTCCTGTCCAAGAGAAAGTGGAGTTGCATCTTGAAGATGTGTTCTTCCAATTTTGACAATACTTTTAAATTTAATAGATTTTTTTTTTAATTCTTTTTCTAAAATTTTTAAGCTAGGTAATAATTTAGTAATTGTTTCTTTAGCAACAGAAATATGCATTGCAGTTGGAAAGACATCATTAGTTGATTGAGATTTATTTACATGATCATTTGGATGAACTGGTTTTTTTGTTCCTTTTTTTCCACCCAAGATTTCAATAGCTCGATTAGCAATTACCTCATTTACATTCATATTTGTTTGAGTTCCAGAACCTGTTTGCCATACTTTAAGAGGAAAATTTTTATCTAATTTTCCTTTGATAACTTCATCTGAGGCTTTGATAATTGCCTTTGAAATTTTATTTGTAATTAATTTATCTTTAGAATGGACAATCGCAGCTGATCTTTTTATTATAGCTATAGATTTAATTATTGAAATATTTACAAGTATTTTACCAATATTGAAAAATTTGTTAGATCGTTGCGTAGAAGCTCCCCAATATTTATCATTTGGAACATTTACACTACCAATACTGTCGAATTCTTTTCTTAATTTCATTGATTAATTTGTAAGTAATAAATAATTATAACATACAATAATTTAAAAAAAACTTACAGGAGCAAAATGTCGAATTTTAATAAAGTTGGAACTTTTATGAAAACTTTTGGCCAAGAGGTCAAAACAAAACCATCATTTAGTAGTGATAAAATCAATAAATTAAGAATAGATCTTATCAAAGAAGAATTAGATGAGCTTCAAGAAGCAATGAAAAACAATGATTTATTAGAGGTAGCTGATGCACTTACAGATATTTTGTATGTAACATACGGGGCAGGACATGCTTTTGGTATAGATTTAGATAAATGTTTTGATGAGGTTCAAAATTCTAATATGAGTAAATTAGGAGAAAATGGCGAGCCAATATACAATGAGTCAGGGAAAGTAATGAAAGGTCCAAATTATTTTAAACCAGATTTATCTAAATTCGTATCTTAGATTTCTAATTTAAAGTCAATAGCCACAGCACTATGTGTAATGCTTCCGACAGATATTCTATTAACACCTGTTTTAGCAACTTCTTTCACAGTTTTTAAACTAATATTTCCTGACGCCTCTGTTTTATAATATTTTTTAGCAATCTTAACACCTGCTCTTAGGTTTCTAACTGACATATTATCAAATAAAACAGTATTGAATTTAAGACCAACTATTTCATCAAGTTGCTTTAAATTATCCACTTCAACTGTTATTTTTTTTCCTTTCCTATTTTTAATTGCTAGAGAAACTAACCTTTTAATATTTGATGATGCGATATGATTATCTTTGATTAAAAATTCGTCGCTTAGATTAAATCGATGATTAGTACCTCCACCTAATTTGACTGCATATTTTTGAATAACTCTTATGTTTGGAATAGTTTTACGTGTACAACAAATTTTACATTTATTACCAGCAAGTTTTACAAATTTATTGGTTTTTGTAGCAATACCCGAGATATGAGATAAAAAATTTAAAGCAACTCTTTCAGCAATTAAAATATTTCTAGCATTTCCTTCAATAGTTGCAATCAAGGAACCTTTTTTTACATTAGATCCATCTTTTTTTTTAATCTTAAATTTAATTTTATTATCAACTAAATCAAAAGCTTGTTTTGCAAATAACAAACCACCTACAATTGCATTTTCATTTGAAAGAAGTTTGACTTTGACAGTTTTATTATTTTTTACTAAACTTGATGTAATATCTCCAGACGGGTAGAGATCTTCATTCAAAGCTCTTTTAACTGTATTTCGAATAAAATCTTTACTAAGTTTTATTTTTGACACTTAATTATCTGCCAATAGCTGCCATTTTTTCAACTGATATTCTGGCTTTCTCAATTATTTCTTTATCCATAATTATTTCACCAGTTTCATTTTCAAGGCAATCTAATATTTTTGGGAGAGTAATTTTTTTCATGTGAGGACACATGTTACAAGGCTTTATAAAATCTACATTTGGATTTTCTACTTGGATATTATCACTCATTGAACATTCAGTTACCATCATAACTTTTTTAGGTTGGTTATCTTGAACATATTTTATCATACCAGACGTTGAGCCTGCAAAGTCGCTTGCTTTAATAACATCAGGAGGACATTCTGGATGTGCAATAATTTTAATCCCTGGATTATTTTTTCTAATATCGTGTATTTCTTTTTCATTAAACTGATCATGAACTATACAAATCCCTTTCCAGGATATGATTTCTACATCTGTCTGTGAGGCAACATATTTTGCAAGATAGTCATCTGGTAAAAAGATCACTTTTTTAACACCTAAAGATTTTACAATTTTAACTGCATTAGCTGATGTGCAGCATACATCTGTTTCAGCTTTTACTTCTGCTGATGTATTTACATAAGATACTACAGGAACTCCTGGATATTTTTCTTTTAACAGTCTTACGTCTTTTCCTGTTATCGAAGATGATAATGAGCAACCAGCATCCATATCTGGTAAAATAACTTTTTTATCTGGGCTCATTAGTTTTGCGGTCTCAGCCATAAAATGAACTCCGGCCATTAAAATTATTTCAGCAGAAGTTTTTGATGCTTCAATAGCTAAAGCTAAAGAATCAGCAGCAAAATCAGCAACACCATGGTAAATTTCTGGTGTTTGATAATTATGAGCAAGAATTACTGCGTTCTTCTCTTTTTTAAGCTTATTAATTTTATGAATGTATGGAGCATGCACAGACCATTCAATTTCTGGCATTACTTTAGAAATTTTTTGATAAATAGGATCTGTAGCTTTTTGCACTTCTTGTGTAAATTCCATGATGTTATTTACCAATTTGAAAGATAGTTGTCATTCATTTATTATGACACACACTGCGGTTGTGCTGAAATTGGTAGACAGGCACGGTTGAGGGCCGTGTGGACCTAGTCCATGAGAGTTCGAGTCTCTCCGACCGCACCAAAACAAAAATTATATAGGAGCTTTTAATGGATAAGTTACTTTCAGTCATATTTATGGTTGGAGTTTTACTTTTAGTTCTTCCAGGTTTTTTACAATCAAATTCTCAATTAAAGCAATTTTTAAAAAACTTAAGTATTTGGGTAATTCTAGTTTTTATAATTCTAATAATTATTAATTTATTTAAGTTTTAGATTAGTTTTTTATCCAATCAGGTTTTTCAATTTTTATTGAAGCTTGTTTTGTATTAAAGATAGATTTTCCATTAAAATTTTCATCTAGGTATTTAATTAAAGCAAATGGATATTCTTTATCTATTAATACTTTGCCTATTTCATTTTCTTTGTAATAAATGCTTTCACCTTCAGTTAATTCACCTTCAACCAAGTCTATTGGTAGTAATCTTTTTGAAAGCTTATTTTTTAGTTTGATTCTTGCTGTATTTTCTTGACCAACATAACAACCCTTTTTAAAGTCAATTCCATTTAACTCGTCATAATTACATTCAATACCAAATAATTTGTTTTGTAATTTGTTTAAGTCTTTTGGAACAATCCCAAGTTTATGGCTATGAGAATAATATTCATCAAGATTAGCATCATATAAGTCTAGTTTTTTTAGTGACAAATAAAGTTTTTCTAAATTAATAATTAATCTTGCACCTAAATGTTTATTTCTTGGATCCAAAAAAATAGGATCCTCTCTATATTTTAGAGTAAAACCAGGACTGTCTTTAGCTTCATCAAAAGTTAGAAATTTTTCATGGCTAAATGCAGTAACAATAAACTCATTGCTAAGATTAAGGATTTCAACTTTTGATCTTAATTTATAAATACTTAATTGTTTATATAATCCATCTGCTTGAGTTTTTTCACAATCAATCAGATAACCTGATTTATGTTTGATGATGATGAACTCATATAAAAATTTACCCTGAGGAGATAGTAGAGAAGTAAAACACGTATTATTTTCACTTACTTTATTAATATCGTTACTAATTAAATTTTGTAGAAACTCTTTTATATTTTCACCATTTAGATAAAGGATGGATCTATCTTCTAGAATGTAAACATTTTTAATATTCATAATTGATTAGTTATAATTTTTAATATAATAACTTTTTTCTTAAATGTTAGATCTTATAATTAAAAATGGAAAATGTTATATCGATGGTGAATTAAAAGATGTTGATGTAGCTGTCAAAGATGGCAAAATTCATCAAATTGGTCAGATTTCTGAAGAAGCAAAAGAAACTTTAAATGTTGAAGGACAGACAGTTTTACCAGGATGCATAGATACTCAAACTCACTTTAGAGAACCAGGATCGACTGATACAGAAGATTTACACTCAGGAAGCAGAGCTGCAATTGCTGGAGGAATTACCAGTGTATTTGAAATGCCAAATACTAATCCGCCAACATCAACTAAGGCAGAATTTCAAAGAAAGTTAGATCTCGCTAAAAACAGAATGTATTGCAATTATGCATTTTATTTTGGTGCAACAGCTGACAATGGAAGTGAGTTAGCGGAATTAGAAAATTTAGAAGGTTGTTGTGGAATTAAACTTTTTGCAGGATCATCAACTGGTAATTTATTAGTTGCTGAAGAAGATGATATAGACACAGTATTTAAAAATAGCTCAAAAGTTGTTGCTGTTCACTCTGAAGATGAGGCGATACTGAACATGAATAAAAAATTAATTAAAGATGGAGATGTTCATTCTCATCCAATTTGGAGAAGTGCAGAATGTGCAATTTCTTCTACTAGAAGAATAGTTAGAATTGCTAATAAGTATAACAAGAAAGCTCACGTTCTTCATATAACAACAAAAGAAGAAATTGATTTTTTATCACAACATAAAGGAAATATTACATTTGAAATAACTCCACAACATTTAACAATCTATGCGCCAGATTGTTATGACAAGCTAGGAACTTATGCTCAAATGAACCCGCCATTAAGAGACAAATCTCACTATGATCGATTATGGTATGCGGTTAGAAATAATTTAAATGATACTATTGGTTCAGATCACGCACCGCATTTAAGAGAAAATAAAGATAAAATTTATCCAAATTCACCATCAGGCATGCCAGGAGTTCAAACATTAATGCCTGTAATGTTAAATCATGTAAATGATGAAAAACTTACTTTATACCAATTAATTAAACTTATGTGTGAAAACCCGATTAAGATTTTTGGAATTCAAAATAAAGGTTTTATTAAAGAAGGTTTTGATGCTGATTTTACAATTGTTGATATGAATAAGACAATTGAAATTAAGAATGAGAATATTGAAAGTAAATGTGGCTGGACCCCATTTAATGGAGATAAATTTAAGGGGACACCTACTCATACAATTATTGCTGGAAATATTAAAATGCAAGATGGTAAAATATTGGGTGATCCTGATGGAACACCTTTGAAATTTAATTAAGTTTTACTGTAAAACTATTCACTAGAATTACTCCTATAACAATCAAGAATAATCCCAAAACTGCTTGCCAAGCTAGAGTTTGTTTAAAAAATACATAGCCAAGAATTGCAATAGTAAAAATTCCTAAACCACTCCATGTTGCATACATAATAGCGATAGGAATCTTATCTGCTACAAAAGTTAAAAGGTAAAATGCACAAAGATAAAAGAATGCAAGAGCAGCTGTGGGAACAAGTTTTGTAAAATTTTGAGTTACAGGTAATAACATTGTACCAGCAACTTCAAAAAATACTGCACCTGCTAGAAATAAATATGTTTTAACCATTATTTAAAATTTTATGTTGAATTAAATCTTCCTTAATCTCAGTTAAAATTGCTGGATCATCTATTGTTGGTGGAATTTTATATTCAACATTATCTGCAATTTTTCTTATTGTTCCTCTTAAAATTTTTCCTGATCTTGTTTTTGGAAGTCTTTTGATAACAATAACCACTTTAAATGCAGCAACTGGGCCAATTTTATTTCTAACCATTTGCACACATTCTTTTGAAATAGTTTCATTATCTTTATCTACACCTGATTTTAAAACTACAAGTCCAATAGGAAGTTGCCCTTTTAATTTGTCAGCAATACCAAGCACTGCACATTCAGCAACTGATTGATGTTCAGATAAAACTTCTTCAATAGCACCGGTTGATAATCTATGACCTGCAACATTTATAATGTCATCCGTTCTAGACATAATCCAAATGTAACCATCTTCATCAATATGTCCTGCATCATAAGTTTGGTAATACCCTTCATAGTTTGTCATATAATTTTCTTTATATCTTTGATCTGCATTCCATAATGTTGGAAAAGTTCCAGGTGGAAGTGGAAGTTTCACAACAATGTCTCCCATTTCATTAGGTTTTGCTAAAGTTTGGTCTGGTTTAATAATTTTTACGTCATAACCAGGTACTGCTTTACATGCTGAACCATACTTAGTCTCCATCATTTCAATACCAGTACAATTAGAGCTAATTGCCCAGCTCGTTTCAGTTTGCCACCAGTGGTCAATTACTGGAACCTTTAGTAAATTTTCTGCCCATTTAATCGTATCTGGATCTGCTCTTTCCCCAGCAAGGAATAAACTTTCAAAACTACTTAAATCATACTTTGAAAAAAACTTACCTTCAGGATCCTCTTTTTTAATAGCTCTAAAAGCAGTAGGGGCTGTAAATAAAGATTTTACTTTATAGTCAGATATAATTTTCCAGAAAGCTCCTGCATCAGGGGTGCCAACTGGTTTTCCCTCAAACAGGACCGTTGTGCATCCTTTGAACAATGGAGCGTAGACAATATATGAGTGTCCAACGATCCAACCAATATCACTAGCTGACCACCAAATATCATCAGTATCAATATTGTAGATATTTTTCATAGTCCATTTTAAAGCAACTATGTGACCTCCAATATCTCTAACTATTCCTTTAGGAGTACCTGTTGTGCCAGATGTATAAAGAATATAAGCAAACTCATTTGAATTCATCTCAACACAATCAGCATCTGATGTATTTGAGACAACTTCATCCCAACTAACTTCCATTGGAGCATTCAATTTTACTTCATGACCTGGTCGTTGAAATAAAATCATCTTACTAATTTTATGATTAGCTAGTTTAATAGCTTCATCAACAAGTGGCTTGTATTCAACAGTTCTTCCAGGTTCAAAACCACATGAGGCTGTAACTAATAGTTTTGCTTTGCTGTCATCTATTCTGCTCGCAAGTTCATTTGAGGCAAAACCACCAAAGACTACCGAGTGAATAGCTCCAATCCTTGCACATGCTAGCATTGCAACTACTGCTTCAGGGATCATTGGCATATAGATGATTATTCTATCTCCTTTAACAACACCCTGATCTTTAAGAGCTCCAGCAAATTTTGAGACTTTTGATCGAAGTTCCTCGAAACTAAACTGACTTTTATTACCTGTAATAGGACTATCGTAAATTAAAGCAGTTTTTTTTCCTCTTCCTTGATCAATATGAATATCTAAAGCATTATAACAAGTGTTAGTTACCCCATCTTCGTACCATTTATAAAATGGTGGATTAGATTTATTTAAAATTTTAGTTGGTTTTTTAAACCAAAAAATATCATTAGATGCTTCTTGCCAAAATTTTTCAGGATTTTTTAATGATTTATCATAAATTTCTTGAAATTTATTAGTCATACAATTTGATTCGATTTCTTTAATTTTTTTGATTTTTAACTTAAAAATTGTATTTAATTTTAAAAATTAAGTAAAATCAATGAGAATAAGTCGCAATTAAGTCTTCATTTATCCAATTTAATTTGCTATCTAACCCCATCTTGGCTTAAGGAAACTTAAGTCTAGTTTATATAAACTAATAAATAAAAACTAACTAAAGAGGGAGTTTTTTATGAAAAAACTTAAATTGTTTGCTCTTGCAGCTGTAGCCCTAATGGGTCTTTCAGGTGCAGCAAACGCAGACGCCATGTTAGCACAAGACGATTTCGTTGGAATTTCGTTTTGGGTTATATCTATGGGAATGTTAGCAGCTACTGCTTTCTTTTTCATGGAAACAGGCAATGTCGCAGCAGGCTGGAGAACTTCAGTTATTGTTGCTGGCCTAGTAACTGGTATTGCATTCATACACTACATGTACATGAGAGAAGTATGGGTGACTACTGGAGACTCGCCAACAGTTTACAGATACATTGATTGGTTAATCACTGTACCACTACAAATGGTTGAATTTTATTTAATTCTATCAGCTGTAGGAAAAGCAAATTCAGGAATGTTCTGGAGATTGCTATTAGGTTCAGTTGTGATGCTAGTTGGTGGATACTTAGGAGAAGCTGGATACATCAACGCTACACTTGGTTTTATTATCGGTATGGCAGGTTGGGTATACATTCTTTATGAAGTATTCTCAGGTGAAGCTGGTAAAGCTGCAGCGAAAAGTGGAAACAAAGCACTTGTTACTGCTTTTGGCGCAATGAGAATGATTGTTACAGTAGGTTGGGCAATTTACCCATTAGGTTATGTATTTGGTTACTTAACTGGTGGCGTAGATGCTGAATCACTTAACGTTGTTTACAACTTAGCTGACTTTGTTAACAAAATTGCATTTGGTCTAGTAATTTGGGCTGCTGCAACTAGTTCAAGCGGAAGAAGAGCTAAGTAGTTTTTCTTAAAATTTAAAAAGGGCAGGTACATTTTTTGTACTTGCCCTTTTTTTTTGCCTGCAATAAAATTATGTATAATAACTATACATATTTTAAATAGATGGACGTTAAATTAGATAAATGGCACAAATGTAAAGTGGATATTGAAGTCCTTAAAGAACTTTCAAAAAAATCAGATTTAAAAGGATTACAGCATGTCTCAGTTTTTTTTGGTTTGTTAATCATCACTGGTATTCTTGCTTATATTACTTGGGGCACTTGGTGGTCAGTATTTTGGTTTTTAGTTTATGGAAATATATATTCTTTTTCTAATCCATTGTGGCATGAAACAGGTCATAAGACTGCGTTTAAATCAAAATTTTTAAATGAATTTTTTTATTATATCTCTTCTTTCATGGCAAACTTTGAGCCGACAAGATGGAGATACAGTCATTTTGTTCACCATGGAAATACTTATTCAATAGAAAATCCTTTTGATCATGAAATAGAATATGGGAATGATTTAAATGAAACCCCAAAAAGATTAATTATAAATATAATCCCATTTTTAGATTTAGTTTTTATTAAAAAACATATTTCATTTGAAATATTTCAACATGCTCTAGGAATAAAAACAAAAGTAATGCAAGACTGCATTCCAGAAAATGCACAAGCTAAAGCAATATTTATCTCTAGAATTTATGTTGCTATCTGGTCTTTAATAGTTTTGTGGTCAATATTAGTCTCATCTTGGATGCCAATGCTTTATTTTTTACTCCCACAATTTTATGGAAAAACTTTACATAAACTCGTTGCATTTACTCAACACGCTGGACTTGCAAGAAATATTAAAGATCATAGATATTCATCACGAGAAATGTATTTAAATCCAATACTAAGTTTTTTATATTGGAAAATGGAATACCACTTGACCCATCATATGTTTCCAACAGTCCCATCTTATAATCTAGATAAACTTCACCATCATATTAAAGACCAGTTACCAAAACCAAATGATGGATTAATAGATGCCTATAGAGAAATAATTCCAGCTCTAATTAAACAGAGAGAAGATACAAGCTATTTTATAAAAAAAGATATACCTCAATTACAAAATGTCTAAAAATAGACTAAGTATGATTTTACTTACTTGTTCTATTTAAATAAAAACATATATATAGCCCATGGCAAAAGTTACTTATAACACTCACGATAGCAAAACACATACAATTGATATTCAAAATGGATTATCAGTTATGGAGGGTGCCGTTCAAAATGATATCCCTGGAATTGATGCTGATTGTGGAGGTGGGATGGCATGCGCCACTTGCCACGTTTATGTAAATGAAGAATGGCTAGATAAACTTCCAACTAAAGAGGATGGTGAGGAAGATATGCTCGATATGGCATTTGAGCCAAAACAGAATAGTAGATTAAGTTGTCAGTTAATTATTTCAGATGAATTAGATGGATTAGTAGTTAACATTCCATCAAAACAAGCTTAGATGAATAAAACAGATGTATTAATAATTGGAGCAGGACCTACAGGTTTATTTTGTGCCCATCAATTAGGAATTATAGGATTAAGTTGTCAGATAGTAGATAATCTTGATAAGGCAGGAGGTCAATGTATTGAGCTTTATCCAGATAAACCAATTTATGATATTCCAGCTATACCTGAGTGCACAGGTGAAGAGCTAACTAATAATTTGTTACAACAAATAAAACCTTTTGATGTTAAATTTCATTTAAATGAGAGAGTAGAGAAACTTAAAAAAGTTGAGAATAGATGGCATATTAAGACAAGTAGTAATCAAGAATTTGATGTAGCAAGTATAGTTATTGCTGGTGGTGTTGGATCATTTGAGCCTAGAAAATTCCCATTAAAAGAATGTGAAAAATTTGAAGGAAAATCTTTATTTTATTCAATTAAAGATAAATCAATTTTTAAAGATAAAACAATTTCAATTTTTGGGGGAGGAGACTCAGCATTAGATTGGGCAATTGAATTGTCAAACACATCCAAAGTAAATTTGATTCATAGAAGAGACGGTTTTAGTGGAGCAGAGTCTAGTGTTCAAAAAGTTAAAGAGCTTAATGATCAAGGAAAATTAAATTTATATACAAAATATCAAATTGGTTCATTAGCAGGTAATGAAAAAATAGATTCAGTTACCATTAAACATGATGATGGAGAAGAAAAAGAATTTAAAACAGATTATGTACTTGGTTTCTTTGGTTTAATTATGCAACTTGGACCGATATTAGATTGGGGATTAAATATTAATAAAAAAACAATTGAAGTTAATACAGAAAATTTTGAGACAAATATTAATGGGATTTTTGCAATAGGTGACATTTGTTCTTATCCAGGTAAACTTAAGTTAATTTTATCAGGTTTTCATGAAGGTGCGTTGGCTGCAAGAGGTTGTTTCAAATATGCTAAACCAGATGAAAAACTAAGATTTGAATTCACAACTACATCAAAAGCTGCACAAGAAAGACTTGGTGTTAAGAAGTGATAGAGCTTTTTTCTGCTGACACTCCAAATGGTAAAAAAATTTCAATAATGCTTGAGGAAATTGGTTACGAATATAAAGTAACCAAAGTTAATTTAGGTAGTAATGATCAATTTAAACCAGAATTTGTAAAAATAAGTCCTTTTAGTAAAATTCCAGTAATTACTGATCATGAAAACAATGAAAGCATCTTCGAGTCTGGTGCAATTTTAATTTACTTAGCTGAGAAAAGTGGAAAGTATTATGATCAGCAAGATAAATTAAAGATTAATCAGTGGCTAATGGCTCAAATGGGAACTGTAGGTCCAATGATAGGTCAGCATCATCAATTTCATCACTATAATCCTGGTAAAAGTGAATTTGGTGAAGAGAGATATTTCAAAATCACAAAGAGAATATATCAAGAATTAGATAACAGATTAAAAGCCTCTAAATTTCTCGCAGGAGAAAAATATACAATTGCTGATATTGCAACATGGCCTTGGATTGCAAGACACCCAATTCATGATATTGGTTTAAAAAATTATAAGAATTTATCAAGATGGTATTTGGAGATTGCTGAGCGAGATGCTGTGATCAAAGGATATAGTTTTATGGATAAAGACTCTAAAATTCCAGGGATTATTTAGTTAGGTAGCCAAGAATTATATAGTGAATTATCTTTTTTTATTGGAAGATAGATATTTTTTCCTTCTCGTGACGAATTGTAAACAGCTGTAACAAACTCTAAAGATTCTCGTGCATTTAATAATGTGACCTCATCACTAATATGCCCATCTAATTTTTTTGCTATTTCATCAAACATTCCAGCATACCAAGATTTTGTTAACTCTACTTTAGATAAAATTTCATTAACTTGATTTTGTGTTACAGGTTCTCTTGCTAAAAATTTCCATTCATCATCAGCTGGATTATAAGGTTTGTCAGGAGAGCCACCTGATTCTACAGTTAGATTATTAAAACAAATTTTAATTCTACTGACATCTTCTGCAGCACCAAGTGTAATAGAGCTTGTAACCAATGCACCATTGCCCATTTCTATTGAAAGTGCAGCACAATCTTCTACTTCAATATCGTTTACTCGAGTTGTTAATTTTGCAAACACATTTGAAACTGGACCAAAAACCATGCTTATAAGATCATGAATATGAATAGAATGACTTAAGATTGCACCACCTTGTTCGCCTTCCCAAGTTCCTCTCCAAGCTTTAGAGTAATACTCTTTTCCTCTATTCCAGTGAGTTTCTAAGGAAGCAACTAAAGGTTTACCAGCCAATCCAGAATTAATAAGTGCTTTTAATTTTGAAAATCCAGGGCCATATCTATATTGAAAAACAGGAAATATAGTTTTACCAGTTTCTTTACTTATTCTCTCAAGTTCATCAACTTCCTTAAGGTTTGAAACCAATGGTTTTTCACAAATTACATGCTTACCTGCTTCAAGTGATTTTTTACAAGCTGAAAAATGCAAATGAGGTGGGAGACAAATATCAATAATATCAATTTCTTTAATTTTTAGTACATCTTCAAAATTAAGCGAAACTTTAATATCAGAGTTTAGTGGTATTATATTATCGATAGACTCTTTTGTTAGTCCACAAATTGTATGGACATTAAATCTATCCGAAACTTTTTGAAAATCTTCATAATGTTTAGCACCTATGTTGGTTCCTATAATGGCTACTTGATATTTACTCATTTTTTTTCTGCTATTTCTTGAGCTTTAATTGCAAGTTCCATCGTTAAATAGGTAAGTTGTTGAGAACAAGCTGACTCAGTTCTATCTAATACATCATTAATTAAATTTCTAAAATATGGAAGCTTAACATCACTACAATCTATATGTTTTACTTCTTCATTGTTTGCATAATATAAATGATTTCCAGTGTCAGATTTTGCTAGATCTGTGTACTTTCTAATTTCAATAAAACCTTTATCGCCTAGAATAAATAATCTTCCATCTCCCCAAGTTGGAAGTGCATCTGGGGTAAACCAATCTAATCGAATATATCCATGACCACTATTTCCTGTAAGATTTATTTCACCAAAATCTTGAAAACCAGGAAATTGTTTCTTTGTAGTGTTTTCTACTAATGCGTGATTAATTTTAGCTTCATTGGAATTGGTAAATACTAAAAATTGATGGATTTGATGTGAACCTATATCGGTAATTATTCCACCATAACTTTCACGCTCATAAAACCACTCGGGTCGTTCATAATTTCCTTGTCGATGTGGACCAGTACCCATTGTTTGTTTTACTTTTCCAATTTTACCTTCAGCAACTAATTCCTCAGCTTTTGCAACTGCAGCCACATGAAATCTTTCTGAAAAATTTACTGACCAAATTTTTCCTGTTTCTTTTACTGTACGCCTTAAATCATCAAGTTGGTTTAATGTTGTGCATCCTGGCTTATCTACCATTACATCTTTACCTGATTTTAATGCTTCAATAGAAAGAGTTGCTCTATCTTTGGGAATTGAAGAGATCAAAATCATATCTATTTTATTATCTTTTAAAATTTCACTTTTATTTTCTACTCTTTTTATATTTGGATACTTTTTGTTAAATTCATTTAATGTTAATGGGGAACCTTCAGTCCAAAAATGATTGCAATTACAACCTTCTTTGATCATTTCATCTAACATGTCAAATATATGTCCATGATCAATTCCTAGTACCGCTAAATTTAAAGATCTTTTCATAAACTAGTAAGCTCCTTTTTTTGAGGATCCTTTATAAAAAATTTCTTGAAGATTGTCATTTTCTTGTTTTTTTATTTTAAGATCTTTTTGATCCATCAATGATTTAGGTCTTTCAATTATTTCATGAAAATTATAATTATTATTTCCTCTAGCTATTTGAACACTATTTTTTCCTAGAACTTGTTTAACATTAGCTCCGATAAAACTTTGTATTACAAATCCTATTCTTCTATCGTCACTTTTATTTAGATCCGATCCATGAACTACAGTTGGATGATGTAAAGACATTTGGCCAGCAGTTAAAATTAATGGTGTTGTTTCTTCTATAGGCACATCCTTTACTGTTTGTCCTCTAGTTAATAGATTTCCTTCATTGAATTTTTGATCATGTTGTTTAATATTATCCTTATGGGAGCCTGCCCACATTCTCATACAACCATTGTGCTCATTAGAGTCAGTTATTGCAACCCATGCAGTAACCCAGTTGAGTGGCTCTAAACCTATATACTTTGCATCTTGGTGGTAACTAACAAATCCTTTTTCTTTTGGATTTTTTATAAAAAGAGTTGTTCCACACACTAGTATATTTTCGCCAATTAAACTTTCAACAGCATTTAATATTTTAGGGTTATGTGTAACCTCATCTAATAAAGGTGAAATTAAATGAGCATTATATCTACCAGAATTTTCTAACTCACCTGGCATTTCTTTTTCGATCAATTCAATTTCATCTCTAATTTGTTTTGCCTTATCTTTTGAAAAAATATTAATTGGAGAAACAAACCCTTCATCTTCATATTGTTTAAGTTGATTTGATGAAAGATAAGTCATATTATTTTAAAAACTTTATATGAGCGTAGAAATTACTTCAATAAATTATTGTCCAGTCAAATCTGTTTCATTTCAATCAATTGAAAAGTGTAGCATTAAAAAAAATATTGGAATTATTGGAGATAGAATTTTTGCATTTGCCACAGGTTTAGATCAAGTTCAGGCAAAGTTATTTGAAAAAAGTCCAGATGAAAGAAAAGGAAAATGGAATAAAATTTTAACACTTAAAAATTCACCAGCTTTGAATAAATATAATTTTGAATTCAAAGATGAAAAATTAACTTTCATTATTAAAAATAAAGAAATTTTATCTATTGATATAAATCAATTAAGTGAAAGAGAAGCGCTTTCAAATAAAATTTCAGAATTAGAAAGCTCTTTAAAACAACCAATTGTTTTAATGAAAAATGATGCCTTTCCTTTTTTTGATACTTCTATTTCAAAAAAAGTAGATTTTGTTAATTCAGTCTCACTTTTAAATACTCAAAGCATCAATGATTTTGAGAACAAAACTAATAAGAAGATTGAGACTTCAATATTTAGAGGAAATATTTGTATCGATGGAATTGAGCCTTGGAAAGAGAGAGAATGGATTGGAAAAACTATTAAAATAAATAATGTTTTATTTAAAGTTGAAAAAAATATTCCAAGATGTGTCGCTATAAATTTAAAACCCAAAACGGACGACAATTCATTTAACTTACTTCAATTATTAAAAAAAAATTATAATCATTTTGATATGGGTATTTATTTAACTGCACTAGATGATGGTGAAATAAATATTGGAAACAAAATAGAGCTATAATTAAAAATTCAATTATAAGTTGATCTTATCTTTTTAGATTATTTGCATCAAATCATGAATCTTGTTAACTTATTTCTTATTATTTAACAAAGAGGAGAGATAATGAAAAAATTAATTAAGTCACTTTCAGTTTTTCTTATTATTCTTTTTAGTGTTTCGAATGTTAATGCGGCAACGTTAACTGACAAACTAAAAGATGGACATAAGTTAAGACTTGGATTTGGTACAGCAGTTCCTTGGGCATACGCTGGCGATAACGGTGAAGCTTTAGGTTTTGTTAACATGATTGCTTTGACAGTTCTTGAAGAAATGGGAATTACTGAGCATGAAACTAAAGTATTTGAATGGTCAGGATTAATTCCAGGAATTAATGCTAACAGATCAGATATGATTACTGGTGGTATGTATATTCTAAAAAGTAGATGTGCCAACATTAATTTCTCAGACCCAATAGGTGTATTTGGTGATGCAATGTTAGTGCCAAAAGGGAATCCAAAAAATATTAACAACTATGCTGATGTAATTAGCACAGGTGCAAAACTTGTAACTGGTGCTGGTTTTAATACAGTTGAAGCTGCTAAAAAGTTTGGTGTACCTGATAGCCAAATGTTATTAGTAGAAGGTGAAGTTGGAATTTTAGCTGCTATGAAAGCAGGTAGAGCTGATGTTGCTGTTCAAACTTTCTTTGGTGCTAAAGAGCACGAAGAAAAAACTAACGGTGCATTTGAGGTAACAGATCCTAAGTTAATGCCTATGGAAACTGTAAACGTAGTTGGAATTGGTTTTAGAAAAACAGATACTGAGTTTAGAGATAATTTCAATGCTGCATTAGCAAAAGTTTTAGCAAACCCAAGCAAAATGTTGGAAAGAGCTGGTAAGTATGGCTATGATAAAGCTCAATTACCTCCTCCTGAAATGACTACTGCGTGGGCTTGTTCTACTAAATAAATATATTAAATTTAGATTTAATCAGGCGACAAAAATTCGTCGCCTGATTTTTTTTTAATAACTAAGGTATTATAGTGAGTTATTTTGCATTTTTAACAGAACATGGTCCAACCATGTTACTGGGAACAGTTACGACAATTAAAGTATTAATCTGCGCAACTATTCTTTATGTAATTATCTCATTAATATTTGGATTGATGCGTTTATCAAAAAATCCAATAATTCAAGGAACAGCCACAGTTTATATTGAATTTTTTAGAGGTACATCTTTATTGGTACAATTATTTTGGTTTTACTACGTGTTACCTTTTTTTGGTTTAACACTAGAAGCTTTTACTGCTGGTGTTGTTGCAATAGGTATGAATTTTGGTGCCTATGGAGCCGAGATAGTCAGAGGAGGTATTCTTGCAGTTCCAAAGGGACAATGGGAAGGTGCGTTTGCTCTTAATTTTACTCCTGCTAAAAGGATGCGAAAAATAATTATACCACAAATATTTCCAATTATATTACCACCTGCTGCAAATTTAACAGTGGAACTTTTAAAAGCTACTGCATTAGTTGCTTTAGTAACAGTAGTTGATTTAACATTTGAAGCTAAACAAATAAATTCTATTACATGGCTTTCTGCACAATGTTTTGGAACTGCACTTTTAATTTATTATATAATTTCAAGATTTTTTCTTGTTCCATTTTTACGTTGGTTAGAAGTTTTAGCAGCAAGAAAAGTAGGAAAGGTAATAAAATAATATGAATGCAGAATGGAGATGGGATTTTGCAATTGAGATATTGCCACAAATGTTATTGGCAACCTTAAATACAATTTTAGCTGCAGGAGTTGGTTACGCAATTGCTGTAATTGTTGGCTTATTATTCTTATTAGGTCAAAGAACTCCAATCAAGATAGTCAATATAATTAATAGAGAAATTGTTGAATTTATTAGATCAACACCTTTATTAATCCAACTATTTTTTGTGTATTTTGTATTACCTCAATTTGGTATCACTTTATCTGCTTGGGTGTGTGGAATGATAACAATTGGTCTTCATTTTGGTACCTATTTATCGGAAGTGTATAGAGGGGCCTTAGAAGGTGTTCCCAAAACTCAATGGGAAGCATGTAGAGCTTTAAATTTTTCTACATTTTATACTTATAGAAAAATAGTTTTGCCTCAAGCGTTTCCAATTGCCATTCCAGGAATGGGAAATTATTTGGTGGGGATTTTCAAAGATACTCCATTATTATCAACTATTGGTGTTGCAGAATTGTTCCATGCAGCAACAGCAGTTGGTGGTTATCACTACCGATATTTAGAACCATACACTATAGTAGGAATAATATTTTTAATGTTATCAATTCCTGCAGCAATATGGATTAGAAAAATTGAAAAAAATGTTAATCTAGCTCAAGGAAAAATAAAAAAAGAACAACTTTAATATGGAAAAAAATTCTTCAGATATCATTGTTAATTTTTCAGATGTAACTAAACAATATGGAGATCTAGTTGTTCTGGATAAATTGAATTTAGAAATTAAAAAAAATGAAATGGTTTCAATAATTGGACCATCTGGTTCAGGAAAAACTACTGTTTTAAGAGTATTGATGACGTTAGAAAAAATAAATCAAGGTGTAATACATCTTGATAACGAACCTTTGACACACATGGAAGTAAATGGACAGATGGTTGAAGCAAGCGAAAAATATTTAAGGGAAAGAAGATCTAAAATAGGAATGGTGTTCCAACAATTTAACCTTTTTCCTCATATGACAGCTTTGCAAAACTGTGTTGAAGCACCAATAGAAGTTTTAGGCATGAAGAAAGATGAAGCTGAACAAAGAGCACTTGATTTATTAGAACTGGTTGGCTTATCCGATAAAAAAGACGAACACCCAAGTAGACTTTCTGGTGGTCAGCAACAACGTGTTGCTATTGCAAGAGCACTAGCAATGAGACCAAAGGTTATGTTGTTAGATGAGATTACATCTGCGTTAGATCCAGAAGTTGTTGGTGAGGTTTTAAATGTAATTAGATCTTTGAACAAAGAACATAATCTAACAATGATAATGGTAACTCACCAAATGGGATTTGCTAGAGAAATATCCGATAGAGTTTGTTTTTTTAATGAAGGTAAAATTTTCGAGCAAGGTCCTCCTGAGAAATTATTTGGGGATCCTCAAAATGATCGAACTAAGCAATTTTTGCATGCAGTGCTTGATGCAAATTAAAAAAATCAATTTAGATTATTAATTACCAAGTAATTTGTAAAAAGAAGTCAAAATACCATTTCCTGATAATTCAATAGCTAAAACAATAACAATGATCAGTATTAATTTTTTATTCATCTAGTAAATACATACAATAACAGAACTATCCAAATAATGGGATAATAAATATAAATATATTTCTTAGCAAAAAGAAAAGAAATTGAATTTTGTTTAGAATTTTTCTTTTTCATTTTTTAATCATCAGCATGAACTTTTTCATTTTTTTCATGCTTTTCTTGGGCTGCAATAGTGTATTTTGCAACTGGTCTTGCAATTAATCTTTTTAATCCAATTGGTTCAGCTGTATCTAAGCAGTAACCATAGATATCTTCCCTAATTCTAGCTAGGGCTTTATCAATTTCAGAAATTAATTTAATTTGTCTATTAATAGCTTTCATTTCTACATTTTTATCTGTGTATGAGCTTGCTTGATCCACCACATCAGCAGAAATACTATTGTCGTCCATACTTCCAAAATAAAGTGCTTCGTTATTAGCTTTAACTAATTCTTTTTTCCATTCTGTTAATCTCATTCTAAAAAATACTTTATGTTTTTCACACATATATTTTTCAGTGTCTTTTGGAACATAAGTTTTTGAAATTTTTATAGGAGCTTTTGAGGTAGCTTTAGGTTTGCTTGTAGCTTTAGGCTTTGCTTTTATAACTTTAGCTTTTGGTTTTGAAACTTTTTTTTTAACTTTAGTAGTCTTTGGCATAGTTTAAATTTGAATTTCCGGAGTATATTCAGCAAATTAGGGGTGTCAAGCAAGCCTAATTGTTATAAATATTTATTAATGACTAATAATAAGAGAAATATAAATAATATTTATTATATTTTTATTATATCTCATCTTATATTCTGGACTTTAGTTCCATACTTAACAAATCATAATTTACCATTAGATACCATTGAGGCTTTAGCCTGGGGAAGTAATTTAGACTGGGGATTTAATAAACATCCTCCAATGAGTGCTTTCTTTCCAGAAGTTTTCTTTCAAATTTTTGGATCTCAAGACTGGGCATACTATTTGCTTAGTCAAATTTTTGTGCTTATTTCTTTTTATTATGTATTTAAATTCTCTAAAGAAATTTTTAATAACGACTTATTAGGTTTAATATCTTTATTATTAATTGAAGGAATTTATTTTTATAATTTCACTACCCCTGAATTTAATGTAAATGTATGTCAGTTGCCTTTTTGGTCTTTAACAGTATATTTTTCTTGGAAAATTTATAAAAATAAAGAGATAAAATTTACTGATTGTTTTTTAGTTGGATTGTTCGCAGCTTTTGGCTTTTTATCAAAATATTTGTTTATCTATCTCTTAGCTTCAATTGATCTTCTGTTTATTTATTTAATTATTATCAAAAAAGATAAAAAATTTGATTTCAAGTACTTAATAACTCTAGAGGTATTTTTAATTGTATTGGTACCTCATCTAATTTGGTTAAATAACAATGAATTTATTACTATAACTTATGGACTTGCTAGAACTGGATTAGAACAATCTAGTTTAATTGACCATATTAAATTTCCACTTATCTTTCTAATGAAACAAATTGGATTACTTATTCCATTCTTAATTTTGGTTTGGTTGCTGGTAAAAAAAGTAAAATTTAAGATTAACCTTAAAGATAAGAAGCTTCTTTTCTTATTAGCTATTAATATTCTTCCAATAACATTGATGTTTTTAACTTCTGTAGTCACAGGATCTAAGATTAGAACAATGTGGATGACACCGTTTTATTTGTTTTTTGGAACTTTATTTGTCTATTTATTTCAAGCACAAATAAATATTAAAAAGTTAAAACCATTTATGGTTGGGTTTATCTTTTTATTTTTTCTATCACCTATACTTTATTCGTATGTCTCAATGTCAAAAGATAATAAAAGAACGGATTATCCAGGTAAAGAAATTGCTATAAAAACTCAATATGCGTGGGATCAACAATTTAATTCTAAAATAAATGTAGTTTATGGAAATGAGTGGAATGCAGGCAATTTATCATATCATCTCAAATCAAGACCAATATGGGAGGGTTTTGTTGAAAGAGAAAAACTTGATAAATTGAAAGATTATATGTGTCTTGATAATGTCTGTGTTGGTTCAAAATAGTTATGAAAAAATACATAATTTTAATTCCAATTTATAATGACAGAGAGAGTTTAACTAAATTAATTGAAAATATTAATTCTGAAATAAATGATCTCAATTCAGAGATATCGATTATCGTTATTAACGATGCATCTTCTCATCAGATAATTGATCAATATCAAAATACTGAAAATATTAATTCTATTGAAATTATAAATATGAGAGAGAATAAAGGACATGCAAGATGTATAGCGTCTGGATTAAAATATATTTTTGAAAAAAAAGAATTTGATTACGTAATACCCATGGATGGAGATGGAGAAGATAGACCAGAGGAAATTAAAGAATTTATTAAGTTTGCAGAACAATCGAAAGATCAATCTATAATTGGAGAAAGAACAAAGAGATCAGAAAGTTTATTCTTTAAATTTTGCTATCAATTTCATAAGTTTTTAACTTTATCATTTACTGGTCAGTCTATTAAATTTGGAAATTTTACATGTTTATCAAAGTCAACTGTAGAAAAAATGCTTAATGAAAAAGCAACTTGGAACAGCTTTTCTGGGTCATTAAAAAAAACTGAAAAAAATTTATTATCTATTCCCTCTATAAGAGGAACAAGATATTTTGGACCCTCAAAAATGAGTTTTTTTAATTTATTAAAACATTCTCTTTCAATAATTAGTGTTTTTAGAAAAACTGTTTTAATTCGTTCAGCGTTATTTATAATTTTTTATATTCTTCTAATTAAAAACAATGCCTCTATCATCACCTCAATACCTCTAGTTTTATTACTGATCATGATTTATTCAATCTCTAGTTTAGCTTTAAGAGAAAATATAGACGAGTTGGATAAGTCTTTAGAAAACATTATTGAAATCGAAAAAGTTAAATGAAAAAAATCCTATTTTAAAGTCTTTTAAAACTAGTGATAAATTGAATTTATTTAACCAAAACTTATCCACAGGTGATTTATTAATTTGTAATTTAGTTTTATAATAATAGTTTAATAGTTAAATGAGAATTGAAGAGGAAGTAAAGCTTGATTATTCGGACGTGCTTTTTAGACCCAAAAGAAGCACCTTATCTAGTCGTAAAGATGTAGACTTGAATAGAACTTATAAATTTAGATATAGTAATAACGAATGGACAGGAGTTCCAATCATGGCTGCAAACATGGATGGTGTTGGTGAACTTGGTGTTGCAGAAAAACTGTCTGAATTTAATATGATTACTTGTTTAACTAAACAACATGATATTAAACAATTAAAACAATACAAAAAAATTAAGTCAATTTACAAAAATATTGCTTTAAGTATTGGTATTAAAAAAGAAGATTTCGATAGACTAGATCAATTGTTGAAAGAATTTAATTTTATTAAATTTATCTGTATAGATGTTGCAAATGGATATTCCGAACGTTTCAGTAAGTTTATAAAATCTGTCAGAGATAAATACCCAACAAAAACTATTATAGCTGGCAATGTAGTTACAGCAGATATGACCCAAGAACTGATATTGAGTGGAGCTGATATAGTAAAAGTTGGTATCGGACCAGGAAGTGTTTGCACAACAAGAATTCAAACTGGAGTTGGTTATCCGCAGTTAAGTGCTGTTATGGAATGTGCTGATGCTGCACATGGTTTAGGAGCTCACATTATTGCTGATGGTGGATGCACATGTCCTGGAGATGTTGCAAAAGGTTTTGGTGGTGGAGCTGATTTTGTGATGCTTGGTGGAATGCTAGCAGGCCATGATGAAGGAAATGGTAAAATTGTTAAAAGAAATGGAAATAAATATATAGAGTTTTATGGATCAAGTTCGCTTACAGCTAACAAAAAACACTATGGTGGCTTATCAAATTATAGAAGTAGTGAGGGAAGAGTTGTCAGTGTAAAATATAGAGGAAAAATAAATGATACCATATCAGATATGCTTGGAGGTATCAGAAGTAGTTGTACTTATGTTGGAGCACCTTCTTTAAAACAACTAAGTAAATGCACCACTTTTGTTAGAGTGTCTAATCAATTTAATGATACTTTTATAAAGTAGTAAATATTTAATTATGTCAGATATTTATATTACTTGGGAAGATTATAATAAAAAAATAGAGGAACTTGCTATTAAAGTTTACCAGGATGGATGTAAATTTAATCAAGTTATATGTATTGCAAAAGGAGGACTTCGAGTAGGAGATATTTTTAGTCGATTATTTGATGTGCCTCTAGCAATTATGTCAGTTGAGTCTTATAAAAAGGGTACTGGGAATATCTTAGATCAACAAGGCCAATTTACTTTTTCACGTGATTTAGCAAAGACAACTCCAAACTTGGGGTCTCATGTTTTGCTTGTAGATGATCTTGCTGATTCAGGTAAAACTCTAATTAAAAGTATAAAATGGTTAGAGTTATTTTATGGTTTTTATTTAGATGAAAAAATTAAGACAGCTGTTTTATGGCATAAAGAGCAGTCAAAATTTAAGCCAGATTATTTTGTTGAGTCTTTAAAGGGTTCTCCTTGGATTCACATGCCATTTGAAAAATACGAGACTACTAATATTAAAGATTTTAAAATATAAGTAATTTAAATACCCATTTTAGGTTATTTTATATTTGATTAATTAATTTAAAAGAAATAAAATTTAATTAATCAAGTCTGGTTGTGCTGACTTGTAAATCAAGGGACAACAAAAAAATATTATGAAGAATTTTTTTAGAAAAGTTGCTTTTGGTTTAAAACCAGATGAAAAAATTCCATCAGATCCATTAGTTTGGGCAACTTCACAAATTTCAGAAAAAATCCCAGATTTTTCTTATAAAGGAAAAATTTATTCTGAAAAAGAAATGAGAAAACTTTATAGGGAATGGGTTTATAACGACAGAAAAAAACTTAGAAAAAAATTTAAGAAAGATAAAAAAGGATATAAAGCTGCTAAAAATTTACTACGAGATGCTACTGGTCAAAAATTTTGGAGAAATCTAGAGATAGCCATAAGACATAAAGAAGCAACGTCAAGCGATCACCCAGTGTTGGCAAAGCTTTGGTATTTTTGGACAAATCATTTTACTATAAGTGATAAAGACATGCTGTCATACTATTCAACAGGTGCCTACCAAAGAGAGTCAATTAGAGAAAATTTAAATAAAACTTTTGAAGAGTTAACTTATGAAGCAACAGTTGCTTGGGCTATGATACTTCATTTGGATAATAGTGAAAATGTAGGACCTAAATCTGAAGATGCTAGAGCTGATTGGAGAAAAAGAAAAAAAAGACCAGCAACAATTAATGAAAATCATGCAAGAGAATTACTTGAGTTGCACACTGTTTCACCTAATTCAGGGTATACTCAAGAAAACATTCAAGAATTAGCGTTGATTATGACAGGTTGGGCATATGATGACTCAAAGCATAAAACAGCTCTTGAAACCGCTGATGTAAAATTTCAAAGAAAATATCATGAACCTGGAAAAAAAATATTTTGGGGCATAGAATTTCCAAAGGGAAAAAAGGGGTTGCCAGCAGCAATAAAGTTTTTAGCTAATCATCCATCAACCAGTGAATTTATAGCTTATAAACTCTGTAGATATTTAATTACCGATTATCCAACTAAAGAAATGACTGACCCAATAGTGAAAGCGTGGAAGAAAAGTAATGGATATTTACCAGAAATTCACAAAGCAGCAATCGAAGTTGCATTTAATTTTAATAACAAATACGCAAAATTTCAAAATCCTGAAAATTGGTGGTTGCAAATGGGAACGATGACTGATGCAAAATGGCCAGCAGCAGATGAAAAGTTTGATAATTATAAATTAGGTTCAGGACCTGATCCATATCAAGCAAAACCTCATTGGTTTATGAAGGATATGGGTCATCATCCTTATCTTTCACAACAACCAAATGGTTACTCTGATTTGGCAGAGGATTGGATGTCTCCAGAATTAATTATCAGAAGACTTTTGTATGCAAGACAAGGATATATTAATTTAAAACCGGATAACAAAAATAATGAATTTTATGAAAAGGTGGTGAATAATAATTTTGATGATCCTGATAAAATAATGAAACTACTAAATCAAAATGACAAACCAATTGATAAGCATATATTATTATTTAATTTACCTGAGGTTTTAAGAGCATGAAAATAACTAGAAGAAATTTTTTAAAAGGTTCTTTAGCAACTTTATTTTTAGCTGGATCAGGAATTCCTGTATATTCAGCCACAAAAGCTAAAAAAAATCTAGTAGTGGTAATGCTTAGAGGGGGTATGGATGCTTTATGCGCTGTTCCCGTAATTGGTGATAAAGATCTTACAAAAAGAAGAAAAGAATTAATTTTAGATGAGACTATAAAATTAAATTCTGATTTTTCTCTACATCCAGTTTTAAAAGGTTTCCACGAACTATGGGAAGAAAAAAAAGGTACAGTAGTTCATGCTACAAACATTCCTTATACAGAACGATCTCATTTTGATGGTCAAAATTTAATGGAGTCTGGGGGTAAAATTCCTTACAAAGAAAAAACAGGATGGCTTGGAAGAGGAATGAATGTAGCTGGCTTAAAGCAAAAAGGCTTAGCCTTAGCATTACCAATGCCGTTACTTCTAAGAGGGGTGCCACAAAATAATAATTATTTTCCAACAAAAGGAAAATTACCTACAGATAAAGTTTTATCTTTATTAAAAGATGTTTATTCAGAAAGATCTGAAGATGAACTTATAGGTATGCTAGAAATAATAAAATCTAGGCCTAAAGAAAGATCTTATGCAGCAGATGACCTATATTCATTAGCTAACGAGGCAGGTACGTTAATGAAAGAGCCTGATGGACCAAGAGTTGCAGTTTTTGAAGTAGGCGGGTTTGATACACACGCTGC
>CACDYK010000002.1 GCA_902556905.1 uncultured Pelagibacteraceae bacterium
ATTCCTAAATTTAAGAAAAAAGAGAAAAAGAAATCTAAAATTCCAAAATTTAAGAAAAAATCTGAATAATTTAGTTTAGTCTTTTGATTTTAATTTTTTAGTTTCTGCAATGGTTATTTCTATTGCTGATCTAATTTCATTACAAAAATTTAGATCATCTCCAATAAAAGTTCCTTTTATAAAGCTTTGATTGGCAACTCCATTTTCTTTCATAAAATCCATATAATTAGATACCTGAGTGCCCACACTGTTTTGGTATTCTTTTTCTACATCTTGATAATTCATTTTTTTTATTTTTGCTAAAGTGAGAATGCCAAATGGATACAAGTAATTGGCTGTTGCAAAAAAACTCTTTGATAATTCTGGATGATCTTCTCTTGTTATTTCTGTTATTGCAGAATTTAAAGAAACACAACTTTTAATAATTTTGTAGGTTAAATTGTCGTCTTCAAGAAGCTCTTGTATATTATAAAAACCTAATCGCTCAACTTTTGCTGCAAATAAAGGTGTGGTAAAAATTATAAAAATAATTATTAGTGTTCTCATATCAATCTCTGTAACTCATATCCTCTTTATCAAGTATTTTTTTTATTTCATTTAAATGTTGTTCACCCATATTTACAGGATAATTTTCCCATTCTTGTGCTGTTTTTTCAGCGACCTCTGAGCTTACTATATTTAATTCTTTGTTAGTAGAAAGTGCTGTTAAATATGTTTCACAGGCTTTTTCAAAATAGTATAATTCATCAAATGCTTCAGCAACAGTTTGACCTAAAGTTAATATTCCGTGGTTCGCAAGAAGCATAGAACGATTATTTCCAATAGCTGACGCCATTTTATTTGACTCATCTTCAAAACCTAGTCCTCCAAAATCATTATAAATTGAAACACGATTATAAAACCTCATAGTATTTTGATCTATTGGTTGTAATACAGGGTTTTTTAAGGCTGATAATGCTGTAGCATATTTTGAGTGAACATGAAGTATGCACCTAGCATGAGGAACTTTTTTATGAATTGTTCCGTGAATATGTAATGCTGTTGGGTCAACTACTTCAGGCTTTTTTTTAATCTCATCAATTTTGTCTTGTTCTACTAAAACCATGTCACTAGCTTTAATTGAGCTAAAGTGTAATCCAGAACCATTAACAAAAAAATCGTTTGAATTAGGAAGACAAACACTAAAATGATTAGCTATTCCTTCGTTCATATTAAGTCTAGCTGTCCATCTAAATGCTGCTGCTAAATCTTGTTTTAATTCATTTATTTTCATTTTTATTAATCTAGAGTATATTTTTTCATTATTAAAATGAACAATAAAGTATTTATATCATGTGCTGTAACTGGTTCAGGTGATACTGCTAGTAAACATCCAGATTTACCAAAAACTCCAGAACAAATTGCAACAGCTTCAATTGAGGCCGCAAAAGCTGGAGCCGCTATAGCTCATATTCATGTTAGAGAAGAAGATGGCACTCCAAGTAGAAGATTAGAATTATACAAAGAAGTTGTGGATAGAGTTCGTTCAAGTGACACTGATGTAATAATTAATTTAACCACAGGCATGGGTGGAGATCTTGATATAGGTCAAGGTGATAACCCTTTAGATTTTGGACCTATGACTGATATGGCAAATGTTATGGAAAGAATTGCAAATGCTGAGCAATTTCTTCCTGAGATTTGTACGCTCGATGCTGGAACTTTAAATTTTGGTGACGGTTCAACTATTACTGTTAATACACCAAATGATTTAAGAAAAGCTGCAAAAAAATTAAAAGAAATTGGTGTCAAACCCGAAATAGAAGCATTTGATCTGGGAAATATGTGGTTTGGAGCTCAGCTATATAAAGAAGGATTATTAAGTGATCCACCTATGTTTCAAATGTGTTTAGGAATACCATGGGGTGCACCGGCAACTACTTTAGCAATGCAAGCAATGAAAGATATAATGCCAAAAGAAGGTGTATGGTCTGGTTTTGCAATTTCAAAAAATGAAATGCCATTTGTTGCCCAAACAGCTTTAATGGGAGGAAATCCAAGAGTTGGACTAGAGGATAATTTATATTTATCAAAAGGGAAACTTGCTACTAATGCTCAATTAGTTGAAAAAGCTATAAGAATAATTGATGAGATTGGCTACACGCCAATGACACCATCTGAAACAAGAGAAAAGTTAAAACTTGTTAAACACAAGTAATGTCTCAAATCAAAAAAATAGCAGTTGTTGGAACTGGAGTAATTGGAACAGGCTGGATTATTCGATGTTTAGCACACAACAAAGTTGTTCATGCTTACGATAAAGACATTAAATTAAAAAAAAATTTGATAGCTGAGATTAAGAGAACTTGGCCATCTGTAAAAAAACTTTTTAATAAAAAAAAACTTAATCTAAAAAATTTTAAATATTTTACCTCTATTGAGGAAGCTTTAAAAGATGCAGATCTTATTCAAGAATGTGCAAGTGAAAATTATTCCTTAAAAACTAAGTTAATGAGCACTATCGGAAGATATTCTAAACCTAATGCAATTATTTCTTCAAGTTCCTCAGGATTGCTACCAACAAGAATTTATTCTAAATGTAAAAATCCTGAAAGAGCAATCATTGGACACCCTTTCAATCCAGTTTATTTATTGCCTGCCGTTGAGATTGTTCCTGGAAAAAAGACATCTAAAAAATATTTAAATAAAGCTAAAAAGTTTTACAATTCAATTTCAATGAATCCAATAATGGTTAAACATGAGTTGCCCGGCTATTTATCAGATAGATTACAAGAAGCTTTATGGAGAGAAGGGCTGCATATTATTAATGAAGGTCACGCAACTACAGAGGATTTAGATAGAGCAATTGAAGATGGACCAGGTTTAAGATGGTCATTAATGGGAACCTTTTTAACTTTTCATTTAGCAGGAGGAAAAGCCGGTATGAGACATATGTTGGAACAATTTGGACCAGCTTTAAAACTTCCATGGACAAAACTTAAGGCTCCAAGTTTGTCTAATAGGTTAATTGATAAATTAGTTAAAGGAACTAAAAAACAATCAAAAGGAAAATCAGTTACCAAAATTTCAAACATTAGAGATGAATATTTAGTAGAGCTTCAAAAGCTTAGAAAAAAATACGAAAAAAAATTAAGATAAATTAATCGTTTCTTTCTGTGTGACCATCAACAGAAATTACCTGTCCAGATACTTTACTTGAGTCATCTGAGATTAGAAAAGAACACATCTTCCCAATATCTTCTTCTAAAACCCATTGTTTCATTGAACTCATAGACACAAAATCTTTTTCAATAGTTTTTGTTGAAACTTTGGTAAATTTTGCTTTATCTCTTATTACTCTTTTCATTCTATCTCCCTTAATTGTTCCAGGACATACTGCATTTACTCTAATATTAAATTTACCAAGCTCCATGGCTAATGTTTTTGTAACTCCAATTATTGCCCATTTACTTGCAGCATAAGGGGATCGAAGTGGAAAACCAAGTATGCCAGCAGTAGATGAAATATTGATTATTGATCCATTTTTAGATTTTTTAATTAATGGAATAGCTTTTTTTGTAAAATAGAAGTGGCTATTTACATCTACATGTAGAGTGTTTTCCCAATCTTTAGATTTTAATTTTTCAAGCGATCCTGTTGGCCCTGAAATACCTACATTATTAACTAATGCATCAATTTTTTTTGTTTTTTTTATAACTTTTTCAAAAAAAACTGAAACCTGATATTCATTTGATGCATCACAAAGATATGCAAATAATCTTTTATTTTTAAGCGGATGTTTATTAAGTTTATTTAGAGATTTACTATCTATATCACATAGATATACAGTAGCCCCTCTAGCAAGACATACTTTTACAGTGGCTAAACCAATTCCAGATGCGCCTGCTGATATAATTATTTTTTTATTTTTTAATGATTGGTTAACCATTAATTATGATTTCGTTAATGATGACTGTAATTCTTTATTAGTTATATAACCTGTTACGTTTCCACTTTTATCAACCACTTCACAATTAGCATTAGTGCAAACTATTTGTGGTAAAAATTCTTCTATAAATTGATCCTCATTCACTTTAACTAGATTTGATTTATCAATACCATTTGTTTCATTAGCTTTTGTCATAATAATTTTAGCTTTGATAACTTTTGCTCTGTTAACGTCCTTAACAAATGCTTTTACATAATCGTCAGCAGGATTCATTATGATATCAACAGGTGTACCAACCTGTACTAATTTTCCTGCATTTAATATTCCAATATGATCTCCAAGTCTTAATGACTCATCTAGATCATGAGTAATAAATACAATTGTTTTTTTTAATTCTGATTGAAGATCAATTAATTGTTTTTGCATATCACTTCTAATAAGTGGATCTAATGCACTAAACGCTTCATCCATTAACATAATGTCTGAATTAGTAGCTAACGCCCTTGCTAAACCTACACGTTGTTGCATTCCTCCTGATAATTGATTTGGAAATTGGTTTTCAAATCCATTAAGACCAACAGCCTCAATTTTTTCCATAGCGATCTTGTCTCTTTCTTCTTCTGATTTTCCTTGCATTTCTAAACCATAGCCGACATTTTGCATTACTGTTTTATGTGGGAATAACCCAAATCTTTGAAAGACCATGCTCATTTTATGTCTTCTAAAATCAATTAATTGCTGAGGATTGAAACTCATAACATTTTCACCATCTATGAAAATTTCTCCAGCAGTTGGATCAATCAATCTATTTAAGTGTCTTATCAGTGTTGATTTTCCAGAACCTGATAAACCCATACAAACAAAAGTTTCTCCTTCTTCAATATTTAGAGATACATTATCCAAACCAACGGTATGTCCTGTTTGTTCAAGCACTTCATCTTTTGTTGATCCACCTTTAACCATATCCATCACAGAGTCTGGATCGTTACCAAAAATTTTATAAATATTATTTATTTCAATTTTTGACATTATTTTTTAGCCTTTTTAGTTGGAGCATTTCTCTCTTGAAGAGTTTCACCATAAGACTGGGTAATTCTATCTAAGACGATTGCCAATAATACAATTGCAATACCGGCTTCTGCTGCTCGACCAACATTTAGTTGTTGTAGACCAAGAAGAACTTCATCTCCTAAACCTCTTGTCCCAATCATTGATGCAATAACCACCATTGATAAAGCCATCATGGTGCATTGGTTAATTCCTTGCATGATGTTTGGAAGTGCTAAAGGAATTTGAACTCCCCATAATTTTTGTTTTTTGCTTGCACCAAAAGCATCAGCGGCTTCAATTACCTCGGTATCAACCAATCTTATTCCAAGATCTGTTAATCTAACTAATGGAGGTACCGCATAAATAAATGTCGCTATAATTGCAGGCACAGCTCCTAAACCAAATAACATAATGCCTGGTATTAAGTAAACGAATGCTGGAATTGTCTGCATTAAATCAAGTATTGGCAGAATTTTTTCTCTAACCTTGTTTGCTCTAGACATCCAAATTCCAATGGGAACTCCAATTACAAGACATAAAAAAATACTTATTAACATTATTGATGTTGTCTCAATTGCTTTATCCCAAAATCTTGGGTGTAAAAAACCTATAAAAAAAGTACAAAAACCTACTGCAACAGTGGTTTTAATTTTCTTTCCACTTGCAAAATATGTAAGAACAACAACGCCAATAATAACTGCTGGCCATGGAGCTTGAACTAAAAAATTTTTTAACCCCATCAACATCGCAAGTAAAACATTGTTTATTGCTTCAAAAATAAAACCATAGTTTTCATTTAAAGCTTTAAACCATTTGTTAATCCATTTCATTAAAGGTAGGTCTAACCACTTGGGCCAATCACTTAACCAGGAAAAATCATTTAATAATTCACCAACTGAATCAGGTTTTCTTTTTGATGAACCGTAGCTGGTAATTAATAACCATATGAAAACTACTAATAGACCGATATTAAATAAATCTTTTTTATTTTTGAACATATATGATTATTTTTATTTATAGAAAGAGCCCAGTAAAGGGCTCTTTCAAATTATTTATTATAAATTGGATTACAAAGCAGCTGATACTTTTTTAGCTACGTCTGCAGGTACCCAACTTTTCCACATTGCTTCAGTTTTTAAAAACTCTTTAGCAGTTAATTCCATATCACCATCTGACTCATCTTCATAGAAGGCTAACATTTTATTAACTACTGCTGTAGGAATAGTATACTTTTCTAAGAAAGCTGTTTCAGCTGGATTAGCTTTTGCCCAATCAGTTAAAACAGATTTTGTTAGAGCCATATCTCTATATTCACAAGCACAAGATTTTTTGTAAGCATCTGGTCCATTAGCTTTGATGTCTTCAACAACAGCAGACATTTTATTCCAACAATCAGAATCAAATTTTGGTTCTGTTAATCTTACAAGATCAACTTTACCCATTAAACCAGTTGGTGCCCAGTAGTATGTAAAAATTGGCTTTTTCTTTGCAAAAGCTCCTGCAATAGCAGCATCTAATGCTCCACCTGAACCTGGATCAAAGTTAGTATAGTATTTATCCAAACCATACTCTATTTGTTTTACTAAGTTTACAGTGTAGCAAGTCCAACCTGAAATACAGCTAGTCATTCTACCTTTTGATGGATCTTCTGGATCGCTAAATAGTGCAGCTATTTTTGGATCTTTCATATCATCAACTGATTTTAAATTATATTTATCAGCTGTAGCTTTATCTACATAGAAAGCTTGCTGAGAGTCTGGAGTATTAACTCCAATATTTTTGATCGTACCAGCTTTTTCGTGAGGCTCGTAGTTTGCAATAATATTGTCGTACCAAACTTCAGTTATTACATCTAACTGCTTATCATAGTGAGCAGCCATAATCGGTGTAGTACTTCCTTTAGTTACTGAAACTTCACATCCATATCCTTTTTCAAGAATAAATGTTGAAATAGCAGTATGAATGTTTGCACTACTCCAGTCAAAATCCCCTAGTCTAGCTTTGCAGTCACCTGCATTAGCAGTAGTTGCTAATAAAAATGATCCAAAGAAAGCCGCAGAAATTAATTTTTTAAAAAACTTCATTAAATTATCTCCTTAAGGTTAAGTTTTATTATCAAGATTTAATAATGAATGAAGACAAAACACAAGAGCTGAATCCTATTTACAACTATAAATTGAATTGAATTTTTACTCTTTATATATAATGATTACTAATGAGCTTAATTTCAAAATTAGAAAAAAACTCTAATTATTTAAAAGTTATTTGGGATGATGGTGAGGAAAGTAAGTTTAACTATTTGTGGTTAAGAGATAATTGTCCAACAGCACATGACAAAGACTCGCGTCACAGAATGTTTAATATTTTAAACGTTTCAACAGATATTAATCCAAAAAATTATAAAATAGCTGCAAACGGCAGTTTAGAGATAGAATGGAGTGAAGGTGATCACAAAAGTTCATATGACACTTCATGGCTGAGAGAAAATTGCTACACAATTAAAAATAAAACCAAATATGTTTCACCATACAAGCTTTGGGATAATTCTTTACAAAATAATTTAAAATCAATTGAAATAGATCATGACGAAATTATTAATTCAGAAGATGGATTAATCAAATGGTTAGAGCTTTTACATTATACAGGAATAGCAATTGTTAAAAATGCACCAACAGAAAAAAATTCTGCTTTTAAAGTTTTAAATAGAATTAGTCATATACGAGAAACTTTTTTTAAAACTCCATTTGAGGTAATAAATATTCCAAAACCAAATAACTCAGCTTATACAGCTCATGCTTTGAGAAATCACATGGACCTTCCTTGGTTTGAAAATCCACCAGGATATCAGTTTTTACATTGTTTGGTTAACTCTGCAAAGGGAGGTAATTCATCTGCTGTAGACGCATTCGCTGTTGCAGATTATTTGAAAAAAAATGAAAAAGACTTTTTTGATATTTTAGTTAATACTCCTCTAAAATTTAGAGATAAAGACTATACTCAAGAAGCAGTTAGAAGCGTTTATGGTACTGCAATTTCACTTACTAAAGATGGAGATTACAATGATATTCGGTACAGTATTGCAACTTTAGACGCATTAGACTGTCATCCTGATATAATGGACTCTGTTTATAGGGCACATCACCGATTTGGTAATTTATTACATGATGCTAAATTTCAAATTAATTTTAGATTAGAACCAGGTGATATATTTTCATTTAACAACAGAAGACTTCTTCATGGTCGAACTGAATTTGATCCAAACTCAGGACATAGACATCTACAAGGCTATTATATGGATCGAGATGAGATAATTGGAAGATTAAATTATCTAAAAAAAAATTAAACCTGAAGTAGAAAATTTTTTTACTTTATTAAACATCATCTAAAAAAAAATTAATTTATTTGTAACAATACTTTAATAATTTTTATATGTTTCACTTATAAATTTATATTTTAATTAAATTTAATTAACGGAGGGAAATAATGAAAAAGATACTAAGTATTTTAACAATACTATTTACATTTTCTTTTACATCTAACAGTTACTCTAAGACAGAGATTCACTGGTGGTATGGAAACAGTGGTTTTCTAGGTGATGTGATTATAGAAATTGCAAATAGATTTAATGCTTCTCAAAATGATTACACTGTCATTCCGACAGGTAAAGGAAGTTACGAAGATAACATGGCTGCAACTATTGCGGCTTTTAGAGCAGGTGACCAACCGCACTATTCACAGGTTTATGATGCTGGAGCTGCAATTATGGTAGCACAAGTAAAAAATGGTGTTGTGATTGGTTTTGAAGAAATGGCTGAGAAATATGGAATTAATGTAAATGCAGATAACTACATTCCAGGAATTAAAAATTTCTATGCTGACTCTGATGGAAAAATGATTGGTGTTCCTTTTAATAGTTCAACTTGTTTGATGTATGCAAACATGGACATATTGAAAAAAGTAGGAATTGAATCGGTTCCAAAAACTTATGAAGAATTTGAGGCTATGGCTCCAAAAATTAAAGCTGCTGGATACATTCCTTTAGTTCAAAGTCACTTTCCTTGGATTTGGACAGAAAATTTCTTTTCAAGACATAACCTGTTAATGACTGATGGAAACAATGGTTACGATGCTGTTCCAACAAAAACTTTATTTGCTGAAACAGATGCATTTGTAATGCACTGGAAAAAAGTTAAAGAATGGTATGAAAGTGGTTTATATGGTTACAAGGGAAGAGCATGGGGAGATAACCAAGCTCCTTTTATAGCTGGTGAAGCTGCTTTCTGGTTTGGTTCTGCTGCATCATTTGGTGGAATGAAAGGTGTTGTACCCAACTTCTCAGTAAATCATATTCCTTATTGGGACTCAGTTACTAAAGGAAAAGAGTATCCAACATTTATTGGTGGTGCTGCTAACTGGATTTTAAACGGACACACTGAAGAAGAATATAAAGGACTTGCTAAATTCATTGAATTTATGGGTTCTCCAGAAATGGATCTGTATTACCACAACATGACTGGTTATTCTGCAGTGACTAAAGGTGGTATAGAGTTAGCTGAGACTATTAACTTTTATAGAACTTCTCCTTACCACAAAGCTGTTGGTGAACAATTAAGCTTAGAAGGTTCGACTATTCCTGGTGGATATAGAGCTGGTAACTGGCCACAAATTCGTGAAGTAATTTATGAAAATGTTGAGCCAATGTTAAACGGTAAGATCTCTATTGAAAAAGGTCTTAAGAACATGGACAAGGGCGCAGCGAAATTGTTAAAACAATTTGCTAAAACTCTTTAAAAAATAATATTAATGAGGAGGATACTTTAATATCCTCCTCATTTTTATATGTATGAAAAAAGTTCAATTTAAATCTAATTATTCTCAATATCTTTTCTTAGCACCTCAGCTAGGAATTCTATTAATATTTTTATATTGGCCAATAATACAAACTTTTAAAGATGCATTTACTATTCAAGATGCATTTGGAATAAGTACTCAATTTGCAGGTATTGATAATTTTTTATTTATTTTTGATGACCCGGCCTATCTAACAGCTTTTAAGTTTACTATTATTTATAGCTTTGTTATCACACTTATAACAGGGGCTATTGGATTGTTGCTTGCTGTTCAAGCCAATAAAGTAATTCATGGTAAAAGTGCTTACAAAACTCTTTTAATTTGGCCTTATGCAATTGCGCCAGCAGTAGTGGGTGTTATGGCAAATTATTTTTTTAGTGAAAGATTTGGACTTCTTTACCATTTGTTCAGTGATTTGTGGGGGTTTAATTGGTATGAAAGTGTTTTTGATGCTTATATTTATGTAATTATAGCTGGTTCTTGGAAACAAATTAGCGCTAATTTTATTTTCTTCTTAGCAGGTCTGCAAGCTATTCAAGTATCTGTAATTGAGGCGTCTATGATTGATTGCAAAAGTAGTTTTAGAAGATTTTGGACAATTACATTTCCTTTATTAATGCCGACTACATTTTTTTTAATTATTATTAATATTACCTATGCTTTTTTCGATACATTCGGAATTATTGATACAACAACAATAGGAGCTCCATCTGGAGAAACTAGAACCTTAGTTTATAAAGCTTACATGGATGGATTTAGAGGACTAGATTTAGGAAGTGCTGGTGCTCAATCAATAATGATGATGTTGATTGTTTTATTTATTACGATTTTTCAATTTAGATATATTGAAGGGAAAATACATTACAATTAATGACTAGATTATTCACATCAAGTTTTTCACATATTATCTTATTTATAGGAATATCTATTATGGTAGTTCCTGTGTGGATGATATTTGCTAGCTCAACTCATACAAGCTCATTTATTTATTCCCATGGTCTTCAGTTTTTTATAGGTGATAGTTTTCATGAAAACTATTTAAGAGTTTTATTGTATCAAGGAGGTTTTTTTAAAGAAATAACCGCTTTAAAAATGTTTTTTAACAGTTTTATAATGGCGACTGGAGTAGCTTTGTTATCAGTTTTCACCTCTCTTATGGCCGCATATGCTTTAGTTTATTATAGAACTAAATATGCAACATTTTTATTTTGGTTAATCTTTGTAACAATTTTGGTGCCTTTAGAGTTAAGAATTTTTCCTACTTACTCAGTTATGGCTAAACTTAATTTGGTAAATTCTTATTTTGGATTGATTGTTCCTATTTCAGCTTCAGCAATAGCAACTTTATTTTTTAGACAATTCTATAGAACTGTACCAGATGAATTACTTGAGTCAGCAAAATTAGATGGTGCAAATACTTGGAGATTTTTTATTGATTTTTTAGTTCCCCTGTCAAAAACCATGATTATTGCTATGTTTATTTTTATGTTTGTTTTTGGTTATAATCAATATTTATGGCCACTATTAGTAACATCTTCAGAACAATATTGGACAGTTGTTATGGGATTAAAGATGATGTCAGGATCAATTGTTCATCGTTTTGCTTTTGTAATGATGTCTATGGTTCCACCAGTTTTAATTATAATCATTTTACAAAAACATTTTATTAAAGGAGTTTTTCAAGATAAATGAAAATTAAACCACTTCAGATATTAGCTCATATAATTCTTATATTAGGTGTATTGTTAATGGTTGTACCTATCTGGATATCTTTTGCAAGTTCCACTCATGATACAGTGACTATATTAACTGAGGGTATGAAATTTAATATAGGTGAATATTTTTCAAGAAACTATAATGAAGTTTTAAATGAAAAAGGTGGCTGGTCAGAAGAAGTTACTGCAGCAAAGATGTTTATCAATAGCTTTATAATGGCATTAGGAATAGCAACCCTTAAGGTAACTATTTCTGCAATGTCAGCATATGCCCTTGTGTATTATAGATTTAAATTAGCAGTACCTATTTTTTGGTTAATTTTTATTACTTTGCTAGTACCTTTGGAAGTAAGAATTTTTCCTACTTATAAAATTGTATCAGATTTAGGTTTAACAAATTCTTACACAGGCCTAATTCTTCCCTTAGTTGCATCTGCAACTGCAACTTTTTTCTTTAGACAATTTTATAGGACTATTCCAGATGAATTGCTTGAGTCAGCCAAACTTGACGGTGCAAATAGTTGGAGATTTTTTATAGATTTCTTGGTTCCATTGTCCAAAACTATGATTGCAGCTATGTTTATATTTATGTTTGTTTATGGATATAGTCAATATTTATGGCCTCTAATCATGACTACAAGTGAAAAATATTGGACGGTTGTAATGGGAATGAAAATTATATTTACTGAAAGCTACGAGGGTGTTGCTCTTCCAAGAACAGCTGAGAGATTTGCGTATATTATTTTATCAATGTTACCTCCGGTTTTAGTGGTAGTAATTTTGCAAAAATGGTTCATAAAAGGTTTAATTCAAACGGAGAAATAAATGAGTTTTCTAGATTTAAAAAATGTAACAAAAATTTATCCTAACGGAACTAAAGCCGTCCATGAAACATCATTAAGTATTGATGAAGGAGAATTTATGGTTTTTGTTGGACCTAGTGGATGTGGAAAATCAACTTTATTGAGAATGGTAGCTGGTCTAGAAGATATAACCGAGGGAGATATCAGCCTTGATGGAAAATTAATTAATCAAGTTGATCCATCAGAAAGAGATGTTGCGATGGTATTTCAAAATTATGCGTTATACCCACATATGAACGTTTATAATAATTTAGCTTATGGTTTAAAAAATAGAGGAATTGATAAAGAAACAATCGAGCAAAAAGTAAATGATGCAGCTAAGCTGTTACAAATTTCAGATTTTTTACAGAGAAAGCCCTCGATGTTGTCAGGTGGTCAAAGACAAAGAGTTGCAATGGGAAGAGCAATTGTAAGAAATCCCAAAATATTCTTATTTGATGAACCACTTTCAAACCTTGATGCAAAATTAAGAATCCAAATGAGACTTGAAATTAAAAAACTTCAACAGAAAGTAGGGGTAACAAGTATATTTGTTACGCATGATCAAGTTGAGGCCATGACACTTGCTGATAGATTAGCAGTTATTAACAACGGAATCATTGAACAATTAGGAACCCCTATCGAGATATATGATAATCCCAAATCTTTATTTGTTGCTGGTTTTATTGGTTCACCACAAATGAATTTTTTAGACGGTAATATAAAAAACAAAACATTATCTGCAGAGGGTTTTGAAATTAAAGATATACAAAGTGACTTTAATGGAGATGTTATATTAGGAATACGACCTGAGCATTTAAGTCAAACTGAAAATGGTTTAATTAATTTAAAAGTAGACTTAGTGGAACAGCTTGGTTCGGATAATCTTGTTTATGGTCAATTGAAAGATAAAAAAGACTTTTGTTACAGGTGTCCAGGAAATCAAACTATTGAAAAAGGCAGCAATCTAAGTCTAAATATTGAGAATAATAAATATTATATTTTTGATAAAAGTACCGGCAAAAGAGTTAATTAAATTTGATTTTAAATAAACCAAATCATATAAAAATTTACGGACACCGAGGAGCCAGAGGAGACCTTCCTGAAAATACTTTAGAAAGTTTTAAATATTTATTTGAAAATAAAATTAATTCATACGAAACAGACATATTAATTTCTAAGGATCTTATACCAGTTATTACTCATGATTTTAGATTGGATCCAAGTTTTACAAAAGATAATAATGGAAATTGGATAGAGGATGAAAATATAAAAATATTTGATTTAACTTATGAAGAACTTTTAAAATTTGATGTAGGTTCAATAAATAAATTATCTAGATATGGAAGACGATTTATTAATCAAAAAACTTTAGAAAATCAAAGAATACCAAAACTTTCTGAATTATTAGATCTATCTTCAAAAAATATGTCTGAAAACTTACTAATAAATTTAGAAATTAAATCTACACCAAATGAAGAAAATTTAACACCTGCTCCAGAGGATACTGTAAAATTAGTTGTCAATGAGATAAACAAATCAAATTTAAAGGACAAAATAATTGTTTCTTCATTTGATTGGAGAACTTTGACAGAAATTAAAAACCAATATCCTGAAATATCAAGGGCATATTTAACTTATCAACAGGTGAGGGGAATGAAAATTAAAAAAACTATATACAATAGATCTCCTTGGATGAGTTTTTTGCCTTTTTATGAAGATCATGAATTACCAAAAATTATAAAGTCTCAAGGTGGAAAAGCTTGGCATCCATACCGAAAAGAAATTACAAAAAAACTAGTCGACATTTCTCATCAAGAAGATTTGCCAGTAAATGTATGGACAGTAAATAAAGAGTACGAAATGTTAAAAATGATTGAGTACGGTGTAGATGGTATTATGACAGATTATCCACTAAGGTTGAAGGAACTTTGTGAAAAAGAAAATATAAAATGGTTCTAGCTTTTTTAAATGGATTTAAACATAGTTAATAATGAGGAAAAATTTTTATCAGGTAAACTTGAAGGTTATAGTTTAAATGGTGCAGAAAATAAATTTGACGATGAAGGAAATCCTTTACCATTTCCAGGGTGCACAATAATTTGCAATATCCCTCTGAATACTAATTTATCAGATGAGATAATTAGTTTTCAAAAAAAAATAGAAAATTTTAATCCTGAAAAAACTTATTTCTATTTACCTCCATCTAGTTTTCATATGACATTATTTGATTGTTGTAATTTAAATACAAAAAACACCAATTATTGGCCATCATATATAGATCCTGATATGGATTATAAAGATATAGCTATTGAATTAAATAAAAGAATTCAGGACTATATTTTTCCAAAAGAATTTAATCTTAAACTTAAAATGTTTTATGGAGGTTATAGCGCTATCTTAGAACCTTTTTCTAATAAAGATGAAAAAATTCTAAGAGACTGTAGAGATGACTTAAGTAAATTATTAAAAATTAAATTTGAAAATCATTTAAGATACACATTCCATATCACGTTAGCATATATTTTAAGAGAGCTTACAGAAGAGGAAATTAAAAATTTGTTGGAGTTTAACAAAGATCTATATAAAGAATTTGATAAAAAATTCCCTAAAATTGTTTTATATAAACCTGAAATGTCGACATTTGAAAATATGTTGGAATTTAAAAATATTAATAAGGTATTTTAGCAAATGCACAAATTTTATTACCATCAAGATCTCGCAAATAACAATAATAATCACCTGATCTTATTCCTGGAGCTCCCTCATCTTTTCCACCCAGTTTTATTCCAGTATTATAAAAATTATTCACTAAATCTTTTGAGTTAACTAAAAAAGATATTTGTGTTCCATTTCCAAAAGTTGCTCTATCTTTATTCACTGGATTAGTTACATAGAATTCAATTTCATCAAGCTTTTCTTTTGAAGCATAGCCTATATATTTTTCATTGCTGACAACTCTTTTTAATTCAATTGCATCAAGTAAGATGTCATAAAAATTAGTTGCCTTATCTAGATTGTTAGTACCAACCATTACAAAGCCAATCATTAATTACTTCCAGCCTGTAACAGTTTTTACTTCAAGATATTCCTCAAGACCCCATACTCCACCTTCGCGACCGTTTCCAGATTGTCTATATCCACCAAATGGAGTTCCGGCATCTGCTGCTTTTCCATTTATATAAACACATCCCGATCTCAACTTTTTCGCAACTCGGTGAGCTTTTACTTTATCTTCTGTTTGTAAATAGTTTCCTAAACCATAAGAGGTATCATTAACTATTTTTATCGCCTCATCTTCTGTATCAAATGGAATAATTGATAAAACAGGTCCAAAAATTTCTTCTTTAGCTATTCTCATATCATTACTAACATCTGTGAATATTGTTGGTTTAATAAAATAACCCTTGTTTAAACCATTAGGCAGTTCAGGCCCACCTGCTGCTAGTGTTGCTCCTTCAGAAATTCCACTTTCTATTAAACTTATAATTTTATCATATTGAGTTTTTGAAATTACTGGACCAATGTGATCACCTTTTTTTGAAGCTTGATCAACTTGAATTTTATTTGCCTCATCTACTGCATCTTCAACAGCTCTTTTATAAATAGATTTTTCAACCAACATTCTTGTTGGAGCATCACATGATTGACCTGAGTTGCTCATCACATTCCGAATACCATCTCTCACCGCATCTTTATAGCTATCAGCAAAAACAATATTTCCACCTTTGCCACCTAGCTCAAGACACACTCTTTTAATTGTATCAGCAGCGTTTTTTGAAATTAATCTTCCTGCTCTTGTGGATCCTGTAAAAGAAACCATATCAATATCAGGATGACTTGAAATTTGAGATCCAACACCAACCCCATCTCCATTTACCAAGTTAAAGACACCTTTTGGAAATCCTACTTCGTCAATCATTTCAGCAAATAACATACCTGAAATAGGAGCAATTTCTGAAGGTTTCAAAATCATGGTGCAGCCTGTTGCAATCGCTGGCACTACTTTAAGTGCTATTTGATTAATAGGCCAATTCCACGGAGTGATTAATCCACAAACTCCAATTGGGTCATAGTAGATATGATTATTTGATTTATCATCAAAATGTTCATCGAATTGAAAATTTTTTAATCTCAAAATAAAATCTTCTAAATGATCCCTACCAGATGCTGTTTGTACGTCTGCTGCCCAATCCATAGGTGCACCCATTTCCAAAGAAATAGCTTCAGCCATTTCACCAAATCTTTTTTTATAAACTAATAATAATTTATTTAGTAAATTTAGCTTTTCTTCTTTGCTTGTCTCTTTCCAGGATTCAAAAGCAATTTTTGCTGATTTTACAGCTAAATCTATATCTTCTTTTGAACCTAAAGAAATAACAGCAAAAGGATCTTCATTACATGGATTGATTACTTCTAAATCATTTTTTTTAATTGGATCAACCCACTGACCATTAATATAAAATTTTCTTTTATCTAACATTTTCTATCTTAACACATTTATTAAATTTCATATCCTTTTTCCTCTGGCTCATTATCAATTAGTTCATCAGGAAAACCATTAGCTCTAAAATTAATATTATTTAAATCCTCCATCCTTTTTACAATCATTGATGACCAGGCTCTGGATCCATATTTTTTTTGACCATCTTTAAATATTTCAACTATTTGTGGTGAAATTTCCAAAGGAGCATTTAGTTTTTTTGCTAGGTTGTCAAACAAACCTGCATCTTTTAAAACTAAATCCATTGTAAAATTTATGTTGTAAGACCCATTTAATATAACCTGACTTTCAGTTTCATGAACAAATGAGTTACCTGAAGAAATAGCAATTCCTTTGTAAGCTTTAGCAAGATCTAAATTTGATTTTTTAGCAACTGTCCAAGCTTCACCAAGAGCTACTAAATGAACAGATGCTAAATAATTTGTAATCACTTTTAATACACTTGCAGAACCAAGCTCACCAGTATGCAATACTTTTCTACCCATAACAGTTAATGCAGGTAAAATTTTTTCAAATGCTTTTCTTTCTCCACCAACAAATATAGCAATATTGCCTGTTGCCGCTCTATGACATCCGCCGCTCACAGGCCCATCCATTGGTATACTTTTTTTGGCAATTACTTTTTCCCCAAGTCTTTTAACTTCATTTTCATCTGTGGTACTCATTTCTAACCAAATTTTATTTTCTGATAGACCATTTATAATTCCATCATTTGCCTCCATTACTTGGGCAGATACCTCAGGGGAAGGAAGAGAAGTAATTATTAAATCAGTTTGTTCTGCTAATTCTTTTGGAGATTTTGCAATTTTAGCACCTGAGTCCTTAAAAGGATCTGTTAACCTTTGATCTAAATCTCTTACCGTAAGATCAAAGTTATTTCTCAATAAGCTGCCAGCAAGTTTACCTCCTACATTACCCAGACCAATAAATCCTATTTTCATTTTGTTACCTCATCTTTTTTGTTTTTTGTAAATACAATTAAAATCACACCAACTATTATTATCGCACCACCTATAAATAATTCTGGAGTTGGTTTTTCTCCTAAAAGAAAAATAGCAGCTAGTAAACCTGTCGGGGGTATACCCATAGTAACAATAGGAAGCACTTTATAAAGTGGATTGTTTTTTAATACATAATAGAAACAACCATAAGTAATTGGCTGCATGATAAAACCAATATAAATTGCAATGATCCAGTGATCAATATTTGCATTTGTTAAATAATTAATTGTATTCCCGTCAATAATTGCAGAAAGTATTACTAAAATTGGTCCAGAGAATAATGCCAACCAAGCAACTAAAGCTAACGGATTTATTTCTTTGCTTAAAGGTTTAACCATAACTTGTCCAAGAGCCCACACAGCAGATCCTAAAATTGTAAGACCAATTCCAATAAATTTTCCATCTAAGTTAGGAGATCCTGTTAAAATATAAACACCAACAAAGGCGATGGCTATTCCTATTAAAGCTCTAATAGTTGGTTTTTCTTTAAGAATGAAGTAGGCAAAAATAACGCCAAACGGGACTTCTGTTTGAACAAGTAGTACCGCTGCAGATGCATCAATTAAATCTAATCCTGAATAAGTAATGCTATATTGCAAGGTATTAGCTACCAATGACGCAGCAAATATTTTTTTTAAATATCCTTTTGGAATTGGAAACCACCAAATTAATAATGATGCAGCAAACATAAATCTTATACCCATTAAAAGAATAGGAGGGAAAGATTCAAAAGCTGGTTTAGCTATGACAAAACCAAAGCCTAAAAATATAGGCACTAACGATGCAATAAAAGTATCTTTTAAATTCATGTCGCTGTTTTTAATACTAATGATTATTAAAGAACTTATGATATATTCACCTTTTTAAAATATGAATTCAACAAAAATAGATCCTAAATACATTACCAAATCAAATCCAAGGATTGGACTTATTGCGCTTGCTAGTGATTTTATGATTGAAAGAGATTTCATTAACGTAATTAAAGATAGAGAAGTTGATTTTTTTGTAAATCGTATCGAATGCTATAATCCACTGACAAAAGAAAATTTAATCAAAATGTCAAATAAAGTTACCGAGGTAACAAAAGATATATTGCCAGATCAGGATATCGATTGTGTTGTCTATGGTTGTACATCTGGAACAATAGCTGCAGGCTATGAGTCTATTGAAAAAAAAGTAAAAGCCGCAAAACCAATGGCAGAAGTAACAACCCCTAGCACTGCTGCAATCAAAGCCTTAAAGAAATTGAATATAAATAAAATAAGTCTGTTTACACCTTATAGCAAAAAACTTAACGATGAAGTTTTAGACTACTTTAATAAAGAAGGTTTTGAAATCACATCAAATTCCTACTTTGATATAGAATCCGATTACGATATTGGAAAAGTTGATCAGAATTATTTGTATAATGTTCTTTCAGAAACTGATTTAAATGGGGCAGAGGCACTCTTTGTTTCCTGTACTGCTTTACCAGTATTACCAATAATTGACAAATTAGAAAAAAAATTAAACACAATAGTTTTATCTAGCAATCAGGCATTAATTTGGGATACTCTTGTAAAAATAAATAAAAATAATTCAATAGAGGGTTTCGGCAAATTATTTAAAAATTAACTTCATGGATTTTACAAAAGAAGAATATCAAAAAAGGTTAAAAAAAGTTCAAAAAATGATGCAAGAAAAAGGCATCGAATTATTAATTTCACACGATACAAATAATTTAAATTATTTGACAGGATATGATGCTTGGTCTTTTTATTATGCTCAATGTGCTATAGTTCATGTGAATGCTGAAGAGCCTTTGTGCTTTGTAAGAGCTCAAGATGCCGGTGGTGCTTATATTAGAACATATTTAAAAGAGGAAAATATTATTGTTTATGATGAAAATTATATTCATACTTGGCCTAAACACCCTTATGATTATTTGGTTCAAGTAATTAAAGAAAAAAAATGGGACAAGCTTTGTGTTGGTGTAGAAATGGATGCGCACTATTATACTGCGTTTTGTCATGAAAAAATTAAGCAAGGTCTTCCAAATGCTAAAATAATTGATAGTGACAGATTAGTTAATTGGGCAAGATTAGTTAAATCAGATGCTGAAATAGGATACATGAAATCCGCAGCTTTAATTTCAGAAAAAGGAATGAAAACTGCAATGGAAGTAATTAACCCAGGTGTTAGACAGTGTGATGCAGTTGGAGAAATTCAAAAAACACTTTTTTATGGAACGGAGGAATTTGGTGGAGAATATGCTAGCATTGCAACTTTACTTCCAACAGGAAAAGGGACTTCAGCCTCACATTTAACCGCTACACAAGATAAATTTGTAGAAGGAGAGGCTACTATTATTGAATTATCAGGAGTTTATAAAAGATATCATGCACCAATGGCTAGGACAGTATTATTAGGTAAACCTGATCAGTTAAAAATTGATACAATGAAGAAAACTATAGAAGCTCTAGAAACTGGTATTAATGCTGTAAAACCAGGTAATACAGCAAATGATGTTGCCCAAGCTTTTTGGAAGATATTAGATAAATACGGTATCGATAAAAAATCCAGAACTGGCTATTCAATTGGAATTGGTTACCCACCTGACTGGGGAGAACATACACTTAATATATATAAAGGGGACATGACAGTATTGGAGCCCAATGTTTGTTTTCACATGATTGCAGTGATGCAATTTGGTGATTGGGGTGTTGAAGCGTCTGAAGCTATTAGAGTAACTGAAACTGGCAGTGAATTATTTTGCAATATGAGCAAAGAATTACATATCAAATAAATTACTTGATTATCAATCTAACAAATGTTTTAAAGTAGCATGGCTAATGATCACTTCGTAAAATTCGAGAATGTAGATAAAAGTTACGACGGTAAGCAACTCGTTGTAAAAGGTTTAGATCTAGATATTGCTGAAGGTGAGTTTGTTACAATGCTTGGACCCTCTGGTTCTGGTAAGACAACTTGTTTGATGATGTTAGCCGGATTTGAAACTCCAACAAATGGACAAATTTATTTAGATAACAAAGTTATCTCTGACATTCCTCCTCACAAAAGAGGAATTGGAATGGTGTTTCAAAATTATGCTTTGTTTCCCCATATGACTGTTTATGAAAACTTAGCTTTTCCATTAAGAGTTAGAAAAATTCCTAAAGATGAAGCAGATAAAAAAGTTGATAAAGCATTATCAATGGTATCTCTTCAAGGCTTTGAGTCTAGAATGCCTATGCAGTTATCAGGTGGACAACAACAAAGGGTAGCGGTTGCAAGATCATTGGTGTTTGATCCTCAACTAGTTTTAATGGATGAGCCTCTTGGAGCTTTAGATAAAAATTTAAGAGAAAGTATGCAATATGAAATTAAACATATTCATGAGAGTATTGGAGTAACAGTTGTTTATGTAACACATGATCAAACAGAAGCCTTAACAATGTCGAACAGAATTGCAGTGTTTAATGATGGTAAAGTTCAACAACTTTCTAGTCCAGATGAATTATATGAAAGACCAGTAAATTCATTTGTTGCAGAATTTATTGGTGAAAATAATACTTTTGCTGGTGAGATTATCGATTCCTCTGGAGATCAATGTAAGGTAAAATTAAATTCCGGAACTGAAATTTTAGCAAATCCTATAGTAGCAAAAGCTAAGGGAGAAAAAACTACGGTTTCATTAAGACCTGAAAGAGCAATTATTGATCCAGAAAAAGAAATGGACAATAATCATAAAGGTAAAATCGAAGAAGTTATTTACCATGGAGACCACACAAGGTTAAGGTTGGATATATTAGGTAACAAGGAGTTTATTCTTAAAGTTCCAAATAGTTCAAATAGAATAGATATTAAAGCAGGTCGAGAGATAAATATTGGCTGGAATAGTGTAGACTGTAGAGCTCTCGACCCAAAATAGACAAATAAAAATTTCATAAAATATTAAGACAAATTAACCTTAATCAGCTGTTGACTAAGCTAATCTATATTGTTTTACTTTCACTTTATAAAAACTAAACGTTAACGTTAAATAGGAGAATAAATGAAAAAATTAAGTAAAATATTACTTGCTCTTTCTTTTGTACTTTCTGTAACAACTTCAGCATTTGCAGTAACTGTAGTGTCTTGGGGTGGAGCTTACACAGAGTCACAAAAATTGGGTTACGGTGATCCTACAGCAGCGAAACTTGGAATACCTGTAAACTGGGTAGACTACACTGGTGGATTATCAGAAATTAAAGCTCAAAAAGAAGCTGGAGCAATAACTTGGGATATTATTGATGTGTATGCAAAAGATACAATCATTGGATGTGACGAAGGTATTTTCCATGAATTCGATTTTGACAAAGATTTTGCACCTGCTCCAGATGGAACACCTGCAAGTCAAGATTTCTTTACAGGCATGCCTTCTAAATGTGCAGTTGGAAACATTCTGTACTCTTGGAACTATGCTTACAATGATGCAACTATCGGTGATAAAAAACCGAGCACGTTGAAAGACTTTTTTAATACTAAAAAGTTTCCTGGTAAAAGAGCTATCTACAAAGGTGCAATGTCTAACTTAGAAATTGCTATCACTGCAGACGGTGTAAACCCTGGTAAAGGCTCTGACTTAACTTATAGAAAACTTGAAGCAGATGGTGGTATTGATAGAGCTATGAATAAGCTTAAAGCACTTTGTACAGATCCAAACGGTGGATGTGTATTCTGGAATGCTGGAGCTCAACCACCAGAACTACTAGCTAATGGTGAAGTAGTAATGGCTACTGGTTGGAATGGTAGATTCTTCAATGCACAAATGGAAGGAACTCCTCTTGTACAAGTATGGGATGGACAAATTCTTGACTATGAATATTTTGCATTAGTTAAAGATGGTCCAGGTTATGCTGATGGTTCAGCTATGAAGGTGCTTAGAGAAATGACAAGTACTGAAATGTTAGCTGGAAGTGCAAAGTATATTGCTTACGCACCTTGGAGAAAATCTTCAATTGCTATTATGGAAGCTGGAGAGCCTTGGTTTAAAGATGGTAAAACTAACATGGTACCACATATGCCAACAGCACCTGCTAACACAAAAAAATACATCCTAATGAACCCTGATTTCTGGGCAGATAACCAAGATGAAATCGGTGAAAAATGGGAAGCTATGAAAGCTGGTCTATAATTTAGTTTTATAGAATAGTTTTTTATACTATATTGAAAGGGCAGTTATTTATAACTGCCCTTTTTTATTATGAGCCAAAAACAAATTTTATCATCTGACGGAATACCCTTAGAGGAAAGTCTTAAAAAGGCAGAGAGAAAAAATAAATTAAAAGCAGTTTTACTGGTGGCTCCTCTTTTTTTATTTATTTTAATTATTTATGTGTTTCCAATTGGAGACATGCTTTTTAGAAGTGTTGATGATCGAATGATCACTAAAATGTTGCCAAAAACCTTTAATGCAATGGAAAAATGGGATGGAAAAGATTTACCTGATGAGGAAGTTTATAAAGGTCTTTATGATGATTTAACTTTCTTAAAAAAGAATAAAACTTATGGAAAAATTATAGCCAGATTAAATTATGAAAAATCTGGGTTTAGTAGCTTAATTAAAAAAACAGTAAGAAAAATTAACAAATTTGAAGAAGGTAACTACAAAGAACAGTTTATAAAAGTTCACAAACGATGGGGTAAAAATGAGTATTTGGTTGCTTTAAAAAACACAGCACCTAATTGGTCGTATGCTAAATACCTTAAAGGTATGGACAGAAAGTTTGACCAGGATAGAAATATAATTCAAGTAGAAGAAGATAGAAGAATCCACAAAATTTTATGGTTGAGAACTTTAAACGTAGCTTTCTGGGTTACTATTTTTTGTTTTGTTCTTGCTTATCCAATATCTCATTTGTTAGCAACATTACCAATGAAATATAGCAATTTGTTAATGATTTGTGTTCTGCTTCCTTTCTGGACCTCCCTACTGGTTAGAACTTCCAGCTGGATGGTTTTGCTTCAACAACAAGGACCAATTAATGATTTAATTGTTTGGATTGGTTTAGCTGCTGACGATAATAGGCCAGAACTAATGTACAATGTTATTGGAACATTTGTTGCAATGACACAAATATTGTTACCTTTTATGGTTTTGCCACTTTATAGCGTAATGAAAACTATATCTCCAAGTTTAATGAGAGCTGGTAAATCTTTAGGTGGCACACCACTTGTATCATTTGTAAAAATTTACTTTCCTTTAACAATTCCTGGAATTGGTGCTGGATGTTTATTGGTATTTATTTTAGCTATTGGTTACTACATTACTCCTGCATTAGTGGGTGGAGCAAGTGGATCCCTGATCAGTAATACAATTGCTTATCATATGAAAAGTTCGTTAGATTGGGCTTTTGCTTCTGCTCTTGGAACAATGTTGTTGGTTGGAGTTTTGGCAATTTATTGGGTTTATAACAAACTTGTAGGAATAGATAATATTAAATTAGGATAATAAATTATGGCATTACCAAATCACACTCCTTTAAATTATAGAATTTGGCATTATACCTATCTAACTTTCTGTGGTTTAGTATTTTTCTTTTTAATTGCGCCTTTATTTGTAATTTTACCTCTTTCATTTAATGCTGAACAATACATTCACTTTTCTTCAAAGATGTTAGCGTTAGATCCAGAAGGTTTTTCTTTAAGATGGTACGAGGATATGATTTATGGAACAAAAAATCCTTGGGGTTTAGCTACTAAAAATAGTTTAATTATTGCCTTCTTTGCAACTATTGGATCAACAATTCTTGGAACTGTTGCTGCGTTAGGTTTGAGCAGTAGACACATGCCTTATAAAGCTGCATTTATGGCATTATTGATTTCTCCAATGATTGTTCCGTTAATTATTTCTGGAACTGCAATATTTTTCTTTATGGCTAAAGTTGGTTTGGCTGCAACACATACAGGAATTATATTATCTCACATAATCTTAGGGACTCCATTTGTAGTAATTACTGTTACAGCAACCCTAACTGGTTTCGATCATAGTGTTACAAGAGCAGCAGCAAGCTTAGGAAGTAATCCAGTGAATACTTTTATGAAAATAACTTTACCTTTAATTATGCCTGGTGTTATCTCTGGAGCATTATTTGCTTTCGTGACTTCTTTTGATGAAGTTGTAGTGGTATTATTTTTAGCAGGTCTTGAAAATACGACTATTCCAATTCAAATGTGGGTAGGGTTAAGAGAACAATTAAGTCCAACTATAATGGCTGTTGCAACTTGTTTGATTATAATGTCGACTTTAATTTTAGTTAGTGCAGAACTACTTAGACGAAGATCTGAAAGATTAAGAGGAATTAATCAATAACTCTTTAAATTTCAATTAATAATTGATTTTAATTTTGAATGTAGGATGGACCTCTGTCTATTTAGTCATTAAACTCATTATAAAAAATAACAATAATGGGGAGAAATAATGAGTATTATTAGAAACTTATCGAGAACAATATTAGCTTTTTTTGTTCTACTATCTCTTATAATTTCATCAACATCAGTTTTTGCAGAAGAAATAGTAGGACGACTTTCAGTGCACTGGAGTCCTAAACACCATAGTGCAAAACATGCACAAATTTTTGCAGATGAAGTTAACAAAAGAGCAAAAGGTAAATTAAAAATTGAGGTGTACCCTTCAAAACAACTCTTTGGAATTAGAGATGTTATGGGAGCAGTAACATCAGGTGCTGTTGAGCTTGGAGGAATTGTTGGAGTAGTTAGTTTTCCACCAATAAATAAAAACTTTAATGTAGCTTCATTTCCAGGATTATTTAATTCTTGGGAACAGCAAAGAGGTTTTTTTCAAAATTCACCTAAAGGAAAAGAAATTTGGGGTGAACTAACAAAAAAAACTAATTCTACATTAATTATGTACAATCCTGTTGGACCAGTAATGTCAATTTCAAGTGCTCGTGAGTTAACAGGAATTGATGCCATGAAAGGTTTGAAAGCAAGAAGGTTGCTTAAGAGTGAAGAACCTATGTGGGATGCTCTAGGGGCTAACCGTGTTTCATTAAAAACTGGAGAAGTATATAACGCTTTACAATCTGGAATGATTGATACAATTAATAGTCCCCCAGGAAGTATAAAAGCATATAGTTGGTGGGAGTTTTTGAAATACGCTCAAAAACCATATCAATATTATGCTGACGCTTATATAATGGCAAATTCTACTTGGTTTAATGGTTTATCATCTGATTTACAAAAAATAATAATGGATGTTGGTAAGGAAGTGGGAACTCTTTCAACAGATAGAATTATGGATCATGGTGAAACTGTTCTTAAAGAATTTCAAGACAGAGGTGGTGTAGTGACTACACTCTCAGGATCTGAAAAAGCTAAATTTGATAAGCTTATGAAAGAAAAAGTTATGCCCGCCATGGCTAAAATGATTGACTCTGATGCTTTACAGGCAGCACAAGAGTTTGCAAAAAATAATTAGAATAAGTAAAGCTTAGTCTAAATAATGAAAACATTGCGAGCAGTTAATAATATACTGGCTTCTGTATCAATGATGCTCGCAATGTTAATAATTTTTATAATGGTTGCTGCTCTATTTTTAAGTGCAAGCACAAGATTTATAACTGGCACTGGATTTGCTTGGTTTGTAGAATTGCCACCCGTTCTAGTTAGTTGGTTAGTTTTTCCATTACTTGGACCTTTATTAAAGAAAGGCCAACATATAAAAGTAGATTTTTTAACACCTATATTATCAAAAAAATTTAATATAATTTTATTTCTATTAGTCAACTTGGTAGCTTTTATTTCAGCATGTGTTTTTTTTAAAGCAGGTTTGGATGCAACAATAATGTATTATAATTTAGGACAAGTAATGGAGATAGAAATTAGCATTCCACTATGGTGGATGTTTTTAGCTTTCCCAGTAGGTTTTTTAATGTTGGCGCTTACATCTTTAGAATTATTGATTGATAATATTTTTAACTTAATAAATAGATAAATTATTAGTAAATGTTTTCTTTAGCTTTTATTTTATCATTAGTAACATTAATTATTTCTGTTCCAATTTTTTTAGTATTTGGGCTAGGCAGCTCTATAGCAGCGATTGGTGGGCTTAATCTTCCATGGTCAGTTTTAATTCAAGTGTCTTTTGGTGCTTTAACTAAACATGTTCTTATCGCAGTTCCATTATTTATATTTAGTGGAATGGCTATGTTAAAAGGAGGTGCTGCATTAAGATTAGTAAAATTTGCAACAACATTGGTAGGACACTGGCCTGGAGGTTTGGGTGTCGCGATGGTTCTTGCAATGGGTTTCTTTGCAGCATTTTGTGGATCAATTCTTGCAGCAATCACTGCTATTGGGACTATCATGATGCCAAAAATGGTAGAACAGGGTTATCCTACTCCATTTGTTGTGGTTCTTGCTGCTTCAGCAGCTTTACTTGAAGCATTAATTCCACCTTCGAATGCAGCTATTTTGTTTAGTGCTCTTACATATGTACCTGTGTCTAAGACTTTTGCGGCAGGGGTAATTCCTGGTGTGATACTTCTTGTCTTAATGATTCTCTTAGTTCTCTTTAAATGTAGACATATTAAAACTGATAAAAAAGCATCATTTAAAGAAAGAATAAACTCTTTTATTTCTGCGTTACCAGCTTTAATTACTCCTATAATAATCTTAGGAGGTATATATGCTGGTTTTTTAACACCTTCAGAGTCAGCAGCAGTTGCAGGTGTTTATGCTGTAGCTATAGGTTTTTTAATTTATAGAGAATTGACTTTGTCTTCATTATTAAGTTGTCTAAAAGAAACAGCAATAATTACAGCAGTAATATTTTCAATTATTGCAACAGCGACTTTTTTAAGTGTTGTTCTAACATATACACAAGCTCCACAAAAAATTATTACTTTTTTCACTGAAATGGGTATCAGCGTAAATTTATTTTGGGTAATGTTAGGTATAATTTGTTTAATACTTGGAACTTTTATCGAAATAGTTCCTGTATTTTATTTAACAGTCCCAATATTTGCTGCAATCACATTGTCTTTCAATCAAAGTCTACTACATTTATATGTAGTGTTCGTTGCTTTTGCAGGAATTGGAATGATAACACCACCAGTCTGTGTTGGAATATATACAGCAGCAAGTGTAATAAAAGAAAATCCAGCTAATGCTTTTAAAGAAGTTCCTTTATTTACAATTGTAGGAATTATTTACGGAATTTTAATGATTTTATTCCCAATATTTTCTACTTGGCTTCCAAGTCTTATTTAGCTTTATAATTTAACTATTTTTACCAACAAGAACTTCATAGCTAGTAGATAAATCTTTAATTAAATCACATACTTCAAAGTTGTTATCAGCAATAATTCCTACAGGAGTTATTTCTGCAGCAGTACCTGTAATAAAACAACCTTTAAAACTAGATAGTTCATCAGGAGATATCTTTCTCTCGTGAATCTTAATATTTTTTGACCTTGCAAGATCTATGACTGTTTTTCTGGTTATACCATCTAGAAAAGAGTCTGGTATTGGAGTGTGCAATTCATTTTTATCATCTTTAAAAAAAATGTTAGCACTTGTGGCCTCTGCTATATTGCCTTCATGATCTAACATTAAAGAATCTGTATATCCATCTTTTTCTGCTTGATGTTTTGAAAGTGTACAAATCATGTATAAACCTGCTGCTTTGCTTTCCCAGGGTGATGAATTTTGAGGTGGTCTTTGCCACTTAGAAATATTCAACTTAATACCTTTTAATTTTAAACTTGGATCAAAGTATGTTGGCCATTCCCATATTGCTATAGCCACATTTATCTTTGTATTTTGTGCTGAAACCCCCATCATTTCACTGCCTCTCCAAACAAATGGGCGTATATACCCATTTTGAATATTTTGATCAGAGACAAGTTTTTTTGTAGCTTCAATAATCTCGTTATATGAATAAGGAATTTTCATATCTAAAATTTTTGCAGAATTGAAAAGTCTATCTGTGTGTTCTTCTAATTTAAAAATTTTTGTATTGTATACTCTTAAGCCTTCAAAAACTAAGCTAGCATAATGCATCCCATGACTGATTATATGAACCCTAGCATCTTGCCACTCACATAATTCGTTATTAAACCAAATTTTTCCAGATCTTTTATCAAAAGGTAATTGATGCATATGAAAATTTATTCTACAGATTCAATAATTGTTGCAATGCCCATTCCAAGGCCAATACATTGGGTAGCTAATGCGTATTTTTTATTTTCTCTTCTTAATAATTGAGCTGCTTTTCCAGTAATTCTTGCACCTGTTGCCCCAAGAGGATGACCTAGGGCTAAGGCACCGCCATCTATGTTAACTTTGTTTTGATTGATTTTTAAATCTTTTATACATGCTAATGATTGAGAAGCAAAAGCTTCATTTAATTCTACAATATCAATATCATCTATTGTTAGTTTAGCTCTCTCTAATGCTTTTTGCGAAGCTCCAATTGGCCCTAACCCCATTGTATCAGGCTTACATCCTTGAACAGCAGTAGACACAATTCTTGCTAAAATTTCTAAGTTATTATCTTTAGCATATTGTTCTTCACAAATTAAAGTAGCAGCAGCACCATCTGTAAGAGGCGATGATGTTGCGGCAGTTACAGTCCCATTTTGATCAAATGCTAATTTTAAACTATTCAATTTATCTTGATTGCTATTAGGTCTTATATTGCTGTCTTGAGAACAATTTCCGATAGAGACAATTTCATTATTAAAATTACCTTTTGATTGAGCTTCAAATGCTTTCTTATGACTTGATATTGCAAATTCCTGTTGTTCAGTTCTTGATATAGAATATTGTTTAGCTACATTTTCTGCAGTAGTACCCATTGTAAAATAAACATTTGGATTTTCAGTTTCAGTATATGGATATGGCATAGGGTCAAAACCAGTAGTTACTCTAGTCATACTTTCAACGCCACCACAAATAAAAACTTTTCCAGACCCCATTGCTATTTTTCCTGCTGCAATATGAATACCTTCCATTGATGATCCACACCATCTATCTACTGTCATTCCAGAAGTCTTGATATCCATGTTGGTTAAAAAAGTTACTAATTTACCAATATTAAAACACTGTTCTCCAGTTTGAAATGCACATCCAATTACAACGTCCTCTATATCGCTTTTATTAATTTTAGTTTTTGAAACAAGATTGTTTATAACTTCAGCAAGCAGATTAACTGGCTTGACATCAATTAATTCTCCTTTTCTCGCCATTGTAAATGGTGATCTTGAATAACCTGCTATAACTGCTTTAAACATAAGGAATATATAGCTATTTAATCTGGAAATGGCAAAGATGTTATCGTCCCATTTCTTTTCCCCCCATCAAGAGTTTGGACAAATACATTTTCTCCAACATTCCAGTATTCTTTCAAAATCATTGATAAACCAATATTTTTTTTAATTCTAGGAGAGAAAATTCCTGACGTTATCTGTCCAATTTTTTTATTATCTTTTGAGAGTACTTTTAATGGTTGTCCGGTTGCTGGACATGGATCGCCATCAAAAATAATTCCCATCATTTTTTGTTTAATGCCTTCATTTTTGATTTTTGTTAAGGCTTGTTTTCCAATAAAATCATGTGACACATCATCTTTACAATATTTTTCTAGATTGCACTCGAAAGGATTATTCTCTCCTGTAAAATCATTCCCATAAGACATAAGTCCACCTTCAATTCTATCAATTAGATTAGGACAACCTGGTGAAATATTAAATTTTTTACCAGCTTCCCAAATTGTATCCCAAAGTTTTTCACCCATTTCAATTTTATCAAAATATTTTTCATGTACTTTGAAATAAATTTCAAAACCATCTTGTTTACTGTATCCTGATCTTGCAATAACTTGTTTAGTTCCTTCAAAATCAACTACTCTAAAGTTAAAAAACTTAATTTTTTTTATTTCTTCACCAAATATAGAAACTAACAGCTCTTCTGATTTTGGTCCTTGAACTGCTAAAGGATAAACATCAGGTTCGTCAATATTTACATCTAAGTTTAATCCCAAAGCATAACCTTTTGCCCATAGTAAAATATCAGAGTCTGCTATTGAGATCCAAAACATATCGTCATCTAATTTAAGTAAGACTGGGTCATTTATCATTCCAGCTTTTTCATTTAGCATCGGTATATAAAAACATTTTCCAGTCTCCATAGTTTTTATCGAACGAGGAGTTAATTTTTGTATCAACGAAGCAGCATCAGGGCCACTTATCTGTACTTGTCTTTGACAAGAGACATCCCAAATTTGAACCTCTTTACTTAAGTGCCAGTAATCCTCCTCAACTGTATTTTTGAAACCTTTTGGTAAAAGCATGTGATTTACTACTGTAAAATCTGAGACACCATGTTCTTCCACTCTACTAGTGTAAGGAGTTCTTCTTATTCTTCTAGACATATTTAATTTTATATTTTTGGTCATAAAAAATTTAATTATTTAATAATTATTGAGACCACCAAATCGAATAACCGTTTGGTGATATAATTATTGGTAAGTGATATTTTTTTTTAGGATCTTCCATTCTAAATTTTATTATTATTTCAGAAATAATTTTTTTTTTAGAAAAATAATCTGCTGTTTTACAAACCATTTCATAATCACATTCACAGTCATCATTTGAAAGTTCGAAATCTTTTAGAATTCTGCCTCCATCATCTGTTTCAGTTTCAAAAAATATCTTTTTAACACCTAGGGAATTAATTTGATTAATAATTACTCTAACTCCACTAGCATGAGTTCCGTCTACTGAGTTAAGTAAGTGTGATGATAAAGTTGCCATATATTTATTCTATTGAGGCCTTATCTCTTTTGTCACTAACAGCAGCAACTATTGGGCTTATAACGCCCTTTGCTTTTACGTTGATACATGCAGTTTTTCCACTCTTTATTGCCCTTTTTAATGCTGGGGCTAATTGTTCTCTTTTTGTAACTAATTCTCCATGACCTCCAAAACCTTCAAAAATTTTATGAAAAGGAATATCTCTAAAATCAGTTGCAAAATGTTTTCCACTTTCAAATAATCTTTCTTGTTGTTGAGATATACAATCTAATCCACCATTATTATCAATTACTACTACAATAGGTTTGTTCTCTTGAAAAGCAGCCTCTATAGACAAACCTCCAGATAAAAAAGCTCCATCTCCACTTATTAAGATAACGTTTGATTCAGGGTTTATATTTTTCGCAGAAAGCGCAAATGGAACACCAACACCCAACATACTAAATGTACCAGGATGAAGAATTCCACCTATTTTTTTTCCTTTTGATCCAGCAATATTTATTGCAATTTCAGACCAGAAGTGAGTATTACCTCCGTCAATGACCAACCAATCTTTCTCACCTATAGCATCTTGTACATCCAAAGCTAATTGAAGTGGATGCATCTTACCTCCGTTGGCTTCAGCCTCTTTTGTCTCTTTACTTAAATCTTCTAATGTCTTATCTACCCATTCTTGTTTTTTTGTTCTGTTAAGATCAAACCATTCGTTACTTAAATTCCATTTATTATTTAATTTAAGTTTATTTAATGTGTCAAAAAAAACTCCAGGATCGCATAATAAATTTATATCTGCGGCTCTATTAAGTTCTATTTCTTCATGAGATCCATTAATACATACAAGTTTAGTTGATTTAGGAAAAAGTGGTGGGTTTCCAAAATTCATTTGATTATCCAATCTAGCTCCAACCATCATTACCAAATCAGAGTCATGTAATGCAAATTTTGAAGGAGGGTACTGATGAATATCAGCTAAACCCATATAAGCATTAGCTTCTTCTCCAAGTAATTTTTGGTGATAAGGAATATTAAATATTGGAATTTTCAAACTATTGCCAACTTCTTCTAATTTTTTTTCAGATCCAGACCACCAAACTCCATGACCACCAATTAAAACTGGTTTTTTTGAATTACTTGCAAGTTCTAATATTTCAGACATTTGTGCTGGGTCAGGCCAAGCTTTTACAATTGTTTTTGTTTGATGTGAAAATGGTCTTTCTTCAAGTCCTGCGTCTTCAGAAAAAGATGAAAACATAATATCAACAGGCATACTTAAATGTACCGCACCAGGATATCCATTTGTTGCAATTTTATATGCCTTATCTACAAATTCTCTAATTCTAGTTCCATCAGTTATACTTGCACTGTATTTTGTTAAAGGTGCAGCAATTGCAACATCATCAATTTCTTTAAATCCCCCTGAGCCTTGTCTTTTTAAACTGCTTGAACCAGTTATGAATATTACAGGTGATCGTTCACCCCAAGCCTCCATCATTGATGGAACAGCATTTGCAAATCCTTCAGGACCAACAAGACAAACAGCTGGTTTTCTTGTAATTCTTGTATGTCCATCAGCTATGTGACCTGCTACTTGTTCATGAGGACAATTGATTACTTCCATTTGGCACTCCATAAACCCCTCTAAAGCAGGATTACAAAACCCACCAGATAATGTAAAAACATGTTGAATCCCTTTGTCTTTTAATGCTCTAGCGATAAGCGATCCACCTCTAATTTTTTTTTCTGACATTTTTTTAGTATTTCATATTTTCAATAAATTTTTTAGCAATTATTTCTGACGTCACATCATTTATATCAGTTAAACCAACTAAACCTAGTGCTGTACTTAACTCGTCTTTAATAATATCTAAAATTTTTCTTAAACCTTTTTCACCATCAGCTCCAATACCATACATTAGTGGTCTTCCAAGCATTACGTAATTTGCACCTAGTGCTAAAGCTCTTATAATATCGCTTCCACCTCTAACACCGCTATCAAACAGCAGAGGAAATTCTTTACCTAATTCATTTCTTATCAATGGTAATGCTTCGATTGATGCCGTAGCACTATCTAATTGTCTTCCACCATGGTTAGATACTTGTATAGCATCAACTCCTTCATCCTTTATTTTTAGAGCATCCTCTGGTGACATTACTCCTTTAATTATTAATTTTCCTTTCCAAGCATCCCTTACTCTTTTGAGAGTTCCCCAATCCGTAGCACCTCTACTATCACTTCTTATAAATTTAACTCCACTTTTAGATGTTTCGTAGTTCATTGGTTTTGGAATGCCACCTAGTAAAGTAGATAAAGACCAATGAGGATGAGTTACAAAATCAAACATTTGTTTAGGACCTATTTTAAAAGGGACTGTAAAACCATTTTTGTTATCCTTAGCTCTTCTAAATTGGATTGGAACATCCACAGTTAGTATTGCCACTTTGTAACCAGTTTGTTCTGCTCTTTTTAAAATTTCCATTACAAAATTTTCCTTAGAATTATATAATTGTATCCAAGATCTACCTTCAGATAATTCATGCATTTTTTCTAAAGATGTTGAAGAAGCCATAGAAACAGATGTAGGCACATTATTTACAATACTTTCTTTAGCTAACATTTTATCTGCACCTGTCCAGGTTAAGTTACACATTCCCATTGGTGAAAAACCAAATGGTTGATCAAATTCAATATCTAAAAATTTCTTTTTTAAATTTCTATTTTCAACATTTCGTAAAACTTTTGGTTCAAGTCTAATTTGATCTAAGGCTGTACTGTTAATTTCACAAAGTTTTTCATCACCTGAAGCGCCATCAACAAAATCAAACATTAATTTTGGGATCCTTTTCTTTGCTAAATTTCTAGCATCATCTAAGCTATGAATTTTTTTACTTGCGGTTATATTCTTCATTTATTCTTTATATATTCTTTCAGATTAATCTTTTTATTTTTATCTAAAAAATAAGCTGTGTGATTTTTTCTTGAAGAATAAACTTCAGTTGGTTTCCCGTCAACAAAAACTACTGCCACACCATCATCTATTGCAATACCTTGAGGTAACTTGTTATTTTTAATATCTGACTCAAACTGATTTATTCTTTTAATGTTAGATGAATGAGGAGTACAGCTCCCTGAAATCAAATTAATTCCTCTCAAAGGATTAAATCCTGGCCCAACAGAGTCTGATAATATCCAGTCAAACCAACATACTGCTCCAGCACTAATACCAGATAAAATAATCCCTTTTTCATAAGCAACTTTAAAGATATTTTCTAATTTATTTTTTCTCCAAATCTCTAACATAAAGACAGTATTACCACCTCCTATGTAAACTAAGTCTTTACTCATTATCCACTCAGAAAATCCATTTATATTAGATGTTAGATTAAAATGTGATAATTCAAATTCAGTATTTTCAAACCTTTTATAAAATAAGTTTATTTTTTTTTCATCATCTTTACTAGCTGTCGCTAAAAATCCGATTTTATTATTTGTTCTTTTTAATTTATCTATGACAAATTGATCTAAACTTAGATCTGACTGATGTGTAAAGCCACCACCACCTATAGCAATTATTTTTTTTTCTATATTGTTCATTTAATTAAATTTAAAATTTAAAATAATATATAATATCAGTTACAAAAAGTTTTTAATGATGAAAACTATATCTAAAAAAATAGCTCCAACAGGAGAACTGCGTGTTGGTTTGAATATGAGTAATTTTTTGCTCGTTAATTCAGAAGATGCAAATGGATTACCAGATGGTGTATCTCCAGATATTGGTAAAAAACTTGCTAAAGAACTAAACTTAAATTGTAAATTAGTTCAATTTGAGAGGCCAGGATTATTAGCTGATGCAGTCGATGATGATAAATGGGATATTGGCAATATAGCTTATGAGAAGGAGAGAAGCAAAACTATAGATTTTAGCAATCCATATGTGAATATTGATGCTAATTTTATCTTTAGGAATAAGTACAACTTTAAGAGCAATGAAGAGATTAATTCTTCGGGTATTAAGATAGCAGTAGTTGAAAGAAGTGCATATGATTTATGGTTATCAGATAATTTTAAAAACGCTGAATTAATTAAAGTAAAAACAATAGAATGCTCACATAAATTATTTAGAGAAGGTAGTGTAGATGTCCTAGCTGGTTTAAAACCTAAGCTTTTGAAAGAACTTGAAATAAATGATGATTTTAAAATAATATCAAATCCATTTACCTTTATAAAACAATCAGTTGGTATTAAAAAAGGTAATCCTGAAATATTAGAGTTTTTAAATGATTTTATTTCAAAACTTATTAAAGAGGGTTATGTAGAAAGTTTATTAAAAAAACATAACGTTCAAAACAAATTAAGTATTCCTAAAATTGATTAGCTTTTAATTCCTGACCACGGTTCAGCCTTTGTGGGTATTTTTTTATCTATACCTCTTACTATCTCACCTTTTGGATCGTACATAGGTAATTTACAAAGTTGAGCTTTGTGAATTTTTTCATCAGTGCATTCAACATCAACTACTGTTTCAGGCCCTAAGTCTGACTTGTCTAATAACACAATACCAACCCCACAAACTTGGTAAGGAGACCATGTGCTTGATGTTACTTTTCCAATACATTGATTATTTAATTTAATAGACCTTCCTTTTTTTGCTATTCCATCAACTACTCTAATGCCCCAACTTCGACATTCTTTATCTGCATTTATCAAAGCTTTTTTACCTATAAAGTTATCTTTTTCTAAATCAACAAAACGACCAAGACCTACAGAAAAGGGATTTGTTTCATTTGAAAAATCTTGTCCTGCAGATAATAATCCAGCTTCAATTCTTCTACCCCTAAATGAAGGTGTTGCTGTAATAATCATTCCCATTTTTTTTCCTTCTTCAAGAATAAGATCACCTAATTTTTCTATATTATTTTCAGGACGAAAATAAATTTCCCAACCAAGTTCATTTGTAAAACCAGTTCGACTAATTATTACCTTTTCACTAGCCATGGTAACTTCAACCCAATCAAAATATTTCCATGTATTTGCTATCGGTTCATCAATTAAATGGTTAAGAAGTTCCATTGATTTAGGTCCTTGAATTTGACTTACAAATACATTTGGTTCTTTAATTTCAACATCAAGTCCTTCAGAATTAGCTTTATACCATGAGAGCATGTCGCCATCTGCTTGAGCAAACCAGTAGCAATTATTATCAATTCTTAAAAGTAAACCATCAGTAATTATTCCACCATCATGGTAACAGGCAAACTGATAGGAACATCTTCCTTTTTTAACTTTTGAAATATCTCTAGGAAAAATTCTTTGTAATAATTTAAGAGCGTCTGGTCCTGAAATTTCATAAGGATGTTCTCCTGTATGTCGAAGAATAATTTCTTGTTTTGTTTTCCAGTACTGCTCATCTGGAGTAGCATTAGATAATTTTTCAGTTGTTAGTCGTCCAGCATAATGTGAATACTCTGGGTCATAAGGTAGCTCCTGATAAGTCAATGGATGTATGCTCATAGTCCTAGCCAATTCAACAGGTCTATCGCCTTCCTCTCTTTGAGGTTTAATAGAAAACCTTATATTTCTTAAAGATTTATGCATAGAATTTTTTATTAAATTAAAATTAAATTTTAATCCAGTTATATCATAAATATGAAAACCTAAAATGGGTACAACCTTTGATTGTATACTACATTAGTATTGTTCTAAATTTTGTAAGATGTTAGCCTTTCAAAAAAACAAACAGAGGAAATTAATAATGAAAAACATTTTTAAATTGATATCGGTTTCTTTGGTATCTTTACTAGTATTGTTTTCATCTGCCAATGCATCAAGTGGAACTTTTAAACTTTCCCACGACCTTGGATTTGGAAAAGATACAAACCTAGACGCAATAACTAAGGGTCGATTATTTCAAGTTGTAATAATGACTCAAAATCGATTGGTAAGAAAAAATCTTAAAGGAGTTGTATCTGAAGAATTGGCTACAAAATGGTCAGCAAATGCAGACGCTACAGAGTGGACTTTCAATCTTCGTAAAGGAGTTAAATTTCATGATGGATCAGATTTTGATGCTGAAGATGTAAAATATTCTTTAATGAGAGTTAAAGATCCAGAAATTGGCTCACCTGCAAAAAAAAGCTTAAGTGTTGTAACTGATATTGAGATAATTGACTCACATACAGTAAAAATGAAATTAAGCACTTCTTTTGCTGACTTTCCTCTTAATTTAACTGATTATAGATTAAGAATGATACCTTCAGGATCTGGAGATACTATTGGGCAAACTGGAATTGGAACAGGACCTTTTATAGTTGAAAAATTTGATGCAGAAGGAACTACAATTTTAAAAGCTAACCCAAATTATTGGGAAGGTGCACCTGGACTTGCTGAAGTTCATGTAATAGCTATACCTGATGGAGAGGCGAGAGTACAAGCTCTATTAACTGGTCAAATTGATATGAATAGATATGTACAATTTAGCCAGAAAAAAATCTTTGATGGTAATTCTAAATTCAAAACTGCAGTGATACCGACAGGTAACTGGAGAGGAATGGTTATGAATACTGAACGAGCTCCTTTTAATGATCCAAAAGTTAGAAAAGCTGTTCGTTTAGCTGTTGATAGACAAGAGCTAGTTGATACTGTTATGGGTGGAGAAGCAATTGTGTCATGTGATACACCTGTTTCACCAGCTGATCAATACAGACTTAAAATGAAGTGTCCTCAAAACATCAAGAAAGCAAAAAAACTTTTAGCTGAGGCTGGATATCCTGATGGAATAGAAATGGTAATTCATGTATCTACTAAAGAACCAACTTGGCCAACTATTGCTGAAGTAATTCAACAACAAGTTGCTAAAGCTGGAATTAAAGTTGATATTAAAATGACTCCATCAAAAAGTTACTGGAAAGAAACTTGGATGAAAAAAGATGTCGCTATGACGCGTTGGAATGAAAGATCTGCTGATAGCGTACTTCATGAAGTTTATCACAGTAGCGCAAAATGGAATGAGTCTTATTATAAAAGTTCTGACTTTGATAAAAATCTAGCAAGTGCTAGAGCTGAGTTAAACTTTAATAAGAGAAGAACAGCCTACAGAAATGCACAAAAAACTTTATGGGAAGAATCTGGAACCATGATTCCGTACCATGTTTCTAAATTAGTAGTTACTAATTCTAGAGTAAAAAACCTTGATGAAGTTGAGGTTTTTTCAGTTCAGTGGCATAAAGTTAAAGTAGATTAATATATAAAATAATATTTTACAGGCCTAAAAATAGGCCTGTAAAATTTACTTCATTTATCAGTAATTAATTTTTTAATTTAGGTTTATAAACTGAAATATGTTTTTTTTGATTTTTAAAAGATTTGTATTAGGTTTAATTACATTATTTATTGTATCTTTAATTACTTTTATTGGCGTTGAAATATTACCAGGTGATGCTTGTACTTCATATCTAGAAAGAGAAGCTTTTGGTGAAGCTTTAGCTGCATGTATAAAAAGATTAGGATTAGATGTCCCTGCTCATGAACGATATTTATCTTGGGCATTTAATGTCATTCAAGGTGATTTTGGTTATTCATTAAGTGGCCAAATGCAAATTAATGAAGTCTTGGGACCAAGAATAAAAAATTCATTGGTTCTTGCTTCAGCAGCAATAATTATTGGTATCCCATTAGCATTAATCTTAGGAATAATCACAGCTCTTTGGAGAGATAAAATGCCAGATATTATCATTTCAACAGTTGCGATATTTTCAATGACCATTCCAGAATTTATAAGTGCTACTTTACTGATCTTAATAGTAGCAATATGGTTAGAGTGGTTACCAGGCATAGTAATTGTGCCAACAGATGTAACTTTTTTTGAATTACTTCCTAATATCATTTTACCAGTGATAGCAATTGCAATGATAATGACTGCTCATATGGCTCGAATGGTTCGTTCAAGTGTTATCCAAGTGATGGCAAGTGATTATATTCAAATGGCAATATTAAAGGGAGTTCCTTATTGGAAAATGGTTTTCAAACATGTATTGCCAAACGCATTACTGCCAGCAATTAATGTTGTTGCTTTAACTATTGCTTGGTTATTAGGTGGGGTAGTTGTAACTGAAGTGGTATTTAATTATCCAGGACTAGGTAGATTGGTAATCGAGTCTATATCTAATAGAGATTTACCAGTCGTTCAAGCTTTAGGTATTATTCTTGCATCTATTTACGTGAGTATAAATTTTATAGCTGATTTATTAACGTTAATGTTAAACCCTAGATTAAAGACATTACAAACTAGAAAATAAAAAATGGAAAACTCTAAAGATATATTTAACGAAAAGCCTAAAAGTTCTTTTGCGAAAGCTTTTGATGTAATATCTACAATGGCTTCAAAACCATCTGGATTTATAGGGCTAGCAATTTTGGTTTTTCATATAATTTTAGCTATAACTAGTCCATGGTTTGCACCTTATGATTATAAGGCAATCAATCCTTCTTTAATGTTAAATGCACCATCATCAGAATTTTGGTTTGGAACTGATAGTTTAGGTAGAGATGTTTTTACTAGAACAATTTTAGGAGGAAGAACTGCTTTAACCATAACTTTTTTTGGATCAATTATTGCTCTACTTTGGGGAGGTCTTTTAGGAATTTTTTGTGGCCTAGTAGGAGGAAGAATTGATGACATTGTAATGAGAATAGTTGATGCATTTTTATCAATACCTTGGATATTAGCTATGCTTTTAATTGTTTCGCTACTAGGAACAACTACCGAAGTATTAATACCTGCTCTTGGGTTTTTTTATGGAAAAGGCATTGTTCGTGTTGCAAGAGCTGCTACTCACGATGTAATAGCTAAAGACTTTATTGTTTCTGCAAAAGCTAGAGGTCACAGTAATCTTTCAATTATTTGGAATGAAATATTACCAAATGTAAGAGATGCTATTTTAGTTGAAGGAGCAATGAGATGGTCTTGGATGCTTCTTGGATTTAGCTCATTGTCTTTTTTAGGATTTGGAGTAAGTCCTCCAACTCCAGATTGGGGATTAATGATATCAAATGCTAGAGGATTAATGTCTTTTGCATGGTGGGCAGTAATAGCACCTATTGTCGGGCTAAGTTCTTTAATTATTGGAATAAATTTAACTGCTGATGCTTTTGCTAAAGCTTTAGGAATTGACAGATCAACAAAAGCCCCTGTTTAAAATATGAAAACTAATATTCAAGAAATTAAAGATTTATCTATTGGTTTTAAAAGTCAAAAAGGTAAACAAATATCAATACTTAGAAACATAACTACAAATATTAGAAAAGGTGAAACTGTAGGTATAGTAGGAGAATCTGGATCAGGAAAAAGTACACTCGCACTTGCAATGATGGGGTATATTAAACAAGGCCTTTTTACTACTGGAGGTGAATGTTTGTTTAAATCTCAAAATCTACTTAGTCTAAATAATAAGGAATTAGAAGACATAAGAGGTAGAAAAATTGCAATGATCCCACAAAATGCTGGGCAAGCTTTGACTCCAAATCTTAAAATTGGTTATCAAATTGAAGAAGCTCTTAAACTTCATACTGATTACAGTAAAGGTGAAAGAGAACAAAAAATTTCAGAATTATTAAATCAAGTTAGACTTCCTTCTCCAAAAATCATGGCACTTCGGTATCCTCATGAACTTTCAGGAGGACAACAACAACGAGTTGCAGTTGCTATGGCTTTAGCTGGTAACCCAGAGCTATTATTGTTAGATGAGCCAACTACTGGATTAGATGTAACAACTCAAGCACATGTTTTAGAACTTTTAAAGGATATAGCAAAAGATACAGGAACATCTATGGTTTATGTAAGTCACGACCTTGGAGCAATAGCTCAAGTTTGTGACAGAGTGATAGTAATGTATGCAGGTGAAATTGTCCTTGAAGGACCAGTAAGAAAAATTTTAAAAGAACCTATTCATCCGTATACGTATGGATTATTAAAATCAATTCCAAAACTTTCTTTAATAGGTCTTCCCGACTCAATGCCGGGAAGTCAACCACAACCAGGCAACATCGGTAATGGTTGTAGTTTTTATAACAGATGTAATTTTTCTAATGATGAATGTAAAGTTAATGTTCCTAAATTAGAATATTTATCTGAAATGGATACAAGTGTAAGATGCTTTAATCATTCTGAATTGATTTCTAAAACCAGTGAACAAAAAATGAAAAATCATTCACAAAAAAAAATAACTATAGATGAAATTTTAGATCTAAAGGATGTTTCTATCTCTTATGCAAAACAAGGTATTATAGACCAATTCTTGAATAAAGTGACTGATACAAACCCAACAGTAAAAGATATAAATATAAATATTAATAAAGGAGAAACAATTTCATTAGTAGGAGAGTCTGGAAGTGGAAAGTCTACAATTTTAAAATCTATTGCTGGGTTGTTAAAAACTAAAGACGGGCATATTAAATTTGATAAAGAAAAATTATTATCTGGTGATCTAAAAAAAAGAAATTCAGAGGATTTAAGATCTATTCAATTAATCTTTCAAAATCCAGACGAGTCATTAAATCCAAATCATACAGTTGAGCAAATACTATCCCAACCTTTAAAGCTATATTTTGGTCTTACAGGAAGTAAACTTAAAGAAAGTATTGTTGAATTACTTGAAAAAGTAAGACTTGGTGCTTTTTATATGAGTAGATACCCTAGGCAATTATCTGGAGGAGAGAAACAGAGGATAGCTGTTGCAAGAGCTTTTGCAGCAAGACCAGATATTATTTTATGTGATGAAGTTACTTCAGCTTTAGACGTGTCAGTACAAGCTGCTGTATTAGATTTATTGCATAAATTAAAAGAAGAGTTGGGCACGACTTATATTTTTGTTTCTCATGATCTTGCAGTCGTAAAAGCTATAAGTGATAGAGTAGCTGTTTTATATCAAGGAAGATTATGTGAAATTGGTCCATCAAAAGATGTTTATCAATTTCCTTCTCACCCTTACACAGAAGTTTTAATTGGCGCTGTTTTAGAACCAGACCCAGATATAAAACCAAAGTTAGTTGCAGAAGATATAGTTGAGGAAAAACCTCCTGAAATTGGCTGTTCATTTCAGGGAAGGTGTCCAAGAATTATTGGTGATAAATGCAGAAATGAAACTCCTCCATGGCAATTTGGAGATAATGGAAATGCAATTCGATGCCATATAGATATTGAAGAATTAAAAATTCAGCAAAGTTAATAATGAGACGATTTATTTATTTCAAGTTTGATTTAATTTTAATATAAGAAAAATCTAATTTTATGGATATCAAAAAAGTTGTAGTTATTGGATCGGGCACAATGGGAAGTGGGATTGCAGCCCATTTATGCAATGCGAATGTTCCTGTTACTTTATTAGATCTTACCACAGACATAAGTGAGAAAGCTAGGGATAGAATTAAAAAGTCGAGACCTCCTCTGTTAATTGATAAATCAAAAATTGATAATATTGATGTTGGAAACATTAATGATAATTTTAATGTTGTTAGTGAAGCAGATTGGGTTGTTGAAGCTGTTGTTGAAAGAATAGACATCAAACATAATATTTATGATAAAATTTTTAAAGAAAGAAAAGCTGGATCTATAATATCATCAAATACGTCTTCAATTCCAATTAGTATTCTTTCAGAAAAATTATCCCTCGAAGATAAAAAAGATTTTTGTATTACTCATTTTTTCAATCCTGTCAGATATATGGATTTGCTTGAAATTGTAAAAAGTGAAAATAATGATTTAGATAAAATTAATTCTCTAAAGAAATTCTGTGAAATAAGCTTAGGCAAAGGTGCAATTGTCTGTAATGATACTCCTGGTTTCTTAGGAAACAGAATTGGAGTTTTTGCAATGCAAGTTGCGATGACAGAGGCTTTTAAAATGAAATTATCCATAGAAGAAGCTGATGCTATTTTTGGAAGACCAATGGGTATCCCTAAAACAGGAGTATTTGGATTATACGATTTAATTGGAATAGATTTAATGGCCGATGTTCTTAAAAGCTTTATAAAAGAATTGTCTGAGTCAGATGAATTCCAAGAAGTTGCTAAAGAAATACCTCTAGTAAAAAAATTAATAGAAACTGGTTATACGGGACGTAAAGGTAAGGGTGGTTTCTATAGAATGAATAAAGTTGATAATAAGAAAATTCTTGAGGCAATCAATTTAGAAACTGGGGAATATCATCCAACACAAAAAATTAATATTAAGTCTGAAAAAGTTGATCTTAAAGCATTAATCAATAGAGATGATAAATATGGTGAATACGCATGGTCAGTTATCTCAAAAATTATTAATTATGCTTCTTCTTTAGTTCCAGGAATTACAAATGAATTTAATGACATTGATGAAGCAATGAGACTTGGATTTAATTGGAGTAAAGGACCATTTGAAATGTTAGAGGAAATTGGTGTTGCCAATTTCTTTAGTAAGTTCAAAAATTTTGAAGGGAATAAATTTTTAGAGAATTTAGCTGAAACAAAAAATGAAAAGTTTCATGGTGTAAGACAAAAGTATACTGAAATTGAAACTTTAGGGAAAGTTAAAAAAACAGCATCAAATATTGATGGTAATAGCTCAGCCTCTATTTATAGATTCAATGATTACAATATTGTTGAATTTACTACTAAAGCAAATGCACTTGATTATGATTCAATGGATGCTTTAAAAAAAGCAACTGATAAACCTTTGATAATAATTAATGAGAGCATGCAATTTTCTGCTGGAGTAAATTTAAGCTATACAATGGAATTTGCAAACAAAGGTGACTTTAAATCTATAGAAAAATTTGTCGGATACTTTCAAGAAACATGCAAACATCTTAAATATTCTGATCATCCGGTGGTATCTGCACCTTCAGGTTTAACTCTTGGTGGTGGCTTTGAGGTTATGGTGCAAAGTAATTTTGTAGCATCACACACAAACATTGTAGTTGGTTTAGTCGAAACTATTGTTGGATTAATTCCTGCGGGCGGCGGATGTAAGGAAATGCTAGCAAGATGGCTTGATACAGATGAAGCTAAAAATGATCCTCATTATGCGCCTCTAAAAGTATTTGATATTATTGGTTATGGAAAAACTGCAACTTCCCCAGTTGAAGCCGAGCCAATGAAATATTTAAAGCCTGAAGATAAAAAAATAATGAATAGAAATAGTCTTTTAGAAGTATCAAAAGAAATTTTAAACAATAATAAAGATTTTAAAGCTCCCTTAGAGACAGAATTTAAACTACCTGGAAAAGTGGTTAAAGAAGAGATGAATAAAATTTTAGAAAAACTATACAATGAAAAAATTATACTTGATCATGGTTTATTAGTAGCTCAAGAGCTAGCTCATGTATTAAGTGGAGGAGACACTACAATAGATAAGACTTTGTCTGAGGATGACTTATATAAATTAGAATTAGATGCTTTTATGAGATTGATTGAGACTCAAAAAACTCAAGATAGAATTAAACATACGCTTGCAACCGGTAAGCCTTTAATTAATTAATTTCATACTTTAACATTCTAATTGTATTTAGAAAATCAGGTCTAAGCACATATTCAGATCTATGAGAATATCTAATTTTTTCCAATACCTTAATTCCATAAATTACTTTTCCTACAGGCGTGTATTCACCTTCAAATAATGGTTCGTCATCAAGAATTATAAAAAATTGACTATCTTCAGTGTCATATTGTAAAGATCTTGCTAAGCCAACTGACCCTTTTTTAAAATCAAACTCAGCATCAACTTCTGATTTAATTGGTCCAAGTCCAGATTTACCAGTTCCGATCCTTCCATAGTCTAATTTATCTTTTTTTCCAAACTCTAGATCGCCAGCTTGGACAAGTTTATCTTTGATAACTCGATGAAAAGCAACATTATCATATGCTTTTAAACTAATTAATTTTTTAAATCTCTCAACTCCGTTTGGAGATATTTCAGGATAAAGTTCAATTATGACATTTCCACATTCAGCATTAAGGACAACAATATTATTTGGTTTTTCAAAGTTAATATTATTTGGATCAAAATTTTTTACAAATAAACATTTATTTTTTATTATAATAGTAAAACTTAAAGCAAAAATTCCAAGTAGAATTAAAAAAATAAAAATTAATTTTTCATGAAGTGAGGCTTTAATTTTTTTTATCATATCTAAAATAAAAAAGTATTATCAACTTTATTCAATTTATCTTTTATAAATTTAATTTTTTTATTAAGAATTTTATCGTTTGAATTTTTATAATTTCCAGTCATTAAATGTGAAAATACTTCAGCCATATCTTCCGATGGAATTGTCATTGAATATTCAGTAAAAAAGCCATTTGTATTTTTATAAGTATCAAGTCCTAATTTTTTTGAGCAAGTAGAGCAATCTACATATTTAAAATTTGGTTCATTAAATTTTTTCCATTCACCTTCATCAAATAAATCTTTAAAACCATCATTAATTATATGAAATAATTCATGGTGTATTACTCTTTCAAAATATTTTTCATTAAATTTTAGATCTATAATTAGTGTTTTCATTAAATGATCTGGAATCCCCGCTGTGTTTATTCCTGAGATGGATAAATTTTCACACATAACAATATATTTAAGATTAATTTTTCTTAAAAATTCTTTTGAGTATCGATTTAAATTTTTAGATATTACTTGATATTTTCTATCATAAGTCTTCCTATCAGAGTTATTGCAGACAATATTTTTCTGAACTCCTAGTCTAAATGGTTTTGTAGCGTAAAAATATTTTAGTTTATTAAGTGTTTTTAATTCATAGATTTCTAAATTTGGTATTTTGATAATATTATAAATAGAATTGGAGTTTGCAGAAGTTATCAAAAAAAATGATATTAAAACTAGCTTAAAAATCCTCATAAACATAATTTAGATGATATTCGATTTAAAAAGAATGTGGTACATTTTGTTAATAAATGAAAAAAGAACGTAATAAAAATCCAATTCAACCTGTTAGTGGAACAAAAGTTCCAAGATTTGCTGGTCCGTCAACTTTTGCAAGATTACCAGAATTAAGAGATGTTGAAAGTTGTGATGTTGCAATTGTAGGAGTGCCTTTTGATGCTGGCACAAGTTACAGGCCAGGAGCAAGATTTGGACCACAAAGTATTCGTCAAGCATCAAGACATTTAAGAACTAATTATCATCCTAATTATGATGTAGAGCCTTTTAAAATTCAGCAAGTAGCAGATGCAGGTGACATTACTTGCAACCCATTTAGTATTGATGAAGCAATAAAACAAATAGAAGCTGGAGCAACAGACTTATTAAATAAAGTAGGTGGTATAATTAGCTTAGGGGGCGATCACACAATTGCTGTACCTCTATTAAGAGCAATTAATAAAAAATGTAATGGACCGGTTTCATTAGTTCATTTTGATGCTCATCTTGATACTTGGGATACTTACTTTGGGGCCCCTTATACACATGGAACTCCATTTAGAAGAGCAAGAGAAGAAGGTTTGTTTTTAGATGATGCTTCAATGCATGTTGGTATTAGAGGACCACTTTATAGTAGAGATGATATTAAAAATGATGAAAGTTTTGGTTTTAAGATTATTCATTGTGATGAATTTCAAACAGAAGGAACAGATAAAATTGCAGAAAGAATTAAAAAAAGAGTAGGAGATAATCCTCTTTATTTATCAATTGATATTGATGTACTTGATCCTGCATTTGCACCAGGGACAGGTACACCTGAAATTGCTGGCATGACTACTAGAGAAATGGTTAATGTTTTAAGAGGTCTTTCAGGACTGAATTTAGTTTCTGCAGATGTGGTTGAAGTTTCACCTGCATACGATCATGCTGAAGTAACCTCTTTAGCTGCCGCAACAATAGTTTACGAATTAACTAATTTATTTGCAAAAACATAAAGAAAGGATAGTTTCAAAAAATGTTAGATAAAAAAAATTTTTATATAAATGGGCAGTGGGTTAAACCAAATAGCTCTGAGGAAATTAAAGTAATTGATCCTGCAACAGAGGATAATTGTGCAGTTATTACTTTAGGAAACAAAGCTGATGTTGATATGGCTGTTAATGCAGCTAAAGATGCCTATCAGTCTTGGGCCTTTTCATCTAAAGAAGAGAGAATTGGGTTACTAGAAAAACTATATGAAAATTATAAGAAAAGATGGGCAGATATTGCGGAGGCTATAACCCTAGAAATGGGAGCACCTAAAGATTTTGCATCAAAATTACAAGCAGGTACTGGGGCAAGTCATATTAAATCATTTATAAGATATTTAAAAAATTTTGAATTTGAAAAACCATTAGGCGAACATGCTCCTAATCAAAGACTAATTTATGAACCCAAAGGTGTTTGTGCGTTGATTACACCATGGAATTGGCCAATGAATCAGGTGTGTTTAAAAGTAATGCCAGCAATCGCATCTGGATGTACTATGGTTTTAAAACCATCAGAGTTAGCGCCTCTATCTTCAATGATACTTGCTGAAATTATTGACGAAGTAAAATTTCCAAAAGGAGTATTTAATTTAGTTAATGGTGATGGCGCAATAACGGGAGATGCTCTAACAAGCCATCAAGATATTAATATGATTTCTTTTACAGGATCAACAAGAGCTGGAGCTTTAATTTCACAAAATGCTGCTAAAGATTTTAAAAGAGTAAGTTTAGAACTAGGTGGTAAAGGAGCAAACATAATTTTTAAAGATGCCGATCCAGAGGCTATTGAAAGAGGTGCTCTTAGATGTTTTAGAAATTCAGGACAATCTTGCAATGCACCAACTAGAATGTTAGTAGAAAAATCAATGTATAATGAAGCTATTGAAAGATTAAAAAAATATACTGAAAATTTTGAAGTTGGAGATCCTAAAAAAGAAGGTGAACATATTGGTCCAGTTATTTCAGAGGCTCAATTCTCAAAAATACAAACTTTAATACAAAAAGGTATAGATGAAGGTGCAAAATTAGTTGCTGGAGGAACAGGTAAGCCAGAAGGATTAGATAAAGGTTATTTTGTTAAACCAACGGTATTTGCTGATGTTAATAACAATATGGAAGTTGCAAGAACAGAAATTTTTGGACCAGTTCTATCTGTTATCCCATTTGAAACAGAGGAAGATGCAATCAAAATTGCTAATGATACTGCCTATGGTTTAACAAACTATATTCAAACGCAAGATACAGAAAAAGTTCAAAGAGTTGCTAGAAAATTGAGATCTGGAATGGTTGATGTAAACGGAGCCGGAATTGCTGTTGATGCACCTTTTGGTGGTTTTAAACATTCAGGAATAGGTCGTGAAGCAGGTGCACATGGTCTAGAGGAATTTTTGGAAGTAAAAGCAGTAGGTGGCTGGAGTTAATTTAAAGTAGAATTTTCTTTAATTCCATTAAGAAGCTTTAGACATTTTTTTAATTCATCTAAAACAATATATTCATCAATTTTATGAGCTTGTTCAATTGAACCTGGTCCACATACAACTGTACTAATACCTATTTCTTGGAATAAACCTGCTTCTGTTCCAAAAGAAACAACTTGTCTAGAATTATCACCTGTTAGGCTTGAGATAAATTCACAAGCATCTGATTTATCTTTTCTATCAAATCCAACTATTTCACCGATGATATTTTTTTCAATTGAAGCATCTGGAAAATTTTTTTTCATATCCGGAAGTAATACTTCATTTGCATATTTATCTATTTCTTGATTTAAAAATATTCCATCCTCTTTAACCACAGGTCTTGTTTCCCAATTAATATGACATTTATCTGCTATTACGTTGTGAGCAATACCTCCAAATATACCACCAATTGATAGTGTAGAGTGAGGTGGGTCAAAAATGGAGTCTTTGGGCTCTCTTTGTTTAAGTTTTTCTCTCAATTCAATTAATCTATTGACGTATCTTGATGCGTATTCAACAGCATTTACACCTTTGTGAGGTGCAGAACTATGTCCTGCCAAACCTTTAAAATAAGTTGTGTATTCGTAGCACCCTTTGTGGGCATCAATAATTTTCATATTAGTTGGTTCTCCAACAATACAAATACCATCTTTAATATTTCGTCTTTTCAATTCTTCAATTAGTATAGGAGCACCTATACATGCCGTTTCCTCATCAAAAGTAAAAGAAAAATGAATATCTCTATCTAAATTTGATTTTGAAAAAGTAGGCGCATAGGCCAAAGCACAAGCAATAAATCCCTTCATATCACATGAACCTCTTCCAAATAGCTTATCTTCTCTAATTATTGCTGTAAAAGGATCTGAGTTCCAACCTTTTGAAACTGGAACAACATCAGTATGGCCTGATAAAATTATTGGTTTTTTATTGCTTGAATTTTTAGATTTAAGAGTTGCAAATAGATTTACTCTTTTTTTATCATCATCATAAGTTCTAAATGAAGTAGCACCTAATTTTTTTAAGATATCGTCACAGTAGTCAATTAAAGCAGTATTATCCTCTCCAGATATAGTTTTAAAACCAATTAAGTCTGTTAAAATTTTAACAGAATTATTAAATAAAAGATCTGAATTATTTTCTGTACTCATAATTTTCATCTATTATATATTAATTATATGAAAGAACAAATTACCTTTGATGAATTTGATAAAGTAGATATTCGAGTTGGAACAGTAATCTCAGTTAAAAAAAATGAAAAAGCTAGAAAACCATCGTTAGTGGTAGAAGTTGATTTTGGTGAGGAAATTGGAATTAAACAATCATCAGCTCAGATTACACATTACTATACGGAGGAAAATTTAAAGGGCAAACAAGTGATTGGAGTGTGCAATTTTGCTGAAAAAAATATTGCCGGTGTTGTTTCACAAGTTCTAATTTTAGGATCAATTGATAAAGAAGGAAAAGTAATATTAGTTCATCCTTCCCAAAAATCTGAGAATGGTTTGCCGATCGCTTAATAAATGCATCCAGAAATTTTATCTATAACATTATTTGGAATTGTAGCTGCATTTACTCCAGGCCCAAATAATTTTGTTGCATTTTACTCTGGTTTCAATTTTGGGATAAAAAGAACACTACCACACATACTTGGTGTTACTTTTGGTTTCCCCTTTCTTTTACTTTGTGTAGCTTTAGGATTAGTTAATATATTTAAACTTTATCCATTAATTCAGATTATATTAAAATATTTAGGAACAATATTTTTAATTTATTTAGCATATAAAATTTCATTTTCAGGATCACAAAATCAAGAAAATAAAAACATAAATCCTGTAAGGTTTATAGAGACATTTATTTTTCAATTTTTAAACCCAAAAGCTGTAATTGCCTCGATCATTGTTGTCTCTACTTACATTAATCCAGAAGAAAATTTTATAAATTACACGACTCAAATTATTATTTTAGCTTTACTAGTTTCTGTCTCAAGCATCACCCTTTGGACATTTTTAGGCAAATTTCTTAGGAAATTCGCGACAAATCATAAATTTATTAATTATTTTAATTATGCTATGTCACTGCTTCTTTTATTAAGCATAATAACTTTTTATTTATAATATGACGCCAGGAACAAAAAATTCTTACAATTCTTTAGCCAATATTTCTGTTGGTGACAAAAATTATAAATTTTATTCTCTAAAAAATGCTGAACAAAATGGTCTTGATGGTATATCGAAATTACCAAAATCTTTAAAAGTTCTCTTAGAAAATCTACTAAGATATGAAGATGATTTGTCAGTAAATAAAAACCAAATTGAGTCGATCAAAGAGTGGTTAAAATTAAAAAAATCAAATACTGAAATTGCATATCGACCAGCTAGAGTTTTGTTACAAGATTATACTGGTATCCCAGCTGTAGCTGATTTGGCGGCGATGAGAGAAGCTGTAAAAGATAAAAATAAAGACCCAAATACTATTAACCCATTGTCAGCCGTTGATCTTGTAATCGATCACTCTGTTCAAGTAGATCAATCTGCTAAATCAGATTCTTTTGAAAACAATGTTGATATTGAATTTGAAAGAAATGGTGAAAGATATTCTTTTTTAAAATGGGGGCAACAAGCATTTAATAATTTTAGAATAGTTCCACCTGGAACTGGAATATGTCATCAAGTAAACTTAGAGTACCTATCAAAGGTAGTTTGGTCAGAAGAATTTGAAGGAGATAAATATTTATTTCCAGACACTTTAGTTGGTACTGATAGTCATACTACAATGGTTAATGGTTTGTCCGTATTAGGTTGGGGTGTTGGAGGTATTGAGGCTGAAGCAGGTATGTTGGGTCAGCCAATTTCAATGTTAATCCCAGAGGTTGTAGGATTTAAGGTTACAAATAAAATGCCAGAGGGAACAACAGCAACTGATTTAGTTTTAACAGTTGTTAAAATGTTAAGAGATAAAGGCGTGGTTGGAAAATTTGTTGAATTTTATGGCGAAGGTTTAAAAAACTTAACTCTTGCTGATAGAGCAACAATTGCAAATATGGCTCCAGAATATGGTGCAACATGTGGTTTTTTTCCAATTGATGATGAAACATTAAAATATCTAAAATTCTCAGGAAGAGACCAACATACAGTTGATGTAGTTGAGCACTATGCAAAAGAACAAGGTTTATGGGCAAGCGATGAAATAGAATTTACAGATACTATCTCTTTAGATATGTCTACAGTGGTCCCAACAATTTCTGGACCTAAGAGACCTCAAGATAAAGTTTTACTAACAGATGCTCCAACTTCATTTAAAAAAGTGTTAGAAGAGGCAACTAATAAAAAAGATCATTCAACATCTAAAGTTTCAAATACAGATTATGAAATTAAAGATGGTTCAATTTTAATTGCAGCAATAACATCATGCACTAATACTTCAAATCCAAATGTTTTAATTGGAGCTGGATTACTTGCAAAAAAAGCTGTTGAATTAGGTTTGGAAGTAAAACCTTGGGTTAAAACATCTTTAGCTCCAGGCTCTCAGGTAGTCACTGATTATTTAGCAAAAGCTGGATTAAATACTTTTCTTGATAAACTAGGTTTTAATCTTGTGGGCTATGGATGTACAACATGTATTGGAAATTCAGGACCACTGCCTGAAAATATAGTAAGTGCAATCCAAAAAGAAAATATTTATGCAGTTTCTGTTTTATCTGGAAATAGAAATTTTGAAGGAAGAATATCCCCTCATATCAAAGCAAATTATTTAGCTTCTCCTCCATTAGTTGTGGCTTACGCTCTGGCTGGACACATGGAAGTTGATTTATATAAAGACGCTCTTGGTAAAGATAAAGATGGTAATAATATTTATTTAAAAGATATCTGGCCATCAAATAAAGAAATTGAAGATACTCTAAAACAATCTTTAAATGCTGAAATGTTTATTCAAAGATATTCAAATGTTTCAGAAGGACCCAGCCAATGGCAAGATATTAAAACAGAAAAAAGCAGTATTTATAGTTGGGATGAAGGATCAACATATGTAAAAAAACCTCCTTTCTTTGATAACTTATCAGATGAACCAGAAGGATTTAAAGAGATTAAAGATGCAAGACCTTTATTAATCTTAGGAGACATGGTTACTACAGATCATATTTCACCAGCAGGGAATATCCAAAAAGAAAGTCCAACTGGAGAATATTTTATGGAACACCAAATACTTCCTAAAGATTATAATTCTTACGGATCAAGAAGAGGAAATCATGAAGTAATGATGAGAGGAACTTTTGCAAATATCAGAATTAAAAATGAGATGGCGCCAGGAACGGAAGGTGGATTTACTAAGATTTATCCTGAAGAAAAAGTATTACCTGTTTATGATGCGGTTGTTGAATATAAAAAAAGAGGAACAGATTTGGTTGTCATAGGAGGAAAGGAATATGGAACTGGTTCCTCAAGAGATTGGGCAGCTAAGGGAACAAAATTATTAGGTGTTAAAGCAGTAATTGCTGAAAGTTTTGAGCGTATTCATAGGTCAAATTTAATAGGAATGGGAATTCTACCTTTGCAATTTACAAATAATGTAAATAGAAAAAATTTAAATTTAATAGGCTCAGAATTGATTAATGTTCTTGATGTTGAAAAAGGTATAAATCCATCTGAAGAGGTGACTATTGAGATAAAATATGCTTCAGGGGATATTAAAAAAATTAAAACTTTATGCAGAATTGATACTAAAAATGAATTAGAGTATTATAAAAATGGAGGTATTCTCCAATATGTTTTAAGGAATATGATTTAGTTATGGAAGAAGATATTTCAATTATTAATAGCAATACAAGAAATGAAAAAGTAAGAAACTTTCTTGTTAATAATAAGAATAAAATTATATCAACAATAGTAATCTTGATTATTATTCTAGTAGGTACTTATGGTTTTGATAGCTATAAAAATAATAAGAAAAAAGAAATTTCTAATAAATTTAATTCAACTACTTTAAATCATTCTGAAAGTACGAAAGAAATAACAGTTCGAAATTTAGTTGAAATTATTAATGAAGAAGACCCAACTTATTCACCTTTATCTCTATATTTTATCATCGACAACAAACTAATTTCTAATCAAAGTGAAATAAACAGTTATTTTGATAGTGTAATTGAAAAAACGTCGCTCGATGAAGAAATTAAAAACTTAGTTATTTATAAAAAAGCATTATTTAACTCCGATCAGGCTCAAGAAAGTGAACTACTGAATATTTTAAATCCATTGATTAATTCTAAAAGTGTATGGAAATCACATGCTTTATATTTAATGGCTGAGTATTTCTACTCCAAAGATCAAAAACAAAAATCTAAAGAATTTTTCAATCAAATTGCTAATTTAGAGGACGCCAATCCAGATATAAAGCTTCAAGCACAAAAACGATTGAATAGAGATTTGAGTGATTAAAGTAATTTTATTAATTTTTACATTATTATTTCTATCAAATTGCTCTATCAGTGAAAATTCTCGTATTTGGACCGATAAAGAGGAAAAATTAGAAAATCAAAAAAATACAAAGAAATTATTTGCTAAAGAAGAAAAAATAATCACTGAGTTAAATCCTGAGTTAAAGCTTGATTTTTCTAAACTCAAATTAAATAATTATATTATAGATAATAAAAATAATTTTGGAGCTCAAAATTATAGTGGTCTTAATCAAAAAAAAGGTTCTTATAAATTTTCTAAAATTGAAGATCCTAATCATTTAAATTACAAACCAATTTTTTTAAATGATGGACTTATATTTTTTGATAAAAAAGGAACGATTATTAGATATGATAATAATAAAAAGATAGTTTGGAAAAAAAATCATTACTCGAAGTCAGAAAAAAAACTAAGCCCAAAATTATACTTTTTATTAGATGATCAAAATTTATTAGTAGCAGATAGTATTGCAAAGTATTATTCAATTAATATTAAATCTGGGGAATTAAATTGGTCAAAAAATGGAAGCTATTCTTTTAACTCTGACATAAAAAAAAAAGATAATAAATTTTTTATAGTTGACTATAAAAATACTTTAAGATCCTTTAGTATAGATGATGGGTCTGAGTTATGGAATTTTCAAACAGAAGATTCTTTTGCAATATCAGATAATAAAAACTCTTTAATTATTGTTGAAGATTTGGTTGTTTTTAGTAGCTCTATTGGCGATATTACTGCTATCAATATGGAATCGGGTTTAATTACATGGCAGCTTCCAACTCAGAGTAGCAATATAATAAATGAGTCATATAATTTTAAAACTTCAAAATTAGTTTCTGATGGAAAATCTATTTATTTTTCAAATAATAAAGGTGAATTTTATTCAATAGACCTTAAAACTGGAGTTACAAATTGGATAAATGAAATTTATTCAAATATAACACCCACTATCACAGGAAATCTAATTTTTACAGTATCTAATGAAGGTTATTTATATGTATTAGAAAAGAATACTGGAAATATTATTCGTGTAACAAATCTTTATGAAAATTATAAAGAAAAAAAACGTAAAAATATAAAGCCAATCGGTTTTGTTATTGGAAAGACAAATTTATATTTAATAAATAATGATGGTAAAATGATAGTAGTTGATTTAGTTACTGGAAATGCAACTAACACTATTAAGGTTTCAAATAGTCTATTGTCTGAACCATTTATTTTTAATAATAATTTATTTATAATTAAAAATGGATCTATTGTTCAGTACAATTAAGAATGTTCTTAAATTTTTTAGATAGAGTAGGTAGAAAAAAAGTAGTTTTAGATAGAGGACCTTCTCACCCAAGATTTGATGAAGCTAAACCTTGGATGAATAGATATTATGTTTTATTAAGGTATCGACCAAGGTGGTTTCCATTTAATATATTAATTCATGAAATGTTGGCTGACGATCATGGAGACGGAGTTCATAACCACACTTTCCCCTATATAACAATTATATTGAGAGGAGGATATTGGGAAACCTTAACTACAGGTAAATATTGGAGACCTCCTGGATATATTGGTTTTAGATCTGCAAATAACTTACATAGAGTTGATCTTAAACCAGGAACAAGACCTTTGACATTATTTATATCAGGACCTTTTGGATTAAGAAAAGGTCCAAGGTCAGAATATGGAATAGATTTTAAGACTAAAAAATGAATTTAAATAAATTATTTCTAAATCATTGTAAAAAAAATAATTTAGAAATTAATCCTAATCAGTTAAATTTAATAGAAGAGCTTGATAACTTTTATAATCTAAATTTTAATAAATCCTTTTTTAAAACAATATTTTCTACACGAGATAATAAAATTGGATTTTATTTACAAGGTGATGTCGGTGTAGGTAAAACAATGATCTTAAATTTTTTTTATGAAAATTTTAAGTTTTCAAAACAAAGACTTCATTTTAACGAGTTTATGATTAGTTTTCATGATTTTGTATTTAAAAATAAAGGGATTAACCATAAAAATATCATTGATAAATTCGTTAATAAATTATCAAAGAAATATCAATTGATTTATTTTGATGAATTTCAGGTTACAAACATTGCGGATGCAATGATTTTAGGAAACCTATTTAAGAAAATATTTGATAAAAATATAAAAATATTATTTTCATCTAACGTAAAAATTAATGATCTTTATAAAGATGGGTTGCAGAGAGATCAGTTTCTTCCTTTTATAAAGATAATAAAAAATAAATGTTATCAAAAAAATCTTATAATTGAAGAAGATTATAGAAAATCTCAAAATAAAAAAAATGAAAGATTTTTTTATCCGTTAAATGAAAAAACTAATTTTAAAGTTAACAAATATTTTAGAAAAATCACTAAAAATTTAACTCTTAAAGAGAAAGTTTTAACAATTAAAGGAAGAAAGTTTATCATCAAGAATTATTTTGATGGTATTGCAAGATTTAATTTTAAAGATTTATGTGCAAAAAATATTGGAGCTGAAGATTATATAAAAATTGCTGAAAAATGTGATTTTATAATAATAGAAAATATTCCTAATTTTAATAATGTTAATTCAAATCAGCAACAAAGATTTATAACTTTAATTGATATTATTTATGAAAAAAGTATTCCACTTATGATAACTTCTCAGTCAAAATTAGACTCGTTAAGTTCGTCTGATTATTTGAAACAATCTTTTAAAAGAACAATTAGTAGACTCTATCAATTAACATCAGTTAAATTAAATTATCTATAAGGGTCGTAAGCCCATTGCAAAATTGCCTGTCTTTGTCTTCTTCTGCATCCCAAATCACCTTTTTCACAGTTTTTCTCTATTGCCAAAACATGTCTTCTAAAGTTTTTCCATCTTTTAATTTGTATCTTGTCCATTGCCGGAATTCTTCTTCCATTAGTGAATCTACAATACCATTGAAACCAACCTAGAGGGTCTTCTTTAAATATCCATCCTTTTTCAATCCAATGTTCTCTTGACAGTCCCGAAACAACCTTAAATCTATTTAAGCTTGTATCAAAAGTTTTACTTAATTTAGCATTTTTGAACCATACTTTTGGATATTCTTTAATATCTAATCCGAAGTACGCGCCACCAAAAACTCCTAATTCCATCATCCTTTTTGGAGTTAATTCTGGTTTAAAAATTTTATAAAAATCTAAATTAATAATTTTTTTTTTTGAAATTTTTTTCATAGAATTTAACAAACTTAATTATTTATAAGTTTTTTATACATTTCTTTATCAGTATCACCCTCGCATCCAATAACTAGAACATTTGATTTCTTATCAAGCTGTAAATTTTCTTTAACATTTTGATCTTCACAACTAGCAATTAAACTTATTACTCCTGGTGCAGAATTTTCTCCTGCTATAATCTTTTCATCACTAAAGCTTGAGTTTCCAAGTAATTTCATCGTTTTTGCAATATCATCATCAGGAAGACTGATGCAATGCTTAACTGAATTCTTCAGAATTTCCCATGGGACCAATGATACCTCTCCACAAGACATGCCACCCATCAAACTCTCTCTTTTAATGTCAATTTTTTCTATTTTTCCAGTTTTAATACTTTCTAAAACGCAAGCTGCACTATCAGGCTCAACCACTAAAGTAATAGGAATATAATCTAAATATCTTGCAATACCTGCTACCATTGCTCCAGCCATTCCCCCAACACCTGCTTGTAAAATTACATGAGAAATTTTTTCATTATTAATTTGATCAGCAATTTCTTTCATCATTACAGTATAACCAGCCATAGTATAAGTAGGAACTTGTATGTAATCTTTCCAAGCTACATCTTGAACTATTTGCCAGTCATTTTCAGTAGATTGCTTGATGCATTCAATTAATGATTTTTCATAATTACCTTTTACTTTGACCACATCTGCTCCAAGGTCTGACATAGCTTGACCTCGAGCATCACTTACAAATTCACTAATAAAAATTTTACATTCTAAACCTAATCTTCTTGCACCCCACGCAACAGATCGCCCATGATTTCCAGCAGTAGCAGTTGCAACTACAATGTCCTTATTCCCTTGGGTTACTTTTTCAACTGCATAAGCACCACCTAGAGCTTTAAATGATTTTAAATCAAATCTTTTACTTTCATCTTTGTAAAATATGTTATTTAAATTTAATTCTTTAGATAATTTATTTAAAGAAATTAAAGGAGTAGGGTTATATCCCTCCCATTTTGAAATACTTGAATAAGCATTATCAATCTCTTTTTCTGACAATGAACTTAGAATTTTTTTTTTATCAAATGAATAATTTTTATTATTTAAAAATTCTGAAAATTTCCATTGATGACCGTTGGATAGAATTGTCATAATCTAACAGTCTAGAGTATTATCTTTTTCCCACTTGGTAATAGGCTTTGTTTTGTCAAAGTTTTCTTTTGAACTAAACTCTTTTATTTCTGAGTTTCTTAGTTTTATAAAACTTTCAACAGCATCTTTTCCAAAAGCCTCACTCATTTCTTTATTATTTTTTAATTGATCTAAAGATTGCTCTAATTGATCTGGAAGTTTAGGTAAATCTGGATATTTAGCGTAGTCTGTGTACATATTACAATCCAAAGGTTTTCCTGGATCAACATTATTTTTTAAGCCATACAATCCAGCGGCTAAAACACTAGCTTGTAATAAATAAGGGTTTACTGAACCATCCATTAATCTTAATTCAAACCTACCTGGGTCTGGAATTCTTATCATGTGTGTTCTATTATTGCCGGTATAAGAAATACTACTAGGAGACCAAGATGCACCAGATTTTGTTGGTGGAGCATTTATTCTTCTATAGCTATTGATTGTTGGATTAAAAAAAGCAGATAAAGATGATGCATTTTTAATAACACCCCCTAAAAAATTATATGCCATTTTACTTAATCCAAGTTTGTCTGATTTATCTAAAAATTTATTTTTCTTTCCTTGCCATACAGACACATGAGCATGACAGCCATTACCAGTTAAATTCTCAAATGGCTTAGGCATAAACGTGGCTCTTAATCCATGTTTTTCAGCTATTGTTTTAACCATGTATTTAAAAAAAGTATGTCTATCTGCGGTTTTTAGGCAATCTGAGTAATCCCAATTCATTTCAAATTGACCGTTAGCATCTTCATGGTCATTTTGATACGGACCCCATCCCATTTCAATCATACAGTCACAAATTTCTTTAATTAAATCGTATCTTCTCATTAATGCCGATTGATCGTAGCATGGTTTTGATTGAGTATCTCTAGGATCAGCAATAGAATTACCGTCTTGAGAGATTAAAAAATATTCACATTCAACACCTGATTTCATCGTTAAATTTTGTTCTTTAAGTTTTTTAATTTGCTTTTTAAGCATCACTCTTGGAGATGCATCAACAGGCTTACCATTCATCCACAAGTCTGAAGCCAACCAACCAACTTCTTTGTTCCAAGGTAATTGAATTAAACTATCAGGATCCGGAATACCAAACATGTCTGAGTCTGCAGGAGACATGTCCAGCCAAGCAGCAAATCCTGCAAATCCTGCACCAGCACCTTGCATCTCTTTTATTGCATGAGCGGGCACTAGTTTTGATCTAAGTACACCAAATAAATCTACGAAACTGATTAAAAAATATTTTATTTTTTTTTGTTTAGCAATTTTGAATAAATTTTTAGCCACGATTTAAGTTATCACAATTATCAAAAAAAAGAAAAAATAGTTTCCTTATAATAAATTAAATTCACAACTATTATTATAATTACCGCAAGTATTACACCATACTTTGCTTTAGGAAAAGCAACACCCCGCATTTTTGTGGGTCTTAATTCTTCTTTATTTTCTTCTGTCATATTTTTTAAAAAAAAAGGGCGCCACATTTAAGTAGCGCCCAAATTTTATTTTCAATTACCAATCGGTAATGTTGCTTTTATGATCATTAGCGCCATGTCTTTTTCTAGCTAACCTTGAAAGTTCTTCACTTTCAGATTTGTTAGTAATAACATGCCAACCGATCCAGATCACTATACCAAGAATAACCAGTAAAGTTTCAGTGGATCCAGCTCCCGGATAAACTGCACCGACAACCTCCTTCGCACTTAAATGATCTATCCAGTTTGTAACTGTAGCCATATTTTTCCTCCTTTACCTGGTTGCAGATGAAACTGCTTTTTCATCTTCTTTAGCAGACTCCATCATTTCATAGTCTAATCCAGCTATTTCTACTTCACGTGGGATTCTTAATTTACCCATACCGCTTAGTACTTTAGCTATGATATAGCCTGGAAGCATTCCAAGAACTCCGAACATTATTATCGCTCCTAAGAATTGCCCCAATGGATTAATTGATGCGTAAGTTGATCCGTCCCACATAGCTCCTACACTGTATCCAGATGAAGGATAGCCATTTAAAACAAACCCACAAATCACAAGACCTACAAAGCCAGCATAACCATGTACTGCTACTGCACCAACTGCATCATCAATTTTGAACTTACGTTCAACCCAGTAATGTAGTTTGTAAGCAATTACAACACCGATCATACCAATGATCATTGCTTGAATTGGATGATATAAATCATTTCCAGCTGAAGCACAGATGATACCTGCTAGTCCACTTGAGTAAGTCCAGAAAGGATCACCTTTAGCGATCACATATCCAGCCAATAATCCACCTGATAGTGACATCAGGAAGTTAAAGGTAATACCACTCAGCGTAGTAGGGGTTACATATATGTTTGTAGCCGTCCAATAGGTTACACCTTCCATTCCATATTCAGGCCCAAGGTCAAATATAGGTATATTACATGCCGCATAAAATCCCCAGAAACCAGTATAAATTAAAAATAATCCAACTGTAACTAGCCAAGGATTTCTTGGTCCTATATTTCTTGGTTCACCACTTGATGAGAATTTTCCAATTCTTGGTCCTAAAACCACCAGAACACCTAAAGCAAATCCACCTGCAATTGCGTGAATTACTCCTGATGCATAAGCATCATGGTATCCTAAAATTTTAAGCATCCATCCATCAAAGTGCCATCCCCAGGCAGCATCAATTGTCCAAAATACAGATCCAATTGCGATTGCTAAGATACCAAATGCAAAAGTTGTAATCCTTTCAATGATTGCTCCTGAAACAATAGAAGCAGCTGTCCATGAAAATAGTAAGAAGGCAGCCCAGAATACTCCACTTATGTGATCACCTAAATTGATCGCCATAAACTCTGTATTAGGTGCATACCACTTAGCACTAAAAGTACTTTCGTCTGTAATTAACGCAGCACTTTCATTCATTATTGAAGGTGCAATTCCTGGTCCTGTTGGAAATGCCCAGTAAATCCACCAACCAAAGAAAAACCAAGTTACTGTAACCAATGGTATCAGCATTGTATTTTTCATAAGAGTGTGTTGATGGTGTTTGTATCGAGAAGCTCCGACCTCATACATACAGAAACCGACGTGAATTAAAAACATCAGTACCACTGTTATCCAGTAGTAAAATTCTGTAAATATGGTTGTAAGAGCGCCTAACTGATCAGTCATTTTCTCTCTCCCATATTAGTTTTTGAAACTTTATGAAATTTTAGGAGATGTGACAAATGAAACAATCATTAAAAAACCTAGTGTGGACACTAGGTTTTTAATAATTTATCAACTCTTGATTGTAGTATCAGAATTTTAAGTAAGCTTTTTTCAAATCAACAAGAGGGTGTTTTGGAGACATTTGAAACTTAACTAAAAGTTCTCTTGCAATCATATCTCTATCTTGTTGATTATTTGGAAGTTTAATAGATTTAGGAATAGTCACCCAGCCATTTGCATTTCTACAAAATACTGCAGGTTTTCCTTCTTCATAACCCATATGAACATCTTCTAACCAGTTAAGATCATCCCATCCCATAGCTTCTACATATTTTTTTAAAAAAGGAGTGATCTTAGTATAATCAGGTAAAAGATTAACGTCATATCTATATCCAATAGACTGACCTATCATCTTTTCTCTAGCTGACTGTTTTTTTACTCCAAATTTAACTTTAGTAGCTTTTGATTTTTTTTTTACTTTTTTTGTTTTTTTCTTAGCCATGTTTCCCTCTATATTTTGTGATAGTTATCAACACCAACCGTGTAGTTAGTTCCTGCTAATGGAACTTTTGCTAAAGCAGATGCTTCTGAAGTTAATGCAGCTAAATCTTCTGGCTCAAGAGAGTGAATATTAGTTTTACCACATGCTCTTGCTAAAAGTTGAGCTTCTAAAGTCATTGAATGAAGATAGTTGTAAACTCTTAAAGCAGCATCATCAGGATTTAATCTTGCTCTGAGTTTAGGGTCCTGTGTTGCAACACCAACTGGGCAACGACCAGTATGACAGTGGTAACATTCACCAGCTTTTACACCCATTTCTTTTTCAAAATTAGCTTCTGGGATATCTTTGTTACAGTTCAAAGCGATCATGGATCCAGTACCAATTGCAATTGCATCAGCACCTAATGCTAAAGCTTTAGCCATATCAGCACCATCTCTAACTCCACCAGCATAAATTAAAGTGACTTTTCCAGTTTTACCGACATCATCAATCGCTCTTCTAGCTTCTCTAATAGCAGCAATACCAGGAATACCAGTGTTTGCAGCAGCAATGTGAGGACCAGCTCCAGTAGATCCTTCCATACCATCTAAATAAATAGAGTCTGGATCACATTTTGCAGCCATACGAACATCATCATAAACTTTTGATGCACCAAGTTTTAATTGAATTGGAACTTTATTTTTTGTTAATTGTCTTAACTCTTCAACTTTTAAAGCTAAATCATCTGGACCTAACCAGTCAGGGTGACGAGCAGGTGATCTTTGGTCAATACCAGATGGTAGTGATCTCATTTCAGCTACTTGGTCAGTTACTTTTTGACCCATCAAGTGTCCACCCATTCCAACTTTTTGACCTTGGCCAATGAATACTTCAATCCCATCTGCTAGTTGAGCATGATGAGGATTAAAACCATATCTTGATTGAATACATTGGTAATACCATTTTTCAGAATATCTTCTTTCGTCAGGTATCATTCCACCTTCACCAGAACAAGTAGCACTACCAGCCATAGTTGCTCCTCTTGCTAAGGCAGTTTTTGCTTCATAAGAAAGTGCACCAAAACTCATACCAGTAATGTAAACAGGTATATCAAGTTCAATAGGGTTTTCGCATCTTGGACCAATTACAGTTTTGGTTTCACATTTTTCTCTGTAACCTTCAATTACAAATCTTGTAAGTGTCCCTGGTAAGAAAACTAAATCATCAAATGTTGGAATTTTTTTCATTAATGCCATTCCACGCATTCTGTATCTTCCTAGTTGAGACTTGATATGAATATCGTCAATTACCTCTGGAGTAAAAATTGCATTATGTCCAAGTAAACTTTTATTTCTTTTACCTTCTTCATGTGCATGAACGTCAGCTTTTCCACCAACACTTCCATTACTTTTTTTCTTTTTAGTTTTTTTCTTAGGCATTAAATTGCTCCTTTCTTCTCTGTAGGTTCTAAATTATCGTAGTTCCATAATTTTTTACCAGCTACAATTTTTTTCATTTTACTGACATCAAAATTCTCTCCAATTTCAGCAACTTTTAATTTTCTTTTTAACCAATCTTGGTCGCTTTTTGTAAGTTCAGCGTCTACTGCATCACTACCATAAGAACCAATGCTTCCACCTATGAAAATTGTTCCATCGTACATAGAGTCACCTAAATTAATTCCGACGTCTCCAAGAATAATTATTCTTCCTCTTTGCATCATGAAACCTGTAAATGCGCCAGCATCACCACCAATAATGATAGTTCCACCTTTCATATCGATACCAGTTCTTGCACCAACACTACCTTTACATATTAAATCTCCACCTCTGATAGCTGCTCCGAAACAAGATCCTGCATTCTTTTCAATAACAACTTTACCAGCCATTAAATTTTCAGCACAAGACCAACCAACTCTTCCGTTAATTCTAACTGTAGGTCCATCACAAGAACCCATACCAAAGTAACCTAAACTTCCTTCAAAAATTAGGTTCAATTTATTAAGTATTCCAACACCTAAACTGTGTTTTCCTTGAGGGTTTTTGATAACAATTGTTCCATATCCTTGGCTCATTAAGTTATCTATTTCTTTATTGGCTTCAGGTGCTGACATTTCTTTAACGTCAAGATCTGTTCTTTTATTAAAATCAACATCGTATGTACCAAAATAATAGAAGTTTTCAGCTTCATCTGGATTAAAAAACTTTTGTTGAGTTCTTCCTGTTAAAACCTCAGTATGCATCCCCATTGACTGGGCTTTTGATTTTTTCTCGCTTGTTTTTAGATTTGCCATACTTTTACCTCCCCATCAAACGGATCATATGTATCAATCTCCTGTGGAAGTACTGATCTAATCGCTATTTCTTCTGAACCCATTGCAACCAAATCATCTGACTCGTAAAGAACTAAAGGTTTTGCAGCCATAGTATCTTTTGCCATTCCTAATGAATCTTTTGTTGCAACAAAATAAGTAAAGACCCCATCAAGACCTGACAATGACTCTTTCATACCTTCCTCAAGAGATGCTCCTTCTCTCATTTTTTGAGCAATATAAACTGCGATTAACTCTGAATCACATTCTGACATAAATCTCATTCCTTTATTTTCCAAAACTCTTCTGTTGTTCCAGTAATTTGTAAGTTGACCGTTGTGAACAACAGACACATCACTAAAAGGGTATCCCCAGAAAGGGTGAGCCGACTTAATATCGACACCAGACTCTGTTGCCATTCTAGCATGGCCAATAGCGTGGGTTCCTACAACTTTATCTAAACTGTATCTATCACAAACCATTTTCGCATTACCAAGATCTTTAATTACCTCGAGTGATTTTCCCATTGAAAGGATTTCAACACCAGGAATACTCTCTAATTTTTGAGAAAATTCTAATAAGTCTTTTGCATCATATTTAATTTCATACCTTAAGGAGTAGGGTAAAGTTCTTTCCTCTTTTATAACTCTTGCACCCATTTCAGAAAGATACTGATCTACAATTTTTTTTCTTTCATCATAAACAGAAACATCTTCCATAATTGAGGAACTTCCTTCTCCAACATTCTCTCCAACCTTAAATCGCATGATGAAATTTTCTCCATCTGTATCACCATATAGTGCATAACCAGTTGAATCTTCACCTCTATGTTTTAATGCTTGAAGCATACCTTGTAATTCACTTCCAACATTAGAAGACTTTCCTCTATGAATTAAACCCGCAATTCCACACATACTATTTACCCCTTCTATTTTATTTAAGACCTATGGCAGACAATCAAGATAAGTATCCAGATCCCATTGAGTTGTTGCACCTAAAAATCTTTCCCATTCATCATTTTTATACCAGTGAAATACTTTATACATTTCATCTGGCATAGCTGATTTAATAACTTCGTCTTCAGCTAAACGATCAAGTGCTTGACCAAGACTTAAAGGTAATTTTTTAACTTGCTTACCAGCTGCTTGAGCTTCGTACATGCTTCTAGATTCTGGTTTTCCTGGATCAATGTTGTTTGAAATACCATCATCAAAACATTTTAATAACCCTGAACCCATTAAATACGGATTATGCATTGAGTCAACTGATCTATATTCAAATCTCCCTGGTGCTGATACTCTTAATCCACAAGTTCTATTTTGATATCCCCAATCAGCATAAACCGGTGCCCAAAAACCTGTATCCCATAATCTTCTATAAGAGTTTACAGTAGATGATCCGATTGCAGTTAAAGCACCTAAGTGTTTCATTACACCACCAATAGCTTTTAATCCAACTTTTCCTGGTAACTGAACATCTTTAGTATCTGGCATAAAAGTATTTTTTCCACCTTCAACATAAGTAAATACTTCATCCATAGCAGGTAATGATTTGTGACTTAATTTATTTACTTTATCTTTACCACCTGTCCATAAGGACATATTTGTATGACAACCACTTGCAGATACTCCCATAAATGGTTTTGTCATAAAACATGCTATTAAATTAAATTCTCTAGCAACTTGAGCACAAATCTGTCTGTAAGTAGAAAGCCTATCTGCATTTCTTAAAACATCATCATACATCCAGTTTAATTCTAATTGACCTGGTGCATCTTCATGGTCACCTTGAATCATATCAAGACCCATAGCTCTTGCATACTTCATAACTTGCATAAAAACTGGCCTTAAAGACTCAAATTGATCTATGTGATAACAATAAGGTTTTGAAAAACCTTTTCCTGTTGGAGTACCATCTTCATTTTTTGTTAGCCACATCATCTCCGGCTCTGTTCCTACTCTTAATTGATACCCGTGTTTTTTCTTAAATTCTTGCGCATGAATTCTAAGGTTTCCTCGGCAGTCTGAAGTTAAATGAGCGCCTGGGTTTTTTCTTTCTTCTCTGTTTCTGAAACAAGTAACAAATACTCTTGCAACTTTTTTATCCCAAGGAAGTTGACAAAATGTTTCTGGATCTGGAATACCAACAAGTTCTTTTGCTTCTGGTCCATAACCAATATAATTGCCATGACGGTCAGTAAATAAGTTAGCTGTTGCACCGTAAACTAATTGAAAACCTTTTTCACAAGTTCTTTCCCAGTGATCTGTTGGAATTCCTTTACCAACAACTCTACCTGTGACTGATATGAATTGAAAAAAAATATATTCAATACCAAGCTCATTTATTTTAGCTCTAACTTGCTTTACTAATTTAGCTCTACCTGGTCGGTTTACGTGCTTATCTAGATCTGTCATTTGTTTCACCCCTCAATGAATTTTAATTATTCAAAGTTAGCTGAAAATTTTATTAGTGTCTAGACTTGAAGTTTAACTCCAAGGAAACGGACTGTTCGATGTTGGGTGAAGTTCACCCTTCTCGTAACGGTTGAATCTAAACGGTTTTAATAAATCACTCTCAGTACCAAGAATTTCTTTTGCAACAAGCTCACCAACACCAATCATCTTGTAACCATGGTTAGCATCAGCAATCATATAAACATTTTCTAAAAATCTATCAAAGATTGGAAATGAGTCTGGTGTCATACATCCAAGACCGCCTGATGGACCTTTTCTATATAAATCAGACTTACCTTCAAATCTTTTTTGACAATGAGCTAAAGCTGAACACCACATATCGTTAAAAGCTTCTGTAGTTTGAAATTCTGGAGATTCAATTCCATAAGGATCTACATTTACTTCATCAAAATGCTTATCAACTATGTAAGGTGAAGTTCCACCTTGAACACCTAAACCTTCGATATCAGGTTTATAGTAAATTCCCCAAATTTTATCTGTAATTAATTTTTTGGTTTTATCTGAATATAGAGGCGCAGTAGAATCAACGTGAATTACTGGAGGCTGTTGCCCGTTATTCATTTTTAAAAAGTCTGGCTCAACACCAATTACCCCTTCTTGAAGCATCCAATATTTCCACATCTCAGTTTCATGCACTTTACCATCTTTACCTTTGATATTTGCAGTTTTTGGAAGTTCTAACATATTCCAAAAATCTCTAACCCAAGGTCCTGAACCAACTACTACTTGTTCGCATTCAATAGTTCCTTTGTCAGTTTCCACTCCAGTAACTGCTTTGCTATTACTTCCTCTTTTAAAACCTGTAACTTTGACACCTTTCATTACTTGAACACCATTTGAAGTTGATTTGTTTTCAAGTGCTTTAATTGAATCTTTATTAAATGCGTAACCACCTTTTTTTTCATGAAGCACAGATGTAATGCCTTGGGCTTGCCAGTCATCAAACATGCCCTTCATATAATTCATGCAATCTTTTTCACCTTCAATAAATTCTGACTCATAGCCAATTGCTTTTTGTTGTTCGTAAATAGTTGCAACATCTTCATGCATTACTTCTGGTGAAATTTGTAAATATCCAACTGCATTGTACTTAAAAGCTTTAGGGTCACTTTCCCAAACGGATACTGAATGAGCCATTAGCTCTCTCATAGCTGGTTGAAAATAATTATTTCTAACAACACCACAAGCAATTCCACTTGCTCCCGCAGCGATATCTTTTTTTTCTAGAACAACGATGTCCCCAGGATTTTTATAAGTTTCTGAAAGTTTCCAAGCGGTACTCAAACCATGAATTCCACCTCCGATAATTACTACTTTTGCTTTTGATGGTAATGATGTCATATCTAAACAATATTTTTTGAAAAAAGAAATTAATATAATTTTTTTTAGAACTAAAAATTATATATATTAAGTATAAACTTTAAATTGTTAGTATCTGGCACTTATTCAATATTAATTTAATGAGTGTTCATAATGGGTTGGTTTAAATAATTTATTTTTCGTTATTTAATAACTTATATTTTTAAGAGTAATCAAATATTCATTAAATTCATTGATAAACGACTCACTTGGTTTAATGTTTTTTACTCGCTGGTCAGTCGATGTTTTTTCTAAACGAAAGAATCCTTTTTCACATGCTTCCGTAATTATAAGAGCCGATTTTGGTCTAGAAGTTTTAAATAATCTTGTCTTTAATTCTTCAACAGATAATTTTTTTCCTTCTTTATGGGCTGACATTACCAATAACATCATATGATAATGAGAAGGTGATTTTCTAAAAAAATAATTACTAGAAGTATGAGACTGCCTCATTTGATCTTCCCAAAAATCTAGAAGAGTTTTTTTATCTTTAGGCATAATATTTTTTAAGATTTTACTCTAGATTTATTTGGATCATAAAAAGGAAAAGCAACAACTTTCGCTCCAATTCTTTTTTGATGACCATCCAATTTACCAATTTCAACTTCAGTTCCAACTTTAGAATATTTAGCATCAATTCTACAAAGAGCAATATTTTTTCCAAGTTTTGGTGACAACATCCCACTAGTAATCACACCTATTTGTGCACGACCAACATGAACACAATCACTATTAACAGCTGGCTCATGTCCAACAAGTTCTAGACCAACTAATTTTTTTTGTGGGTTAGCTTTTCTTTTTATTAATTCTTCTTTACCAATAAAATCATCTTCTTTAGTTTTAAGAGGAACAGTGAAACCAATACCAGCTTCAAAAGGATCTGTTTGATCATTAAATTCATAACCATAAAAAATTAAACCAGCTTCAATACGAACCATATCTAAAGCTTCCAAACCTAAAGGAGTGATATCAAATTCTTTTCCAGCCTCCCAAACTTTATCCCAAACTTCATTAGCATCTTTTGGATGGCACCAAATCTCGTAACCAAGTTCACCAGTATAACCTGTTCTTGAAATAACAATTGGTGTTCCTGTTTCATGATCTATTCTCGCAATATTGAATCTAAACCACTCAAGTTCAGTTATTGATGGTTGAATAGGAGCTGTCCAAATAAATTTTTCTAAGATTTTTCTACTATTAGGTCCTTGAACAGCAATATTGTGAATATGATCTGTTGCAGATTTTATCCATACTTTATAATTTTTCTTTTTAGCTTGTTCTTTTAACCATTCACCACTGTATTCATCTCCACCAATCCATCTAAAATTATCTTGTCCAAACTTAAATAGAGTGCCATCATCCAACATACATCCATTTTCATAACACATTGCAGTGTACACAACTTGACCTACTGATAATTTTTTTATATTTCTCGTTAAAGTGTACTGCATTAAATTTTCAGCGTCAGGACCAAGTATTTCAAATTTTCTTAGCGGAGAAAGATCAGTTGCTATCGCACTTTCTCTGCAAGCGTTATATTCTTTTATTGTTCCTGAATTAGTAAAATTATTAGCCAACCAAAAACCTTTGTATTCAACAAAGTTTCTTGTCAATCCTGATGTTTTTTCGTGGAAACCAGTTTCTTGAGTAAGTTTTGGCTCTGAATCTGTTTTCATTCTAAATGCAATTGCTTTTGAGTACTTGTTGTTTTTTCCATAAGTTCTAACAAATATATCAGTAGGGTTCCAGCCATTAGCGGCATCGACATCGCAAGGGCAGGCTGATGAAACACAGGTTAAATCCTTTAAAGCTCTAAATAAAACGTAATCACCTGGTCTAGACCATGGCTCATCAAATGTTGCAACATTATTTGCATCAATCGCTGTATTAAAAAAAAGATTTATTGCTGACCAACTTTTTCGGGCACTGATGTCATATTTTTCTAATCCTTTATTAAAGTTATCAGTACAATTAATATGACCCATATATCCAAGATCTTCATAGTACTTTGAAGTACAGGCTAGATTAAAAGTGTCATGTCTTCCAACAGTGTCTCTTACAACCTCAACCATTGCTTCATGATCTCCATCATAAAATTTTGAAAATAATCCTGGGCCAGGATATGCATTGCCCATAAACGTTCTTGTTGCTTTATCGTCAATAATACTTTCAATACCATCATTTAATTTATGAGTGTCAAAAGCTAGGAAATCAGAGCATTGCCTTCCACCCGTGTCTATAATCTGAATATATTCCCCAGCTTTTACCTCGTAAGTTTCTGCAGTTCTTCTTTTAATAAGTTGCTCAACTATAGGATCACTTAAGGGTTCTGGTATAATAAATTGCTCATCAGTTTCTGAAAATTTAGCTCTGTTAACAAAAACTGTTAAATCAGTAGGTGGATTTTGCTCATGAACATTTAACGGGTCACCAGGTGCCGCTATTAAAACAAAACACTTATCTTTAGATGTGATTGTTATTTTTTCACCCATCAGACAATCTTCGTCGAATATAATTGATGATTTAGCTTTATTAAGATCTAGGTTTCTTTTCTTAAAAATTTTTGAAATCTTATCATCTTTTGTAATTGTTTTTTTTGAAAAATCTGCATTTGCATTTTCTTTTAAACCTAAGATTGATAAATTAAGTTTACCGTTGGCATCAAAAACAATTATTTCACTAATTTGTTTTCCTTCATCATTTATAATTTCAATTTTATCTTCTGGGAATATTTCTATTACAGACAAACCTCCCCCTTTGACAAAATATCTTTCAACCCCAGGTGGTAGAGCTCTTAATCCAGGATTTCTGATTTCGTTGCTGGTTCCTAACATTTATAATGTTTTTTTAATCATTTTGTTAACAGCATAATATAATCAAAACGAGTTGACTATAAGTTTAAATGATAACATACTTAAAGTATTAATATTAATAATGAAGGGGTAATAATGAAAAAAATAACATCACTATTATGCGCTTTAGTTATTTCTGTAGTAAGTTTCTCGGGAATTTCAAATGCCGCAGACAGTAAAAAACCCATCGTAATTCCAACACATAACTGGTCAAGTCAAATTGTTATGGCTTATGTTATTGGGGGAATTTTTGAAAGCATGGGAAACAATGTAAGCTATGTGAATGCTGATTCACAAGCAGTATACGAGTCAATTAGAATTGGTGACGTATCTATATCACATGAAGTATGGGAATCTGCTTTTGGTAAATCATTTACTACAGCCTTAGACAAAGGTGGTTTACTTGATTGGGGTGATCATGAAGCAAGAACTCTTGAAGATATGGGTTATCCAAACTGGGTTACTGAAAAAGGATTATGCCCAGGATTGCCAGATTGGACTGCTTTAAAAAATCCAGATTGTGCAAAAAACTTTACAACACCTGATTCACCAAGTGGAAAAGGAAGAATGTTAGAAGGTCCTCAAACTTGGCATGGAGATTTAATTCCTCAAAGAGTTGACGCTTTGGGTTTAGGAGATCTTTGGTGGGTTAAATTTGCTGGAAGTGCAGATGCACTTTGGGCAGAATTATCAGCTGCTGAAAAAGAAGGTAGAGGAACAATTATCTTTAACTGGACACCAAACTTTACAGATGGTGCTGGTTTTACATTTATTGACTTCCCTCCATACACTGCAGGTTGCAGACCAGAAGATGGAGGAGATGGTAAATGCGGTTCTCCTGATGGATACTTGAAAAAAGCAGTTAATGAGGATTTTCCAAAAACTCATCCAGCAGCGGCTGCAGCGTTCAAAAAAATGTCATTTTCTACAAGTCAAATTGGTGCAATGGCAGCTTTAGTTGATGTTGATAAAATGACTCATGAAGATGCAGCCAAAAAATGGTTAGCTGACAATAAGAAAGTTTGGGAAGAATTTACCCACGCTCATTAAGGTCAAGTCATAATAAATTAATAAATCTCCCCCAATAAAACTGGGGGGGATTTTTTTTTAAAGTTCTATTTCTAAATGATTACAAAAAAAGTTAATTTTACATTAAAATATTCGTTTTTTTTATTTATTAATTTATTTTTTATTAATCTATCATCAGCGCAGGATATAAATATTCAAGAAAATATTAATTTAAGTTTTAAATGCGATTTAGATAAGAAAATAATTAAAAATTCAGAATATAATTATCAATCTTTTTTAGCTAAAGACTTAAATGAAAAAGGTTTAGATAAATTTGAGATCGAAGCAGTTAAACCAGAAAAACTTTTTATAGATGGTTTGTCTTTATTTCTTTCAAAATCTGAAAAGTTAAATGTTAAGGTTGTTAATAAAGATGTTGTTTTATTTAAAGCTTTTGATGAAGAAAAAAATTATTCAGAATCTGCAATAGTAACTAGAAAATCAGGAGAATTAATCCATGAAATTACCAAAAATGTTAAAAGTGAAAACTCAGAAAAATATATATTTTTTTATTCATGTATAAAAAAGGAAAAAAAAGTTTGATTTTTTTTTTAAATGAATTTGTGTAAAATATTAATATGAAAAAATTTATTATTACTCTATTTTTAGGTTTGTTAATTTCATCTCCTGTTTTAGCAAGAAGTACTGGTTGTAAAGAGGGTAATTGTGATAACGGTTATGGTAAATGGGTTTATACAGATAAAACTACCTATGAAGGAGAGTGGGTAGGAACTAAAAAGCATGGTCAGGGTGTTGAAACTTGGCCAAATGGTTACATCTACACTGGTGAGTTTAAAAATAGTGTATGGACTGGTCAAGGAATTTTAGCCTTTCCCGATGGTTCCACTTATAATGGGGAGTGGGCTAATGGTTTCATGAATGGTCAAGGCACATTCACATGGGCTGATGGAAAACAAAAATCAGGTATTTGGAAAAACGGTAAATTGCAAGAATAATGTTTAGAGAGAATTATATTAACAAATTTAAAGATTTACCCAAGTCCCTAAGACAATTTATTGGTCTAATAATTATAACAATTATAGTGATTGTATCTTTTAGTATTTTAAATGGTATTTTTGGACAGGGTGATGAGTTGGTTAAAAAAATGAAGTTGGAAGAAGAGAGAATTGCTGAAGAAAAGAAACTAAGTGCACTGATTTCAAAGTTACCCTCTGGTATATTGGTATCATTTGATGGAACAGACCATTACAAATTAACTGATGAAGTATATGAGCAAGTATGCAAAGCTACTAAATTAATTCCTCAAAGAGCAATAATGGGTGCTAATTTTTTAAATTTTAGAGCACATGAGCTGTATACGATTAATGGAAACAAAATTGATGAAACTTTTGTTAAATGGGATCAAGAAAAAAGTAAGTGTTTAGCAGGTTTTACAGTTAGTGGAAATAATGTTGGTGTAGATGAAAGTATTACCATAAGTGGTGAAGCTTTAAGTTTTTTAAGCACTGGAATTGATACTAGGATTTATTTTATTAAAAATTTTTAATTAAGAAAGGTAATAATTATTAACATTTTAATTCTATTGAATTTAATATAACTTTAAAGCATCTTATGTCTGAAACTGTTATCAAATGTGAATCTGTTTACAAAATTTTTGGAGAAAATGCCAAAAAAATGCTAGAGGAAGCAAACGGTAATGTAGATGCAAAAACTTTTCAAGAAAAAGGATGTATAGTAGGAGTTAACAATGCTTCTTTTGAAGTTGCAAAAGGAGAAATGTTGGTGGTGATGGGTTTATCTGGTTCAGGGAAATCAACATTGCTAAGATGTATTTCAAGATTAACAGATGCAACAGGTGGAAAAATTTTCATAGAAGGGCAAGATTTATTAGAATTAAATAATAAAGAGCTTATTGATCTTAGAAGAAACAAAATGGGAATGGTGTTTCAAAGTTTTGCTTTGTTGCCTCATAAAACAGTTGTTGAAAATATTGCTTTTCCACTACAGATCAAAGGTACAAATACAGAAGATAGTATTAGCAGAGCTATGGAAATGGTAAAATTAGTTGGACTTGATGGAAGAGAAAACTATTTTCCAAGAGAACTTTCTGGTGGACAACAACAAAGAGTAGGGATTGCTAGATCCTTAGCTGTAGAACCTGATATATGGTTTTTAGATGAACCATTTTCTGCATTGGATCCATTAATAAGAAAAGAAATGCAAGATGAGTTTTTAAGACTTCAAGAAAAATTACAAAAAACCATTATGTTTATTACTCATGATTTTGATGAAGCATTAAAGTTAGCTGACCGAATAGCAATAATGAAGGATGGTATAATTGAACAATTAGATACACCTGCTAACATAGTTTTAAATCCAGCTACAGAGTATGTGAGGAAGTTTACTGAAGAAGTTCCAAGAGAGAAAGTTTTAGTAATTGAAGATGTAATGGACACTTCAAGCAAAGATAATTTGGGTGATTTAAAAGTTTCAAAAGATGAAATCATAGAAAATGTTGCAGAAAAAATTCTTACTCAAGAGAAAATAGTAGGAGTAGTTGATTCTAATAATAATGTCGTGGGTTCAATTAAACCATCAAAAATAATAGACACGGTTTTTGGAGGAAGAAAAGATAGTAATTAAATTATGGAGTATTTAAAAAAATATCCAAAATTATTTCAATGGTTATTTTTGTTAGCTGTATTTTTTGGCTTGTGTTTTGCAATTGATGTACCTGAAACTTATAAATTTATAAGAGGTCAAGCAGAATTTATTAAAGATCCAAATCAAAGTGTTTATTTCTTCTTAGGTAAAGAAGTCAGGTATTATGCTTTTGATGTATTTTGGAGATTGCCCCCACTTCTTGGGTGGTTACCAATTTGGATAAACGACTCTTTGTTTTTCTTAATGAATGAGTGGCTGCCAATGGAGTTTTGGAATGAAGATACTCAAGAGTTTAAAACTCGGCCTTTATTATTACAGATAAGTAGAAATTTAACTTCATTTATGACTTTTTTAATTGAATTAATTAGAGAGATTTTATTAGGCGGGCTTAATACTATTGTTGCCTTTTCTAGCTGGGATTGGATTGATGCAAATCCGTGGGCAGAATTACCAGGATTACCATGGACTATTGTTGCAGCAGGAGCAACCATACTTTCTTATAAGTTAAGTGGAAAAGGACTAGCATTATTTGCAGGCTTAACGATGATTTATATTTCAATATTTGGTCAATGGAAGCCTTCAATGCAAACACTCTCTTTTATACTAGTTGCAGCTCCACTATCGTTTATTTTTGGATTAGGTTTAGGCATAGCAGCATACAAAAGTAAACGTGTTGAAAAAGCTTTGTACCCAATCCTATTAGTGATGCAAACTATGCCACAATATGCTGTGTTAGTTCCTGCACTAGTCCTTTTTGGAGTTGGCGATCATGCCGCCGTAATTATTACTATGGTTGTTGCAGTTCCACCAATGATACTACTTACTATTTTAGGTTTAAGAGCCATACCTCCAGAAGTTATTGAGGCAGGACGAATGAGTGGCTGTACTAATTGGCAACTAATGCTCAAAGTTTTAATCCCTACAGCAAGACGAGATATTTTAATTGGAGTTAACCAAGTTATTATGGTTTGTTTTTCAATGGCAGTAATATCCGCATTCATTGGTGCCAAAGGTTTAGGATTTAATTTATTATTAGCATTGAACCAACTTAATATCGGATTAGCGTTAGAAGCTGGCTTGTGTATAAGTTTAATTGCAATTCTTCTAGACAAAATGTCTTTAGCTTGGGCAAATAAACAAACTGATTATTTTGGTAATCTGACATTTTTTCAAAGAAATAAAAATGTAATATTTTTTGCAGCCTCATTTGTAATTGGAATAATTCTTGCATATGTTGGGACTTTTATATTCAAAGGTAGCTTTAATTACTTGTTTGAAATTCCCCATAATAAAGGAATATCAACAGCAGATTTTTGGAATAAAGGAGTTGATTGGATTTTTGATACTTTCTTCATATATATTAAAGCATTCAATACATGGTTAATTCAAGATGTGCTTCAGCCGATGAGAGCTTTATATTTAAGAATGCCTGCGGTAGCTACTTTAGTGTTAGCTGTTGGAGCAGGATATTTGATTGGAGGAATTCGTTCAGCTTTAGTAGTTTGTGCTTTGACTTTATTTATTGCCTTAAGCCCATGGTGGGATAGGGCTTTAGTAACATTGTATATGGCAACTTTTGGAGTGGTAATTTCTTGTTTAATTGGATTTACCGTTGGAACTTTAAGTTTTCAAAATAAAAAATCAGCTGCATTTATGCTCGGTATTTGTGATATATTTCAAACTTTCCCATCTTTTGTATATTTAATTCCTGTAATGATGCTTTTTGGAATTACAGACACTTCAGTGTTAATTGCTGTAGTTGTTTATGCAACAATTCCTGCAACAAGATATACCATTGAAGGTTTAAGAAGTGTTCCAGTTGGTTTACATGAAGCAGCAACAATGTCTGGTGTAAATAAATTTCAAAGATTAACTAAAATAGAATTTCCTTTAGCCTTTCCACATATGATGCTTGGTTTAAATCAAACCATAGTATTTGCTCTATTTATGGTGATTATAGGTGCTTTTATTGGTACTGAAGATTTGGGACAATACATTTTAAAAGCACTTTCAGATAAAAATGGAGCTGGTATTGGTTTAACTCTAGGTATCTGTGTTGCTTTCATTGGTTTAATATTTGATAATTTGATACGAACTTGGGTTAATCAAAGAAAAAAACATCTAGGAATAAGTTAGGATTAAAATTAAATAATTTATTTATTTAAAAAAGTTTTCAATGAATCGTCCATTGCAGTTTCCCAAGGAGTATGATGAACTGGTCCAACTGAACCTGTTACTGGTGAAGAAAAAGATTTATTTCTATAAGTCATAATATCATCAACCTTATGATGCTCCCATTCTTTAAAATGTTTTCTGATTAATTCAAAATCGATTTTTGGATAATCAGATAATGCATGAAGCTCTTTCGTGTATTCAGTTTGAAAGTCAATCATTTGATCTGGGTTTTCCAGTTTTTCTTCCATTGATACCCATTTATTTATATCTTTTTCTATTTCAGCATCATTCGGAACTTTTATTTTTTTCATAATTACATCTCTTGCAAACCAAGCTTGACAATCAAACATATTAAAAGTGTGAAATTGATCTTGCATACCTAGATAAAAAAGTTTGTGATTTTTTTGCCAAACAACACCTTTATACAATTTAGGTGGATACAATCTATTAGTCGTTTGAAGTTTAAGATCTTCAGATATAAAAGGGAAATGATGAAGGTATCCTGTACAAAGAATTATTGCATCAGTTTCTTGTTCGTGACCATCTTTGAAAATTGCCTTGTTTCCTTCAAGTCTATCTAAATGATAAACTTCTTTCATACCTTTGGGCCATTTAAATCCCATTGGATTATGTCTGTAACCTATAGTTACGCTTTTTGCTCCATATTTATGACATTGTAGAGCAACATCTTCTGCAGAATAACTACTTCCTAAAACAACAACATCTTTACCTCTAAACTCTTCTGCATCTCTAAAATCGTGAGAATGCATTATTCTTCCTGGAAAAGATTTCATTCCAGGATATTCAGGTATAAATGGAACTGAAAAATGTCCAGTTGATACAACCACATAATCAAATTTTTCTTTTAAAATTAAATCATCTTTTTTGTTTCTGTATGTAAGCTCAAAACTGTCATTGTTATAAGTTACATTGGTAACAGTTGTGTTGAACTTTACTTTATTTTTAAGATTTCCTTTTTTTACTCTCCCCAAAATATAATCATATAAAACTTCTCTTGGTGGGAAAGAAGGAATTGGTTTTCCAAAATGTTCATCAAATGAATAATCAGCAAATTCCAAACATTCTTTTGGACCATTTGACCAAAGATATCTATACATACTGTTAGGAACAGGATCTCCATACTGATCAGATCCAGTTCTCCAGCTATAATTCCATAGGCCACCCCAATCTTCTTGTTTATCAAAACAAAGTATTTCAGGTACTTTTTCACCCTTCTTTTCAGCTTGTTCAAAAGATCTAAGCATCGATAAACCACAAGGGCCAGCACCAATTATAGCAACTTTAGTCATAAATATGATCTCCAATATAATAATTTTATAATTCTACTTTACTAACAAATATCTGAAAATTACAATGAAAAAATACTAACCTAAGAAAGAATTTTTGAAAAAATTATTATTATCAATTGATCAGGGAACAACTTCATCGCGATCTATATTATTTGATCTTAAAGGAAAGAAAATTTTTTCATCACAAATTGAGTTTGAACAAATATTTCCAAATTCAGGTTGGGTTGAACACAATCCTGAGGAAATTTGGAGAGTAACTTTAAAAACCATCAAGGAAGCAATAAATAAAAGTAAAAAATTAAAATCAAAGATTATTTCAATAGGAATAACCAATCAAAGAGAAACAACTATACTGTGGGATAAAGATACTGGCAAACCAATATATAATGCAATTGTTTGGCAGGATAGAAGAACACAAAAAATTTGTGAGAATTTAAAAAATAGAAATTTAGAAAATTCATTTAGAAAGAAAACTGGATTATTTATTGATCCATATTTTTCAGCAACAAAAGTAAAATGGATAATAGATAACATTCCTTCAGCAAAGAAATTTATTAAAAATAAAAGGTTAATGTTTGGAACTATAGATACTTTTTTGATTTGGAGATTAACAAATAAAAAAAATCATTTTACTGACGCTACAAATGCTAGTCGCACTATGATGTTTAATATAAACACAAATAAATGGGATGATGAAATTCTTAAAAAATTGAATATTCCTAAGTCAATTTTACCATCTGTTAAAAATTCTGCAGATTATTTTGGAACAACATCAAAAAAAATAATTGGTGAAGAAATCTCAATTAATGCTGTATTAGGTGATCAACAAGCTGCTGCAGTAGGTCAGGCTTGTTTCAATAAAGGCTCTGTTAAATGTACTTATGGAACAGGAGCGTTTGCAATAATGAATACAGGAAACAGTAAAATTTTATCTAAGAATAAATTATTAACAACAATTTGTTACAGATTAAAAAATAAAAATACATACGCACTAGAGGGATCAATTTTTATTGCTGGAGCAGGTGTTCAATGGTTAAGAGATAAATTAAAATTAATTAATAATGCGAAAGAGACAGAAAAAATTGCAAATTCTCAAAAAAATAATGATGGAATTTATATTGTACCAGCTTTTACTGGTTTGGGAGCTCCATATTGGAGTCCTGACTCAAGAGGAATAATTACAGGATTAACAAGAAATACAAACTGGAAAAATTTAGTAAGAGCTGTGATCGAGTCGGTTGCCTATCAAAGTTATGACTTATTTGAATCCATGAGAAAAGATGGCTCTAAGCCAAAAATAATTAAAGTTGATGGAGGTATGATTGCCAATAATTGGTTTGCACAATTTTTATCTAACATTTTAGATACAAATGTATTAAGACCAAAAATTCAAGAAACTACAGCTCTAGGTGTTGCTTTTTTTGCAGCTTACCAAGTGGGTGAATTTAAATCTCTTGATGAAATAAGTAGAAAATGGAAAAAAGATGCAATGTTTAAGCCTAAATTTAGTAAAAAATTGAGAGTTAATTTATTGAAGGGATGGCAACAAGCAATTAGAAAAACTCTAGCCTAGTATTAAGCTATGAAAAAAATAATAATTATAGGAGCTGGTGCTATGGGATCTGCTTTTGGTGTGCCATGTGTTGAGAATAAAAATGATGTCACTATAGTTGGCACACATTTAGAGCAAGAATTAATAGATGAAATCAAATCAAAAAGTCAAATTCATCCCACTTTAAAAACACAATTACCAAAAGAAATAAAATTTGAAAGATTTGATAAATTACAAAGCTTATTGTCTAAAAGTCCAGATATCATAATCTGTGGAGTAAGTTCGATTGGGATTGAGTGGTTTGTAGAACAAATTTCTAAAACTTATAAAAAAAAATTGCCATTAGTGTTATTAACAAAAGGCCTATCAATTTTTGATGGTGATCTTATAACTCTTTCAGATAAGATAAAAAATCTTTTAAAAAATAATGGTCACTCAGAAATAAATATTTCAGCTATTAAAGGACCTTGCCTTGCTGTAGGTTTAGCAAATAAGATGAGAACAGGAACTGTTATTGCTAATCAAGATATAAAAGAATCCCAATATTTGAAAAAAATTATTTCTACAAATTATTATTCTGCTGAAATATCTGAAGATATAAGTGGAGTTGAACTCTCAGGTGCAATTAAAAATATTTATTCTATGTTGATTGGTGCATCAGAAGGATTAAGTAATTCTAAAGCAACAAAGGAAATTCAATCTAAATATTTCTTAAACACAGCAGCATCTTTAATTCATAGATCTATTTCAGAAATGGTTGAATTTGTTTCTCATTACGGAGGTAAACCCGAAACTGTTTATGGTTTAGCAGGTCTTGGTGATTTATACGTTAGCGCAATTGGTGGAAGAAATAGTTTAATGGGAAAATATTTAGGAGAAGGATATTTGTATAATGAAGCTAAAGAAAAGTTTATGAAAAATATAACTGTAGAAGGTGCACAATTAGCTTTAGAGATAGGTCCAAAAATTTTACAAGATTTAAATCCAAAACACTTTCCACTAATGTTTAGTATGTTACAAACTATTTGTGAAAAAAAGAAATTAGAAATTAGCTGGTAAATGAAATCAAATTGGAATTATCCAACTACAGTTTGGACAGGTGAAGACAGATCTTCAGATATTATTGAGGCTTGTTCGTTTGCTAAAATTAGTTCACCTTTATTTGTTACCGATAAAGATTTAATTACATTACCAATGACCTCAAAAGTTTTAGATAATTTAAAAAAAAGATTTAAAAGTATTGAAGTTTTTTCAAATTTTTCAGGTAACCCATTTGGAAAAAATATAACTGAAGGAGTAGAATTATATAATAAAAGTAAATGTGACGGAGTTATTGCCTTTGGCGGAGGAAGTGCTCTTGATGTAGGAAAAGGAATTGCTTTCATGAATGGCCAAACTAGACCTATATGGGATTTTGAAGATATTGGTGATTATTGGAAAAGAGCTGATGACAGTAAAATTTCACCAATTATTGCTATTCCAACAACTGCAGGAACTGGCTCTGAAACTGGCAGAGCATCAGCTATAGTTAATGAAGAAACAGGAGTAAAAAAAATTATTTTTCATCCTAAATTTATGCCAACTGTTGTTATTTTAGATCCAAAACTGACAATAGATTTACCTCCTAGAATTACTGCCGCAACAGGAATGGATGCATTAGCACATAATCTTGAAGCATTTTGTGCACCAGGATTTCATCCAATGGCAGATGGAATAGCTCTTGAAGGTATGAAATTAATTAAAAACTCATTAAGCGAGGCAGTAAAAAATGGAAATAATCTTAAGGCAAGATCTGAAATGTTGGCAGCAGCCAGTATGGGATCGACAGCATTTCAAAAAGGTTTAGGAGCGATCCATTCTCTTAGTCATCCTGTAAATGCACAATTTAATATTCACCATGGTTTATCCAATGCAATATTTATGCCTTATGTTTTAACTTTTAATAAAAGTGAAATATCAAATAAGATTATTTCAATATGTGACTATCTTGGATTAGAAAAATCATTTGAAAGTTTTGTTAACTGGACAATGGATTTAAGAGAAGAATTTAAAATCCCACATAAGATATCTGATGTTATTGATCAAGATAAAATGGATTTAGATAAATTATCAGAAATGGCTTTTGAGGATCCATCCACTGGAGGAAATCCAAAAAAACTTACAAAAAAAGATATGAAAAATATGTATGAACATAGTATTTCAGGGGATTTGTTTTAAATGAGAGATCTAAATATTCTAATTTGTGAAGGGAATACGCCAGAAGAAGGTAAAGTATTTACTGATGTAGGAATACCAACTCACACAGAAAGTTTAAAAGAAAGTTTGGCCAATTTTAATACAAATCTAAAAATAGATGTTTTGAATCCTTGCTTGGAATTAGACTTAAATCAAATAGTGCCTAATCTAAATAAATATGATGGTTTAATTTGGGGTGGAAGTAGTTTGAATATTTATAATGATTCACCAGAAATTAGAAGGCAAATTTCTTTTATGAAAGAATGTTTTAAAAATATAAATAAGATCTTAGCGATTTGTTGGGGAATGCAAGTTGCTGTTACAGCAGCAGGAGGGGAGGTAAAAAAAGGAGTTAATGGATCACATATTGGAATTGCTAATGAGGTTCAACTTACAGATAGTGGTATCAACAATTCTTTTTACAAAGATAAAAGTAAAAAATTTAACACGCCAGCTTTTAATTTTGATGAGGTGGTGACTGTTCCTCAAAATTCAGTGCATCTAGCTTTTAACAAGATAAACAAAATTCAAGGTCTAAACTTTAAATCTGGGGTGAGTGAAATTTGGGGATTACAGTATCATCCAGAAATAACTTATGAAAAAATGATTGATATAATTAAGTTTAGAAAAAAAGCATTAATTGAAAATAGAAAAAGATTTCAAAATGAAGATGAAATTAACAATCATATAAATTTTATTAAAGACGAAATTAAAATATCTGAAAAAAATTCTAGAATGGTGGAATTAAGAAATTGGTTAAATATTATTAGTTAGTATTTAAAATAAACCTTCTATTTCACCATTTTTATTTAGTTTGATAGAGTCTGCAGCTGGAACTCTTGGTAATCCTGGCATTGTCATAATAGCTCCACATACAACAACGATAAATTCTGCTCCAGAAGAAAGTCTGATTTCTCTAATTGGTAGTGCATGTCCGCTTGGTGCACCTTTTAGATTTGGATCAGTTGAAAAACTATACTGAGTTTTAGCAACACAAATAGGCAATTCTCCAAAGCCAGCTTCTTCAAAACCTTTTAATTGGTCTCTAATTTTTGTGTCAGCAATAACTTCATCAGCTCTATATATTTCTTTAGCTATAGTCTCTATCTTTTTAAATAATGGAGTTTTACTTTCATATAAAAATTGAAATTTAGCTTCATCTTTTTCACATAACTCAGAAACGTGAGCTGCAAGTTCTTTTGTACCTTCTCCACCATTAGCCCAATGAGTACACAGACTTGCTTTAACTCCCATTCCGTCACAAAATTCTATTAATGCTTTCACTTCATTATCTGTATCTTTAATGAAATGGTTAACAGCAACAGCAACAGGTAGACCAAACTTTTGAACATTTTGAATATGTCTTTCAAGATTTATAAGTCCTTTTTTAAGAGCATCTACGTTTTCATTTTTAAGATCATCTTTTGCAACACCACCATGCATTTTTAATGCTCTGATAGTTGCCACAATTACTACGCAACTTGGTTTTAAATTTGATTTTCTACATTTTATATCAAGAAATTTTTCAGCCCCTAAGTCAGCACCAAATCCTGCTTCTGTCACAACATAATCTGCAAGTTTTAATCCTGTCTTTGTTGCAATTACAGAATTACATCCGTGAGCAATATTTGCAAACGGACCACCATGAATAATTGCAGGGTTGTTTTCCAATGTTTGAGTTACGTTTGGTCTAATAGCATCTTTTAACAAAACAGTCATAGGACCTTGAGCTTTTAAATCTTTTGCAAATACAGGTTTTTTATCTCTAGTATATGCAATTGTTATATTTCCAATTCTTTTTTCTAAATCTTCTAGATCATTTGATAAACAAAAGATTGCCATGATTTCAGATGCAACTGTGATATCAAAACCATCTTCTCTTGGAAAACCATTTGCAACTCCGCCTAAGTTAATATTAATAGATCTCAATGAACGATCATTCATATCCATTACTCTTTTCCAAACAATTCTTCTAACATCTATATCTAATTTATTACCCCAATAGATATGATTATCAATTAATGCAGACAAAAGATTGTGTGCAGAAGTAATTGCATGAAAATCCCCAGTAAAATGTAAATTAATTTGTTCCATAGGAACAACTTGAGCGTATCCACCACCAGCAGCTCCACCCTTCATTCCAAAAGAGGGACCAAGACTTGGCTCTCTTAAACAAACTATGGATTTTTTTCCTATTTTGTTTAAGCCATCATTTAATCCAACTGATGTGGTAGTTTTACCTTCACCTGCAGGAGTAGGAGTGATTGCAGTGACTAAAATTAACTTGCCATCTGGTTTATCCTTTAAAGTGTCTAAATATTCTAAATTAATTTTTGCAATGTGTCTTCCCATAGGGCTGAAAGCAGCACTCTCATCTGGTACATTTATCTTTGCTAAAATATCATTTATAGGTTGCATTTTAGCTTCTCTAGCTATTTGAATATCTGACTTAGCATCACTCATTTAAAATCCTAAAGTTATAAATTTTTATTGATGACTTCTTATCCTTTTTTGTCATCTTTGGAAACTTCTAAAAAATATATATAAAAAAAATAAGAACTATTTATATTCTTTGAGATAAAAATATCTGATGCAAAAATATTCTATATTTAATCTTGTTAAAAACGCTTTTTCTGGTCATCAAAACTGGGATCTTGCTTGGAAAGATCCAACTCCTAAAAAAGAATATGATGTTGTGATTATTGGAGGTGGCGGTCATGGTTTAGCAACTGCATATTATCTAGCAAAAGAACATGGTATTACTAATGTAGCTATCATTGAAAAAGGATGGATTGGCGGTGGAAATGTTGGTCGTAATACTACAATTATAAGATCAAATTACATGCATGATGATAATGCTCTCTTTAGCGAGTTTGGAATGGATTTGTGGAGAAAGATGAGTCAGGATTTAAATTACAATGTGATGTTTTCCCCTAGAGGGATTATTAATCTTGCACATTCTGATGCTCAAATGAATGTTTATGCGAGAAGAGGAAATTCAATGAGATTGAATGGAATTGATGCGGTTCTACTTAATAGAGAGCAAGTTAAAGAAATTATACCAATGGCAGATTTTTCTGAAAATGTAAGATTCCCAATTTTTGGTGGATTGATGCAGCCAAGCGCAGGAACCGCAAGACATGATGCTGTAGCTTGGGGATATGCAAGGCAAGCAGATTCAATGGGAGTTGATATAATTCAAAACTGTGAAGTTACAGGTTTTGATGTGAGTGGTGGAAAAATTAATGGCGTTAGAACTTCAAGAGGTGACATTAAAGTTAAAAAAATTGGTCTGTGTGTTGCAGGAAGTACAAATATTTTAGCAGAAAAGTTAAACATGACTGTACCAGTTGAAACTCATCTTCTTCAGGCGTGTGTGTCAGAACCAGTAAAACCAATTTTAGATAGAGTTGTTACTTTTGGAGCTGGACATTTCTATATTAGCCAATCCGACAAAGGTGAAATGGTAATGGGTGGAGATTTAGATGGATACAATAGCTACGCACAAAGAGGTAATTTGCCAACTTTACAACATGTTCTAACAGAAGGAATTGCGATGATGCCATTTCTAAGTAAATTAAAAATGCTTAGAACTTGGGGTGGAATAATGGATATGTCTATGGATGGCTCACCAATCATTGATAAGACACATATTGAAGGTTTATATTTAAATTGTGGATGGTGTTATGGTGGATTTAAAGCCACTCCAGCATCGGGTTGGACATTTGCTCATACAATTGCACAAGATAGAGTTCACAAGCTAAATGCTGGTTATAGTTTAAATAGATTCAATACAGGTCATCTTCTTGATGAAAAAGGACTTGGTACAAAAACTTGGATTTCATAAATGCTTTATATTAAATGTCCTCACTGCGGAATGAGATCTCAAAATGAATTTTCTTACGGAGGAGACGCAACTGTTAAAAGACCAGAGCTTGATAAAGAAATATCCGATCAAGAATGGGATAATTTTGTCTATAATAGAAAAAGTCTAAGAGGAAAACATTGGGAATTATGGCAACATTTATCAGGTTGTAGACAGTGGATAAAAGTTGAGAGAGATACAGCTACTCATGAAATTTTTAATACTCTTAAAGCAAATGAGGAAATCTCATAATGTCCCAGAGTTTTAGGTTAGAAAATATTGGTTTAATAAATAGAGATAAAAAACTATCATTTAAATTTAATGGAGTTACTTATTATGGATATGAAGGTGATACTCTTGCTTCAGCCTTAATAGCTAACGGTGTACACTTGGTTGGTAGAAGTTTTAAATATCACAGACCTAGAGGTTTTTTTGGAGCAGGAGTTGATGAGCCGTACGCAATTGTACAATTGTACAGAAATGGTGAAACTGAACCCAATATTAAAGCAACAGAACAAGAACTATTTGAAGGTTTGGAGGCAACAAGTGTAAACTGTTGGCCTAGTGTTAATTTTGATATTGGAGCTATAAATAATTTCTTAAAGATTTTTCTTCCAGCTGGTTTTTATTACAAAACTTTCATGTGGCCTAAAAGTTTTTGGTATAAAGTTTATGAGCCATTTATTAGAAAAGCAGCAGGGCTTGGTGTTGCATCTACCAAACATGACAAAGAAAGATATGAACACAAATATGAATATTGTGACTTATTAATTGCAGGATCAGGACCGTCAGGCCTAGCAAGTGCATATGCTGCAGCAAAAAATGGTGCACGAGTTATTTTAGCTGAAGATAAACCTAGACACGGTGGAACATTATTAACCAGTGAGGTTAATATAGGAAATCAATCAGGCAGGGAATGGGCCGATGGAATAATTTCAGAGCTTAAAGAAATGCCAAATGTAATTGTTAAAAATAGATCACAGGTTTTTGGTTATTATGATCATAACATGTTAGTGATGTCTGAGAGAATTAGTGATCATCTTCCGAAAACAAAAAAATTTCATCCAAAACAAAGACTTTGGTACATTAGAGCAAAAGAAGTTTTAATTTCATCAGGGTCAATCGAAAGACCAATAGTTTTTGGTAACAACGATACACCAGGTGTAATGCTATCATCAGCTGCAAAAGAATATTTAAAAGTTTATGGAGTATTAGTTGGAAGAAATCCTTTAATATTTACTAACAACGATAGTGGCTACGAAACAGCAATAGAATTTAAAAAAAATGGTGTTGACCCAATTATTTTAGATACAAGAAAAGATCCTCAATCTGAAATAGTTGATGAAGCAAAAAATTTAGGAATAAATATTAAGTTTTCTCATGTAGTAGTTGCCGCTCAAGGGTACAAAAAGGTAAAATCAGCTGATATTGCTAAGATTTCAGATGATAAAGAGCAACTTGGAAAAGTAGAGAGTATAAAATGTGACTGTATATGTGTTTCAGGTTTTTGGACACCTACTATTCATCTAGCTTCACAATCAGGAAATAAAACAAAATTCAAAGAAGACATAGATGCATTTGTTCCAGGAATATCAAAACAAAATGAAACAACATTAGGTGCTGCAAATGGATCATATGTTTTAGAGGAAACGTTAAAGAGTTCTTTTGAAGCTGGACAAGAATTATCAAAAAAAATTACGAACAATGATAATGAAATTTCTTTTCCAAACGTTGCTGAAAAAAAATCAACAACACATGATAAATTTTGGTGTGTACCATTACCTGAAGGAAAAAATTATAAAAGATTTTTAGATTTTCAAAATGATGTTTCAGTTTCAGACGTTGAGATAGCACTTAAAGAGGGCTATCGATCAATTGAACATGTAAAAAGATATACAACACTTGGAATGGCAACTGACCAAGGTAAAACAAGTAATTTAAATGGTTTACAATTAGTATCCAATATAGAAAATAAAGTAGTACCAAATGTTGGTCACACAACTTTTAGACCTCCTTATACTCCAGTTTCAATAGGAGCAATTGTTGGAAGAGAAGTTGGTAAACATTCAAAACCTACAAGAAAATCTCCAATGCATTCGTGGCATGAAAAAAATAACGCAGTTTTTGTTGATGCTGGTGTGTGGTTAAGACCTAGATATTACAAACAAGGAAATGAAAATTTATTTGAAGGATCAAAAAGAGAGGCAAAAAATGTCAGAACAAATGTGGGAGTTTGTGATGTAACTACATTAGGTAAAATAGATATTAAAGGTCCAGATGCAGCAGAGTTACTAAATAGAGTTTATACAAATGCGTGGTTAAAGCTACCTGTTGGAAAAGCAAGATATGGTGTGATGTTAAGAGAAGATGGAATTGTTATGGATGATGGAACTACGACACGAATTTCAGAAAATCACTATCACATGACAACTACTACAGCACAAGCTGCAAACGTTCTTTCACATTTAGAGTATTATTTACAACTAGTATGGCCAGAGTTAAATGTAAATGTAGTTTCAACAACAGAACAATGGGCAGGGGCTGCAATTGCTGGCCCTAAGTCTAGAGATTTATTGCAAAAACTATTTCCAAATTCTGATGTATCAAATGAAGGATTACCGTTTATGGGTTTTATAGAGGGAGATTTGTTTGGAGTGAAGGCAAGAATATTTAGAATTTCATTTTCAGGTGAGCTTGCTTATGAAGTAAATGTAGAGTCTGATAATGGGAACTTTATGTGGGAAAAGATTATGGAAGTAGGTTATGAATTTGATATTCAGCCATATGGAACAGAGGCACTATCAACTCTTAGAATTGAAATGGGGCATGTTGCTGGATCCGAGCTCGATGGAAGAACAATACCTTATGACAACTCTTTAGAGGGGTTATTGAGTAAAAAGAAAGATTTTATTGGAAAAAGATCTTTAAACAGAGAGGCATTTACAGCTAAAGATAGACAAAAAGTTGTTGGCGTAGTTCCTTTAGATAAAAAAACAAGTATTCCAGAGGGGTCGCATTTAGTAAAAGACTCTAATGCACCACTACCAAATCCAAAATTAGGTTATATTTCAGCTTCTTGCTGGAGTGTTGAACACGATAATCCTTTTTCTTTAGCTATTCTTAAAGATGGAAAAAACATGATTGGTGAAAAATTATTTGTGATGTCTCCGCTTAAAAATAAAGTAATTCCAGTTGAGATTGTTTCTTCACACTATGTTGATCCAAAAGGTGAAAGGGTTAGATCATGAGTTTAATATCAGCCTTAGCAAATGTTCATTCAATAGGTCAGTTCGGTGATCATGAAAGTAAAAAAGAAAATAATCTTTTAAAAATATCTGAGATAAAGAATTTATTAATAGTTCAAATAGTTCAGTATAAAAATTCTACAGTTTCATTTGAAACTATTGATATTAATGGTTTGAAATTAAAAGATGAAACATTAAGTGTATCAAGTAATAATGAAACAAGAATTTTATGGAATGGACCAAAAAATTGGCTTTTGGTTTCAACAAAAAAAGATTTACTTAATGATATTTCACAAAATTTTAAAGAAACAGATTTTGCAGTAACTGATTTATCTCATTCAAAAGCGATAATTGAAATAGAAGGCCAAGATACAAAAGAAGTTTTAAAGAAAGGCTGTCCTTTTAATTTTAATACTTTAGAAAAAAATAATTCAATAAATTCTACTTACAATGGTATAGCATTTACTGTTGATATCCTAGATGACAATCCTGATAAAGTGAGATTATTTGCTTTAAGAAGTTTTGGAGAATCATTATACCATTCAATTACAGATGCATCCTTAGAGTTTGGTTATAGATCTCTGTAAGATTAAAAGTATTTTAACAAATCACCTTCAATCTCTTGTTGCAATATATACACCAATTGAAGTAATTAGAAATCCAATTAAATCCAAATTAGTCAAATTTTCATCTAGAAATAGCCATGCCATAAAAGCAGAGGTAGCTGGTATTAAAAAAAATATTGAAACAGTTTTACTTGCTGAATTATTTTTAATTAAATACATCAATATTGTGAAGGCACCAAATGATACTAATAATATCTGATGACTCATTGCAATTATGAATGTTTGTGAGAAATCAATATAAGGATCAGCAAACAAAATTATTATTAGCAAATGAAACAAACATCCTCCAAGGGCTTGGTTCATATTGCTTACAGGTAGAGGCAAATTATTACTTAATTTTTTTTGCCATAATGTAGAAAAAGTAATTGCAAGTAATGCTATAATCGTTGCTATTAATCCAGCTGTTGGTATTTTAGAGCCTATATCAAAACCTAAAACAAGTGCTGCACCAGTAAATCCCAATAAAACTCCTACCCATTGTTTAATAGAAACTTTTTCATTTAATATTGGACCACTTAAAGCATTTGTAAGAACTGGCTGTAGAGTTACTATTAATGCCGCAATACCTGTGGGCATACCTATTGAAATTGAATAAAAAACACCTCCAAGATAAAGACCATGAAAAAGTACACCACTAAAAAAAGACTCAAGAAAGTTTTTTCTGCTAACTAAAATTTTTTCTTTTGAGTAAAGAGAAAATATTAAAAATCCTAAAGCCACTAAAGCAAATCTGAAAGCAAGTGCCGCAAATGGATCACTATTATCAATAATTGGCTTTGTAGTAATAAAGGCTGATGACCAAAGTAAAATAAAAATGAATGGAAAAATTTTAACCATTTTTGACTTATAGTTTAAATATTTAATTAGTATTAGAAATAATAACCAAAATGGACCAATTCTACCTTGAGTTGATTCTTATAATCAGTATTAATCAAGTTAGTTGTTTATGAAATTTAAAAAAATATATTTCTTAGTTTTAATTTCTATATTTTTATCTGGGTGTATTCAGTCTACAGCTTTACTAGGACCTGGCGTTACAATTGCTACAACTGGTAATATTATGCAAGCTGGACTTCAATATGGGGCTAACACGGCAATAAAAAAAGAAACCGGTAAAGATGCAATTACACATTTAAAAGATGCCGTAAACGAAGAACAAGATAATCAAAAACTTGAAAAAAAAATAAGAAATATTACTAAAAATACTATTGATAAAGTAAAGAGAAAATTATTAATAAACTAACTTAATATATTTAAAGTAATAAGTTTCTTTTGTTTTGTTTCGTTACACCACATTTCATAACTTTCACAAACTCTCCACAAATGATCAAATGCCCTTTGAGATATTTCTAAGGGAAAATGACTTTTTGTGTAATATAATTTAGGTATTTTAATCAAAAACTTAACCATAGAGTCTTTCTGCATCTCTAAAAGTCTCATGGTTTCATTATTAATTTTTTTACCAGAAATTTTATCGATAAAATTACTATTCTTAAGCTCTGAAAACCATTTGTCATGAAATTCTCCTGAACTGATTAAGTCGTAATCTTTTGTTGTCATAAATACTTCAAACGCTTGGATATTCAACATTTCAGGGTTTTCTTTTTTAATGTCTGTAATTTTAGAATAAATTAATTCGGCAACTCTTAAAACATAAGGCTTATCGTTATCTTCTGACATTAATTAGCCTTTGTGTTTACTCATTGCAGAATTTGCAAGTATTAAATTAGGATCTAAAAAAATTTTAGAAGATCTTATATTGCTAAATGATTTAAATGCAAAAATTGCAATTGGAAGCTCCGTACAGCCTAATATTATTTTTTTACATTTCATTTTAATTAATTCATTAATTGCTGGTTGTATTGCTTTTGCAGCAGCTTTAACATTGCCCATTTTAACAAATTTTATAGCTTTATTTACAGATTTTTTTTGAAGGTTTTGAGAAGGCTGTATTAAGTTATAATCTTTATTAAAAATATTATCATATACCCCTGTTTTTAGTGTGCCCTCAGTAGCTAATAAACCTACTTTTGAATTTTTTTTACAATTTTTTTTTGTGAATTTAAAAACTTCTTTTGGCATATTTATAATAGGTATATTAATTTTTTTTTGTAAATCATCGAACCAATAATGAGCTGTATTGCAAGGGATTACAATAAATTTACATTTATTTTTTTCGAGTAACTTGCACCCATGAAGCAAACTTTTTAAAACATTATTATATTTTTTTTTACTTGCGTTGTTTGATGATTTATTTGATAAATTTTTAGTTTGCACACCTATAGACTCTGGTCTTCCTGGTATATTAGATTTATTGTAAAGAATAAATAAAGGGTATTCTTGATCAATTTTTCCTCTATTTAAGATTGCAAGTTTATTACAAAAATCTAAGCCCGCTTGTGTTCCCATTCCACCTAAAATGCCGATCATATTTTTTTTGAATAATTTAATATTAGATTGGTTTATTTATACCTCTCATAAAAACAATAAGTAGGCAACCATTTTTAGTATGAGAGTTATGTTCTGTGCCAGGTTCAAAAGTTACAAAATCACCTTTTTTAAATATTCTGCCATCTGCATCTTGAAGCTCACCTTCAATTACATAAAATTCTTCATAACCTTGATGAATATGTGACAAACTCTTGGCTCCAGCATCCATTTTAAGTATGTAAGTTCCAAAACCTCCATTACTTTTATCATAACTTATTTTATGCCAGCTCATACCTTCAACTGGCTTGCCATAATTATCAAATGGCTTGAATTTTAAATCTTTTATATTTTTAATGAATCTTTCACTCATATTAATAATACATATTGTGCATTTAATTAATATATTTGAAAATTGTGTTTAAAGCTTGATTTGACTTTTTGGTATTGGCTAAAATCAAACATTAAATCCTTAGATTTAAAATTAATTATTTCAGCCAATAGGAAGTGTGAATATTATGCAGTTTTTAAGTTAACTGCTGAAGGACCTTTAGGACCATCTTCAACATCGAAAGTCAAAGCTTGACCCTCATCTAAACCGTTCATACCAGCATCTCTTACTGCTGAAACATGTACAAACACATCTTTTTCTTTGTCTTCTCTTTCAATAAAACCAAAACCTTTGGTTGGATTGAACCATTTTACTTTTCCTTGTAGACTCATATTTATCTTCTTACTTTTCGTTATATTAATTTATTACTTATAATTAAGTAATTCAGGCTTTGTTTAGATTTTAAAGGGTTTTGTCAACAAAATAGATAAAAAATATAGATTAATTATTTAATTGTTGTTTATAATTTTAGTTAAATAGACTGAATTAACATCTTCTTTATAGTGCGCAAAAGGTTTGCATGTTTCAAAACCACACTTTTTAAATAGTTTTCTAGCAGGTATAAAAAAATCTCCAGCACCAGTTTCAATACTTAATCTATTTATATTGAGTTTTTTTGCCTCGTTAATTAAATGATTGATAACATTAATGCCATTACCTTGATTTCTAAAATCATTATGAATTCTTATAGATTTAAATTCACCATGTTCTTTATCCAGAAATTTTAAAGCACCACATCCCATTAACATTTCATTTTGCCATAAACTCCAAAATTTTATTGAAGAGACTTTTAATCCAGGAATATCTAATACGTGTGCACTTCCTTCAGGTGAAGCTGCTCTTAATTCAATAAAATGTTTTATAAGTAACTTGTGAACTTCTTGATTATCAAAATTACCTTCTATCGATTTTAACATTTATACTAAAGTTGTGATATGGCCCATTTTTCTTTTTTCTTTTACCTCTTTTTTTAGATAATCAAAAAAGAATTCATTTTCTTTGAACTGAGTTAACTTTCTATATGCAGATATTTGGTCTCCAATTAAATTTACCATATTTGCATTAGATAATTTTTCTAGCGGTATTTGTTCCAAACCACATACAGCTCTTACATGGTTTTCAAATTGACTGACGTTGAAAGCATTAATTGTAAGATGGCCAGAATTGTGAACCCTTGGAGCTATTTCATTTACATATAAGTTGTCGTTTCTATCAATAAAAAATTCCACACATAAGGTTCCTACATACTTAAGTTCTTCAGCTATAGACATTGCCCATTCTTTAGATTGGTCGTAGATTTTTTTGTTAATATCTGCTGGAATTTTTGAAAATTTTAATATTTGATCTTCATGTTTATTTTCTATTGGTTCATAAATTTCATATTTTTGGTCACTAAATCTAGTAATTATAATTGAAATTTCTTTTTTTAATTTAACTAACTTCTCTAAAATATATCCTTTAGAAAAATCAATGTTTAATGAGTCAAACTCTTCAAAAGTGTTTATAGGATATTGACCTTTTCCATCATATCCAAGAGTTGTTGTTTTTAAAATACCTGGCAAAAGATCTTCAAGGGATTTAATTTCTGAAGCATTTTCTACTGATGCGTATCTTGTAGTTCTAATGTTTAAATTATTTATAAAATCTTTTTCTGCCAATCTATGTTGAATTAGTCTGTTAACAGATGGTTTAGGTAAAACTGGTTTTAATTTATTTATTTCACTTAATGTTTCAAAAGGTATATTTTCAAATTCATAAGTAACATAATTGACTAGATTTACAAATTCAGCAATCTTTTCCTTATTATTATAGCTTCCTGAAATAAATTGATTACAAAAATTTTGAGCTGGTGCATCAGGATCGTCAGAATAAATTATAGTTTTGATATTTAATTTTTTTGCAGAAATAGCAAGCATACTTCCAAGTTGGCCACCCCCAATAATACCAAGTGTTATTTCTGACATTTTATTTAGGTTTTTTTTTAACAGATTTTGTTTGTAACAATCTAAGATTATTTAAATTTTTTTTAATTACAGGATTAGTGTTTGCAATAATAGATGCAGCTAATAATGCGGCATTAATTGCTCCATCTTCGCCTATGGCTAATGTTCCTACTGGTATACCTTTGGGCATTTGAGCAATAGATAAAAGACTGTCTAGTCCTTTAAGTTTTTTACTCTCTATTGGCACTCCTAAAACAGGCAAAGAAGTCAAAGCTGATATCATTCCAGGTAAGTGCGCAGACCCACCAGCCCCTGCAATTATAACACCTATATTATTTTTTGAGGCAGATGATGCAAACTCATACATTCTTTTTGGAGTTCTATGAGCTGAAATAATTTTAGTTTCAAAAGAAACACCAATTTTTTTGAGGGTTTTTTCAGCAAGTTGCATAGTTTTGTAGTCTGATTGACTACCCATTACTATTGAAACTTTTAAAGGTTTATTTTTTTTCATGAGAAATAATAAATAGCTTATTTCAAAATTAGCTTAAAATTTCAATAAAATTAATAGTATTTAAAAATCATTTTGATTAAAGTTATTCAGAATATGAATTTTAAAATTGATAATTTACAATACTGCAACTGGTCTAGGAAAATTTTTGAGAATAACAGATTAGCAGGACTAGACGCAGTTCATGTAACTATTGTTTATCATGAAGATTATCATGAGTTTTTAGACGAAATAAAAAAATGGGAAATTCTTTTTTCTGAAAACTCTGACTTGATATTCCTTGGGAGAGACTACAAAGATATTGAAAAAGCAAATTCTGAAAAAAAAACTGCAATTTTTTTTGGTTTTCAAAACTGCTCACCAATTGAGGATGATATCAATTTAGTTGAAAAAGTTCACGATCTTGGATGTAGATTTATGCAGCTTACCTATAATAACCAATCACTACTTGCAACAGGCTGTTATGAAAAAATTGATAGTGGAGTTACAAATTTTGGCCGTGAAGCAATAAAAGAAATGAATAGGGTGGGTGTAGTTGTTGACATGTCTCATTCAGCAGAAAAAAGTACTTTTGATGCGATTGAATTAAGTGAAAAACCAATAGCAATCACTCATGCAAATCCTACATTTTGGCATGCAGCAAAAAGAAATAAATCTAATGATCTTTTAAAAACTTTAAGTGACAGCGGTGGTATGTTGGGACTATCTTTATATCCTCATCATTTAAAAGATAATACTAATTGCACAATTGAGAGTTTTTGTGAGATGGTCGCTAGAACAGCTGAAATAATGGATTTAAAAAATATTGGTATAGGCTCAGATCTTTGTTTGGATCAACCAGATACTGTTGTTGAATGGATGAGAAATGGAACTTGGTCTAAAAGTAAAAATTATGGAGAAGGATCTAAAAACAAACCAGGTTTTCCAAAACAACCAAAATGGTTTGAGGATGCTAGAGGGTTTAATAATATTGAAAGTGGACTTAAAAAAGTAGGTTTTTCAGACAGTGAGACACATGGTATACTGGGAAACAACTGGTATAATTTTTATAAATTAATCTAGTCATGAAAGTTGAATTAAGAGATCCAAATACAATAATGAAATTGTCAAGATTGGGATCATTTCATCAATCAAAATTATCGTTTTTAAGAAGTTTCCTAAGCGAGTTTAAAGATTGGGATTATAAAAAAGATTTATTCAACCTTGACCAAAATGGTTATGGAGAAGCAGTATATTCATTTAAAAAAAAAGACAGAGTTTATTCATTAATTTGTTTTGCTAATAAGATTAAAGATAAAGAAAGATCTGACAGAGTAATAGCCACAAAATGGGATGCAGCATTTACATTGCACGATGGAGTTCCAAGTAAAGATGATATTAAAAGATTAAAAAATGAGGTTCCCAAACAAGAGGTAGGCAGACTTTCATTTAAAGAGTTAACTTTATCAAGAGCAAATAAATCTGTAAGAGTTTTTAATCATGTTGTGGAATACTTAAGTGAAGGAAAACAACCTGATTTAAATTTGTTATCAAAAGTTGGTTATTTATATAGGACAACAGCAGTTTATGGATCTGGTAAATTTGGACTTGCTGATAGATTTAGAATTAAAAATAGAGAAGAAATTAATGGTCCTTTCAGATTAGAAATGATGTTGGTTTATCTTGTAAGACAATTTACTTTTGATCAGGTAAATCATGTTGCTTACTATAAAAATCCAAAAAAAGCAGTTAAATTAGAAAAACAGATTTGTAAAAATCTAGGTATTGGTAATTCAACTGGCCTCGGGATGGCTCCTTTTATAGTTAATCATCCAACATTATTAAACAATTGGATTTTAAGCAGAGAAACAGCATTAAAAAAAATTAGAGAGATTAAAATTGTTAAAAATGAAGATAGTGAGCTTTTTAAGGATTGTGTAAAAAAGTCTTTAAAAAATATTACTAGCTGGAACACAGACAGCGAATATCAACAGAACAAAATTAGATTATTGTTAAAGGATGTTGAAGGCTTCATAATTTATATTGAAAATAATTTTGATTTTAAAACTGAGTATCCATTTAATACACTATATTTATGGCTAGAGAAAAACGTTTGTGAAGAATGTATAGAATACATCGTATCTATAATGATGGAGCCTTATAACAATATAACTGACCCATTAGTTGCTAACATGAGCTCTGATGAAGAAAAATATTTTAATATTCCAACTAATCGAACAGTACAAGAATTGATTGATATTATAGAAGCTAGATATCCAAATATTTTAGAAATTAATTTTGATCAAAAAGAAAATAATCAAAATTTCTGGTTTATATCTAAAAATAAAGAAGAGCCTAGATTAGCGGATAGGTTTGAAGAACATGGATCTGAACTTGAGCAACCACTTGCTATCGCAAGGGATATAAAAAAACTTTACGAAAAATTATTGTCTGAAAAAGATAATTCAACTATTGCTAAATTTTTATCCTTTAATTCAGAATTAAGACATGTCGTAAGAAGAGCCTTTATCATAGAAAAATTTCCATATTCAGAAATTCAGGATAATACAATCAGCAAAAGTATTATACCTATTGATATGCTTAGACTTAAACTATCTTTTTTTGGTGCATTAAAGTTTGATCCAAGATCAGATAAATGGTTGAGAATTTGTATGTTTCAAGGTGCACCTTTGCCTTATGAATTAAAAAACTATGACGAACAATGGGTATATAAAACTAGCAATTAATAATGAGATCATTGAGTGAAATTGAAACTGCAGTCAAAAGAGCAAGTAAAGCAGCTGGCTTCTCATGGGGCAACTCTGAGGAAATAGGAAAATCTATACGCCAGTTAGAGTTGTTTGGGTTACCAGGAGTTAAAAACTTAAATCAATACTATACAGATAAACAGAAAATAAAATTTGAAGATTTAAATTTAATTAGTGAAAAAAACAAACCATTATTAGAAGCTTATTGTCCAATCATTCTTGGAATTAGTTTTTTAGATCAAATTAAATTAGTAGAAAATTTTGAGATAATTAAGTTTGAAAAAATTGCATACCCAGTCATTTTTTTATCATTTTTAAGTAGAGCTTCAGAGATCAGCGGAAAGAAAATATATGCTAAATTAGATCAAAATGAAATTTTGCTTAATTTAAATGTAAATATTTGTTCAAGTTTTTTTAATCAAGAGTTTCCTGAATTTGTAGACAAAGTCGAAATCAAATTTTTAAATAATAAAGACAATTTCACAGAGATAGAATGGAACAACCTTTATAAATTAGCTGAAAATACCTTTGTAGAAGAAAGTGATAGTCTAAAACAAGCAGCAGCAGGTGCTGGACTTACAGATAATGACTGATAATTCTGAAGATAATTACGATGAAGAAATAATTAGAGAATTAAATAATATTTGTGATGAGTGTAAGAAAGAGGATGAAAGTGTTTCACAAAATCTAATTTTGACTAGCTATAAATTATGTTCGTCGTGTAGAGTTTCTAAGACTATTTTTCCAATCTAGCTAATTTGATTAACAGGTAGCATATTCATTCTACTCATTACAAAAGAAATAGATAAAAATGCAATTATTAGAAAAGATAAAAATACTATTCCAAAAGCTTTAATATTAGATTTTAAACTCAATACGTGTTTTGAAGAGATAATTAATCCAGCAAAAATCCAAAATTGTGTAAGGAAAATAATTGGTATCATCATATTAGGTGTTACTGCAAAAAATCTAAGTAAACCAGGTGCGTGAGCGAAACCAACTGCAGTTAGTACTTTTTTAAAAGGAACTTTTGTTTTTTTGTCTGGAAAAAGTTTAACTCCAATTACATATATAAAAATAGCCCAAACTAACCAAGTTAGAATTGATGTTAATCCTGACATTGCTACTGCTGTTTTAATAATAGTGTTTGCAGCAACAGCACCTGCAATTCCATCTAAGATCATTATAATTCCAGCAAAATAAACTGATGCTTCTCCAAAATTTTTATTATCTGTATATAGAGACTTATCTAATTTAATTGATTTAAAAACTATACTTAAAAATTCACCAAACATTAATTTTTATTCTTTTTATTTTTTTGTGCTTTATACGAAACTAAAAGTGGAAATATTATTAAAGCAATAGCAATGATAATGCAAATTACGATTAAAAAACCTTTAGTCATTTAGAAAATAGGGGAGCTTTGAATTTACTCCCCCAAGATAATAAATTTAGCCTTTTACAACTTCTCTAGTATTTGCGTTAAAAGACTCTTTAAATGGAATATCTACTACTACTGCATCAACAGGTGTTCCTGGTGTGTCTGAGTATTTTTCTGGTAAATGAACTTTATATTTAGTTCCAACCTTACCTTTTGGAAATCCATTTGCGTTTAATGTTCCATCAAACGGTACATATCCCATTGCAATGTTTTGTTTTTTCTCTGGGTGATACCAAGGAGAGGTAATAAATCCTACTGGATCTCCACCACTCTCAGGTGATACTAGCCAAAAATCAGGAGCATACTCTTCAATTGGTTTACCACCTAATTCAAGCCCAACTAATTGAAGCTTATAAGGTTTTTTACCATCTTTAAGTTCAGCACCCATTTTTTCTAAAGCGGCTTTACCTACATAGTCAGCTTTTTTAGCCCATTCACCTTTTCCAGATAATGAAACTTGATAACCTAAGTTACACTGGAAAGGATTATGTTGTTGATCCATATCTTGACCCCATGAGAGAATTCCTGCTTGAATTCTTCTATGGTGAGCAGGAGCAATAACCATTAGATTATGTTTTTTTCCAGCTTCAAGAACAGCGTTCCACATATCATCAGCGTATAACATAGAATCTCTTAGATATATTTCGTAACCAGCTTCTCCTGAGAAACCAGACTGAGAAATGACACAACTTCTTCCACCTACCTTAACTTCTGCTAAACCGTAGAAAGGCATATTGTCAAAATCAACTTGATCTCCACATAAATCTTTCATCAGTGCTTTAGCTTTTGGTCCTTGTATTTGAACTGGACTGACATCAATTTCTTCAATTGTACAATCAAATCTACCGTCTGCATTTACACCTTGAAGGTACATACCAATATCAGAGTCAGATAATGAAAACCAAAATTCATCTTCTGATATTCTAAGAAGAATTGGATCATTTAAAACCCCACCATAAGCATTACATAAGATTACATATCTCGCTCTCATAGGAGAAATTTTTGTAGCATCTCTTGTTATTACATAGTCAGTAAATTTTTCTGCATCCGGACCCTTAACTCTGATTTGTCTTTCAACAGCAACGTTCCACATAGTGACATGATTTACAATAGCATCGTACTCAACCATAGCTCCACCATCCTCTGGTTTTACGTAACCTCTTGGGTGATAAATACGATTATAAACAGTTGCTCTCCAACAACCTGCTTGCATTGATAAGTGCCAATAAGGAGATTTTCTTACCCTTGTTGAGATAAGCATTTCAACTTTTGTTGGACCACTTTGTCTTAAGTTATAAGGCACTGCACGATCTGATTGATCAACTGAAGTTGCCTGATTTAGTTTAGTATAGTCAAATTCATTAGACATAACCATTCTCCTTCAACCACTTGTTTGTTTCCTTCAAGCCGCCGAATGTATAAATGTGGAAGTTATTAGTATACGATTTAACTTTCCCAATTAGTTCATTAGGGTCTTTAGGTTTCAATAAATCTAACGCCTTAGTAAAATTAGATTTAAGAAAATTAATGGAATTTTTTGCTCCGACAATATTAGCAAACTTTATTAAGCTAGATATTTTCATTGGCCCAGTAATTCCAACATGCACTGGTATGCTTTGTTTAGAAACAAAATCAACAATAGGCTGACTATCTAACAACCATTGGGTTACTATGTAATCGGCATAAGGCTTTTTATCTATCATTGCTTTTTCTAAATTTTGTTCTGGTATATCTGGGCTTCCTTCAGGATGACCTGCGATACCAATTTTAATTCCCTCAAAAAAACCTGTTTCTAGAATTTGATATGAGCTATCAAACTTACCGATTGGTTCTCTGCTTCCACCAATTACCAAAGCTTGTTTAACACCTTGATCTTTACATCTTGAAACATAATCTTTTAATTCTTCATCATTATTTATTGATCTAGCTGGAAAGTGTGGAACTGGATTAAAACCTTTTTTAACAAGATCTCCTGATTTATCAGCAGTCTCCTTGTAATCACCACCAGGTAACATTGTAATGTATACATCCTTTACAGGAGGCAAAGTTTCAAGGTCAGTATGAGGACCAATTTCGAGTGAAAAATTCATTTTTTCCAGATCATTATCCTTTTTAAAAAAGCTGTCAAAGAAATTCAACATGCCTCAAAATTGGAAATTTGTTGCCAAAAATTATGTCCATGGTAATTTTTTTTGTGGATCAAAATCATAAAAATAAGTCTCTTTCAGAAATTTTAGATATCAATAAGTTGATGAATGTAGATAGACCTATTGAAAATGCAAATGGACTTCCAAACGAGTGTTACACTAGCGAAGAATATTTGGAATATGAAAAAAATAAGATTTTTTGTGATAAATGGACAGTTATAGGAGTTGGTAGCTCAATACCCAATGCTGGAGATACGAAGCCATACAATCTACTCGGGATTCCTTTAATAATTGTCAGAGACAAGGAACTTAAAATTAGAGTGTTTCACAATGTCTGTAGTCACAGAGGCTTCAAATTAATAGACAAACCATGTACTTTAAAAAATGTAATTCGATGCCCTTATCATTCCTGGTCATATGATTTGAAAGGAAATTTGGTGGCCACCCCTCATATAGGAGGTTTAAATGTTCATAGCTCAGATCAATTTAAAAAGAATCGGAGCAATCTAAAAGAGGTCAGATCTAAAATATGGATGGATATCATTTTTGTTAATATTAATTCAAATGAAATTGAATTTGAAGAGTACATTAAGCCACTTGAACGAAGATGGTTTAAATTTATTAATCACGAAGATCAAAAATTGTTAGTTCATTCTAAAGATTATGGCTCTTTTGATTTAGAGGTTAATTGTAATTGGAAGTTTGCAATTGAGAATTACTGTGAAAGCTATCATCTACCAACTATTCATCCAGAATTAAACAAAGTATCTAATATTAATGATCATTATCATATTCAGGGTTTACCAAATCGATTTGCAGGCCAAGGAAGTGAAAAATATGAACAACCAGTACAAGGTAATAACAAATTTGATACATTTAAGAATTGGGAAAAAAATTCATTAAAAAATTCTGAATATATTGCTTTATTTCCCAATGTAATGATTGGTTTGCACTTGGATCTTTTTTATGTATTTTGGCTAGAGCCGCTTGCAACAGATAAAACAAAAGAACACATGCATATTTATTATATAGGAGAAGAAAGCGCTAACGGAGATGAATTGAAAGAATTAAGAAAAGAAAATGTAAGGTTTTGGAAGGATGTAATGCTAGAAGATATAAAAGCAATAGAGGGAATGCAAGCAGGAAGAAGCTCTCCTGTTTATAATGGAGGAAACTTTTCACCAGTTATGGACTCACCAACACATCAATTCCATAAATGGGTTGCAAATAGCTTGATATAAATATGAAAATTATTTTAATAATGGGTCTTCCAGGCTCTGGTAAAACAACACTAGCTGACGAATTAGCACCATTGATAAATGCAAAAAGACTGAATGCTGATGAGGTTAGAAAAAAAGCAAATGACTGGGATTTTTCTGAAGAAGGAAGAAAAAGACAAGCAAAAAGAATGGCAGACTTTGCTTTAAAATTGAAAGAAGATGGAAATTTTGTTGTGGCAGATTTTATTTGTCCAACACCTGAAGCAAGAGCTTTATTTCCTGCAGATTTTATTATTTGGGTTGATACAATTAAAGAAGGAAGGTTTGATGATACTAATAAGATGTTCGTTAAGCCAGATAAGTTTGACTTTCATGTGACTACACAAGATGCTAAAAACTGGGCACTAAAAATAATAAAGGAGATAAAATAATGGCTTACGAATGGGATAACAAAAAACCAACCGCACAAATGTTAGGAAGATGGCAACCATTTCATGATGGTCATTACACTTTATTTAAAGAGATAATAAAAAAAACTGGTCAAGTTTGTATTCAAATAAGAGATGTTCAAGGGGTTGATGATAATCCATTTGATTTTGATACAGTTAAGAAAAATATTGAAGATAGATTAAATCCAGAGTTTGAAGGACAATTTAAAGTAATGCTTGTGCCAAATATTACAAATATTTGTTATGGACGTGGTGTAGGATACAAAATTGAAGAAATTGAACTTTCAAAAGAAATTCAAGAAATTTCTGCTACTAAAATTAGAGCTAAGATGAGAGAAGAAGGAAAATTAAAATAAATTTCAATGAGTTTAGATTTAAATTTTTTTAAACAAAATGGATATCTAGTAAAAAAAAATTTAATTACTCAAAAAAAGATTAATAATATAAATAAAATTGTTAATGAAGTTGTAACAAAAGAAAATCGAAAAAATAAAAAAAAAGGTACAAATGAAACTCAATCTTATGATAATTATCACTTTGTTTACAATTCAAACACATCACAAAATAAAGAAATTCTAAGATTAAATAATCCTCAAAATAGACATAAAATTTTTTATGATTTATCCCGAGATAAAAAAATAATATCTATAGTTAAAAAGTTGTTAGGAGGATCTGTAAGATTTCATTTGGGCAAATTAAACTTTAAACTTCCTAATAAAAAAAAAGGAAGTGAAATTGGATGGCATCAAGACTGGGCATTTTATCCTCATACTAACGATGATTTAGTTACCGTTGGTATATATTTAGATGATTGCTATGAGAAAAATGGACCTCTTAAAATAATAAAAAATTCACATGAAGGAAAATTATATAGCCATCATAATAGTGAAAATTTTTTTGTTGGAAAAATAGATACAAAAAAAAACAAAATTGGAATAAAAAATAGTGTTTCCATAACTGGAACTGCAGGAACAGTTGTTTTTTTTCACTGTAGATCTATACATGGGTCTGGTCATAATCAGATGAATAGTTCGAGGCCTTTAATTTTATTTGGATATAGAGCCTCTGATGCATGGCCATTAATCAATGATGGCAATCCTCATCCAGAGGTAGATTTAGAAAATTATAATAAGAACATTATAATTGGAAAGAATTCAGTAATACCAAGACTAACAAAAGTCCCTACAATTATACCGTTGCCAAAAAAAAAACATTATGTGTCTATTTACGAACTTCAAAAAAATTAAGATTGAATAAATAATAAGAAAAATAATAAATTTAAATGAATGAGAGATTACAAACTATTGTAGATTTAAAAAATTATCCAATTCATGATTTATCTTCAGAAAAAATTCAAAAATTAATTAAAAAATGTAAAGATGATTTAGATCAGTTTAGTTGCTCTACTATCCCAAATTTTATTTTACCTCAATCAATTAAATCAATGAATTTAGAATTAGAAAAAAAAATTGATAAAGTTTTTATGTCAAAAAAAAGTATTAATCCTTATCTTAACTCTAAAGATGATCTATCTTTACCTCTAAGACATCCTAAAAGAACTTTTTTAGAGAGAGATAATGGATATTTAAATTCAGATCTTTTTAATAAAGACTCCGAAATGAAATTTTTATACGAGCAGGAAGAGCTTTTAAAATTTGTGTCAGCTTGCCTAGGTATTTCACCAATATATAGATGGGCGGATCCTTTAGCTTGTCACGCATATAATGTAATGAAACCAGAAGGAATTTTACCTTGGCATTTTGATAGTTGTGAATTTACACTTAGTATAATGATACAAAAACCTGATGAAGGAGGAATTTTTGAATATTGTCCATTTATTAGAGAGCCAGGAAATGAAAATTTTAATGAAGTTAAGAAAGTATTAGAAGGTGATAGGTCAAAAGTTAGACAATTAAAGTTAGAACCTGGAGATCTACAAATATTTAAAGGTAGATTTACAATGCATAGAGTAACAAAGGTAAAAGGAAATAAACCAAGATATCTTTGTATTCCAGCTTATGTTTTAGATCCTTGGAGAGTTAATACGCCAGAACATTCAGAAGCTATTTATGGAAAAATATTACCAATTCATATAGAAAGAAATAGATCAAGATCAGATGGTTTAGCAGATTAATATGATAAGCAATATTAAAACAAAAAAAATAAACAATGAAATCGTATCAATTATTATTGATGAACAAAAAACATATAATTCATTATCATTTAAAAATTTAACAGATTTACTTAATGTTTTAAAAAAGCTTGATTCAGATAAGAAAATAAAAGTAATTATTTTAGAGGGTGCTGGTAAAGGATTTAGTGCAGGACATAATTTAAAAGAAGTAAGAGGATTAAATAAAAGAGAAAAATATCAAAAATTATTCAATCTTTGTTCAAAAGTAATGCTACAAATCGTTGAAGGAAGAAAGCCAGTAATTGCAAAAGTTCATGGAGCTGCATTTGCTGCTGGATGTCAGTTAGTTGCTAGTTGTGATTTAGCTTACAGTACTAATGATGCGTTGTTTGCAACACCTGGAGTAAATATAGGACTATTTTGTAGCACTCCTATGGTTGCTGTCAGTAGAAAAATTAATAGAAAACCAATGATGAAAATGTTGCTTACAGGCGAACCAATTAAAGCAAATTATGCAAAAGAAATTGGATTAATTAATGAGTGTTATCCAAAATCAAAATTAAACGGGGAAGTATTAAAAGTTGCAAAAACTATTTCTTCAAAATCAAATTTAACAATTAAAATTGGTAAACAAGCTTTTTACAAACAATTGGAAATGCCGTTAAAAAAGGCTTATGCATATACAAGTAAAATGATGACAATAAACATGATGGCAATGGATGCAAAAGAAGGAATATCAGCGTTTTTAGAAAAACGTAAACCAAACTGGAAAAATAAATAGTGTTAAATAAAAAGAATATTTTAATTGTTATTTTTATAGCAATAGCAATGTATTTTGTTTTAAGCTTTAACGATCATAATTTTAAAAGAGCAGTAGATGCTTGTCTTGCAGGAAGTCAAAAATTATCTGAGTCTAAAATTACAGACCTAGACGAAGCTCGAAAATTTTGTGAAGACCAAATTAAAAAAGATAACTAATGAATGATATAAAAAATATGGATAAATCATGTTGTGGGCCTGGCTATGCTAGTCCCTCTGAGGCAATTAAAGCGCCTAATGAAAAACTTTTATATACAATAGCTATTTATACTGGCACAGGAATTCAAAAACCTGATTATCTTGCAACTATTGATGTTGATCCAGATAGCCCGACATATTCACAAGTTATTCACCGTCTTGAAATGCCTGGAATAGGAGATGAGCTTCATCATATGGGGTGGAATGCTTGTTCTTCATGTCATGGAGATGAGGGGATGAGCAGAAAATATCTTTTAGTTCCGGGAGTTAGATCTAATAATATTCACGTGATTGATACTGCATCAGATCCTTTTGCCCCAAAAATTCACAAAATTATCGAGGGTTCTGAAATAAAATCAAAAACAAATTTGTCAGGTCCTCATACAGTTCATTGTCTCGGTTCTGAAATTATTATTTCTTTTCTAGGTAATGCAAGAGGAGAAGCTCCTGGAGGGTATTTGCATTTAAATAAAGACTTTGAAATAGTCGGAAGGTGGGAAAATTCTATGGGCGATATTCCATTTAGTTACGATTTTTGGTATCAACCTCGACATAATGTGATGGTCAGTTCCGAATGGGCTGCACCAAATACTTTTATGCCTGGTTTTGATCTTGAAGAAGTGGGTCACTTAAAATATGGACGTAGATTACATATTTGGGATTTCAAAAAGAAAGAACCAGTTGAGACAATGTACTTAGGTGAAGATGGTTTAATACCGCTAGAGGTTAAATTTTTACATAATCCTGATAGCAGTCATGGATTTTGTGGAGCAGCTTTAAGTGCAAATGTAATTCATTTTTGGAAATCTAAAGAAGGAAAATGGGAATGGGAAAAAATTATTGATGTTGAAAATGAACCACATCCTGAATGGCCCATCCCCATACCAGGTGTAATGTCTGCTATACTTGTTTCAATGGATGATAAGTATCTTTATCTAAATAATTGGCTTCATGGAGATATGAGGCAATACGACATTTCTGATCCTCATAATCCAAAATTAACTGGCCAAGTATGGATGGGAGGACTTTTAGGCAAAGCACCAATTGTAAATGGAGTAAAAATTGCCGGTGGCCCACAAATGTATCAATTATCTTTAGATGGAAAACGTATGTACGTTACAACTTCATTGTTTTCAACTTGGGATAATCAATTCTATCCAGAAATTCGTACCCAAGGAGGAGCTATGATAATGATTGATTGTGATGTTGAAAACGGAGGAATGAAAATCAATAAGGATTTCATAGTTGATTTTGGGAAAGAGCCTAATGGTCCAAGCAGATGTCATGAAAGTAGATATCCGGGTGGAGATTGTACAAGTGATATTTGGCTGTAATGCAAATTACAATTTCTAATCGTGATAATAAAGTTTACGAAGTTTTAGGGAAAATGTCCTTACTTCAAGAATTGAGAGAACAAGGTGTAGATTTACCTTATGGTTGTCAGTATGGAGGATGTATTACTTGTGCAGCAAAATTGATTGAGGGTGAGGTAGATCAGCGGTCACAAGTTGCTCTTAATAACAGACAGATCAATAATGGTTATATAATTTTATGCGTAGCGAGACCAAAGAAAGATTGTACGATTGAGATTGGGGTTGAAAGTCATGATAAATTATACCGTAATCCTTTTCTTGACCCTCTTGCACCACATGAGTTAAAAGCTGATATTGCTAGCCAGAAAAATAAAAAAAAATAACATTAATGAATCACAACGAACCTTACAGCGATGAGTATTTAAGAGATATACTTAGCTCAGTTAAAACAATTGCAATGGTTGGAGCAAGTCCAGATAAAACAAAGTTTAGTTATGGTGTACTTAGAGTACTACATGAAACAGGTTACGATATGATACCTGTAAATCCTCGTCCTGGTATAACTGAAATTAGAGGGCTTAAAGTTTACTCAAGTTTAAAAGAAATTGACCGACAAGTTGATATGGTAGAAGTTTTTAGAAAACCTGAAGATCTTTATGCTATTGCTGAAGAGGCAATTTCAATTAATGCTAAAGTTTTATGGGGACAAATTGGAGTTATTAATCATGATGCAGCAAAATTAGCAGAAGAAGCAGGTCTAAAGGTAGTGATGAATAAGTGCCCAAAGATTGAACTATTTCGTCCATTTTGGAAACCACGTCTTGATCTTAAAATATAAAATTTAATGATATTAGAAAGTAAAGATCCAAAAAATCCATTAACAATTGCAATGATTGGTGTAAGTAAAAATTTAACAAAACCTTCAACCATTGTAATGAAATATATGAAAAGTTATGGATATAAAGTAATTCCAGTTAATCCAAGAGCAAAAGGTGAAATGATTTTAGGTGAAAAAGTTTTTGGAAAATTAGACGAAATAAAAAAAAAAATTGATATCGTAAATGTTTTTAGACCTTCAAAAGAAGCTGTAGAAATAGCTAAAGACGCTGTTAAAATTGGTGCCAAAGTTTTATGGTTGCAATTAGGTGTAAGCAGTATTGAAGCTAAAGAAATTGTAGAGTCAAATAATATTGAATACATTGAAAACAGATGTACAAAAATGGAATATCAAAAAAAATTTTTAAAAAAAGCACAATCTTTTCCAGTTTTAGTTAATAGATAATGAAAAAAATCTTTTTAGTTTATGGTCATTATAATGACCAATCATTCAATGCCGCAATAAGAGATACTTTTATTAAAACAGCAGAAGATAAAGGTAATAAAGTTGATGCAGTTGATTTGTATAAAGAAAAATTTGATCCAGTTTTTGCAGGCGAAGAACCTGGCGAAGATGTTTTGAATCATCGTAAAAGAATCGAAGAATGTGATACGATTGTTCTAATAGCGCCAATCTGGAATTTTAGAATGCCAGCAATAGTTGAGGGCTGGATAGATAAAGTTTTAGCTCCACCTTGGGCTTTTAGATTTAAACAATTATGGGGAAATTATGGATATCCAATTGGGAACTTAAGGAAAAAAAAAGCTATAATTTTTTGTACCTATGGTTCACCACGATTAGCAATTACTACTTTTTTTTTAAACTTACCGATTAGAAGGTTAAAAAGAGGAGTATTTCATATGTGTGGCATATATAACATTGTCTATAGAAGATATTTTGCAGTACCATTTGTAAGTGATGCAAAAAGACAAGAATTTCTAAATGATGTTAAAAACACTGCAAATAACATTTAAAGTTTTAATATTTATATTAATCTCAATTTCAATTTCTAAAGCAGAACTATTAAAGCCTAATAGTCAAATCAAACCTGCTGAAGTTGTTAAAATCCAATTAACAGGACTTCAAAAAAATGACTTAAGTTTTAAGGATAGCGGAATTGAGCAGACTTGGAACTTTGCTCATCCAAATAATAAAAAGGTGACTGGGCCTTTACCCAACTTTAAAAGGATGATTAAGGGAGACGCTTATCAAATGATGTTAGATCACTTAAGCCACACAATAACTGAGCTTGGAAGTAGCGATAAATGGGCTCAATTTGAAGTAGTTATTTTGGATAAGAATAAAATCTACCATAAGTTCAATTGGCAAGTTGAAAAATATACGCTTGATGGATTATTAAAAGATTGTTGGTTGACCACCATGGTCTCAAATCCTATCCCACTTGGCAGTTCAATTTAATTGTCTAGAGATACAATTTTGTTTCGTTATTTCAAAAAATTTAGTAGGAATCGCTGATGAAAACAAAAACTAAAGTTGTTGTAGTTGGTGGCGGAGTAGTAGGAGTAAGTGCACTTTATCATTTAGCTAAAAAAGGTTGGTCAGATGTTGTTCTTGTTGAGCGAAAAGAATTAACATCAGGTTCAACTTGGCATGCAGCTGGATTATTACCTTTGTTTAATATGAGTTATTCAGTTGGGCAGCTTCATAAATATGCGGTTGATCTTTATAAAAAATTAGAAGAAGAAACTGGAAAAAATGTTGGCTTTAGTGTCGTTTCAAATATTCGTTTAGCAAGTACCAAAGATAGAATGGATGAATATCATCAATATGCAGGTGTTGCTCAAACTATTGGTGTTGATGTAAAATTTTTAACACCAGAGCAAGTAAAAGAAATTTGGCCTTTATGTCATACAGATGATTTAGTTGGTGCAATCCAACACCCAGAAGATGGTTATATTCAGCCTGCTGATTTAACACAAGCGATGGCAACTGGTGCAAGAAATATGGGAGCAGAAATTTATAGAAACACAAGCGTGCTTTCTATGAAACAAACTAATGATGGTTGGGTTGTTGAAACAGATAAAGGATCAATTGAATGCGAACATATTATTTCTTGTTCAGGAAATTTTGCAAGACAAACTGGAAAAATGGTTGGATTAGATATACCTGTTATTCCAGTAGAACATCAATACATAGTAACAGAACCACATCCTGAAATTCAAAAAAGAAAAAAAGACGGCTTACCAGAAATGGGAGTTCTTAGAGATAGTGATAGCAGATGGTATATGAGAGAAGAAGCTGGTGGATTAATTTTGGGTCCATATGAAGACGGTGCACCAGCTTGTTATGTTAATGGGCCATCAAAAGATTCAGAATATGAATTATTTCAAGAAGATTTGGATAGATTAGCACCACATATAGAAGGTGCAATACATCGAGTTCCTGCGTTTGGAGAGGTAGGTGTTAAAAAAGTTTATAACGGTGCAATTTGTTATACACCAGACGGTAATCCAATTGTAGGACCTGCATGGGGATTAAAAAACTTTTGGATTAATGAAGGTCATAGTTTTGGAATTACTGCAGCTGGTGGAGCAGGATGGCAGTTAGCTGAATGGATTGTTGATGGAGAACCAACGATTGATATGCTTGGTGTTGAGCCTAGACGTTATGGCGATTACGCAACAAAATCTTATTTAAAAGCTAAAAACGAAGAAGCTTATAGTCATGTATTTATTACGCATTATCCAGATGAAGAAAGACCAGCTGCAAGACCTTTAAAAACTTCACCTTGTTATGAAAGAATGAAAGATTTAGGTGCAGTATTTGGTCAAAAATTTGGCTGGGAGAGACCTAATTTTTTTGCAACAGATGGTATGGAGCAAAAAGACGATTGGTCTTTTAGAAGATCTAAATGGTTTGAGGCTATTAAAAAAGAATGTCAAAATGTAAAAGAAAATGTTGGTCTTTTAGATATGACTGCATTTGCAAAATGTAGAATTAAAGGTCCAAAAGCAGAAGAATTTTTAGATCATTTAGTAGCAAATAAACTTCCCAAAAAAATTGGAAGAATTGGATTGTGTCACGCACTAAATACCAAAGGTGGAGTTCATTCAGAATTTACAATTATGAGAGAAGCTGAGGATAGTTTTTATTTAGTTTCAGCTGGAGCTAATTTACGATTAGACCATGATTGGATTAAAAAATGGATGCCGAATGAAGGAGTTACATTTGAAGATCTAACAAATAGCACTGGTGTACTTGTTGTTGCAGGACCTAAATCAAGAGAATTGTTAGAGAAAATATCAACTGATGACTTTTCAAATGAAAATTTTAAATGGTTGACAGCTCAAGACGTAAATGTTGGATACGCCCCAGTTAACGCTATGAGAGTAAACTTTGTTGGTGAATTAGGATGGGAACTTCATCATCCAATTGAATATCAAAACCATATCTTTGATAAAATAATGGAAGCAGGAAAAGATTTAGGTATTAAACCTTTTGGCATAAGAGCAATGAATAGCTTAAGACTAGAAAAATCATACAAATTAGTTGGTACAGAACTTTCAATTGAATACTCACCATATGAATCAGGCTTAGATAGATTTGTTCATCCTAACAAAGGAAGTTTCATAGGATTAGAGGCCCTTAATAAATGGAGAGAAAAAGGTTTTGATAACAAACTTATTACTCTGGAAGTCCACAATACTAAAGATGCAGATGTTTTGGGAAATAATCCAATATATAAAGATAACAAAGTAGTTGGAAGAGCTACAGGCGGTGAATTTGGTTTCAGGTTAGATAAATCTATTGCCCTTGCTATGGTTAAACCAGAACATTCTAATGTGGGCGACAAATTACAAGTTGATATTTTAGGTGAAATGTATGAGGCTACAGTAATAGAAGAGAGTCCATATGATTCTGAAAATAATTTATTGAGAGCTTAATGAAAATTTTAGTCGCTGTTAAAAGAGTTATTGATTACAACGTTCAAATAAGAGTTAAAGAAGATGGTACAGGTATTGTTACTGAGAACGTTAAGATGTCAACAAATCCACCAGATGATAATGCAATAGAGGAAGCTGTTAAGATAAAAGAAAGTGGAAAGGCGACAGAAGTAATTGCTGTAACTATTGGTGAAGAAAAAGCTCAGGAAACAGTAAGAAAAGCATTAGCTGTTGGTGCGGATAGAGGAATTCATGTTAAAGCAGAAGGTGTAATAGAGCCTATAGCTGTTTCAAAAATTTTACAAAAAATTGTTGATAAAGAAAAACCAGATTTAGTATTTATGGGCAAACAAGCGATTGATGATGACTGTAATCAAACAGGACAAATGTTAAGTGCATTATTGGATTGGCCTCAAGCAACTTTTGCATCAAAAATTGAAGTTAAAGATGGAAAACTTGAAGTTGTTAGAGAGATAGATGAAGGTTTAGAAACTATCGAAATAAACATGCCTGCAATTGTTACATGTGACCTAAGATTAAATGAGCCGAGATACGCTTCATTACCAAATATTATGAAGGCTAAGAAAAAACCAATTGAACAAATGAATGCATCAGATCTAGGTGTTGATGTAGCCCCAAAAATTCAACAAATAAAAGTTGAAGAACCACCAAAACGAAAAGCTGGAATTAAAGTTTCAAGTGTGGCTGAATTGGTTCAAAAATTAAAAAATGAGGCAAAAGTAATATAATGTCAGTATTATTAATAGCAGAACACAATAATAAAGAACTTAAATCATTTACTTTAAATGCAGTAACAGCAGCATCCCAAATAGACAGTGATGTTCACGCATTGGTAATTGGAAATAATTGTGGAGATGCTGCAAAAGCTGCATCAGAGTTACCTTTAGTTAAGAAGGTGATTACAGTAGAGGCAGCACATTATGAAAATTTTTTAGCGGAAAATTTTGCTCCAGTTATTGTTAAACTTGCAGATGATTATTCGCATATAGTTTGTTCGGCTAATACGTTTGGTAAAAATTTGATGCCAAGAATTGCTGCAAAATTAGATACATCTCAGGTAAGTGATATTATCAAAGTAGAATCTCCAGACACTTTTATTAGACCAATTTATGCTGGTAATGCTTTTGCAACAGTTAAAAGCACTGATGCAAAAAAATGTATTACTATTAGACCAACATCTTTTGATCCATGTGAAAGTTCTGGTGGTTCAGCACCAATTGAAAATGCTGAGGCAGGAGAAGAGTTTTCATTAACAAAATTTGTTAAAAGAGAAGAAATAAAGTCTGATAGACCTGAGCTTGGTACAGCAAGAATAGTAATTTCAGGTGGAAGAGGTATGCAAAGTGGAGATAATTTTAAATTAATTACCTCAATTGCAGATAAATTAAACGCAGCAATAGGAGCATCAAGAGCAGCGGTCGATGCTGGTTATATCAGTAACGATCATCAGGTTGGACAAACAGGTAAAGTAGTTGTCCCAGATTTATATATTGCAGTTGGAATATCAGGAGCTATTCAGCATTTAGCAGGAATGAAAGAAAGCAAAGTAATTGTTGCAATTAACAAAGATGGTGAAGCTCCAATTTTTAGTGTTGCAGACTATGGTTTAGAAGCAGATTTGTTTGAAGCTTTGCCACAGTTCCTAGAAGAGCTGAACAAATTAAACACTATACAAAAATAATTCTTAAAGATAAAAATATCATATGGGTAGAGAGTCGATGGAGTATGATGTTGTTATTGTTGGAGGAGGTCCTTCCGGATTATCTGCAGCAATTAAACTTAAGCAACTTGACCCAAATTTGAATGTTTGCTTATTAGAAAAAGCATCTGAAATTGGTGCTCATATTTTAAGTGGTAATGTTTTTGAAACACGAGCATTAGATGAGCTGTTACCAAATTGGAAAGAACTTAATTCTCCAATTAAAACTAAAGTATCTAAAGAAAAATTTTTATTTTTAGGAAAAACTAAATCACTAAGTTGGCCAACATGGTTACTTCCCAAAGTTCAACAAAATCATAACAATTATATAATTAGTTTAGCTAATTTGTGTAGATGGTTAGCAGAACAAGCTGAAGCTTTAGGTGTTGAAATTTTTCCAGGGTTTCCCGCAAGTGAAATTTTATATAATGAAGATGGGTCTGTTAAAGGTGTTGCAACTCAAGATATGGGTATTGATAAAGAGGGAAATCAAAAAGATAGTTTTGAACCAGGTATAGAATTATTAGGCAAAGTTACTGTTTTTGCAGAAGGATGTAGAGGCCACCTAGGCAAACAATTAATTAAAAAATTTAATCTTTCAAAAGATAAAGATCCTCAACAGTATGGAATTGGTTTTAAAGAAATATGGGAAATTCAAGATACAAACCATGATGAAGGAATGGTGATGCATACTGCTGGATGGCCATTAGACAATAATACTTATGGCGGTAGCTTCATGTATCATGCGGAAAACAAACAAGTATTTCTAGGTTATGTTATAGGTTTAGACTATAAAAACCCTCATCTTTCTCCATATGATGAGTTTCAAAGATTTAAAACACATCCATCAATAAAAAAAATAATAGAAGGTGGAAAGAGAATTTCTTACGGAGCTCGAGCATTAATTGAAGGCGGACTTCAAAGTTTACCACAGATGTTTATGCCAGGTGCATTAATAGTTGGTTGTGATGCAGGAACATTAAATATGCCAAAAATTAAGGGTTCTCATACAGCAATGAAAAGTGGAATGATTGCTGCAGAGACAATAATTGAAAATATTAAAGAAAATAAAAATTTATCAGTTTATGAGGAAAAATTTAAGAAAAGTTGGGTTTATGAAGAACTTCATTCAGCTCGTAATGTAAAACCAAGTTTTAGTTGGGGTTTAATTCTTGGAATAATATTTACAGGAATTGATCAAATTTTATTTAAAGGAAAGCTGCCTTTTACTTTAAAACACAAACATGCTGATCATGAAACTTTAAAACCAGCAAATCAGATGCCTAAAATAGAATATCCAAAATATGATAATGTTATTACCTTTGATAAAACAAGTTCAGTTTATCTAACAGGTACTAATCATGCTGAAAATCAACCTGTTCACTTAAAACTTAAAGATCCTAATTTACCAATTAATTATACTTTAGAGAAATTTGATGAACCTGCTCAAAGATATTGTCCAGCAGGGGTTTATGAAGTTCAAAAAGAAAATGATATAAACAAATTTGTGATTAATTCTCAAAATTGTATTCACTGTAAAACTTGTGATATTAAAGATCCGTCACAAAATATTACTTGGGTTACACCAGAAGGTAGCGGTGGACCTAAATATGGAAATATGTAGTTTAAGACAAATCTATTGCAAACTTTTTTAATGTTTCAATAGGTACGTGTTTTAAAGTATTTTTATGAGTTCTCTTTAAAAAAATCGGACATCCTTTGCCAGCCTCAACTGCTTTAGCATACCAGCTAGCACAAACACACCATCCATCTCCATCTTTTAATCCAGGAAATCCAAATTCTGGGTGAGGTGTGATTAAATCATTCCCTGCAACCTTTAACCATTCTAAAAATTCAGTAGTAACTTTTGCACAGACAGTATGAATACCGTGATCATTTTCATCTGTATTACAGCAACCATCACGATACCAACCAGTCAAAGGATTATTTGAGCACTCTTCTAGATCTTCGCCTAGAACATTTTTTTGTTTATCACTCATTTAAATTTTTGTTGGATTAGGCTGACCTTTATAAACTTCTTCTGGATCAAAAGATTTTTCTTTTTCTTCAAATTTCATCTTAATTTCTCGGCCATTATCTATTGGTCCCATTGGAATTGATCTATAAAAACAAGATCTGTACCCAACATGACAACTTGAACCGTCTCCAATATCAACAGTCATCCAAACCGAATCTTGATCATCATCAATTCTTAGTTCAGTTACTTTTTGTGTAAATCCACTTGTTTTACCTTTGTGCCAAATAGCTTTTCTTGATCTGCTAAAATAATGAGCTTCTTTAGTTTCAATTGTTTTTTTTAAAGCTTCAACATTCATATACCCATGCATCAATACGTCTTTTGTTTTAGAACACATTGTAATTACAGGTATTAGACCATCATTATCAAATTTAGGGGATAGAAGATTTCCCTCTTCTATTTCTAGGACATTTTCTCTCTTTTTGAACATATGGATTGATTATTTAGCATAAATCTCGATATATTAAATATTTTAAAATTAAGTAATTACTGTATAAAAAGGCGCTATGAAATTAGTTAAAGACACAGAAGGTAAAATATTAGATGCGAATACAGTTTCTGACAAAGAAGCAGAAGAAGCATTTAAAACTATTTTAACATGGTTAGGCGAAGATCCTAATAGAGAAGGATTATTAGAAACTCCCAAAAGAGTTATGAAAGCATATAAAGAATATTTTTCTGGTTATAAGGTTGATCCGAGTAAAATTTTAGACAAAACTTTTGGTGATGTAGATGGTTATGATGATATGGTGATACAGAAAAATATTTCTATCCAAAGTCATTGTGAGCACCACATGGCTCCAATTATTGGTAAAGCTCATGTCGCATACATTCCAAACGAAAGAGTTGTTGGTTTAAGTAAGCTTGCAAGGATTGTTGAAGTGTTCTCAAAAAGATTACAAACCCAAGAGAGACTTACTATGCAAGTTGCAAAAACTTTAATGGAATCGCTAGATGCAAAAGGTGTAGCAGTGACAATTGACTCAACGCATCAATGTATGACTATGAGAGGAATTAAAAAAGAACAAGCATCAACTGTTACAAATTACTATTTAGGTCAATTTAAAGAAGATCTAAGTTATCAAAATAGATATTTAAGATTTATTAGTATCGCAAAAGATTAAAGTGTCAGATCAATTCAAAGCATTAATTATCAATCAAGAAGGTGATAATTTTACAAGAGAAGTAAAATCAATTGATAAAAGTTTTTTAAAACATGGCGATGTGACTATTAAAGTAGATTATTCAGATCTTAATTTTAAAGATGGAATGATACTTGAAAATGGAGGAAGATTAGTTAAAGAATTTCCTCATATTCCAGGCATAGATTTTTCAGGTACAGTTTTAGAAAGTGAAAATTCAAAATTTAAAGAAGGTGACGAAGTAATTTTAACTGGTTTTAGAGTTGGTGAAGTTTTCTTTGGGGGATATTCACAAATAGCAAAAGTTAATGCAGATTTTTTAGTTAAAAAACCAAAAGATCTTACAAGTAAACAAGCAATGATATTAGGTACAGCTGGTTTTACTTCTTTAATGAGTGCTTTTGCAATTCAAGCAAGAGAAAGTATTTTATTAGGTGAAAAAGTTAATGATGTTTTAGTGACAGGTGCTACCGGTGGAGTAGGAAGTGTTGCTGTCATGGCTTTAACAAAACTAGGCTACAATGTTACAGCTGTTACAGGTAAAGAATCTAAAACAGATTATTTGAAATCATTAGGCGCTAAAAATGTTGTAAATAGGTCTGAATTTGACAAAGACCCAAGATTAATTGACAAAGGATTGTGGGATGGTGTTGTAGATACTGTTGGAGGAAAAATATTAGCAAATGCAATAGTTCAAACAAAACCAAGTGGAATTATTGCAGTATGTGGAAATGCAAATAACAATGAGCTTAATACAAGTGTAATACCTTTTATGTTAAGGGGAATTAAACTTTGGGGAATGGATTCTGCAAGTTGTAGTATTAAAAGAAGAGAATTTATATGGTCAGAAGCCTCTAAATTAATTGATTTTGACTTATTAGAAAAATCAATTGTAACAGTAAGTTTGGAAGAATTGATTGAAACTTATCCAAAAATTTTAAAAGGCGAAATTTCTGGAAGAGTTATAGTTGATTTAAATAAATAATGGATTGGGATAAATTAAAAATTTTTCACGCAGTAGCTGAGGCTGGTAGTTTCACTAACGCAACAGTTAATTTAAACCTTAGTCAATCAGCTATTAGTCGACAAATTCAAGCACTAGAACATGATTTAAAAGTACAACTTTTTGAAAGACATGCAAGAGGATTAACTCTTACTGAAAATGGTGAATATGTTTTTAAAACTGCTCATGAAGTAATTAGTAAACTAAAAGAAGTTGAAACATCTTTAGGAGATCAAAAAAATAAACCAACAGGAAAATTAACAATTACAACTGTTAGAAGTTTTGGGACACACTGGTTAACACCAAGAATTCAAGAGTTTATGAGATTAAATCCAGAAATTGAAATTGAATTAGTGTTTGATGATAAAGAGTTAGATTTAAGTACACGACAAGCAGACATTGGTATTTTTATGAGAAGACCAAAACAACTAAATTATATCCAAAAAAAACTAGTGGACATTAAGTATTATATCTATGGATCTAACAAATATTTAGAAAAATTTGGAATGCCAAAAACTATTGCTGATTTAAATAAACATAAATTTATTTCATTTGGAAAAGGTGCTCCTTCGCCAGTTTATAATCCTGATTGGGCGTTAAAACTTGGCATGCACGATGGTAAAAAAAGAAAGACAGTTATGAAGGTAAATAGTGTTATGGGTTTACTTTTAGCTGTAGAGTCCGGAGTAGGTTTGGCTGCTTTACCAGAGTACTTAGTATCTAATTCATCTAACGTTATTAAAGTTTTACCTAAATCTGAAGGTCCGATTACAGAAGCTCATTTCGTATATCCACAATCACTAAAAAATACCGCTAGAGTCCAAGCTTTTAGAAATTTCTTATTTAGTAAAATTGGTGACTGGAAATAAAAGAATTTTTAATTAATTTTTTCACCTTAAATCAATTAACCCTTTACAACTGCGACAATATATGCGATTGATAATCATTCGCATTGAGAATAATTCTCACTCGCAATTAACAATAACAATTAAGGGAAATATGAGAAAATTATCAATTTTAGCATTAATAATGACTTTATTTGCTTCAGCGTTTGCTGTTGCAGCGGAAGTTAATATCTTCAATGCAAGACACTATAAAGCGGACGCCGAGCTTTATGACAAGTTTACTAAAGCAACTGGAATTAAAGTAAATTTAATTAACGGAAAAGCAGGAGCTCTTGAAAAAAGAATGATCGAAGAAGGAGCCGATTCTTCTGCTGATCTTTATATTACAGCAGACGCTGGAAGATGTGGTGCTTTTGAAGCAAAAGGTATGCTTCAAGGTGGTTTATCATCTGAAACAATAAGAGCATCTGTTCCAAAAAACTTTAGAACTAATAAGTGGGTTGGAGTAGCAAAAAGAGCAAGAATTATTTATTACTCACCTGAAAGAGTAACCGGTGCTGAATTATCAGGTTTAACTTATGAAGGTTTAGCTGATCCAAAATGGAAAGGTAGATTAGTAATTAGAAAATCAAGCAATATTTATAATAAATCTCTTGTAGCATCATTAATTGAAAATAATGGAAAAAAGGCTACAGCTGAATGGGCAAAAGGTGTTGTTGCTAACATGGCTAGAGACTCTAAAGGAAATGACAGAGCTCAAATTATGGCAGTTGCAGCTGGAGAAGCAGATATTGCAGTAGCTAATACTTACTATTTAGCACTTATGTTATCTGGTAACAAAGGTGCAGAACAACAAGCAGCAGCAAAAAAAGTTAAAGCGTTTTTCCCTAACCAACAAGACAGAGGAACACACATGAATATTAGTTGTGCTGCTTTAGTTAAAGGTGCGCCTAACAAAGCTAACGCAATTGCACTTGTTGATTATTTATTATCAGCAGAAGCTCAAGAGCACTTTACTAATAATACTTTTGAGTTTCCAATGATTGGTGGTGTTTCACCAAATCCATTAGTAGTTAACAATTTAGGGTTAGACTTTAATCAAGATTTAACTACAAAAGTTGCTAGTTATGGAAAAAATCAAGCAGCTGCATTAGAAGTAATGACAGCAGCAGGTTGGAAATAAATTAAGAGTGAAAAAGAATTTATTTAATTTTGATTTAAGTAATTATTCTGACGAGAGCGGTTCACAAGTAGGTCAGATAACATGTGAACCATGCTCGTTAGAAGTTGAAAAAATTAAAACTAAAATAAATAATAGAAAATTATCAGATATTAAAGACGACGAGGTTTTAAGTATCCTTACCCCGTTTAAATATTGAAATATTTTTCTTTTTAATGATTGTGCCCAAGGTCTTTCTCCTAGGATCTTTACCCTTTCCTAATATCGGTTTTGGGCACAAAAAAAATAATAGAATTTATTATGATTAAAGGATTTAAAATACCAAAAGTAATATTTAGAGTAAGGGAAGGTGACACTTCTAATGAGGAAGAGATTTGTGCAATTGGTGGTAAATGGATTGATAAGTCTTCAGAGGATTACTTTAAAGGCAAAAGAGTAATTTTATTCAGTTTACCTGGTGCATTTACACCCACTTGTTCTTCACAACAATTGCCAGGGTTTGAAAAAAATGCCTCAAAATTGAAAGATTTAGGAATTGATGAAATATACTGTTGTTCAGTCAACGACTCGTATGTGATGAACGCGTGGGCAAAAAAAATGAATATTTCTAATGTAAAGGTTTTACCAGATGGATCGGGGCTTTTTACTAAATATATGGGTATGTTAATTTCCAAAGATCACGATGGTTTTGGTCAAAGAAGTTGGAGATATATGGCTATAATTAATGATGGTGTAGTTGAAAAATGGTGGCAAGAACCTGGAATTAATAATTCAGGTTCTGATGATGATCCTTACGTTGAAACAACGCCAGAAAATACAATTACTTATCTTTCAGGAAAAAAGTAAATTTATATTAAAAATATAAATTTATATTATAAATCCACCATGCTTAAGAATTTAAATATTTGGTTTGTATCTTCTTTAGTTGTTTCTATAGGAGTATTAATACCAATAATTACAGTTTTTTTCAGTTTCTTTGAAGATACTTCAAATTATTACGAAATTTTAAAAAATACTTTTTTAATTGAATATATATTTAATTCTTTTGTTTTATTAATAAGTGTTTTGATTTTAACTTTTTTAATCGGAACTATTTCAGCTTATTTAGTTTCATTTTACAAATTTCCTTTCAGTG
>CACDYK010000003.1 GCA_902556905.1 uncultured Pelagibacteraceae bacterium
AAAATTACATATATATTTTTCAGAAACATATTATTATTGATATTTAATCGTTTTTAAAATTTTTTTTATAATTTATTTTTAAACTGACTGTTTGCTTTTTTTTGTCCAAAATACAATTTCCAATAACTAGATAATCTAAATCTGTACCCATGAAACAATTAAATGCATCAATTGGTGTATTAACAATTGGCTCTCCTCTGACATTAAAAGAGGTATTCACCAATATCGGACATCCTGTTTTTTCTTTGAATTTTGAAATTAGGTCATAAAATCTACTGTTTGTATCTTTAGTTACTGTCTGAACCCTAGCTGAATAATCTACATGAGTTACAGCTGGAACTTCTGATCTTTTTATATTCAACTTATCTATACCAAAAAGTTTTTTTTGATCATTAGTCATTTCAATTTTTTTATTAGAACTCACATTTGCAACAAGTAGCATATATGGGCTATCTACATTCATATCAAACCACTCAGATAAATCTTCTCTTAAAATAGAAGGAGCAAAAGGCCTAAAACTTTCTCTATACTTTACTTTTAAATTTAAATTTTTTTGCATTTTATCTGATCTTGGGTCACCTAAAATTGATCTCGCACCTAAAGCTCTTGGACCAAATTCCATTCTTCCTTGAAACCAACCCATAGCTTTTTCATTTGATAGAAGTGTTGCTGATTCATCAATTAATTTTTCATAACCCAAAGTTTCAAAATTTGCTCCTACAGATTTTAATTGTTTTTCTATTTCGTCTTGATTAAAATCAGTTCCCAAATACGAACCTTGCATTTGATCTTTAAAACTTTGCAATCTTTCATTTCCTTGATCAATATGCCAAAGAGCTAATGCTGCTCCCAAAGAACATCCAGCATCACCTGCAGCTGGTTGAATCCAAATATTATCAAAAATTTTTTCTTCGAGAATTTTTCCGTTAGCGACACAATTTAATGCCACACCTCCAGCTAAACATAGATTTTTTATATTATATTCTTTTCTTATTGACTTTGCTAAACTAATCATAATTTCCTCTGTAACCTTTTGTATTGATGCTGCTATGTCCATATGAAATTGAGTTATTTTCTCATCTTCTGGATTACGAGGCTTTCTACCAAATAAATTATTAAATTTTTTACTTGTCATTGTAAGACCTGTTGCATAATTAAAATATTTTTGATTTAGTCTGAAAGTTCCATCTTCTTTTAAATCAATTAATTCCTTAACTTTTTCCACATAAATTGGATTTCCATAAGGAGCTAAACCCATTAATTTATATTCACCACTGTTTACCTTAAAGCCAGTATAATAAGTAAATGCAGAGTAAAGTAATCCAAGGGAGTGTGGAAAATGGATTTCTTTTTTAATTTCTAAATTATTTTTTTTTCCAATTGCTACAGTGGTTGTTGCCCATTCACCTACTCCATCAGCTGTTAATACAACCGCCTCATCAAAAGGTGATGGGAAAAAAGCACTTGCGGCATGACTTAAATGATGATCTGAGAAAAAAATATTATTATCAGAATTGTAATTTTGATCATGTTCTTTAAGTTTATTAAATAATAGGTTTTTTTGAAAAAGTTTTTCTTTAATCCATAATGGCATAGCTTTAGCAAAAGAGACGAAACCTTTGGGTGCAAAAGCAACATAAGTTTCTAACAACCTTTCAAATTTTAAAAAAGGTTTTTCAAAAAAAACAATCTGGTCTACTTCGCTCAGTTTTAAATTAGAGTATTTCAAAACAAATTCAATTGCGTTGTATGGGTACCCTGGATCATGTTTTTTTCTAGTGAATCTCTCCTCTTGAGCAGCAGCAATTATTTTTCCATCTTTTAAAATCGTAGCCGCACTATCATGATAGAATGCGGATATACCTAGTATAGAACTCACTTTAGAATAATGTATAAATGAATGGGGCTACTGCAGAACCTTGGGTAAGAACTATTAATCCACCAAATAGAGCAAGCACAATAATAATAGGCAAAAGCCAAAATTTTTTTCTAATTTTCAAAAATTGCCAAAATTCTTTTACAAAACTCATATTAAAACTGATTTTTCATTTTACTATTTGTACCATCTTTTTTAGTCCAATAAGATTTAATCTTTTTGTCATATTTTAAGTTTAATATATCTCTTCTTAATGTTTTCATTATTAAACCTATTGGTGTTACCACTACAAAAAATATTAAAGCCATTATAATAGGTGACATTATCCTGCCTAATAAAATACCAAATTTAAACCACAATCTATTTAAAGGAGTTAATATTTTTGAATTTATCAAACCTAAAATTAAAAAAATTATAGATATTCCTAAAGACCATCTTGTAAAATCTTGATCATGAATTAAAGAATAGAAAGATATAGCAAAAAATAAAAAAAAAAAAACTATACCAAAACTTCTATTTGAAGGTAATTTTGGTAAATTAGTCATAAAATAATTAAATTAATTTTTCTTTAATATCAAAAGCAGTCATTAATTCATTCCATTCTCTTTTAGATAGACCAGAGCTCTCAACATCTACATTTTCACCTTTAATAAGTTTTTGAATAATTACTTTTCCTTTAGCAGAAACTTCTGTGCCACCAACTCTGTAATCCATAAATGCATCGTAAGTTATTGGAACCCATTTTTTAACTGTATCTAACATTATATCTGCATAAACTCTTATTTCATATTGTGCATGACTGTCTGCTCTTAATCTTAAAAAATTCATCAAATTTAATAAATCAGTTTTCCAATACCACTGTGTATAAGTATTTAAAGTTAAATTCATCCTTGCAAGTTCTCTTGCTAGGCCTTTTTTATTTTCATCAATTGTTGAACCATCAAATCTCTCATTCAACATAGTTTCATAATTATCATATGTTCTCTCTGAGTCATTTTTTAAAAGTTCTAAAACTTCTTTAGCTTGTTCACCTTCTAAAACATCTCCTCTACCTTGCCTATTACTTGAAGATTGAGCTGCTAAATTTTCTACACTTGGTAAATAAAATTCTTTATCTAAAATCGAATATCTTGCTGAATATTCATTTACATTAGCTGTTCTATGTCTAATCCATTGTCGTGCAATAAAAATTGGAAGTTTCACATGGTATTTAATTTCACACATTTCAAATGGAGTGCTATGCCAATGTCTCATTAAATATTTAATTAGGCCCGCATCTGTTGAAACTTTTTTAGTTCCTTTACCATAAGAAACCCTAGCTGATTGAACTATCGATGTATCGTCACCCATATAATCTACAACTCTTACAAAACCATGATCTAATGCAGGCATTGCTTCGTAAAGAATTTCTTCTAGCGCAGGAGCAGTGACTCTTTTTGTTTTATTTTGTTGAGACTGTTGTTCTTTAATCTCTTGTGATTGTTCGCTGGTTAATTTCATGATTTTTATTGAATCTCTTTTAAATGCTTTTATATTAATAATGTTGGTTTTCCAACTATGACGATAAACGAATTTCGTAATAACCATTGCGGACGTGGGGGCAGTACCCACCACCTCCACCATTACAACTTATGGGGGTGAACTAGATTCGACGGGTGACTAAAGGCTATTCTTTTGTTCGGAATTGTTCCACCGTAACGGGCTAATTTATAATTGCTAACGAAAGTTACGCACTTGCTGCCTAATTAACTTTGTTAATTAAGTAGACGGGGTCCGGGGCACCTGGCAACAGAACGCCCCTAACAATTCTTAAATATTTTGTATTTTTTTAATTCTGCTTGAGCAGCTGCTAATCTTGCAATTGGAACTCTATAAGGTGAACAAGATACATAATTCAAACCTACTTTAGAGCAAAACTCAATACTTTTTGGATCTCCGCCATGTTCACCACAAATTCCTAGTTTCAATTTTTTATTTTGAGCTTTTCCCTTTTCAACAGCAATTTCAACTAAGTCCGCAACTCCATCATCAATAGATATAAATGGATCAATTGAAAATATTTTGTTATCTAAGTAATCATTTAAGAATTTACCACTATCATCTCTGCTAATTCCAAAAGTTGTTTGAGTTAAATCGTTAGTTCCGAAACTAAAAAACTCAGCATGTTTAGCTATTTCTCTTGCTTTTATTGCGGCTCTTGGTAACTCAATCATTGTTCCAACCATAAATTCTACTTTAATCTTATTCTGTTTTTGAACTTCTCTTGCAATATTTATTACTAAATCTTTCATTATCTTAATTTCAGCCTCAGTTGAAACTAAAGGAATCATTATCTCTGGGAAAGCTGATTTAATTTTTTTCTTTTTAAGTTCAGCTAAAGCTTCAAAAATAGCTTTACATTGCATTTCGTAAATCTCTGGAAATGATATCCCAAGTCTACAACCTCTATGTCCCAACATTGGATTTTGTTCATGTAGTTCATCTATTCTAGTTTCAACTTCTTTTGTTGAAAGTCCTACTACATTTGAAACTTCATTAATTTCTTTACTTGTTTTTGGTAAAAACTCATGAAGAGGAGGATCTAATAACCTAACTGTAACTGGCAGACCACTCATAATTTTAAAAATTTCTTCAAAATCTTTTTTTTGATGTGGCAAAAGCTTTTCTAGTGCTTTAGCTCTATCTTCTTGAGTTTTAGATAGAATCATTTCACGAACAGATAAAATTCTCTCCTCATCAAAAAACATATGCTCAGTTCTACAAAGACCAATACCTTCTGCACCAAAATCTTTAGCTGTTTTAGTATCTTTAGGTGTTTCTGAATTAGTTCTAATATTTAATTTTCTAAAACTATCTGCCCATGACATTAATTTCGAAAAGTCACCTGAAATTTCTGGTTTTACTGTTGCAACACTTCCTAATATAATTCTTCCTGTTGATCCATCAATTGTTATAATTTCACCTTCTTTAATTTCTAAAGATTCAGTTTTAAATGATTTATTTTCGTAATTAATATCAATTTCGCTAGAACCAGAAACACAAGGTCTTCCCATACCTCTTGCAACAACAGCTGCGTGACTTGTCATTCCTCCTCTTGCGGTCAAAATTCCTTTAGCTGCATGCATTCCCTGAATATCTTCTGGTGATGTCTCTACTCTTACTAAAATTGTATCTTGCATCATTCCAGTTAATCTTTCAGCTTCCTCAGAGGTAAATACAACTTTTCCACTAGCTGCACCTGGAGAAGCTGGCAAACCATTGGCTATAACATTAATTGAACTTTTTTCATCTAGAGTAGGATGAAGCAAAGTATCTAAAGAATTAGGATCAATCCTAAGAACAGCCTCTTTTTTTGAAATTAATTTTTCTTTTACCATATCAACTGCAATCTTTACTGATGATTTAGCTGTTCTTTTTCCAGATCTAGTTTGTAACATCCACAGTTTTTTATTTTCAACTGTGAATTCTACGTCTTGCATATCCTTATAATGCTTTTCTAATTTTTTTAATATGTTTTGAAGTTGTTTGTAAACATTTGGCATAACCTCTTCCATTGAAGGATCCTTTACTTTAGCTTTTTGTCTAGCTTTTTGAGTTATGTATTGAGGTGTTCTAGTTCCAGCCACAACATCTTCACCTTGAGCATTAATTAAATATTCACCATAAATTTCATTTATTCCATCTGAGGGATTTCTTGTAAACACTACCCCCGTTGCACAATCTTCACCCATATTACCAAAAACCATTGATTGTACATTTACTGCTGTACCCCATTCAGCAGGGATTTGATTTAATTTTCTATAAACTTTTGCTCTATTACTTTCCCAAGATAAAAATACTGCACTAATTGCTCCTAGTAATTGCTGGTAAACATTTTGAGGAAAATCTTTTTTAGCTTTTTCTTTAACAGTTCTTTTAAAATCAACTATTAAACCATCCCAATCATTTTCATCAAGATCAGTGTCTAAAAGAACTCCTTTTGTAAGCTTATAATTTTCAATTAAATCCTCAAAATGATAACCTTCAACACCCATTACTACATTACTGTACATTTGAATAAATCTTCTGTAGCTATCTTTAGCAAATCTTCCATTTGAAGTTTTTAAAGCTAAGGCATTTACAGTCTTATCGTTTAAGCCTAGGTTCAAAATTGTATCCATCATGCCTGGCATAGACACTCTTGCCCCAGATCTTACTGAGAGTAATAAAGGATTTTTTAAATCACCAAATTTTTTACCTACATCTTTTTCAATGATTTTTAATTCTTTTTTTATTTGGGCTACTAAATTTTTATTCAATTTTTTTTTATCTTTATAAAAAATCTCACATACTTTTGTTGAAATTGTAAATCCTGGTGGAACAGGAAGGCCCATTCTTCCCATTTCAGATAAATTAGCACCTTTCCCGCCTAAAAAGTTTTTAGGATCTTTAATCTTTTTATTACCTTTAGATTTAAAATTTAAAATTAGTTTGTTCATTGATGGGAGTCGATTAAAGAAAAATTAACATAATAGTCGAATGTTTTACATAACATTTGGATTAGTTCCAGTCTGTTTTTTTTTATTGTGATATCGTCTTCATTAACTATGACATTGTCAAAAAAATCAAAAATTATTTTTTTTGACTCTGCTAAATTATTGATTGACAGATCAAAATCCTCGTCTTTATTTATATTTTGAAAGTATTTTCTTAATTCATTAATTTTTTTATATAAATTTTTTTCAAACTCGGTTTTGAAAATACCAGGGTCAGTTGTATTTGATAATTCTAATTCTTTATCTCTTAGCTCACTTTCCAATATACTTGAGGCTCTTTTGAAGCTTGAAACTATATCTATTCCATTGGGTTTATTAATAAACTTATTTAAAGTTTTAGCCTTTCCAAAAATAACGACAGATTGATCTAAATTATGAAAGCTTGTAGAGGCTTGAACAATATCACTACGAATTTTCTCTTCTTTCATATAAAATTTTAATCTATCCATCAAAAAATTTACCAATTCGTTTTGTAGAAATTTATTTTCAAATTCAAAACCTTGATCAAGATACAAACCAGCTGAATAACTAATCAAATCTCTGATTTTAAAATCTTTTTTATTTTCAACTATTGTTTTGATTATTCCTGAGGCCAATCTTCTTAAAGCAAATGGATCTTTTGAACTTGTTGGTTTTTGATTTATTCCAAAGAAACCTACTAGCGTATCTATCCTATCTGCAAGAGATAGTGCTATACTGTATGGCTTTTTGGGTACTTTTGAATTTAGTCCTGCTGGTAAATATTGCTCACTAATAGCTTTGCAAACATCTTTCTCGAAACCCTGAACCTCTGCGAAATAACCACCCATAATACCTTGAAGTTCCGGAAATTCTCCAACAAGTTCCGATACTAAATCAACTTTACAAATGGATGCGGATAATTCAACTTTGTCTTTGCTAATCAATAATTCATCCGAAAGCATTCCACCTAGTTTTCTCATTCTTTGAACTTTATCAAAATAAGTTCCAAGTCCTTTGAAATAATTCATAGATTTGAGCATTGAAACTCTTTTAACTAAATTTTGTGATTTATCTTTTTTCCAAAAAAACTCTGCGTCGTTTAATCTAGCTTCTACAACTCTTTCATTTCCAAGTTTTATTAATCCATTTATATCTTTCTTATTTGTTACAACTAAAAATTCATTTGTAATATTTCCTTTTTTATCAAATGTTGGAAAATATTTTTGATGATGCTGCATAGTGATTATTAAAATTTCCTTTGGAATATTTAGAAATTTTCTATCAAATTCACACAATATAACATTAGGTTGATCAGTCAGATCAACAACTTCATCAAGTAACTTAGGATTATTTTCAATTATTATATTTTTCTTACTTGAAATATCATTTAATTTTTTTTCTATAAAATTTTTTCTTAAATTGTGATCTATAGTTATATTTAATTTTTTGAAAAAATTATTATAATCTTTAAAATCAACAAATATTTTTTTCTTCTCCTCGAACTCTTTATCAATAAATGTTGAATTTGAAGAGGTTAAATGATGAAAATTAAAAGTTAATTTTTTTTTATCAAATATTGCTAAAATTGATTTTAATGGCCTTCCCCAATTTAAATTAAAATCACTCCATCTCATAGATTTTTTCCACTGAATTTTATGCAATATTGATGGCACTAACTCCTCTAATAAATTTTGAGTATTAATTTTTTTTGATTTAGTTTTAAAAAAATAAAACTCACCTTTATCTGTTGTTTGTTTAAAAAGGTCTTTTTTATTAATATTATTTGATCTGATAAATCCTTCTAATGCTACTTCTGAAGCTTTTACATTTGGACCTTTTATTTCCTTTGATTTAAAAATTATCTGTTTTTGTAAACCCTCAAACAAAATAACCAGTCTATTAGGTGTCGAAAATGATGAGCTTTTTTTAAATGAAATTGATTTTTCTTTAAATATTTTAACAAAATTATTTAAAAGATCTTCTCTTGAACTCTTTTGAAGAGATGAAGGTATTTCCTCACTAAATAATTCTAAAAAAAATTCTGACATTTAGCTTTGACTATCCAACCAAATACCTGCGGCCGCTTTAGTAATATCTCTAATTCTTCCTATATATCCAGCTCTTTGAGCAACGCTTATTGCTCCTCTAGCATCTAAAATATTAAATATATGGCTTGCTTTTAAGCATTGGTCATATGCTGGTAATGATATTTTTTTTTCTACAAGAGATTTGGCTTCTTTTTCAATCATATCAAACATTTTTAATAAATTTTCAACATTTGCGTGCTCAAAATTGTATGCTGAAAATTCTTTTTCTGCTTGATGAAAAACGTCGTGATATTTTACTCCATCATCATTCCATATTAAATCATAAACATTCTTTTGTTGCTGGGTAAACATACATATTCTCTCTAATCCGTATGTAATTTCTACTGAAACAGGTTTACATTCATATCCTGCCATTTGTTGAAAATAAGTAAATTGTGTTATTTCCATACCATCACACCAAACTTCCCAACCCAAACCTGCCGCACCAAGTGTTGGACTTTCCCAATCATCTTCAACAAACCTTATATCATGTTCATTATGATCAATACCAATTACTGACAAACTATTTAAATATAATTTTTTTATATTATCTGGTGAAGGTTTAATTAAAACTTGAAATTGATAATAATGTTGTAATCTATTTGGATTATCACCATATCTTCCATCTGTTGGTCTTCTTGATGGTTGAACGTATGCTGCTTTCCAATGTTTTGGGCCCAGTGATCTTAATGTGGTTGCGGGATGAAATGTTCCAGCACCAACTTCCATATCGTATGGTTGAAGAACAATACATCCTTTTTTACTCCAAAATTTTTGGAGATTAAGAATTGTATCTTGAAATGATTGAAATTTTTTTTTTGGTTTTTTTATTTTAGAAACCATATCTTTGCCAGATTGACCTTTCGTCTAAAATATTGGCTAATTGATCTACTTGATTATTGGATGAAGAAAGTTTTTGACTTAACCAACCTTTAGATTTTTCAAATTTTTTAATAACAACATCATTTCCAAATTTTTCTTTAAGAACTTGATGAGCATCTCCTAATCCATCTATTAACCCTAAATCTTTAGCTTTGCTTCCTGACCAAAATTCTCCAGAAAAAAGTTCTACTTCAGATTTATTTAACTTTGATCCTCTACTTTTTTCAACTAAATCAATAAAATCTTTATGTAAATCTAGCTGAATATTTTTTAATCTTTCTATGTCCTCATTTTTTTCTTCTAAAAAAGGATCTAAAGTACTTTTGTTTTTCCCTGCTGTGTGAACTCTTCTTTCAACACCAATTTTTTTTATTAACTCTGTAAATCCAAAAGAAGAATAGATAACTCCTATTGAACCAATTATTGAACTCGAATTTGCATAAATTTCATCTCCAGCACATGAAATTAAATATCCACCAGATGCTGCAACATCTTCAGCAAATACAATTACTTTTTTTTTGTTATTTTTAGCTTCCTGTCTGATAAAATTGTAAATCATGTGTGACTGAACTGGTGACCCACCTGGCGAGTTAATGGATATAGCTACACATGAAGCTTTTTTTAAAGAAAAAGCCTTTTTAATAAGCTCCTCTTGACCAGCAAAATCGATACCTTGTTTGAATTTTCCAGCATTTCCAATAACTCCATTCAATTTGATATGAGCTACGGTCTTTTTCTTTTTTAAAAAAGAGAACATTATTATCCCTTATAGAATTATTTATTGAATATATAAATTACTTATAATTGAAGAATTAGGTGCGTCAATTGATAAGTAATATATAAAACTCAAATATATTAATTTAAAATCATTATGGGAACTGTAGTTCAACTCAAAAATCAAATAAACGACTCATACTTTCAACTTAAGGATTCTGTTGAGGACAAACTAATTCTCACTGAAGAAAAGATAAAATCAAAATTAACAAGCGATGTTGAATTAGTACAAAAAATGACCGATTATCACATTCAAACTGGTGGAAAGAGATTAAGGGCCCTATTAACTCTTGGGTCTGCAAAATTATGTGGGTACTCTAAAGGCTCAAGAGATATTAATTTGGCAGCTTGTGTTGAATTAATTCATAGCGCAACTTTAATGCATGATGATGTAATTGATGAAGGAACGGTAAGAAGAGGCAAAGATACATTAAATAAAGTTTGGGACAATCATTCATCAGTTTTAATTGGGGACTATTTATTAAGTCGATGTTTTGAAATGATGGTAGAGGATGGTAATTTAGAAGTTTTAAAATTATTATCATCAACTTCTTCAAAAATTGCTCAGGGAGAGGTTTTGCAGCTTCAACATAAAGGTGAAGTTGATATGCTTGAAGAAACTTATCTTAAAATCATATCAGCAAAAACTGCTGAGCTTTTTGCGGCCGCGACAAAAGTGGGTGCTATTTTATCAAACGTTGACTCTAAAGAAAAAGATGCCCTTGAGTTCTATGGAAGAAATCTTGGATTAACTTTTCAAATTGCTGACGATACACTTGATTACAATTCAGATTTAAAATTATTTGGTAAAAAGATAGGTCAAGATTTTTTTGAAGGTAAGATTACTTTGCCTATAATTTTACTATTTCAAAAAATAGATATTGAAGAAAAAAAATTATTAACAGAATTTTTCAAAAAAGACTCAAGAGAAAAAAATGACTTTGATAAAATAATTGTTTTGATAAAAAAAATATGAAATCATAAATGAATGCTATCAAAAAGCTCAACATTACATCAATTTAGCTTCAAACTCTCTTACAGTATTTAAGGACTCAAAAGAAAAAACAATTCTTAAAAACCTCACTTCATTCAGTTTAGCCAGAAATTTTTAAGGACTTAATAAAGATTTTATCCAATTACCACTTTTATCAATTGTGTAATTTAATCTTTCATGAATTCTGTTATCTCCATCTAGCCAAAATTCGATTCTGTTTGGTGACAAATTCCAACCAGACCAATGGCTAGGTCTTGGTACATTATCTTCATCATTAAATTTTTTTTTAAACTCTTTAATAGAGTTTTCAAGTTCATCTCTATTTTTTAATTCTTTACTTTGTTTTGATGCCCAAGCTCCAATTCTACTATCATAACCTCGTGAATTGTAGTATTGATCAGCTACGTTGTCTTCTACTTGAGTTATCGTTCCACTAATTCTTATTTGTCTTAAAAGACTTTTCCAATGAAAACACATTGCAGCATTTGGATTTTCTTTAAGCTCATTTCCTTTTTGACTATTTAAATTAGTATAAAATACAAATCCATTTTGATTAAACTCTTTTAATAAAACCATTCTGACTGATGGTAGATTTTTTCCACTAGATGTTGCTAATGATAAAGCATTAGGATCATTGGGCTCTGATTTTTTTGCCTCATCCATCCAAACTTTAAACAATTCAATAGGATCATCCAGATCTAAGAAACAATTATTGAGACCAAGTGAATTTTTTTGATTCATAATTTAAACAAAATAATCTATATAATATAAATAATGTCATTTAATACTTTTGGAAAGCTATTTCGTTTCTCAACTTGGGGAGAATCTCACGGACCTGCAATAGGCTGTATAGTCGATGGATGTCCACCCAACATTAGCATTAAAGAACAAGATATCCAGGTAGAACTGGATAAAAGAAAACCAGGACAATCAAAATTTACAACTCAACGTAAAGAAGATGATAAAGTTCAAATTTTGTCTGGTGTGTTTGAAGGAAAAACAACTGGTACTCCTATATCGCTCATAATTTACAACAAAGATATGAGATCTAAAGATTACGGAAACATAAAAGATAAATTTAGACCAGGACATGCTGATTTAACTTATTTTAAAAAATATGGAATTAGAGATTATAGAGGTGGAGGAAGATCCTCTGCTAGAGAAACTGCAGCTCGTGTTGTAGCTGGTGCAATAGCTAAATTAGTTCTACAGAATAAGTTAGGTAAAAAGTTTAAGGTTATAGGAGCAGTAACTCAATTAGGAATATTAGGTTGTGATACAAATCAATGGGACGATAAAGTAATCACAAAAAATCCATTTTTTTGTCCAGATAAATCAATGATTAAACTTTGGGAAAAATATTTATTAAATGTAAGAAAGTCTGGATCTTCTTGTGGAGCTGTAATTGAAATAAGAGCAAGAGGAGTACCTGCTGGATTAGGTGCCCCAATATATTCAAAACTAGACTCTGATATTGCTTCAGGTTTAATGAGTATTAATGCTGTTAAAGGAGTAAACATTGGATCTGGTATGAACTCAGCCCAATTAAGCGGTGAACAAAACTCAGACGAAATTTCTCAAAAAGGTAAAAAGTTAAAATTTAACTCTAATAATGCTGGGGGAATCTTGGGTGGCATATCAAGTGGTCAAGAAATTATTGCCTCATTTGCTGTTAAACCCACTTCATCAATTTTAACAACGAGAAAAACAATTAATAAATTTGGAAAAAACACAACTATATCTGTTAAAGGAAGACATGACCCTTGTGTAGGTATAAGAGCTGTTCCTGTGGGTGAAGCAATGATGAGTTGTGTTTTATTAGATCATTATTTAATGCACAAAGCTCAGTGTAGTTAAAACTATTTTAATTTTTAACAACCTTAATTGAGTCTTTCGTAAACAAAATATCTAAAACTTTCTTTGAAATTTGTGAGGCATTTAAGCCAGCTATGTCATACATTTTCTTAGGATTATCTTGTTCGATAAAAGTATCAGGTAGTGTCATTGCCCTAAACTTCAATCCTTTGTCAAAAATTCCTTTTTCAGCTAATAAATTTTTAACATGAGAACCAAAACCCCCTATTGACCCTTCTTCAATAGTGATCATTACTTCGTGTTGTCTTGCACATTTCAAAATAAGTTCTTGGTCTAAAGGTTTGGCAAATCTAGCATCAACAATTGTTACAGATACGCCTTTATTCTTTAATTCCTCAGCTGATGATTTGCATTCTTCAAGCCTAGTTCCCAGACTTAAAATACAAACTTGATTTCCTTCTTGAACTACTTTTCCTTTACCTATTTCAATCTTTTCCTCAATTGAAGGTAGATCAAGACCCACTCCTGTTCCTCTAGGATATCTGATTGCACATGGTTTATCGTTAATATCCACAGATGTATTAATCATTTTTACTAACTCAACCTCATCACTTGCTGCCATTACAATAAAATTGGGTAAAGTTGATAAGTATGTAATATCAAATGAGCCAGCATGTGTGGAACCGTCTGCACCTACTAGACCTGCTCTGTCTATAGCAAACCTTACGGGTAAACTTTGAATAGCTACATCATGTACTACTTGATCATAAGCTCTTTGAAGAAACGTAGAATAAATTGCTGCATAAGGTTTATAACCCTCTGTAGCTAGACCAGCCGCGAAAGTTACAGCATGCTGTTCTGCTATACCAACATCAAACATTCTTTTAGGAAATTCTTTTCCAAAAATATCCATACCTGTTCCACCAGGCATTGCAGCTGTAATTCCAACAATTTTACTATCTTTTTGAGCATGTTTAACCAAAGTATTTGCAAATACTTTTGTATAGGCTGGAAGATTGCTTCCACTTTTAACTTGTTCACCCGTTTTCACATTGAATTTTGAAACACCGTGGTAATGATCTGATGCTTTTTCTGCATAAGAATAGCCTTTACCTTTTTGTGTTTTTATATGGATCATAATTGGTCCTTCATGTTTAGAGTCCCTTGCATTTTTAAGAATAGGAATAAGACTATCTAAATCATGACCATCAATTGGACCTGCATAATAAAAACCTAATGAATTGAATAACGTGCCCCCTGTAACGGCTGATCGTAGAAAATCCTCAGCTTTACCAGCTTTTGCACTAAATCGTTTTGAAAATGAGGACATTATCAATTTAATAGTTTCTCTCAGACTAAAATAAATTTTTCCTGTTAATAACTTTGCTAGATAAGTTCTCATAGCACCTACTGGTTTTGCAATTGACATATCGTTATCATTTAAAATAACAATCATTTTTGTTTTTGATGCTCCGGCATTATTCATGGCTTCATAAGCCATTCCTGCACTAATCGCGCCGTCTCCAATTACAGCAACTACATTAGAGGATTTATTTGACAATTTATTTGCTTCAGTAATTCCTAGTGCTGAAGATATTGATGTTGAACTATGAGCAGCACCAAAGGGATCGTATTCGCTTTCTGATCTTTTTGTAAATCCTGACAAACCATTTCCTTGTCTTAAAGATTTAATCTTATTTTTTCTTCCAGTTAAAATTTTATGTGGATAAGATTGATGTCCTACATCCCAAATCAATTTGTCATTAGGTGTGTCAAAAACATAATGAAGAGCAACAGTTAGCTCTACCACTCCTAAACCTGCACCCAAATGTCCTCCGGTTTCAGAAACTGCACTGATCATTTCCTCTCTAACTTCATCAGAAACTCTTTGCAAATCATCTTCTGATAGCTTTCTTAAATCAGATGGAAAATTTATATTGTCTAAAAATTTATAATTTTTCACTACTTCTCTCTATACAAAATATAGTTCAATGTTTCTCTTATATATTTAGAACTTGTACCGTATTTTTTTAAATTTTTATTTATTTTTAAAATAATTCTATCACAATATTGAATTGCATTCATATAACCTAACAAACTTATTAATGTGGCTTTACCTTTTTTTTGATCTTTTCCTGTTTTTTTTCCAGCTATTTTAGAACTTCCTTTAAAATCAATTAGATCATCAGCTATTTGAAATAATAAACCTATATCAGAACCAATATTTTCAAAAAATTTAATTCCTTTGATATTTTTTTTTTTAATAATTGCAGGTGCAGCACAACAAAAACTAAATAACTTTCCTGTTTTTTTAATTTCCATTTCTATAATCTTATTTTTAGATATTTTTTTTTTTTCGTAACTTAGATCTAGATATTGACCACCTGCTATACCTAAATGACCTGAGCATTCAGATAATTTCTTTATTAAATTAATCTTGGTTTTTTCACTTATTTTTAAAGAAGGACTTGATAAAATTTCAAATGCCATTGTAAGTAATGAGTTTCCTGCAAGGACTGCTGTAGACTCACCAAACTTAATGTGTGCAGATGGTTTTCCTCTTCTAATTTTATCATTATCCATACACGGTAAATCATCATGAATTAGAGAATAAGCATGAATACATTCTACAGCAGCGCCAATAGCAATTAATGTTTTATAATCTATTGTTAGTAATGAGCCAATATCAATCAAAATTTTAGATCTAATTTTTTTTCCACCAGGAAATAAGCCATACTTCATGGCTGGAAGTAATTTAGAATTATTCTGCTTGTTAAGAAACTTTTTTAGAAAAATGTTTGTATCATTTGCAATCTTATTAAGCTTGGTTTTCATTTTTTTTTAATAATTTCTTTAACTTTTTTATTAGTTTCTTCACCTATGGATCTAAAACTTTTATTAAATTTTTTTTCAATAATACTATTTAACTTCAACAATTGTTGGTAACTTTCAACAGAATTATTTAGATCTTTTTCATTTTCCAAAGACTCTAATATTTGATTTGCTAGGTCTGTCAGCTCTTCAAGGGTACTATCGTTATTATCAGGTAGTAAATTTTTATCTTTCATATAATAATAATTATTAATACATGAAATCTATTCAATCAAATATCAAAAAAGCTAAACAATATTTAGATAAAAATGATTGTGTGGCTGTTCCCACTGAAACTGTATATGGATTAGCTGGAAATGCTTATTCAGACGTATCTGTAAAGAGAATATTTAAATTAAAAAAAAGACCCTCAAACAACCCTTTAATTGTTCACTATTCAGATATTGATAAACTTAAAAATGATTGTGTTATTAATGATAATTTTATAGAGCTGTATAATAAATTTTCTCCTGGACCAATTACATTTATCTTAAAATTAAAAAAAATTTCTAAAATTTCTAAATTTGTGACTAATAAACAAAATAGCCTTGCTGTTCGTTTTCCCAAACATCCTTTATTTAAAAAACTTCTTAAAAGTTTGGATTATCCATTAGCCGCTCCAAGTGCAAATATATCAACTAGATTAAGCTCTGTTAAAGCAGCTGACGTTATTGAAGAGTTTGGATCAAAAATTAAATATATTTTAGACGGAGGAAAATGTCAGATTGGTTTAGAGTCAACAATTATCAATCTTTTAGGAAAACCAACAATACTTAGATTTGGCGGGTTGGATGTTTCAAAAATAGAAAAAATATTAAAAAAAAAAGTTTTAATAAAAACTAATTCAAAGAAAAAAATTGCTCCTGGTCAATTTCCATTACATTACTCTCCTGGTATTCCATTAAGAATAAATGCTAAAAAACCAAAAAAAGATGAAGCTTTTGTATTAGTAAAAAAAAGAAAAACTACGTTTAAAAATTATTACCATTTAAGTAAAAATAATAATCTCTATCAATCTGCTAAAAATCTATACTCATTACTGAGAAAAATTAAAAAAGATGGTTATAAAATGATTGCAGTTGAAAAAATTCAAAACAAAGGCATTGGCAAAACAATAAATGATAGACTCAACAGGGCCTCGAAATATTAAATGTCAAATTCAATTGAAGTAATTAATTTATCTAAATGTTATAAGTCAAAACAAGCTGTAAATAATATAAGCTTTAAAATTAACGAAAATGAAATTGTTGGCTTATTAGGGCCAAATGGATGTGGAAAAACCACTACAATTGGAATGATGCTTGGCTTGTTAAAGCCAACAAGCGGACAAGTTTTAATTAATGGAATAGATATTGAAAAGAATAAGATTTCTCTTCTTCATAAAATGAATTTTATTTCGCCATATATAGAATTACCAAAAAAACTTACTGTAAGACAAAATTTAGTAGTCTACGGAAAATTGTATAATGTAAATAACTTAAATGCACAAATTGATTATTTATCTAATAAATTAAGATTAAATAAACTACTAGATAATATCACAGGAGAGCTTTCTTCGGGGCAAAAAAATAGAGTAAGTTTAGCCAAAGCGTTAATTAATAATCCCACTGTACTTTTGCTTGATGAACCTACTGCGTCTTTAGATCCTGAGACTGGAGATTTTGTTAGAACTTTTTTAGAAAATTATAAAAAAGAAAATAAAATATCAGTATTACTGGCTTCACATAATATGGATGAGGTTAAAAGGCTATGTAGCTCTGTTTTAATGATGAAGGGTGGTGTAATAGTAGATAGTGGTACCCCTGATCATTTAATAAGTAAACATGGAAGAACAAATTTAGAAGAAGTTTTTTTAGAACTTGTAAGAAATAAAAATGAATTTAACTAGAATATATGGTCTTTTTTTAAGACACTTCTACTTAATCACAAGATCATTTCCAAGAATTTTGGATTTAATTTACTGGCCAACTATTCAAATCACACTATGGGGTTTTATTTCAAATTTTTTTGCTGATCATAGCACCTACTATACTGGCGCTGTAGGGGTGATACTTTCTTGTGCAATTCTCTACGATTTTTTATTTAGAACAAGTATTGGGTTTAACATGCTATTTTTAGAGGAAATTTGGAGTAGAAATTTTACCAACTTATTTATAGCTCCAATGAAAATTAGCGAAATTATTGTATCACTTGTTTTTACTGCTTTGATTAGAGCTCTAATTGGTTTAGTCCCAGCAATATTATTAACATCTCCTATATTTGGAATTTCTTTGTTAGATTTAGGTTTGCCTTTGGCATTTCTTTTTTTAAGTTTATATGTTTTTGGAATTACATTAGGTTTGTTTGTTTCTGCGGGATTGTTAAGATTTGGTCCATCTTTTGAAAATATTGCATGGTCAACAATGTTTTTGCTAGCACCTTTTGGATGCATCTATTACCCGGTTGAAACTTTGCCAGAAATATTTCAATCTATAGCTTACGCTCTTCCGTTAGTTTATATCTTTGAAGAAACAAGAAATATCTTAGTCAATCAATCTGTAAATTATAAAAATATCATTCAGGCTCTTTATTTGAACGGTGGATATCTAATTGTTGCAGTATCGATATTTTATTATTCTTTTGATAAAGCTAGAGAGAAAGGAACTTTAATTAACATCGGTGAATAAATTGGCGCGCCTGCTAGGAGTCGAACCCAGAACCTCCTGATCCGAAGTCAGGCGCTCTATCCAGTTGAGCTACAAGCGCATATAGTATTAATATTACATTTTATGGAAAAAAACATTAATTTTATAGTTGAAGAAAACGAAAATAATCTAAGAGTTGATGTTTTAATCAACAATAGAGAAGAGCAAATTAGCCGAACTAGAATTAAAAATTTAATTCTTAAAGAAAAACTAAAACTAAATGATGAAATCATTAAAAGTCCTTCAAAAAAAGTTTTAACTGGTGACAAATTGAGTCTTAATATTCCAGAACCTCAAGAAGCTTCACTAAAACCCTACAACTTTAAACTAAATATAGTTCATGAAGATAATGATCTCTTAGTAATTAACAAGCCAGCTGGAATTATTATGCATCCAGGAGCTGGAAACTATGACAAGACAATTGTTAATGCTTTAATGCATTACGATGAAAACTCACTATCAACTATTGGAGATGAACTTAGACCAGGGATTGTACATAGAATTGATAAGAATACTTCAGGTTTAGTTGTTATTGCAAAAAATAATGAAACGCATGAAAACTTATCAAAACAATTTAGCGATCATACAATCACAAGAGTATATCAACTTTTAATTTGGGGCAAACTAAGACCTTCATCTGGTAGAATTGACACTTTTATAACTCGAAGCTCAAAGAATAGACAGTTAATGGAAGTTAGTCGGTCTAAAGGTAAGCAAGCAATTACAAATTATAAGACGATCGAAATTTTTGAAAACGATAAAACTCCAACATTAAGTTTAGTTGAGTGTAAATTAGAAACTGGAAGAACTCATCAAATTCGTGTTCATATGACTTATATGGGAAATAGTATTGTTGGAGATGATAAATATAAAAAGAAGTATAAGAAGTTAAAAAATATTGACATGGGAATAGAAAGCTCAATTTCAAAATTAGATAGACAATTTTTGCATGCTAAAACTCTAGGATTTATTCATCCTAAAACTAATGAAGAAATGATTTTTTCCTCAATTTTGCCACAAGAACTAAATAATTTATTAAAAATGCTAAGAAATACTAGCGAATAAATCATTGAAAATTTAATATAGTTAATTAAATAAGTACAGCCATGAACGCAACTTTTAATAGCAATGTACCGGCTCTTTCAAATGAAGGGGGTCTATCTGCATACTTAGAACAAATAAAAAAGTTTCCAATGTTAGCTGCAGAAGAGGAATACATGTTAGCAAAAAATTGGAAGACTACTGGAAATATTAAAGCAGCTGAAAAATTAGTAACAAGCCATTTGAGACTAGTTGCTAAAATTGCAATGGGCTACAAAGGATATGGTCTTCCTGTAAATGAAATGATTTCTGAAGGCAATGTTGGTCTTATGCAAGCAGTTAAAAAATTTGAACCTGAAAAAGGTTTCAGATTAGCAACATACGCTATGTGGTGGATTAAAGCTTCTATTCAAGAATATATATTAAGATCTTGGAGTTTAGTTAAAATAGGAACTACAACAGCTCAAAAAAAATTATTTTTTAATCTTAAAAAAATAAAAAATCAAATAGCACCACAAACAGAAGGTGACTTAAGAGATGAACATGTGAATGAAATAGCAAACAAATTAGATGTTAGTAAAGATGAAGTTGTTTCAATGAATAGAAGACTTTCAGGTAAAGAATTTTCATTAAATGCTCAAGTCGGTGAAGATGGAGATGAATGGCAAGATTGGTTAGTTGATAAAGAATTAGACCATGATTTAAAATTTGCACACCAGGAAGAAATGGAGCAAAGAAAAGATTTATTAAAAAATTCCATCAAAGTTTTAAATGAAAGAGAAAAAGAGATTTTATACTCAAGAAGATTAAATGATAATCCAACAACTTTGGAAGATTTAAGCAAGAAACATAAGATTAGTAGAGAAAGAGTAAGACAAATCGAAAATAAAGCGTTTGAGAAATTGCAAAAGCAAATGCTACTAATGGCAAAATCTAAAAATCTACTACCAGTTAATTAAATATCAAAAGGATTTTCAACTAAAATAGTATCATCTCTTTCTGGACTAGTTGAGACACTTGAAACTTTAGCGCCTATAAACTCTTCTACTGCATAAATATATTTTTTTGCATTTTCAGGCAATGCATCCATATCTTTAATACCATTAGTAGTTGTTTTCCATCCAGGAAAGATTTTATATACTGGTTTTATTTTCAATTGATCTTCAGCTGCCGCAGGTAAATAATCTATTTTTTTTCCATCAAGCTCATATTCGATACACATTTTAATTTCATCTAATTCGTCAAGAACATCAAGTTTGGTAAGTGCAATACCATCTATACCTGAAATTTTTATTGTTTGCCTAACCAATACTCCATCAAACCAACCACATCTTCTTTTTCTACTTGTGACAGTACCAAACTCTTTTCCTCGACTACCTAATAATTCTCCTACATCGTCTGTTAATTCAGTTGGAAAAGGACCTTCTCCAACTCTTGTTGTATAGGCTTTTGTAATCCCCAAAACATAATTAATTGAGTTTGGACCACATCCAGTACCTGTTGCAGCACTAGATGCAACAGTGTTAGAAGAAGTTACATAAGGATAAGTACCATGATCTACATCTAGTAAAATTCCCTGAGCACCTTCAAATAAAATTTTCTTTTTTTGTTTTTTAAACTCATCAATCTTAAGCCAAACTGGCTGAGAAAACTTTAGTATTTCAGGGGCAATTTTGAGTAAATCTGATTTTAATTGTTCTTTTTCAAAAATTTTTTTTCCAAGTCCTTTTCTTATTGCATTGTGATGAACTAAGACAGACTCTAATCTTTGATCTAAATTTTTTTCTGACCTTAGATCCATTACCCGAATAGATCTTCTTCCCACTTTGTCCTCGTATGCTGGGCCAATACCTCTTCTAGTTGTTCCTATCTTACCTTTTCCTGCTGCATCTTCTCTGATTTCATCCATTTCTCTATGAAATGGTAAAATTAAATTTGCAGCTTCAGAAATAATAAAGTTATCGGTATTTACATCGACACCTTTTGATTTTATTTCTTCAATTTCTTCCAATAAAGCCCATGGGTCAACTACAACTCCATTTCCTATAATTGAAATTTTATTCTTTCTTACAATTCCAGAAGGTAATAGTCTTAATTTATAAGTCACACCATCAATGACTAGTGTGTGGCCTGCATTATGTCCTCCTTGAAATCTAATTACTACATCAGCTTGTTCTGAAAGCCAGTCAACAATTTTACCTTTTCCTTCATCACCCCACTGGGACCCAACTACAACTATATTTTTCATTACTTAAATTTTCTTTCTATATTTATTGTATTAAGGTGATTGATTGGACCATGACCTTTTCCGTATTTAGGATTAGTTTTAATTCCAGAATTTACATACTTAATGCCAAGCTCACAAGATTTCTTTATAGGTTTTCCACATGATAAAAATGTAGCGATTGCGCTTGATAAAGTACAACCTGTACCATGGGTATTTTTTGTATTGTATCTTTGACTGTTAAAAATTTTAATTTCAGATTTAGAAACAAGTATATCTTGGACAGTTTTTGAAGTTAGATGTCCTCCTTTAATTAATACATTTTTTGAACCAATTTCTATTAATTTAGAAGCTGCAAAAATCATATCTTCTTTATTCATTATTTTTGTATTAGTTAATATTTCAGCCTCAGGGATATTGGGAGTAATTAATGTAGCTCTTTTTACTAGTTTGTTTTTTAACAATTTAATGGCTTTTTCATCTACTAATTTTGTACCTCCTTTTGCTACCATTACAGGATCAAGAACTATTTTATTTACCTTAATAATTTTAAGAGAATTAATTACAGCGTCTATTACTTTGTTAGAATGTAACATGCCAATCTTTATTGCATCAGGCTTAATATCTTTAGCTGTGAATAAAATTTGATTTGAAATTTCTTTTGGTGGTATTGATACAATTGATTTAACTCCTGTTGTATTTTGAGCTGTAATAGCAGTAATAGCAGTCATCGCATAAGAACCAAGCGTAGTAACAGTTTTTATGTCAGCCTGTATTCCAGCCCCACCTGATGAATCGGATCCTGCAATAATTAATACTTTAGAATTAGGCTTCACTTTATTTTAGTTATAATAATATTTAGACACTTCTCTAAAAGTTTTTTGTTTTCACTTTCACCCATTACTCTTATTTTTGACTCTGTGCCTGATGCTCTCACTAATATTCTTCCATGACCATTCATTAATTTTACAGCTTCTTTAATAGATTTTTTCACTTCTGGTTTTTTAATTATCGATCTATCTTTAACTAAAATATTTTCTAAAATTTGAGGGGTTTTTTTAAACTTATTAAAGAAAGAGCTAGCTTTTTTTCCTTTTCTTATTGCAAACAAGACCTCTAGCGCAACTAACAAACCATCTCCAGTTGTTGCAAATTTACCTAAAATAATATGTCCAGATTGCTCACCACCTAAGTTAAAATTATTCTTTTGCATTTGTTCCTTTACATATCTGTCTCCAACATTAGACCTAATGAATTTAATTTTATTTACTTCAAAAAATTTTTCTAAACCATAATTAGACATTAAAGTTCCAATTACTCCACCTTTTAACATTTTTTTATTTTTCCATCTTGTAGCTATTGCTGCAATTATTTGATCTCCATCAATTATATTTCCTAGTTCATCGCTCATAATAATTCTATCAGCATCACCATCAAGAGAAATACCAAGATGAGCTTTGTATTTTTTTACTGCAAATTTAATCTTATTAGGATGTGTAGAGCCACAGTTTTGATTAATATTTAATCCATTTGGTTTCACACCAATTGCAATTACTTTTGCTCCTAAAGATTTCAGCAATTCTGGTCCAGCTTTATAACCGGCACCATTTGCACAATCGATTACTATTCTTAATCCTCTTAAATTAAATTCTTTTGGAAAATTTTTTTTTATTATTTTTAAATATTCTTTTGTGCCACTCTCTAATCGTTTTACTCTTCCTAACTTTTCAGGACTAGAAAGATTTTTTGAAATTTTTCTATCTATTAATTTTTCAATTTTTTTTTCAATTTTATCAGATAATTTCATTCCATCTGGACCAAATAGTTTTAAACCGTTATCATTATGAGGATTATGAGATGCAGTTATCATAATTCCCATATTGGCTTTCATTGTTTTGGTTAACATGGCCAAACCATTTGTTGGCATGGGGCCAAATGTAAAAACATGCATTCCGGCTGAGGCTAATCCAGAAACAAGTGCTGGCTCAAGTGTGTAACCAGATAATCTTGTATCTTTTGCTATAATTGCTATTTGTTTTCTTTTTTTTTGTGATTTAAAATATGTACCTGATGCTAGTCCAAACTTAAAAAACATATCTCCATTAATATGTTTGCTATTAATAGCACCTCTTATTCCATCTGTTCCAAAATATTTTTTTAACATTAATTTTTAATTATTTCTTTAAAGACTTTTATGCCCTGAAACAATTCATTTACATCATGAATTCGTAAGATTTGTACACCTTGCATCATTAGATAAATTGAAGAAGCAATCGTTCCTCCCACTCTGTCTTTAGTATCATTTTTTTTTGCTATTTCTTTTATAAATCTTTTTTTTGAATTACCAACAAGTATAGGAAAACCTAGTGAATGAAAAATAGAAATATTACTAATAAGATTAATATTATGTTTCAAATTTTTTCCAAAACCTATTCCTGGATCAATAATGATATTTTTATGTTTAATACCAACCTTTTTTAAAAAATTTATCTTTTTTTCAAAAAAATCATAAATATCTAATAATTCATTTTTATATCTAGGTTTATTTTGCATATTCTCAGGTGTGCCTTGTGAATGTTGAATAACAAAAGGAATTTTGTATTTTTTTAAAACGTTAATAGTTTCAGAGTCGTAATCTAATCCAGAAACATCATTAATAATTTTTACACCATGCTTAATTCCTTTTTTCATAATTTCAGATTTTCTAGTGTCTAATGAAATTGGAATTTTTTTACTCAATAATTTAATTATTTTTTCTATTCTTTTCCATTCTGTTTTGTTGCTTACTGCTTTTGATCCTGGACGAGTGGACTCCCCACCTATATCTATAATATTTGCTCCTGAGTTAAACATTTCTAAAGCATGTTTTAAACCCTTCTTACCTTTATTAAATTTTCCTCCATCGGAAAAGCTATCTGGAGTAAGATTTAATACTCCCATTACATTTGGAATTTGTAAAAAATTTAAATTTGAAAAATTCTTATTTTTTAATCTTATTTTTTCTACATCTTCTTTGATTAATTTTTTTAATGATTTTACTTGTTTATTAATTTTATTTATAGAAATTTTTTTTTTTGAAGTTCTTGATATAATTTCGATTTGATCAAATGAAATATTTTTATTCCCATTAAGAGGTATAGATTTATTGCTATTAACTAGCAATCTTGATTCATTCCCATAAAAGAAATTACACGCCCTTGTGTAATATCTTCTCATTTTTTTTATTAATGAACTATTTTTGGTTTCAAACCCATTGCACCTAAGGCAGAGCTTTGGTCATCATTTTCCTCTGGTTTTTCAACTATTTTATCTTTTGGATATAAATTTTTATTAATTATATTTTCAATTTCTTCGCCAGTTAAAGTCTCATACGTAATTAGTGCTTTAGCAATTTTATGTAAGTCATCAATTTTTGCAGTCAATATTTTTGTAGCCTGATTGTAGCCTTCATCAACTAGTTTTCTAATTTCTTTATCTATTTTTTGTGCCACTTCTTCTGAAACAGATTGTGTTTGTGTAACTGATCTTCCTAAAAATACTTCCTCCTGGTTTTCACCATATTCTATTGGTCCCATTTCTTCACTCATTCCATATTTTGTAACCATAGCTCTTGCAAGTTGTGTGGCTTGATTAATATCTGATCCGCTACCACCTCCAGCACCTGTAGAAATATTATCTTTTCCAAAAATCAACTCCTCAGCAACTCTGCCACCAAAACATACAGCCATTCTTGCTTTTAAGTATTTTATTGAGTATCCATGTTTATCTCTTTCAGGTAAATTCATAACCATACCAAGTGCCCTACCTCTTGGGATTATTGTTGCTTTGTGTATTGGATCATAGCTTGGCATATTAAATGAAACTAAAGCGTGTCCACCTTCATGATATGCTGTTAATTTTTTTTCATCCTCTGTCATTACCATTGAACGTCTCTCAGATCCCATCATTACCTTATCTTTAGCTTCTTCAAACTCAATTAAGGTTACAATTCTTTTATTTTTTCTTGCAGCCAATAAAGCTGACTCATTAACTAGATTAGCTAAATCAGCTCCAGAAAAACCAGGAGTTCCTCTTGCTATAGTTCTTAAATTTACATCTGGTGCCATTTTAATTTTTTTAACATGCACTTTTAAGATTTTTTCTCTTCCAATAATGTCTGGATTTGAAACAACCACCTGTCTATCAAATCTACCAGGTCTTAATAAAGCTGGATCTAAAACGTCAGGTCTGTTAGTTGCAGCAATTATAATAACACCTTCGTTAGTTTCAAACCCATCCATTTCTACTAATAATTGGTTTAAGGTTTGCTCTCTTTCATCATTTCCACCTCCCAAACCAGCACCTCTACTTCTGCCAACCGCATCTATTTCATCTATAAAAATAATACATGGTGAATTTTTTTTACCTTGCTCAAACATATCTCTTACTCTTGAAGCTCCTACTCCAACAAACATTTCTACAAAATCTGAACCTGAAATTGTAAAAAAAGGAACACCGGCTTCTCCAGCAATTGCTCTTGCAAGTAATGTTTTCCCTGTTCCTGGGGGTCCGACTAGCAATGCACCTCTTGGTATTTTTCCTCCAAGTCTACTAAATTTTTTTGGATCTTTTAAAAATTCTACAATTTCTTCTACCTCTTCTTTAGCTTCCTCTACCCCAGCAACATCATTAAAGGTAACTTTACCTTTAAGTTCATTCATCATTTTAGCTTTAGATTTTCCAAAACCCATCGCACCACCCTTACCACCTTGCATTTGTCTCATAAAGAAAATCCAAACTGCAATTAATAGTAACATAGGAAACCAAGATAAAAGAACTCCAAACAATGACGGCATTTTTTCATCTAAAGGTGCAGCCGAAATACTTACTCCTTTATCTGATAGCTTTTCTATTAAGTTAGGGTCATTAGGAGAGTAAGTAGAAAAAGAGTTTCCATTAGAAAAAACTCCCTTAATATTGTTTCCTTGAATCTCAACTTTTAAAACCTCACCATTTTCAACTGAGGTTAAAAATTCTGAGAATATAATTTGATTTCCACTTTTTACATTGGATTGCGGATTCTTAAACATATTGTATAGACCAATAGTCAAGAAGACAATAATACCCCACATAGCGAGATTTTTTAGATTCATAACAGTAAGATAAGAATTATTACAAGATTAACAAGTGACAAAATATCATTAAATATTTATATTTTATTACTCTTTTGATAAAATAACAGTTTCATTAACCTTTTTAATTAAACATCCTCCTAAGGTAACTCTAAATGCGGATTTAGATTTTACTAATTCAATAATCTTTTCAATTTTTTTTCCTCTAGAAGTATAATATTTTTTTCCTATAATCTTTATTACTTCGCCAAAAGATCTAAATATAACCTCTTCAGATTGAGAGAAAAAATTTTTTTTTATAATAGCACTTTGTTTTTTTTTCAAAATAGTTACATTTTCTTCTAAGTTTTTTTTTGTATAAAATTTTATATTTTCATTAGCAAATTTTAAATTTTTTATTGTTAAAAAAAATTTATTTCTATCCAATCCTTCTAAGCTTAATTCTTTTAATAAATTTCTAACTTTTACTCTCTTAAACTTATCATCTTTATTAGATGGGTCTTGAACATATGATCCAAAAACATGATTGCTTATATAAACTAAATCTTCTTTATCAATATTTATTAAAGGTCTAATTAGATTAATATTATTTTTTTGTGTTTCTCTATCCAATGAGATTAATCCTTGAAGACCACTTCCTCTTAAAATTCTTAGAAAAAAATTTTCAAATAAATCATCTAAATGATGGCCAACTAAAATAGTTTCTATTTTAAGTTTTTTTGCTTTATCACATAATAATTCATATCTTTTTTCTCTAGCAACAGACTGGATATTTTTGTTGGGTTTCAATCCTCTCCAAGCTAAAATATTTAATTTTATAGAAAAATTTTTTAATTTTTTTTGAATATATTTAGCTTCTGAAGTTGAGTTATTTCTTAATCTATGATCAACAATAAAATATTTTGCAACTAAAGACTTTTTAATTGAATAAATCTTTGATAAAAAAGATAATGCAAGACTATCTGGACCTCCTGAAACAGCTACAATAAAATTTTTATTAGTATCTAATTCAAGTTCAAATTTTTTATAAATTTCAAGAGTTCGTCTATCTTTTAATTTATTTAATAAAAACCTATGAATCTTCTTTGATACATTCAAATTTTTTAGACTCATATTTTGCTTTTTGAATTACTGATTGGTTTGCCTTAGGATATTGCAACTTTACACCATTAATCATTTTACAACCTTGATCTTTTTCTCCAATCTGAACCATCGATACACCAAGTTTTAAAAGATTAATTGGAGCTTTATTACTTTTTGGATATTTTTGATAACCTTCTAAATAAGCTGATGCAGCATCTGTATAAAGCTGTCTTATTCTAAATGTTTCAGCATACCAATACTGAGCACTACCAGCTAATTGATGTTCCCTGTTATCTAAAACAAATTCTCTAAAAGCTCTTTCAGCTGTAGTGTAATCACCGACCTTTAAAAAACTTGTTGCAAATTCATACTGTTTTTTTGGAGTTAAATTTTTTGGCAATAATTTCTCCTCTGCTTGAAAGGTTTCTGTTACAACAGATGCGGTAGTATCCACAGATTGAATTTGTTGAGATGTTTCAGATGTCTCGGTATCTTTATACGATATTGAACCAAGATCTTGAGGCTGAGAAGTTCCCGGCAACATTTCACTTTTTTTATCTATTTTCGGTTTTGAGGTTAATTGTGATGTTATTTCACTAGAACTTATTGCAGTCTCTATATCTTGGAATCGTATCTGATTATCGGTTTGAATTTTTGATAACCTATTTGATAATTTATCAAGCTTAAAATTAATCTCCTCAAATTTATTGGTTAATTGTCGAAATTGATCCTCAACCTCAGATAATTTTAACAAATGTCTTGTAAGCACGTCTTCAGAATTGCTATCTAGATCAATATTTGACTCTTTATTAGAATTGGCTGAAGTATTAATTTCAATTGAACCAGAATAAACTGCTCGTTCTAAAGTTTTAAGGTCATTCTTTATAGTTTCTAAAGTTTCATAAATATTATGATTGTCTGCAAAAGAATTATTAAAAAAACTAAAACTAAATAAAATTATTGATATTAATTTTAATGTAAATCTCATTAGAATTTAGATTTATGGCTATAAAAATGGCAAAAAAAAGACCCTAAAACTTTTATGCTTTAGGGTCTTTAAATTTAAATTTTTAATTTGCTTTAACAGTTACTGATCTTCTGTTTTTTGACCAAGCTAAAGGAGAAGATCCGCCATCAACCGGTCTTTCTTTTCCATAACTTAGAACTGATATTCTGTCTGAAGAAACTCCATAAGTCATTAAATAGTCCTTAGCAGAATTAGCTCTTCTTTCTCCTAATGCTAAATTATATTCTCTAGTACCCCTCTCATCCGCATGTCCTTCTATAATAACATTGATGCTAGAATTTTTTCTTAACCATGCAGCTTGAGCTCTTAGAGTCTCTCTAGAAGCTGTGGTTAAAATTGATTCATTTGTTGCAAAGAAAACTCTATCTGGAACTCCGTCAGCTAAGTACTTAACTGTGTCTGTTCCTATATAAGTATCACCTTGCATTTGACCCGAAATTTTAGGAGCGGCAGTAACCTTTTCTTTTTCATTTTCTTTAGTAGCCTCAGCCTCTTTAGTAACTTCGGTAACTTCTTTAGTAACATCTTTAGTAACTTCTTTTTTTGTTGCGCATGCTGTTAGAACCAGGCACGCCAAAAGTATTAAAAATCCATTTTTAAAAATTTTGCTTAATATCATTAAATTGCTCCTTGCTGCTAATTTCAATTGATTACTTTTTCACAACTAAATAGATGTTTCAAGTCAAAAAATCAAGAAATTTCAATAAATTCAATAATTAATTGCTTAACAAAGATGACCATGATGGGTCAGAAGCATCTGTTGGTGTAACAACTAGACGTTCATTATATCCAGTTAAGTCTATTGACCATAGTTTTGCAGAAAAACCTTCGCCTTTTGCGTTAGTTTTGGTTTCTCTATAAAAGATTAAAACTCTACCATTTGGAGACCAAGATGGAGCTTCTTGATAGTAATTTTCTGTTAATAATCTCTCACCTTTGCCATCTGTTCTCATTACTCCAATATAAAATTTTCCTTTGTGTAATTTAGTAAAGGCTATCAAGTCTCCTCTAGGTGACCACACAGGTGTTCCATAAATACCATTTCCAAATGAAATTCTTTTAACGTTACTCCCATCACTTTTCATAATATAAATTTGCTGATATCCACTTCTGTCAGAATTAAAAGCTATAAACTTTCCATTTGGCGAATAAGATGGTGAAGTATCAATTGATGGATGATTTGTAATTTTTTCTACCAATCTATTTTCTAAATCCATCGTATAGATATCTGATTTTCCATCTTTAGCAAAACTCATTATTATTTTTTTACCGTCAGGAGAAAACCTTGGCGCGAAAGTCATTCCAGGAAAATCACCAACGACTTCTTGAGTTCCTGTTTCAATATCTAGCAAATATACTCTGGGTAAATTTTTAAAATATGACAAATATGTAACCATTTGACTTGTGGGATTAAATCTAGGAGTTAAGACAAGCTCATTACCAAGTGTCAGAAATTTATTATTTGCTCCATCTTGATCCATAATAGCTAATCTTTTTTTTCTTTGTATTTTTGGACCCTCCTCAGCAACATATATTATTCTTGTATCAAAATAACCTTTTTCACCAGTCAATCTCTCGTAAACTTTATCTGATATAATATGTCCTACTCTTCTCCAATTATTAGGAACTGTAGTAAATGCTAATGCCATCATTTCTTTGGCTGCTAAAATATCCCACAATCTAAATTCAACTCTTAATTTTTCATTTATATATGTCACTTTACCTGTAATGAGTGCTTGAGCTTTAATTAAATTCCAATCCTCAAATCTAGGTTTTAAATTTGCAATTTCTGGTGCTTGTAAAAATGCGTCCCTACTTATTGGATTAAACAAACCAGATGTTCTTAAGTTATTTTCAACTATAGTCGAAATTTCAGATCCAATATTTTGTTTTTTAAGAGTTTTCTCAAAACTTTTTCTAGACTCCTCATCAATTGATAATGGTGAAACAGCTAAAGGAAGTGGGTTCAAATTTCCTCTTGTAATATCAACTTCAATTAAAGCAAAAGCTTTAATTGGAATTGCAATTAATAAAATTAAAGTTATAAATTTTTTTTTCATTTTAATATCTTAACCTTCTAACATATCTCTTGCATCAAAATTTAATTGTAATTCTTTCCATCTTTCATAGCCTGACATTGGAACTCTTAATGGTTGACATAATTTTATAGCTCTTAGAGCACTTTCAGCTAACACTTTATAAAAGCCTTGGCCAGGTTTATTCATTCTTGCATGATCTAAGATTTCAGTTTTTACCACAGAACCATCTGGCTCAAGCATTAATTTAATTCTAACTAACAAATCTTCATTGTATGGTAATCCAAGAGGAATACTCCAACATCCAAAAATTTGAGCTTTTAAAGCATCTTCCTCATTTAAGGTTAACCCTGAAGTGACAATATTTTTATCTTGATCTTGAGTAATATCATTATTTTTTTTAATCACCTCTGCTGTATCTTCTTTTGCTTTATCAATTAATTTAGCAATGTTATCCAAATCAACAAATTCTTTTTTTTCAAATTCTGAAACTTGTTTCACTTCTTCATTTAATTTGTCAGGGTTTTGTTTATTTTCTTTTTTTGTCTCAATTTTCTTGACTGTTTTATCTGGTAATGGAATTGCATCCGGGGTTTGATTGTCAATTTTTTCTTTTTTTTTATCTAATGAAACAACAGTTTTAGTTTTTGTTTTTTTAACTTTCTTTGGAGGTGCCTGTTCTGATACTAATTTCTTTTCTTTTTCTTTTAATTTTTTTTTCTTTTTTTTTTCAATTATCTTTTTTGCTTTTGGGGCAAAAGGTATATTTGTTTTTTCAGCAATCTGTATCAACTCAACTGAAACTATTGGTGGAATATCAAGTGGTTTTTTTGCCAGAAAAGGTAAGCTCATAGCTGTGATAAAAACTAAAGCACCGTGTAAAAAAGAAGAAATAATCAAACTTCTATTCACTTAAATTACCTTTGCTTCAATGGTTCTGATATTAATGCAACTTTAGTAAAACCAGAGCCAGATAATAGACCCATTATTTCAAGCACTCTTCCATAATTAATTGTTTTATCTCCTCTAACATAAATTCTTGTATCTGTTCTATTTTTTGAAACTGCTAAAACTTTTGCAATAATATTGTCATACTCGACTTTTGCCTCTTGAATAAATATCTCTCCTTTTGAGTTAATTGATAAAGTAAGTGGTTCCGCTTCTTCTGGAAGTGAGTCTGCAGAACTTTCTGGTAAATCAACTTGTACCCCAACAGTTAATAATGGAGCCGTAACCATAAAAATGATGAGAAGAACTAACATGACATCTACAAATGGAGTAACATTGATCTCGCTCATAGGTTCTTTTGATGAACGATTTAATTTAAATGCCATTTAAATTATTGTTAAAAATCTTTTTGAAAAGTTTTCTAATTTTTGAGAATATTTATTTGAGTCTGTATTAAATTTATTATAAGCAACTACAGCAGGTATTGCAGCTAGCAATCCTAATGCAGTAGCAAATAATGCTTCTGCTATCCCTGGGGCTACAATTGCCAAACTTGTATTTCTTGAAATTGCAATAGATTGGAATGAATTCATTATTCCCCATACAGTTCCAAATAGACCAATAAATGGCGCAGTAGAACCAACCGTTGCTAAAAAAGTAAAACCTTTATCAATTTTAGACATTTGTTTTTCAATTCCAACTTCTAGAAAAGTATTCATTCTTTCACTTAAATTATTTTTAGATTTTTTTTTAAGCAAACTTTCCATAGCATCCTGAAAAACTACAGCCATCGGATCATCAACTTTAGTTGGCAAACTGTTATAAAATGTTTCTGCTGATTTGGAGTTCCAAAACTTTTCCTCAAACTCCTCTGATGATTTATTAATTCTCTTAAATAATCTAATTTTTTCAATTATTACTGCCCATGAATAGATCGAGCAAACTATCAAAATTATCATCACTGATTTTACAATTATATCAGCCCTTAAAAATAGGCTCATTAAAGAAAAGTCAGTATTCGAACCTAATCCTACTGCTTGTGATGTAATATCGGCTTCCATATCCACTCATCACACTTAAATGTGTCATGAATTTGTCTTAATATCTCTATCTATTCTTCAATTTTGTAAGTTTCATAATAAAAACTAGCTATCAAAATAGCGTCAGCTTTATTTGAGTCTTTTTTTCTTGATAAATGACTTGAAAAATATGGAAAAATCTCAATTGCTCTTGTTCTGCTTGCGTCTTTTTCAGAATTAATAAGATTAAAGTATTTTTTCCATTTTGCAGGTCTTACAAAATAAATAGGTAATTGCATTGCAGAACATATCCCCTTTAAAATTCCAAATGATTGACCAAAATTAAACATACTTGTTACACCTTGACCAGGCATTGCTGATACTTGCTCAACAACCACTTTGATGTCTTTATTATCTAGTCTCTTTATTCTAGCTGATATTTCATTAAAAATTTGAGAACCATTGACTTGTTTTTTATTTTTTTTACCTTCCGTCATTGTTGGCATTTCTATCACATCAATTATTTTTCCGTCTTGAAAGAAACATATTGATCCTGAAATACCTGGGTCAATTCCAATTATAAGCATTTATTATTTTCAAAGTTTGCGTTAGAAAAAACATTTTGTACATCATCGTCATCTTCTAGGGACTCTAAAAATTCAATTACAGTTTCTTGCTTATCTTTATTCACATTGGCGTTATTAAGAGCAATCCACTCTATTTCTGTAGAAATAAAATTTGCAACTACTGTTTCTAATTTTTTTTTTACATTATATATATCGCTCATAGGACATTGAATTTCATGAAATTCATCGTGAGAGATACATTCATCAGCCCCAGACTCAATTGCTAGTTCAAAAATTTTCTCATCAGAAATTTCTTGCTTATCAATTTTAATAATACCTAATTGATTAAAATTATGAGACGCAGAACCTTGGGTTCCTAAACTTCCACCACTTTTTTGAAAGATAGTTCTTATATTTGATGCAGTTCTATTTTTATTATCTGATAAGGTTTCTACAATAACTGCAATTTTATCTGGACCAAATCCTTCATATCTAAGATTTTCAAAAATAACACCTGTTGCAGCAGAAGATTTATCAATTGCTCTTTCAATATTATCTTTTGGCATGTTAGCTGACCTTGCTGCCTGCATAGCAGATCTTAATCTTGGATTCATAGCAGGATCTTTATCTCCAAGTTTCGCCGCAACTGTAATTTCTTTTGATAATTTTGAAAATATTTTAGACCTTTGCTTGTCAGCTTTTCCTTTTTTATGTTTAATTCCTGCCCAATGTGAGTGTCCTGCCATAATTTTAATGCGTATTTTTTAATTGAGCTCCAAAAACATAACTTTCAATATTTGTAGCTAATCCAGTATGTATATCACAATCAACAATAACACCACACAAAGTAGCCTCACCAATAGCAGGAAAATGTTTTACTGAATTTTTTTTTAAAAACCTATTTAGTGAATTTTCTGCATTCATACCAATAACTGAATTGTAATCACCACACATACCAGCATCAGTTTGATAGCCTGTACCTCCTTTTAATATTCTTGCATCATTAGTTGGTATATGGGTGTGTGTTCCAACTACTAAAGAGGCTTTACCATCAAAATAATGACCTATTGCATTTTTTTCACTTGTTATTTCACCATGAAAATCAACTATGAGAAAATCATAATCCTCTTTCAACTTAAATTGTTTTATAAATTTTTCTGAAATTTCAAAAACATCATCACATTTTTTCATGAAAACATTTCCCATTAAATTAAGCACACCAATTTTAATATTTTCTTTAGTGTTATAAGTATTAAATCCTCTTCCTGGCGCTGGTTCAAAAAGATTTTTTGGGCGTAATAATCTATCTTCTTTATCTATGTACTCTATAATTTCTTTTTGATCCCAAATATGGTTACCTGTTGTAATTACATCAACCCCACAGTTAAAAAAATCATAACATATTTCTTTTGTTAAACCAACACCTTGAGTGGCTGCATTTTCTCCATTCACAATTACAAAATCTATTTTTTTTGATTTGATTTCATCCTTCAAATTATTCATTAATTTTGAACAACCTGATATTCCAACTACATCACCTAAAAATAATATTCTCATCGTAAAATTCTTTTTTCTGTAACTATAAAGTCTAATCTTTTATCATATTGATTAATGGGTATAGATGAAATTTTCTGGAATGAAAAAGCTAAACCAATTTTTGTAACCTTTTTAATTTTTTCAATTTTTTCAATATAACGATCATAAAAACCACCTCCATAGCCTAATCTATTTAAATTACTGTCATATGCTACTAATGGAACTAATAAAATATCTGGATAAATAATTTTAGTTGATACTGGCTCAGGAATACCAAATTTATTTATTTTTAATGGGTCTCTTTTTGACCACTTATAAAAGTTCATCTGATTTTCTTTTTTTATAACTGGCAACGAAACTTTAAAATTTTTTTTTTCTAAAAAATCTAAAATATTCAAGTCATCTATTTCATAATTTGATGGATAATAACCACCAACACTTTTATTATTAAATCTATTAATCTTTAAAATAGAGATAAGTTTATCTAAATTAATTTTTAAATTTTTATCAAATCTTTTTTTTTTGATTAATAATATTTTTTTTCTAATTTGAGGTTTATTCACAAAATTTATTGAGAAATATTTTCTAGTTTGGTTTTTTCAATAAAATTTGATATTTCATCTGCAGCCTCGTCAATTAATTGTTCATATTTTTTATGATTAGCTTCAATTTCATTTTTAAAATTCAAATGATCAACATTTAACTCCTTAATCTCCTCGTCTTTTTTGTCTCTATAATCATAAATAAGTGTTTTTAATTCTCTAAATTTATTAGAAAGATCTTTTAATTCATTTTTTTTTTGATCAACTTTCTTTTTAGTCTCGTAGTACTCATCCATAATCTTAACTGCCGTAATTAAAAGAAGTTTATTTTCTCCTAAATTTCCGAGATTATTTTTAAGATCATTAAATTTTTGATTAATCTTAATTAGTAATTCTTCAAGATGATCTTCTTGGCCATCCTCACAGGATAACAAAAATTCTTTATTATTAAATTTAATACTTACATTTGCCATTTATCTATCTCATCTAACAAGGTATCTGTTTCCTGATTTAATTCATCAATTTTTTCAGAAAACTCCATTTGTTTTTTTTGCTCTAATTTTTCTTTATTTTCAATTTCTTCAAGTTTTTTTGTTAAAATAGTGTGTTCATCTAAAAGCGATTTATATTTATCCTCTAATTGAGATTTTTCAATTTCTAATTGAGTCTTTTGAGAGCTCAAATTATCTATATTATTTTTTAAATCAGGGTGACTAAGATCTAAATTTTTTAACTCTGATAAAGCTTTACTTAATTTTTTTTCTTTTTCGGTTATAGAATTCATATATATATGTTTATATTATTAAATAGATTCTTCTTAGTCTAGTCAGGATAATTTTGAGTAAACTACACAATGATTTGGCAAATTGCATCAGATTTCTATCAATTGATGCTGTGCAGAAAGCAAATTCTGGTCACCCAGGCATGCCAATGGGCATGGCAGATGTTGCAACTGTTCTATTTAAAAATTTTTTAAAATTTAATCCAAAAAATCCAAATTGGTTAAATAGAGATAGATTTATTTTATCTGCAGGTCATGGTTCAATGTTGCTTTACTCTCTATTGTATCTAACAGGATATAAAAGTATTTCACTCAAAAGTATAAAAAAATTTAGGCAACTTAATTCGATTTGTGCTGGTCATCCAGAATATCATCCTAATACTGGAATTGAGACTACAACAGGTCCTCTTGGTCAAGGAATTGCAAATGCTGTTGGCTTTGCAATTGCTGAAGAAATTTTGAAAAAAAAACTGGGTAAAGAAATTATAAATCACAAAACCTACGTTCTTGCTGGAGATGGATGTTTAATGGAAGGAATAAGTCATGAAGCAATGAGTTTAGCTGGACATTTAAAACTCAAAAATTTAGTTATGCTTTTTGATAATAACTCAATATCTATAGATGGACCAACTAGTTTAGCTGTTTCAGATAACTTCAAAAAAAGATTTGAAAGTTATGGATGGAAATATATTCTTATTAATGGTCATAATGAAAAAGAAATTTTTAAGGCTTTAAAAAAAGTTCAAAATGCAAATAAACCAACTGTTATTTCTTGTAAAACTAAAATTGGTTATGGCTCTCCAAATAAATCAGGTAAATCATCATCTCACGGAAGTCCTTTAGGCTTGGATGAAATCGAACTTGTAAGAAATTCACTAAACTGGCCTCATAAACCTTTTGAGATACCTAGCAAAATTTTAAATGATTGGAAAAAAATTGGTAAAAAAGGTGAGAAAATTGAAAATAATTGGAACAAAATTTATAGAAAGAAAAAAATTATAATAAATAATTTGCAAAAAAATAATTTTACAAAAATTTTAAAAACCGAAAAACAAAATACAATTAAAGAACTTAAAAGTTTAGCAACCAGAAAATCTTCGGAACTTACCTTGAATGCATTAACTAGCGTCAATAATAATTTAATTGGGGGTTCTGCAGATTTAGCAGGATCAAATAATACTAAAACTAAACATCATAAAATAGTTAAATCGGGTGAATTTAACAGTAATTATATTCACTATGGTGTAAGAGAGCATGCCATGAGTGGAATTATGAATGGGCTTGCTCTTCATAGCAGCTTTATCCCATACGGTGGAACATTTTTAATATTTTCAGATTATTGTAAGCCATCAATAAGATTATCAGCATTAATGAAACAAAGAGTTATATATGTAATGACTCACGACTCTATTGGTCTTGGAGAAGATGGTCCAACTCATCAACCAATAGAACAATTGTCAAGTTTGAGATCTATTCCAAATCTAAATGTTTTTAGACCTGCAGATAGAATTGAAACTATAGAATGTTGGGAACATGCATTAAAAAGTTCAAAAACACCCAGTGTTTTATCGTTGACCAGACAAAATCTTGATCCGATAAGAAAAAAAAATTCAAATACTAACAAATGCTCTCTTGGTGCATATGAGGTTTTGAGAACAAATAAAAAAATTCATTTAACAATACTTGCTAGCGGTTCCGAAGTTAGTTTAGCAATTGAGACGAGCCACAAATTGGCCAAAGATAATGTATATTCAAAAGTTATATCGATGCCATGCCAAGATCTCTTTGACACACAATCAAATTCATACAAGCAAAAAGTATTAAATGAAACAAAAATTAAAATTTCTATAGAAGCTGCATCAACAGATTGTTGGAAAAAGTACATAGGTAATAATGGTATTGCTTTTGGAATTAATACATTTGGTAAAAGTGCACCATATAAAGAAATTTATAAACATTTTGGTTTAACAGCAGCAAATATTGCTAAAAAATCAAAAAAACTATTCAGAAAGTAAGAAAATAAATATGACTATAAACATTGGAATCAATGGAATGGGAAGAATTGGTCGAATGGTGATCAGAGCAATTATTGAAAGCCAAAATAAAAATATTAAAATAAAGCATATAAATAATAGATCTAATTCTGAAGCAAGTTGTACACTAATTAAATATGACTCTGTTCACGGAAAATTTAATGCAGATCTTGACTATGACGAAAATCATTTAATTATAAATAAAAATAAAATTACTTTTTCCCAAGAGTCTAAAATTGAAGATATTAACTGGAAAAAATTTGGTGTTGATTACGTTTTTGAATGTACTGGAAAATTTAATTCAAAAGAAAAATTATTAGCTCATATCAATAATGGTGCAAAAAAAGTTATAGTTTCTGCTCCATGTAAAAATGCAGACAAAACTATTGTTTTTGGCGTAAATGAAGAAGAGATTACAAAAAATGATCAAATAATTTCTGCAGCATCTTGTACCACAAATTGTTTGGCGCCAGTTGCAAATGTACTTCATAAAAATTTTGAAATTGAAAAAGGTTTTATGACGACAATTCATGCTTTTACTAGTGATCAAAGAATTTTAGATAATTCTCACAAAGACCCTAGAAGAGCAAGATCTGCTAGCCAATCAATTGTTCCAACATCTACAGGAGCTTCAAAAGCTATAGGAGAAATAATTCCATCCTTAAACGGTAAATTAGAAGGTGTTGCGATGCGAGTTCCAACTCCAAATGTGTCCCTAATTGAATTAGTTTTTTGTACTAAAAAAGAGATAAACAAAGAAAAAATTAATGAAGCTTTCAAAGAAGTTTCAAAAAATCAATCTAAAAAAATATTAGAAGTTACATCAGAAAAACTGGTATCTATTGACTTTAATCATAATTCATCATCAGCAATTGTAGACTCATCGCTTACTAGCGTAGTAGGTAAAAATATGGGAAAAATTTCAGCCTGGTATGACAATGAGTGGGGATTTTCAAATAGAATGTGTGACATAGCCGAATACGTTCATAAAATCTCTTAATGAAAAGTATCAGTGAAGAATTAAATCTTAATAATAAAAAAATATTATTAAGATTAGATTTAAATGTTCCTTTAATTGATAACAAAATCACTGACACAACAAGGATTGATAAAATTCTACCTACTTTAAAATTTTTAATCTCTCAAAACACAAAAATCATAATTATTTCTCATGTTGGTAGACCTAAAGGACAAGTAGTAAACGAACTTTCACTTAGACCCATATGTCAAGATTTAGAGATAAAATTAAGTCAAAATATTAAACTCATTTCTAAAGATATAAAAGAAATAGTGTCAAAAGATTTATTTGATAATGATGATGAAAAAATAGTTATGTTAGAAAATATAAGATTTTATCCTGAGGAGGAAAAAAATAATCCGAAATTTGCAAAACAGCTTGCAAGTTTAGCTGATATTTATGTTAATGATGCTTTCTCATGCTCTCATAGGGCACATGCATCAATTCATTATATAACTAATTTTTTACCTTCTTATTCTGGATTGCAACTTGACTTGGAAGTTGATGCTTTAAAAAAAATTACGACTGAAATTAAAAAACCTATAACTTGTATTATTGGAGGCTCAAAAGTCTCTACTAAGATTAATATAATTAAGAACTTAATACCCAAATTTGATAATATTATAATTTTAGGCGGAATGGCTAACAATATTATTAAATATATGGGTAACCATATTGGAAAATCGTTACAAGAAGAAAATTCTGATACAATTTTAAAAGAAATTTTTTCACTCTCAGATACACAAAACTGTAAAATAATATACCCAAAAGACATTGTTGTGGGGAATAACTTAAATGGAAGCCCAAAAATTAAAGAGTTGAGTGAAATTTTATCTGATGAAATGATTTTAGATATCGGCCCAAAAACTATTGAAATTATTAATAATATAATTGATGAAAGTAAAACCATTTTATGGAACGGACCTGCTGGATATTTTGAAAATCCAAACTTTGCTAATGGCAGTATTAAAATTGCCAAGAAGATAATTGAAAATAATAAGTCTAATAAAATCTATTCAGTTGCTGGAGGAGGAGATACAGTTTCATTATTGAATAGTTTAAATGCGGTTAATGATTTTAATTTTGTTTCAACTGCTGGGGGAGCTTTTTTAGAATATCTTGAAGGCAAAGAACTTCCTGGTATAAAAGCTTTAAACTAAAATGTCTGAACTTAACAAAATTGCTCTAAAAATTGTTTCAAATGGCAAAGGTATACTTGCTGCAGACGAAAGTAATGTAACTATGACTAAAAGATTAGAGTTAGTAAATATTCAATCAACACCAGAAAATAGACTTCTTTTTAGAGAAACACTTTTTACAGCAGATAGTATGAAAAAATGTATTGGCGGAGTTATATTGTATGATGAAACAATCAATCAAAAATCAAGTAATGGAAAAACAATCCCAACCATGATTTCAGAGACAGGAGCTGTTACAGGTATTAAAGTTGATACTGGTGCAAAAGATTTGGCCAATTCATTAGATGAAAAAGTTACCGAGGGTTTAGACGGATTAAGAGAAAGATTAAAAAAATATTATGAACTTGGTGCAAGATTTACAAAGTGGAGAGGTGTTTATAATATTAGAGAAAAACATCCTAGTAAACTTGCTATTAGCTCAAATGCACATGCGCTTGCAAGATACTCTGCTCTAGTTCAAGAGAGTGGAATGGTTCCAATTGTTGAACCAGAAGTTTTAATGGATGGTGAACACTCTGCTGATGACTGCTTAAGTAAAACATCTGAAGTAATACAAAAATGTTTTGAAGAACTTATTAATCACAAAATTGATCTAACAGGCATAATTTTAAAACCAAATATGATTCTGGCAGGAAATAAATCAAAAAATAAAATCTCTAATGAAGAAGTTTCTTCTAAAACTCTTGAATGCTTAAGAAAATCTGTTCCAAATGAAGTTCCTGGAATTGCTTTTTTGTCAGGTGGGCAATCAGAAATTGAATCAACAGAAAATTTAAACTTAATCAATAAAAATAATGATACTAATTTTATAATGACTTATTCATATGGAAGAGCTCTTCAACAAAGTACTTTGAAATTTTGGTCAAAAAATATTAAAGATATCAAAGGAACTCAAACTATTTTTAATCATAGAGCAAGAATGAATACTTTAGCTGCTCAAGGTAAATGGTCTAGCGAACTTGAGAATAAATAAAAAAAAATTTATTTATCTTATTTCCCCAAACAAAATTTACCCTAAATTTTATCAGGATTTAAAGAAAGTACTTAATACTGGTAAGGTTGGTCTATTTCAATTAAGACTAAAAAAATATTCGCTTAAACAAAAAATTATAATTGGAAGAAAAATTCACCAAATATGTAAAAAAAATAAAGTCAAATTTTTAGTAAATGATGATCCTGTACTTTCAAAAAAACTTAATGCAGATGGTTGTCATTTAGGTCAAAAAGATATGAGCGTAAAAAATGCAAGAAAAATAATTGGAAACAAAATAATTGGTATTACCTGCCACAATTCTATTAGATTAGCAAAAGCTGCCATTACTGAAAATGTGAGCTATATTGCTTTTGGGGCTTTCTTTTCTACTGTAACAAAAAAAGTAAAATTTAAGGCTAACACTAAAATTTTAAAAGAAATAAAAAAGTTAACCAATACCCCAATTGTTGCTATCGGAGGAATAAATTTTGATAATTATAAAAAACTGCTATTGAACAATGCCAATTTATTAGCTATCTCAGGCTACGTTTGGAATAATAAAAAATATAAACCTTTAGAAACTATAGAAAAACTTAAATGAAAATTAATGCTGGTGAAATTCGAGTTGGGATGCTTTTAGAATATAAAAATGATTTATGGCAAGTTCTCAAAACTCAACATGTTAAACCAGGTAAAGGTGGGGCATTCGCTCAAGTTGAGATGAAAAGTTTGGAAAAAAACACAAAATTAAATGAAAGATTTAGATCTAGTGAAACTGTTGAAAAAGCATCACTTGATGAAACGGATTTTAACTATCTATATGAAGATGAAAATAATTATATTTTTATGAACCCTAAAACATATGACCAAATTGAAATTAAAAAAGACATTGTTGGAGAAAGAGGAAAATTAATGACAGAAAATCTTGAAGTCTCAGTAAGTTTTTATAACGATAATCCAATTTCCGTCGAACTTCCAAATCAGGTAACATGTAAAATTGAGACAACAGATGTGGCACTTAAAGGTCAGACTGTTTCATCATCATATAAACCAGCAACTTTGGATAATGGCTTAAATATTCAAGTCCCACCTTTTATAGAGTCAGGTGATGAAGTAATTATTGATACAAGAACCTTCGAATATATAAAAAAAATATAATCTCAATGATTTCTATATCTGCAAATCTTAATATAATGATCAAGGCTGCAGAAAAAGCTTCTAAATCTGTTATTAGAGATTTTGGTGAAGTTGAAAAATTACAAGTATCCAAAAAAGGACCTTATGATTTTGTAACAAAAACAGATAAGTATGTAGAAAAAGTTTTAATTGAAGAATTATCAAAAATTAAAAAAAACTATTCTTTTATAACTGAGGAAACTGGAATAATTAAAAATAAAGATAAAGAGAACATTTGGATTATTGACCCAATAGATGGAACCACAAACTTTTTACACGGTATACCTCACTTTGCAATTTGTATTGCTCTTCAACACAAAAATGAAATTGTAAGTGGTTTAATTTTTGATCCCATTAAAGATGAAATGTTTTTTGCAGAAAAAGATAAAGGAGCTTTTTTAAATAATCAAAGACTAAGAGTTTCAAAAAAGAACTCAATTGATGAATGTCTATTTTCAAGTAATCATGAAGGTGTTAAATTTAGTAATCTTAACATGAGATATGGTGGGTGTGCTGCTTTAGATTTGGCTTATGTTGCCTCTGGAAGACTTGATGGTTTTTTTCATAACAATATTAACCTTTGGGATGTTGCTGCTGGAGAAATATTAGTCAAAGAAGCAGGAGGAGTAGTAAACGATATTCATAAATTTGATGTAGATAAGATTGATATTAGGGCTTCAAGTGCTGCAATTAATGACAAAATGATGGAAAATTTAGTCAACTTTTAATTGTGTTATAAAATTCTTTTGCTATAAGTCTCGATATGAAAAAAGACATACACCCAAATTATCACACAATTAAAGTCGAAATGACTGATGGAACTCAATTTGAGACAAAATCAACTTGGGGTGCTGAGGGTGATTTACTTAAATTAGAAATTGACCCAAAATCACATTCTGCATGGACTGGTGGCAAACAAAAGTTAATGGATAAGGGCAGAATAAGTAAATTTAATAAAAAATTTCAAAACTTTAAATCAGATAAGAAAAATTAAATGTCAAATGCACCTTTGATGCCAATGGCTACAGCTGTTTGGTTGGTTGAAAATACAACACTTACTTTTAAACAAATCGCAAATTTCTGTAACTTGCATGAAGTTGAGATTCAAGGAATAGCTGACGGTGAAGTTGCAAAAGGAATTAAAGCCTATAACCCGATAATCTCTGGGCAACTATCTAGAGAAGAAATTGAATTATCATCTAAGGACGAAACTAGACCTTTATTAATCAAAAACACAGATATTGAAATTTCTAATAGCGAAAAAAAAATTAAAAAATATGTACCTTTATCTAAAAGACAAGATAAACCAGATTCTGCTCTTTGGTTAATCAGGCAGCATAACATGTTAAAAGATTCCCAAATTGCAAAGCTAGTTGGGATAACAAAAAATTCAGTCACTTCGATAAGAAATAAAAGCTATTGGAACTATAATAATTTAAATCCAAAAGACCCTGTTGCTTTAAACCTATTCAGTCAAAAAGATCTAGTAGAAGCATTAGAAAAAGCTGAAAGAAGAATAAAAAGAGAAAAAAAAGAAAAAGAAAAAGCAAAACAAGTAAAAGAAATTTCAAACATTGAATAAATTTAATAGACATCAAAATTTTATAATGATAACTAGACGCATTTAAAAATATTTATGAAAATAGAAGTTAAAGATAATAATATTGAACAAGCACTTAGAGTTCTTAAGAGAAAACTTCAACGTGATGGTTTTTTTAAAGTAATAAAATTAAAAAATACTTACGAAAAACCTTCTGAGAAAAAAAAAAGAATTCTGCAAGAAAATATTAAAAGAGTAAAAAAATTAAATAAACTTAAAAATAGAATTTAAGTATACCGCGGGGTGGAGCAGTCTGGTAGCTCGTCAGGCTCATAACCTGAAGGTCGGCGGTTCAAATCCGTCCCCCGCAACCAATTCCAGACTAAATTTTAAAATTAGATTTTTTACTATCAATTAAAAAAGCTTTTACAGTCTCTTGTGTTAATTGATCAAATGACTTTCCAAATTTTTGAATTTTTTCAATAATTGAAGGTGGGATTGTTATTATATGACAGCCCAACTGTTTTGCTTGTAAATAATTATAAGGCTCTCTTACACTTGCCCACAAAATTTCAACGTTCTTAAATTTTTTGGCTAACTTTATACTTTTTACAAATTCTGGAACTGGATCTTTTCCAGTATCTCCTGCTCTTCCAGCAAAAATAGATATTATAATTTTAGTTTTTTTATTTAATACTTTTAAAATCTTTTCTGTTTGTTTTGCTGTATAAACAGCTGTAATATTTAACTTAATATTATTATTATTAAGTTCTTTTATTACTTTACCTGTAAAACTATTTTTTGAATTAACGACAGGTACTTTAACATAAACATTTTTACCCCAGCTATTAATTTTTTTTCCTTGCTCAATCATTGATTTTTGATCATCAGCAAAAACTTCCAGAGAAACTGGTTTGTGTTTGCAAATTTTAAGTATTTGCTTTGAATAAGATTTATAATCTTTAGCTCCTGCATTTCTCATTAAACTTGGATTAGTGGTAAATCCTTTTACAATTTTAAATTTATTAAATTTTTTTATTGATGATAAGTTTGCAATATCACAAAAAATTTTTGTATTCATTAAATCTATAAGTTTTTTGTAATATCCTCTGTCATTTTTTTAGCATCAGCAAACAACATTAAAGTATTCTCTTTATAAAAAAGATCATTATCAATTCCAGCATATCCTGGCGACAAGCTTCTTTTTACGAATAAAACTGATTTACATTTTTCAACATCTAATACTGGCATTCCATAAATTGGGCTTTGTGGGTCTGTTTTTGCAACTGGATTTGTTACATCATTAGCACCAATAACAAAAGCTACATCTGCATTTGCAAAATCATTATTAATCTCTTCTAGTTCAAATACTTCATCGTACGGCACATTTGCTTCAGCTAATAAAACATTCATATGACCAGGCATACGTCCCGCAACAGGATGTATAGCATATGAAACTTTTATATCGTTCTTCTTTAACGTATCTACCATTTCTCTTAGGGCATGCTGAGCTTGTGCAACTGCCATTCCATAGCCTGGTACAATTATAACTGATGAAGCATTCTTCATTAAAAAAGCAGCATCATCTGCATTTCCGCTTTTAACTGGTCTTTGCTCTTTATTTTGGGATGATGAAGATTGTTCAGTTGCTCCAAATCCTCCTAATATAACATTAAAGAATGACCTATTCATTCCTTTACACATTATGTAAGATAATATTGCTCCAGATGATCCAACTAATGCTCCTGTAATAATTAAAGCTGTATTTTCTAAAGTAAAACCAATTCCAGCAGCTGCCCAACCAGAATATGAGTTTAGCATTGAAATCACTACCGGCATATCTGCACCACCAATTGGAATGATTAATAAAAAACCGATTAAAAAAGAAACTGCCAATAATATCCAAAACAAATTAGAAGATTGTGTAGAGCAAAGTAGATAAGTTAATACAATTATTGAAATTAAAATGAAAGCATTAAGTGGATGTTGTCCTTTAAAAGTTATAGGTGAACCTGACATTATTCCTTGAAGTTTTAAAAAAGCAATAATTGAACCTGAAAAAGTGATTGCACCCACTGCTGCACCAATTGACATTTCAATTAAGCTTCCAAGTTTAATGTTACCTGGAGATCCTAAATTAAAAGCCTCTGGATTTAAAAAAGCAGCTATTGCAACAAATACAGCTGCAAGCCCAACCAAACTATGAAAGCCAGCTACTAATTCTGGCATCGCAGTCATTGGAATTTTATAAGCAATAAAAGCACCTATTAATCCCCCTATTAAAAGAAAAATTAAAACAACAATAAATCCAGTTGAAAAATTACCAATAGATAGAAATGTAACCGTAATTGCAATTATCATTCCTATAATACCAAAGAAATTTCCTTGTCTAGATGTTTCTGGGGAAGAAAGTCCTCTTAAGGCAAGAATAAATAATACCCCTGAAATTAAATAAAATATTGCTGATAAATTTGCTGATAACATTATTTATCCTTTTTCTTTTTTTTATACATCGCGAGCATTCTTTGAGTTACTAGAAAACCTCCAAAAATATTAATTGCTGCCAATGATATTGCTAAGAAACCAAATATACTTGATGTGTTAAATATAGTGTCAGAATTTCCTGCCAATCCCGCAATAATTGCTCCTACAATAATCACTGATGAAATAGCATTAGTAACAGACATTAATGGTGTGTGTAACGATGGAGTTACACTCCAAACCACATAATACCCAATAAAAATTGAAAGTATAAAAATACTTAATCTGAATATAAAAGGATCTATTTCCATAATTTTATTTAATTAAAGTTTTTTCGATTATTTCATCTTCAAGATTTATATTAATTTTTTTGTTTTCTTTATCATATAAATTTGACACAAAATTGTATAAATTTTTTGCATACAGGTTTGATGCAGAAGTAGGAAGTTTATTTAAAATATTACTTTCACCCATTATTTTAACTCCATTTTTATCAACAATTTCATTAACTTTAGTAAAGGCTGTATTGCCACCTTGGATTGCTGCTAAATCATAAATAATTGAACCAGCATTCATATTGTTGATCATGTTCTCTTTTATAATTACCGGTGCTTTTTTTCCTGGAATTAAGGCAGTACATATTACTATATCAATTTTTTTTAAAGTATCTGATAATAAATCTTCTTGTTTTTTTTTAAAATCCTCTGATGCCTCTTTTGCATATCCTCCCTCGGTTTCTAAATTTTCAGAACCTTCAACTGTTAAAAACTTTCCACCAAGGCTCTCAACTTGCTCTTTTGATGCCATTCTTACATCTGTTGCAAATACAATTGCTCCCATTCTTTTTGCTGTTGCAATTGCTTGTAATCCGGCTACCCCTGCACCGACAACTAATACTTTTGCTGCTGGAATTGTACCTGCTGCAGTCATCATCATTGGAATTGCTTTTTCAAAATTAGCAAACGACTCTACTACTGCTTTGTATCCAGCAAGGTTTGCTTGCGAAGACAATATATCCATAGATTGAGCTCTTGTTATTCTTGGAAGCTGCTCAAGTGAAAATATGTTAATATTTTTTTTTACTAAAGTGTCTATTTTATCTTTATTTTCATATGGGTTTAAAATCCCAATAAATGTTTGATTTCCTTTTAATATAGAATTTTTATCATCACTTAATAAACCTAATTGAACAATAATATCTGCATTGCTTAAAATTAATTTTTCATCTTTTAATATAGAAACTCCCAATTCTTTATATTCTTCATCTTTAATTCCTAAATGACTTGCATAATTTTCACATATGGAAACGTCTATACCAAGTGATATGTATTTTTTTGCTATTTCAGGTGTGATTGCTATTCGTTTTTCAATCTTTTGATTTTCTAATACAGAAGCAATATTCATGCATTAATATTACAGTAAGAATATTGCCATTAATACTAAAACTCCAATAACCGCGACAGTTCCCCACAACACAAATTTTGTAAAATTATTCCAGGTATTTTTATGGTTTTCATTGTCCATAAAAATTATTTCTGTCTTGCTTTAAATTTTGGATTTGTTTTATTTATCACATAAACCCTACCTCTTCTTCTAACCAGCTTAGAATTAAGGTCTCTTTTTTTTATAGATTTTAGTGAGCTTTTAATTTTCATAAATATTATTGCCTGGCAATGTCCTACTCTTCCGTGTCTTAAGACAAAGTACCATTGGCGCAGAAAGGCTTGACTTCCGAGTTCGGAATGGGATCGGGTATAACCCTTTCGCAATAATCACCAGGCAAGGCCTTATAATAAATTATAATTATGATGTCAAAGATTATATTTAAGTAAAAAACAGTTAATTGCGTTTTTTAAACTCATCTACAAATTCTTTTAATCTATCTTTAGTGATTATATTGTGAATTTTTTTACCCCTAATAGAATTTAATACTTTTGACTTAAATCTCTCTCCAGGTCTAGACGGTACAAATTTAATTTTATCTGAAAATAATTTAGCTAATTTAATTATAGAAATTGAAGATTTATTAACTACTGCATAATGAGAATTATTTTTTTTAATCCAAACATTATAACAAGCATCAACAGTATCGGCAACATGGGTAAATCTTCTAGTTTGAGTTCCAGGCAAGACAACAGGTAATGATTTTTTTTTTAAATAATGATGTTGAAATATACCAACAACTGCTGACATATTGCTATCAGTAATTTGGTGGGGTCCATAGACATTATAAAAATATACAATTTCATTTTTTAATTTAAACCATTTCTCAAAATTTGTAATTAAATTCATATTTGTTGATTTACTAAACGCATAAGGAGACAAATGCTTATCATTTTCATTATTGCCTAAGCTAGCTGATGTTGCTGAATAAATAATTCTAACTTTATTCTCTAAACAAAAATTTATTACCTCATAAGACCCAATAATATTAGATTTAAAACATTTTCTTTCATCCTTAAAACTTCTTGCAATCCTTGAAAATTCTCCAAAATGAAAAATTACTGAAATTTTTTTTTTATATTTGGATAAAAGATTATTAATATTACTTGTGTGACCTACGATATATTTAACTCTTTTATCTTTAATATGATTTTTTTTCAACCCTGATGAGTAATCATCAATAGATATTAAATTTACTTTTGTTTTTTTTAATAATAATTTTATAAGGTTTGTTCCAATAAAACCTGCACCTCCTGTAATAACAATGTATTTTTTCATTTTGTGATCAAAATTCTATGGTTTCCTTCACCTATTACTATTTGTCTTTTTTTTTTAATGCTTATTTTTTTTTTCAATATTGAATTAATTTTTTTAATATAAATATTAATAATTTTAATTGCTAAATCTTTTTCTGGAATGTCTTTCTTAACATTTAAAAAAATTTTTTTTAATTTGTAAAATTCATTTAAATAAGATTTAAAATTAGACTCATGATCAAACGTCTTTTGAGTGCTCCAAAATTTAATTTCTTTTACTTTTTTTTCTTTTAACATTTTAATAATTTCTTTTTTTTGGGTAATTTTTTGTATTGGAACAAATAAATCATCTGTGAAATGTTTAATATTATTTAGAGGAAGACCCGAAACTTTCATTGATTTTTTAATCTCATCTATTCCAATTTTTTTAGCCATTGGTCTAAGAGCTTTTATAATAGGCCACCTAAAACCCCCAGCACCATAAATTAATAAAAAAATTTTTCCTCCTTTTTTACATACTCTTAAAACTTCATCTAAAGATTTTTCATAATCTTTAGTATGATGTATTACTCCACTAGAGATTACATAATCAAAATAATTATTTGCAAATTTTATTTGATCGGTTGATGAGTGTTTAAAATCAATATTTTTAATACTTTTAAAATTTTTCTTATTTAGTGCAATTTGTTTTTTAGAAATATCTATTCCAATTACTTTTTTGGCGCCTAAATATGCTGAAGCTACCACATGTCTTCCCGATCCACAGCCAGCGTCTAAGACTTTTTTATTTTTAATTATATTCATATCAAAGTTATTAGCCTTATATCTATTAAAAATTAGCTGAACACTTTGATCAAAAATTTGAGTTGTAAATTTTTTCCATAATTTATGAAATAATTCTCCTGTAACTTTTTCTGTTGTTTGCATGATGTTTTTATAATTATTTTTTAGTTAATATTGCTATTGATCCTGAGTTTTCTAGGAATAAATATAGTTTTTCCTTATTTATATCAAATAATAAATCTCTTACTCTATCACCAATTGGAATTCTAGATTTATCAAAAACTGTGCCATCATTATTTAATACTAATCTATGAACTGATAGATCACCCTCCTCTATGTCCCATCCCATTGCTCCAAAATACATTACATCTTTTTTTAATAATTCATTATAAGGATTCTTTGCTATTTGAGTAATGCCAAGAGCAGGTGTAAACCAAATTAATGGTTCTACATAACCATGATCAATATGAGATTTGTAAAAGGGTGCTAACTTTTTCATGTAAACTTTTTTACTTTCATCCCAATAATCTGGTTGCACACCGTAAGAAGCTATAGGCCAACCATAATTTTCGATTTCATCAGTGTCAGCTCCATAATTTACATTTAATTCATCTCCTCCAGTAGGACCATGTTCAGTTGAATAAATTACATTTTTAACTTTATCATAAAACATTCCCTGAATATTACGATGACCCATAGACAAAACTTTAGCAACGCCAGTTTCTGTATCAATAGACATTATTTTACCTATATAACTATCTTCAATTTGAGGAAAATTTCTTTCATTTGCTGGGCGTTTATCAGACATATCTTCAAAGGTTTTAAATGCTCCAGTTGTAAACAAAATTTTATTATTCTTAAAATCAGCAAGATTTCCACCTGCTTGATTACTGTAAACTTTTATGCATTCACCAGTATTAAACAATTCTTTAAATTTAATGTCAGATAAATCTAATTTTGCTTTTAATACAACACTAACAAAACAATCTTTGCTTTGTTTTTTTACTTGTGAAACATATATATTATTATCTTTTATTAAAATACTTTTGATAGTCGTAGTGTGATAATGTGTAAAGTCTTTTTCATTAATTTCTAAAAAATTTGTTTTGATTTTAGTAAACTCTATTTGTGTTTTTTTTTCAATATCTCTAGATGAGGTATACATAAGTGAACCTGTGCCGGTAATTAAATATAAAAAATCTTTATCCATAGCAAGATAAGCTCTTGGACCCATTAAATTTAAATTTGAATTACTAAACAATTTTAAATTATAATTATGATCATTATGCGACTCTTCAAATTCTTCAAAATTTTCAGTAAAATTAAAAATAAATTTTTTATTATTTTCTAAAATATTAGTAGTTAGTTTTTCTTGGAAAGAGAGTTTATCTTCTAATCGTTTAATTTTTTTTTTTAATATTTTTTGATTTTTAAAGACAAAAATTGTTTCTTTAATTATCTTTCTGTATTCAGCTGGAACAGCAGACCTTAGAAAAGATAATTTATCATCAAATTTATTACCTATATTGCTTTGTATATAAAAAAATGATGCAAAAATAATACCTACAAATATTAATAAAATAAACAGAATTTTTTTTTTCATACTAATTCAAACTATTACAGAAATTATTCAAATAAACTATTTTTTTTTGGAATTAAATATTTAATTACTTAAAATTCTCTCTAATAGAATAAAATTCTCGTATAAAATTTTAAAAAAATTGTTATTTTATTTAAATTCTATAGACATTCATTTATGAAAAAATTTAAAAATTTAGAAGTAGTAATTTTAGCTGGTGGACTTGGAACTAGAATCAGTGAAGAATCATACTTAAAACCTAAACCAATGATAGAAATTGGCGGCAAACCTATTCTTTGGCATATAATGAAGTATTATTCTAATTTTGGAATTAATAATTTCATCATTTGTCTAGGGTATAAAGGATATGTAATAAAAGAATTTTTTAACAATTATCTTATTCATAACTCAGATCATATAATTAATTTAAAAACAAAAACAAAAAAAAGTTTAAACAAAGTAGACGAAAAATGGAAAATTACTTTGATAGACACTGGTAAAGAAACTATGACCGGAGGAAGACTTAAAAATGTTTCAAAGTTTATTAAGGGAGAAAATTTCTGTTTTACCTATGGAGATGGGTTGTGCAATGTAAATTTAGAAGACCAAATAAATTTTCACTATACACATAAAAAACTAGCAACAATTTTAGCTGTGAAACCTCCAGGAAGGTATGGATCCTTAAACATAAAGAATAATTCAAATATAGTAAATAAGTTTATTGAAAAACCACAAGGTGAAAATTCTTGGATTAACGGAGGTTTTTTTATTTTAAATAAAAAAGTTATTAGATTAATCAAAAATAATAAAACTGCATGGGAAGATGAACCGCTAAACAGTTTATCAAAGACTAATCAGCTTATGGCATTTAAACATAATGGTTTTTGGCAACCAATGGATACACTTAGAGATAAAAATAATTTGGAAAAACTTTGGAAAGATAATCCCCCCTGGAAAATTTGGAAATGAAGATTTTAATAATTGGCAACATGGGTTATGTGGGTCCAGTTTTAATGGAATATTTATCTAGCAAAAAAATAAAATATGATGGCCTAGATGTTAATTTCTTTAATAATAAAAAAGTAAAAAATTTATTAAAAAAAAAGAAAGTTCATCAAACTTATATTGATGTAAGAGACATAAAAGAATATCAAATTAAGAAGTATAATGCCGTCGTTTATTTGGCAGCTATATCTAATGACCCAATGGGTAATGAATTTCAAAAAACAACTTTCGATGTAAACTGGAGGATGGCAATTAAAATTGCAAAAATGTCTAAAAAAGTTGGTGTAAAGAAATTTATTTTTGCATCTAGCTGTAGCATGTATGGAATATCAAAAAATAAATTTAAAACTGAAAAATCTAAATTAAAACCACTCACCAGCTATGCTAAATCAAAAGTTAGGTCTGAAACAGATTTAAAAAAACTAAGTTCTAAAGACTTTAAAGTTATTAGTTTAAGATTTGCAACAGCTTGTGGTTATAGCAAAAACTTAAGGTTAGATTTGGTGCTAAATGATTTTGTAACATCGGCTATATTGACTAAGAATATAACCATACTTAGTGACGGAAGTCCTTGGAGGCCATTAATCCATGTAAAAGATATGTCTAGAGCTATTTATTGGGGAATAAAATTTAAAATGATTAAGAACAATTTTCTGGCACTTAATGTTGGAAATACAAAAATGAATTATGTTATTGAAGATATAGCAAAAAAAGTAACTAAAATAATAAAAGGATGCAAGTACACTATTAACAAAAATGCTCCTGCTGACAAAAGATCTTATAGTGTGGATTTTACAAAATATGAAAAACTTAGTAATCATAAAAAACCTCTTATGAATTTAAATGACTCAATAAAAGATCTCGTAATAGGAATTAAAAAAGAAAAAATTCCTAATAACTTTCGAAATAGCACCTATATTCGTCTGAACTTTATAAGAAACTTAATTAAACAAAAAAAGATAGATAAAAATTTACGTTTTATTTAAATGAAGTTTAAAAAATTAAAATTTAAAGATGTATATCTTATTTCAAATATTAAAATTAATGATAATAGAGGTTATTTTTCAAGAGTATATTGTGAAAAAGAATTTAAAAAAAAAAAACTAAATACAAAATGGGTTCAATTCAACAAATCATTTAATAAAAAGAAATATACTTTTAGAGGTTTGCATTTTCAAAAAAAACCTTATGAAGAGATAAAGATTGTTAAATGTACTAAAGGTGAAATTATTGATTTAATTTTAGATATTAGAAAAAATTCAAAAACTTATTTAAAACTTTTAAAAATAAATTTATCTAGTAAAAATGATTTAATGCTATATTTACCAAAAGGAATTGCTCATGGTTTTATAACAACAAAAAATAACACAGAAGTTTCCTATATGCATTCGACTGAATATAATAAAAATTATAGTGATGGTTTGAATATATTTGACAAAAAAATTAAATATAAAATGAAAGAAAAAATTAAAGTGATTTCCAAAAAAGATAAAAAATTAAAGAATATCAATGCACTGTAGAAATTGTAATAATAAATTAAAAGATATTTTTTTAGATCTTGGAAAATGTCCTCCTTCAAACTCATTAATAAGAAATAATAGTGAAAAAAAAAAAGAGAGAGCGTTTGAATTAATAACTTATATTTGTAAAAAATGTTGGTTAGTACAAACAAAAGATGTAGTGAACAAAAAAATTTTTTTTAATAATCACTACCCATATTTTTCTTCAACATCATCTTCATGGGTTGAGCATGCTGAAAAATATGTAAATAAGATTTGTAGAAAGTTAAAAATTAATAAAAAAAAATTGGTTGTTGAGATAGCATCTAATGATGGATATTTACTTCAATTTTTCAAAGAAAAAAATATTCCTTGTCTTGGAATTGAACCAAGTATGAACACATCAAGATTGGCAAAAAAAAAAGGAATTAAGTCAATTGATGAATTTTTTAGCTATAGTTTGGCAAAAAAAATTAAAAATAAAGCAGATTTAATTATAGGAAACAATGTATATGCTCATGTTCCAAATTTAAATGATTTTACAAAAGGAATAAAAACTTTACTGAAAAAAAATGGAACAATTACTCTTGAGTTTCCCCATCTTTTAAATTTAATCAGATTTTCACAATTTGATACTATTTATCATGAACATTTTTCATATTTCAGTTTATTAACAGTGAAAAATATTTTTAAGAAATATAAACTTAAAGTATTCCATGTAGAAAAATTAAATACTCATGGTGGCAGTTTGAGAGTTTATGGTTGTCATGCCAATGATGTGAGATCTGAGAAAAGTTCTGTAAAAAAAATTATTGAAGAAGAAAAACAATTTGGTTTGAATAAAATAAATACTCTAAAAAAATTTGAATTAAATGTTCTTAAAATTAAAAAACAAATTGAAAAATTTATTTCAAGTGCAAAAGAACAAGGGAAGACTGTACATGCATATGGAGCAGCCGCAAAAGGAAGTACTATTTTAAACTATTTAAAAATGACAAATAAAGATATCCACTATGTATATGACGCAGCTAAATCAAAAATGAATAAAATGCTTCCAGGATCACATATTAAAATTTTACCTCCAAGCGAAATAAAAAAAAGAAAACCAGATTATATAATAATATTTCCTTGGAATATAAAATCAGAAATAATTAAAAATTTTAAATTTGTTAAAAAATGGGGAGGGAAGTTTGTAACTTTTATCCCAAAAACAAAAGTTCAAAATTGAAAATTTTAATTACAGGAGCTTCCGGATTTATTGGAAAAAATTTAATTTCATTTTTATTAGATAAAAATCAAATTACTGTAATTGTAAGAGATAAGAAAAAAATTATAGATCAACCTTGGTATAAAAAAGTTGAAATAATACAAGCTGATATATTTGATAAAAATTTAAACTTATTTTATAAAAATTATGATATTTTGATTCATTTAGCGTGGAGCAAACTTGATGACTACAATCATATAGATCACGATAAAAATTTAAAAAAACATAAAAAATTTATTAAAAGTGCTGTCAAAAATAATATCAAAAGATTAATTATTTCAGGTACCTGCCAAGAATATGGATTTAGAAGTGGAGAATTAAATGAAAGAATGAAGCCGCAACCAACTACAATTTATTCAAAAGCTAAAAATGAACTTAGAGAATATGTTTATTTATTAAAAAAGAATAATAAGATTAGTATTCAATGGATAAGAATATTTTATTTATATGGAAAATATCAGAACAAAAAAACTCTCTTTGGTCAACTAGATCATGCAATAAAAAATAAAAATAAAATATTTAATATGTCTTCTGGTCAACAAGTAAGAGATTATTTATCTATAAAAGAACTTTGTAAACTTATTAATGTTTTGGTTAATAACCCAAATTTAGTCGGAATAATAAATTGTTGTTCAGGAAAAAAGTTAAAATTAATTCAAATTATTAAAAAATATCTTGGTCAGAGAAAAATATTTTTAAACAAAGGTTATTATAATATTCCTTCATATGAGCCTATGAATTTCTGGGGATCACGAAAAAAAATTGACAGAATTATTAAAAATTTTTAAAAGAAGTAAATAAATTTCCTTTTTTGTCTTTATCAGAAATTTTAAATTTTATATTTTTTGGCCATTTAATATTTATTGTTTTATCTGACCACAATATACAGCGTTCACTAGTTTTTTTATAATAATTATCACAAAGGTATTGAACTTCCGTATTTTTAGTTAAAGTTAAATAACCGTGTGCATAACCTTTAGGCACCCACAAAAGGTTATTTTTGTTTGAAGATAATGTGAATCCAGCCCATTTCCTGAAATTTTTTGATTTTGGATCAATATTTACAACAACATCATAGATTTTACCTTTAAGAACTTTTATTAATTTTCCTTGAGCATATCTACCCTTTTGAAAATGTAAGCCTCTGAGAGTTGGTACTTTTGAAAATGCAAAGTTTAATTGAACAAAATTAATATTTTTATTTATAATTTTATAAAAATTTTTTTTATTATAAATTTCAGAAAAATAACCCCTTTTATCAGAAAATTTTTTTGAATTAATTAGAAAGATATCATTAAATTTTTTTTTTATAATTTTCATTTTTTTAAATAATCTCCATATGAACTTTTGGAATATTTTAATATATTTTGTCTAAAAATTTTCTTGTTAATATATTTTTTTTTAAAAACTAATTCATGAATATTAGCAATGCTTTTTTTAAATTTTAATTGAAAATCATAAACCTTTTTTGTAACTTTATAATAATCTTTATGACTACCTGCATCATACCAAAATATTTTTTTTGATAAGCTCAGAATGTTCATTTTATTCTTTTTAATATAAATATTATTTAAATCAGTAATTTCTAATTCACCTCTTTTTGAAAATTTAAGTTTTTTTGACTCTTTTACAGCTGAATTTGGATAAAAATATAATCCTACTATTGCCTGATTAGAAATAAATTTTTTAGGTTTTTCGATTAATTTAATTAATTTATTTTTTTTGAAACTGGCTACTCCATATTTCTCTGGAAATTTGACACTTTTAGAAAAAATAGTTGCATTCCTAGATATGAAAGCTTCATGCAACTTTTTAGAAATTTCATTATCATCTCCAAATATTATATTATCTCCTAATATAAGACAAAAATCAGATTTTTTTAAAAATCGCTCAGCTAAAATAATTGCTTGAGCTATACCCTTGGGTTCTTTTTGAACTTTATAATCTATTAGAATTCCTAATTCTTTACCATTCCCAAAAAGTTTTTTAAATAAATCAATATGTTCCACTGTTGATATGATTAATATTTCTTTAATACCTGAATTGATTAAAATTGATAATGGATAAAATATCATTGGCTTATCATAAATTGGCAGCAATTGTTTTGAGGTTGCAATTGTAAGGGGATACATCCTCGTACCTAGTCCACCTGCTAAAATAATACCTTTTCTAGACATTAATATTATTTGTTATGATAAAATTTTCCAAATCTTCTTCCCAGCTTTCTATTTTTTCATTAAAATAACTTGAAAACTTACTTGTATTCATTTTAGAATTAATTGGTCTTTTAGCTAAATAAGAATTATTTACATTCTTGCTCATATATACTTTTCCTTTCATCAAATGATTTTTTTTATTATCTTTAATCAATCTATTTATTAATGTATTCACAATTTCTACTCTATTTGATGGTAAAGACGGACACAAATTAAAAATTTCCTTTACAGAAACATTTTTATCTTCCAAAAAAAATAAAATTTTTTCTATTTTCTTTGCTATAAAATGTGTGCTTGTTATTGATCCTATTTCGTTATTAGTTATTGTAATATTATCTTTTCTTTTTATTTTCTCAATAATCTTGAGAACAAAATTATTTTTTTTATAAGAGCTGTAAACCCAAGACAATCTTAGTATGATAAATTTACAATTTGATCTAACTATTTTTTTTTCTCCATTCAGCTTTGTTACACCATAATAATTAATAGGATATGCGATGTCAGTTTCAGAATTAAAACCTTTAGTATTACCGCCATATACGTAATCTGTTGAAAAATGAATTAAAGTTGAATTTTTTTTTAAACATTGATTGGAAATTTCTTCTAGTGATAAATTGTTAACTTGATTTGCTTTATCTCTATATATTTCACTTCGCTCTACATCGGTAAAAGCTGCCGCATTTATTACTACTTCAGGCGAAAATTCTTCAAAAATTTTAATTATAGATTGTTTATTAGATATATCGCAATAATTTTGATCATCTTTTAAATTTGTTAATATTTTTAAATCAAATTTTTTATCTAATACTTTTGAAATGGTTTGTCCAAGTTGTCCTTTACCACCTAAAAGTAAAATTTTCATTTTTTAAAATAAATTAAATTAAATTCTTTAAGAAAAAAAGATAATGAAAAAAATATGATCATTGAATTCCAATTGTTAAAAAAGTTACCATGGGATGAAATTGGAAAAATATTTATAAAAACAGATATCAATAAACAATACTTATGAGGTTCAATAATCCTAATCTTAAATATATGTTTAAAAATATTTGTACTTATCCATGTAAACAAACTAAATAAAAACATAAATCCCAAGACTCCTGTTTCTGCTAAAAGTTGCAAATAATAATTGTGTGGATGTGTTGAACAATTATTAATACCAATACCCAATCCATATTCAGTTTTTGAACATAATAATCTAAAAAGATTCGGTCCAATTCCTAAAATTGGATTGTCAAAAAACATTTTTAACGATGTGATGTAATAATAAGTATGTCCAATAGAAAAAATATTAAAACTTGATAATTTATTAGAAGTATTAAAAATATCATCATATGTTTCTAATATTAATCTTTCATATAATTTTCCATTAAAGAAAAGAAATAATAATACAAAAAATATAAGAACACTGGTGAAAGCTATTTTTTTTTTAATATCAAAATTTAAAAAAAATAATAAACTCAACATGATGATTGATAAAATAACTGAAGTTCTTTCTCCTGAAATTATTATTCCAAGTAAAATGAGTATTAAAATTAATGCTCCTAATTTTTTATCTAAATTAATTTTAAATATTAAATATAATATCAAAGGAAGTAATCTAAGCAAATAACCTCCTAAAATTTTTTCATCTCCAAAAAAGCTGCTAACTCTTTTTGAATCTATTCTTTGTATATTTAAAAAATAAATTTCATGAAGAAAAAATTGAATAAAAGCAAAAGATATTAAAAAAAATAGGGTTATTAATATGCTATATAAAAATAAGTTATAAAACTCTTTGTCAGCAACTTCTAGTATATATATTATTGCTAGCGTAAACAGCCCAAATCTTAAATGTAAAAAAGAACTTCTGGAGGAAGATAAAAAATGATCAGAAAAAAATGATGAAAGACATATTGTAAGAAAAAAAAAAAGATACATCAAAATTACTTTATTTTTTAAAATAAAAAATTTTTTTTCTGATATAAATTTTATTAAAATAAAAATTGATAAAATAAACACAATAATCTCTGGGATTAAAGGTCCGCTAATTAAAGCTGCGGGAAAAATAAGAATTAATATTTCAGATAATTTAATCTTTTTAAAGTTCAGTTTATCTATTGGGTTGTTCAACATAGAATTTAATTGTATCCTTTAACCCATCGTAAAAGTTGATTTTAGTTTTCCAGCCAGTTAATTTCTTAATTTTACTTGAATTTATTGAATATCTTAAATCATGAGCTTTTCTATCTTTTACAAATTTAACTTGATCAAAGTAACTTGATCTGTTTTTCTTTGGATACATTTCATCTAAAATCTTACAAATAAGTTTTACTAACTTAATGTTCTCAATTTCATAATCACTTCCAATATTATAAGTTTCTCCAACTATGCCTTTATTAATTAATTTTATAATAGCTTCACAATGATCATTTACATGTATCCATTCTCTTGTGTTTTTTCCATCTCCATATATGGGAATGGTTTTTCCTTTTATTGAATTCAATATAATTTTTGGAATTAATTTTTCTTTATTCTGGTATCTTCCGTAATTATTTGAACAGTTTGTAGTAATTATTGGTAAATCATAAGTTTTAAACCATGCTCTCGCAAACATGTCTCCAGCTGCTTTTGTTGCAGAGTAAGGGTTGTTAGGAAAAAATTTATTTGTTTCTCTAAATTTTGGTTGTTTTTTATTAAGTGACCCAAATACTTCATCTGTACTAATTTGAATAAATTTAAATTTTTTTTTTTTAATGTTGTTTAATTTTAAATAATAATTTTTAGAACAATTAAATAATTTAATTAATTGAATAATATTTGAGTCGATAAATTTGTTTGGATTTTTAATAGAATTATCTACGTGTGTTTCTGCTGCAAAATTTATTACCGTCGAAATCTCATATTTTTTAAAAATAGGAAATAAATTATCTCCAATTTTTTTTTTGTAATATATAATATTTTTGATTTTAGAAATTTTATAATATTTATTGGCAGCATAAGTTTCACAATCTATTACAATAACTTTTTTATTTTTCTTTAAACAGTAATTAACAAAATTTAAACCTATGAAACCAAGTCCCCCTGTTATTAGATACATAATTTTAGGATATTAATTTATTTATAATATATTTACAGCAATAGTTGATATGATTATATTATTAAATATCATGGATTTTTCAAAAAATACAATACTAAATTATATTATTTCTAAAAAATATATATTTACTATCATTTTTATAATACTGACGTGTCTTAATTACATAATAGTAGATAAAACGTGGATGCACAAATTTATGTATGTAAAATATTTATCACTTTCAAAAGACTTATCACAATTACATATTAAACATAGAGAAAATATAATTGATATCTTTGCTAGTTCTTTTAACAGAAACAATTCAAACCCTAACCTTAGAATTCAAAATTTAAAAAATTCATATGATATTAAATTATCTTTTTTTGGTTCACTAGATAATGATGAGGTAAACAAATTAATTGATGATCAGGTCAATAAAACTATTTTAGATGTTAAAGATAGAGTGTTAAACAATTTGAATTTTATTCAAAATATAAAATTTCCAATATGGGCTGATGATTTAACTAATTTAGAAATAGAAGAACAAACAAGATTTATTAATCAACTTTCAGAAAAAATTAAATCTAACATAGATAATTATGAAAAAATTATAATAAATATTATAAATAAGAATAGTGAGCAAATTAATGAAATGGAAAATAGTCGATTTGATAAAAAAAGTATGCTTAATTTTATAATCCGTACTAAAAATTTTCATAAAGATTTAGAAAAAATTTATTTTTTATTAGATGATGAAAATGTAAAACTAAAAGATTATAATCTTTCAACATTCCAAGCATCTAGATCACATATTCAATTATTGCAGGAACTATCAATTTGTAAATTTAAAGATTCAACGTCATACCAAACTGAGATTATACCCATGTTTTTTCCAAATATAGTTGATGCAAAGAACCTATGCAAATTACAGCAAAATCTGTTTACATCTTCCTTGGATTATTTTTATTACGTCTACACTTTAAAAAATATCATTAATACTAAAAATAATTTTTATTTAAAATCAATTGAAAAAATTGAAACAAGTTGGAAAAATGAAAATATAATTGATTATGATAATGAGATGTATTATGAAATAGAACGTATTGGGCCATCAAATATGTTGATTATAATAATTAGTATATTTAATTCATTAGTGTTTACGGTTATTTTAAGTTTACTTTTAATAAACCTAAATAATAAATCAAATATCTTTAAAAATTGAGTTCCACTTATTTAATTCTGCAGTATCAGAAAACTTACTATTAGCAATTTCTCTCAATTGTTTGCCTAATATTTGAATATCATTTTTATTGTTTAAAAAAAAGTTGATAAATTTAACCCAATCTTTTTTTTCATTACACAATAGATTTATACCTGAAACTTCATTTGATAATTTCATAGCTGGAGTAGCACTTGCAAGAACTGGTAAGCCCAACCTCCACATCAAATGAAGTTTGTTTGCTGGTTTATGAGCATACATTCCATTTATTGGATCTACCACAGGAATTAACCCTATATCACATTTTGATGCAACTTCAGATAAATTTTTATTGTTCCAGTCATATAAAAAAACATTTTTTGAATTGTTAAATAGTTTTTTTATTTTTTTATTTGTATTATTATATAAGTTTACGCCTGAGAAAATTTTCATTTTCTTGTCAGTAACAAAAAATAAATTAATTAGATCTTTTTTTAAAAACTCATTTAATAAAGGCAAAATATTATTAAATGAACTAATATTTCCTGCTTGGCCCTCCCAAAATAAATTTAATTTATTTAAATCTTTTTCTGGATTAGAATTATTATCATAAACTACATCTTCTTCCTGCATATCAAGAATTATTTTTACATTTTTGCAATAATTTAATAATTTTTGTTTTTGAATTTCTGTTGTACAAATTACATAATCAGAATTAAAACAAACCCTTTTAAGTAATTTTTCATAATTCAAATTTAAATATATGTTTTGTTTTGTAATAAATTTTCCTATACCACGAAATATTTTTCTTGTTGAAAGTTTTTCAAAAAGATAGGCATCACAAAAATCAAATATTAACTTTGTATTTTTTTTTTTAAAATTTGCCCAATAACTTAAGTCAGCATTTTGAGAAATAACAATATAATCATAGTTTTCCTCTTTATTGTATTGCTCAAAGTTAATCTTTTGCTTTTTAAAATAACCATAAGCCCTTCTTCTGTCTCCAGGTGCAGAAAAATTTTTTGACATTGGTACATAAGCAATTTTTTTCATTTTTTCATATTAAGAAACTTCTAACCCACAAATCATAATTAATAATTTGCCAAAGTTTAAATGAATTATCAAATTTTTTTGAATAAAACATATTGACATAAGAATTAACTTTTTTCTTGTCTAATCCAAAATCATATACAGGAGTTGATTTTAGCATTTCATCAACATAATTTTTAAAACTAATACTATACAGCCAATCTGTCTGCGGACTGTTTATATGTTTTTTACTTTTATTGTCATCGTATATTTTCCTTAATAGAATTTTATTTTTTTTTTTATTTAAAAATAACTTGTCAGAAAATTTAAAAGACAATTCAATTAACTTATGATCAAGAAATGGATACCTTAGTTCAATTGACTGGTTCATACTAAATCTATCAGAAAATCTAAAATTCCTAGGTAATTTAGAAATTGCAATATCAACATATCTAGCATTATCTAGAAATTTTTGTGATGGAGACTCAATTTTTGTGTTAAATTTCTTTGAATAAAAATTTTTTGACATGATATCTTTATTAAAAGGTAAGGTATCATCTATAGCTCTATTAATATAATCTAATGAAAATTGTTTCCCTTGATTGACATTCAGATATTTTGAATAACCTCCAAAAATTTCGTCAGCTCCATCAGCTGATAAAGAAACATTATGATTCTTTTTTTTTGAATATCTCAACAACTCCCCCTGAAAAAAAGTATTTGGGCCTCCCCATGGCATTTCTTGCTCTTTTTGAACTCTTAACATTTCAGAAATAAAATTTTTAACATCAAATCTATTTTTATAATGGGGTATGTTTAATGTTTTTTTGAATAATGAAACTTCATCTTTTAAATTTTTTGACTTAAAACCAAATGTGAGCAAAAGTGATATTATTTTCTTTTTTGAATTGATTAATTTAAACAGCGCATTAGAATCAAGTCCAGATGAATATAGTAAAGAAATTTTTTTATCTGATCTTGAGTAAGTTTTTAGAATTCTATCAAATTCACTAATCACCATCTCTTTTGCTAAATTGATATCTTGAATTTTTTTTTGGTTATCTTTATTTTTAATCAATGAAAATAGACACCAATATTTTTTTTTAGAAAAATTTAGTTTATGGTCAATTTCATAAATATGGCCTGGCAAAAATTGTTCTACTTTATCAAAAAAAGTATTTTTTTTTTCTTCATACAAAGAATACATAAAATATTTTTTTACAATCTTTTTGTTAATTCTATTTTTATCAATTTGCAAAAGAGGTTTTATTTCTGATGAAATAAATAAATTTTGATTAAATAATCTATAATACAAGGGTTTTATCCCCAATCTATCTCTTGCTATAATTAATTTTTTTATATTATCATCCCAAATAACAACTGAAAACATTCCATCAAATTTTTTAAAACAATTTTTCCCCCATTTAATGTATGCAGCTAATAATACCTCAGTATCAGAATTCGTTTTAAATAAAAAAAAATTTTTTAATTCTTCTTTAATTTCTACAAAATTATAAATCATGCCATTAAAAACTAAATAACAATTATTTCTATACATTGGCTGATTAGCAGCACTACTTAAATCTATAATCTTTAATCTATTATGGCTAAAAAAAATTTTTTCATTAATCTTTAAGTCCATTTTATAATCTGGCCCTCTATGATTTAATCTAGACGACATTTGTTTATGTAAATTGAATGAAATATTATTTCCAAATGAAACGGTTAATCCACACATGACTTATTAAGTTAGACTTCTTTATACCCTTCTATATTCTCTTTAAGGAAATTTTTTAATTCACTTTTGGCATTTTCACTAATAATTTTTTCAATTTTGTTTTTTAATATTTCAAACTCTTTTTGATTAATATTTTTTGTAACCGTTTTGTATATCTTGTCATTATCAGTTTTTTCTAACATTAAACTTCTGTAATTCAATTCTTCCATCAACTTTTCTTCTTTATTAAGACCAATTAATTTTATTTCAATGTCTCCCTTAGGATTTCTTACATTTTTTTCATTTAATCCGTTCATCTTAATCATCAGTTTTGCTAAATCTATAATTTTATATTGTTCACCCATGTCTAATGTAAAAATTTCACCGCCTTTTGACATCTGATCTGCAGAGAGAACTAATGATACGGCTTCTGAAATCAACATAAAATATCTTTTTACCTCAGGGTGTGTAAGTGTAATTGGCCCCCCATCTTTAATTTGTTTTCTAAAAAGAGGAATTACTGACCCTGATGAGTCTAAAACATTTCCAAATCTTACTGCACAAAATATTGTTTTGTTATTTTTTAAAGAATAATTTTCAATTGCCATTTCAGATAATCTTTTGGAGGCTCCCATCGTATTTACTGGATTAACTGCTTTATCTGTTGAAATTAGTACAAATTTGCTACATTTATTTACAATCGCTTCATCCATTAAATTTAAAGTACCAAAAAAATTATTTTTAATTGAAATTAATGGGTTTTTTTCAACTATGCCAACATGTTTATAAGCAGCTGAATGATAAACTTTATTTGGCTTATATCTTTTAAAAATTTCTTTTACTAAACTTTTCTCTGTTATTGAGCCTAGGATTGAAATTAAATCAATATCTAAAGATTTTTCGATTATATAACTTTTAAGATGAAGATTGATTTTATAAAGGTTAAATTCACTATGATCTAGAATCACTAGCTTAGTTGGTTTGTAATTAACTATCTGATTGCAAAGTTCTGTTCCAATACTTCCTCCTGCACCTGTGATTAAAATTGTTTTTTGATTAATTTCTTTACTTAATTGATCAAAATTAAATTTAATATTTCTTTTTAAAATTATATTTAAATCTAATTCATTTTTTTCAGAGTTGAGTATTGCATCAAAAAATTTTATCTTAATATTGAATTTATTTAATTTTAAAAATATATTTTTTTTTTCTTTGTCTGAAAGATGGTATTTATTTATAAAAATAGTTTTTATAGAAAACTTTTTTATCAAATTTTCTACTTTATCTAAGTTGTAAATATTAATATTATTTATTTTTTGGTCTAAATTTTTTAAACTAAGATCTATAAATCCTTTTATTAAAAAATTATAATTATTTACATAATTTATTGATTTTTCAATTTCTGTAATTTTAGCAAAAAATATCAGTATATTTTCTTTGTTAGAAAGCTCCTTATAATTTTCAACAATAAATATTAAAATAATTCTTGTCATAAAAATTAACAAAAAAAATATTATCGGTTGAATAATTGTAATTGACCTTGGAATACTATCAATTTTAATAAATGACACTATTGTGAAAAATATAACTGAATATATAAATATTAATTGAATTAATTTTAATAAATATCTAAAATTATTATATCTATTAATATTATTATAAAAACCATTCAGCAAAAACATTGGCAAATAAATTAATATTGAAATTAAAATTATTAAACTTTGTTCAAGTGATAATAAAAAGATATCTTCTAACCTAATAAAATAAGCCAGATTAATTGTAATTATTGCAAGAACAATATCATTTAAGATTAATAAAAATTTTTTAAAAAATCTTGGCAAATAAATTAAATAATCTAACATTTAATCTTCTTCATATGGCTTTATAAAGCCTGGTGCAATAGAAGGTTTTAAATCTTGTTTTCTTAAAATAATATTGTGTAATTCTGTGTTAGTATCTATTTTCTTTAAGATTGAATTGATTATACTTAGAGTTTTTATTCTATTAAATAAATTTAAAAAAGTTAAAAAAAGTATCGTTAAATCTAAAAAAAAATTTTTTTTTTTAACATATATAAGTCCAAGCCTACTCTTCCAAGGTCTTATTAGTCTATTGTAATCATAATCAGGGTTTTTTGAACTTGAGAGAATTTCTCCCTCATCAGAAAAAACTATTGATGAAAAATCTGTTATTCCAGGCTTTACAGATAATAATTTTTCTTCTTCTAACGAATATAATTTTACATCAGTTTCTACATTTGGTCTTGGACCAACAAAGCTCATTTCATTTTTAATTACATTTAATAATTGCATAATTTCATCAATTTTATACTTTCTTAAAAAAATTCCTAATTTTGTAATCCTTTTATCATTATCTGACGTTGAGTTTATTCCTGACTTATCTGCGTTAACGATCATGCTTCTAAATTTATATAGCTTAAATTTTTTTTTGTTTTTACCAATTCTATTTGAAATATAAAAAGGAGAATGAAAATCTTGAGCAAATATCAAAATTGATAAAAACAAAATAATTGGACTTAGCAATACTAATAATACTAAAGATAAAATAATATCACTAATTCTTTTTATCATTTATTTTTAATAAAATTAAGGATTTTATTTTCTATTGATTTTGAATCTATTCCATTTTTTTTTCTCATAAATTGTTGATCTCCGACTACACTTGAATAACGATCCTTAATAGAAATTATTTTGATATTTTTTTTTATTTGTAGTTCGTTAAGTTTTTCTAAAATACATGATCCTATACCACCAGAAAAATTATGCTCTTCAACTGTAATTATATATTTTTTTTTTGATATTTTTTTTAACAATAAATTACTTAGAGGTTTAATAGTGTTGATCGAAATAACATCAAAAAATAATTTTTTTTTATTTAATGATTTTTCGGCTTGCATACACTCAGAAAGTACACCTCCTGATGTTAATATTACACCGTCTTTACCATAATTATAATAAACACCTTGACTAATATTAATTCTTTTTTGAATTGGTTTATATTTGCTTTCTTTTTCAATTCGTAAATATTTAACACCATTTAAATTTATAATTTTTTTTGTTGTTATGTAGCTTTCTAAACCACTACTTGGAACAAAAACTTTTATATCTGGCAAAGATCTTATTACCGCAATATCTTCTGTTGCATGATGTGACATACCAAGTGCTCCATAAGTATAACCTCCACCAGATGCAACAACTGTTATATTTGCATTATGATAAGCGGCATCATTTCTTATTTGTTCTAAACATCTAAGTGTTGCAAAATTAGCTATTGAATAGACCACAACCTTATATCCTCTTAAGGCCATACCTGTGGCTACTCCAATCATGTTTTGTTCGGCGACTCCAACATTTAAAAATCTGTCTTTAAAATTTTCTATATACTGATCAAAAATTTTAAAACCTAAATCACCAGTAATTAAAAAAACACTTTTATCTTTTTTAGCTAATTCAAAAAGACCTTTTAAAAAATTATCTCTCATTATTAATCTCTTTTATAGCTTCTCTTAATTCATCTTTATTTGGAGATCTGTAATGCCACAAAACTTTATTTTCCATAAATGAAACACCTGAACCTTTTGTGGTGTTTGCTATTATACAAGATGGTTTTTGTTCATTACTTTTCAGAATTTTTGTTAACCTTTTTTCTAATTGATCAATGTTATTTCCATCCAAATTCAAACACTTCCATCCAAAACTTTCCCATTTTTTTTTAAAAGGCTCTAAATCTAGGGTTTTAGTTGTAGTAGTTAAGCTCTGTAATTTATTGTAATCAATTATTGCAATTAAATTATTAAGTTTATGAAATCCAGAAAACATTGCGGCTTCCCATGTGGAACCTTCATTACATTCACCATCACTTAGTAGAACAAATATTTTAGTTTTTTCTCTTTTTAGTTTTCCAGCATAAGCGAAACCAGAAGCTACAGAAAGACCATGGCCAAGAGAACCTGTTGAAAATTCGATACCGGGATTTTTAATATGAGAAATATGGCCTGATAATGTAGAATTATTCTTACAATGAGTTAATAGTTTTTTATGAGGAAAAAAACCTAAAGCTGATAATGCTGCATATACAGCTGCTCCAGCATGCCCCTTACTTAAAATAAATCTATTTCTATTTTTATTTCTTATTGTTTTAGGGTTTATTTTGAGAATTTTTCCATACAATACAGCTATGATATCAATTATCGATAGAATTGAACCAATATGTGAACTTTTACCAAGATGAGTCATGTGTAATACTTCTAATCTTAATTTTTTGGCAAAATTTTTTAGATTCATTATTTACTTATAAAAATTTTTAATTTCATTACAAACAGTTTTAACGTCTAAGTCTTTTAAAGAAATATTCATTGGCAACAAAAGTAATTTGTTAAAATTTGAATCTGATATTAATTTTTTTTTATTTATGTTAGGAAGGCTTAGGTTGTTAGTCTTAACTCCATTCCACTGAATTAAAGTTCCTATACCTTTTTTATCTAAAAAAGATTTTAATTTATTTCTCTTTTCACAAATAATTTCATAATTTTGAAAAATATCATAATTTATTTTATCTTCACAAGCTGGAGGTAATTTAATTGTTTTTAAACCAGAAAGCTCCTTATGATATATTTTTGCAAGATTTCTTCTCCTGTTAATATTTTCATTATGCTTTTTAAAAAAAAAACTTAAAAATGCTGCCTGGAGGTTATCGAGCCTTGAATTAAACCCCCAATGATCTATTTTTTTTGTTTTTTCATTAATCCCATGACTTCTAATTTTATGAAGTTTAGAAAATAATTTTTTATTATTTGTTAAAATTAAACCACCATCTCCAAAACAACCAAGTATTTTTGCAGGATACAAACTTATAGTAGAAGCCAAACCAAAAGTTCCAGCATATTTTCCTTTATACTTAGAACCTAAAGCTTGAGCTGCATCTTCAAATAATTCAAGTTTATATTTTTTACAAATTTTCAATATTTCATCCATATTACAAGTTCGACCGTTCAAATGAGTAATCAACAAACCTTTAGTTTTTGGTGTAATGGATTTTATTATAGATTTAGGATCAATTAATAAATCGTCTCCAAATGCTACTGGAACAGGCTTATATCCTGCAAAGTAAACAGCTGAGGCAGTTGCAACCATAGTATGAGATGAAATTATAATTTCAGAATTCTTTTTAAGATTTGAACACATCAAAAACATTTGCATAGCATCTGTTGCATTCCCAACACCCAAAACATATTTAGCCTTGGTATAATTTTTTATTTCATTTTCAAATTTAAAAAGTTCATCTTGTAAAATATACGCACCTTTTGAACAAACTTTATTAAAAATTCCTTTTAAACTTGAAGAATTTTTTTTATAATTAAATGTATAGTCGTAGAAGGGTATTTTATGATTCATTTTTTATTTTTAATATAAATACAACATTATTTTTGTTTTTGTTAAAATTTTGATCTTGATGTTCTTTTATAGCTCCATAAGAATTGTACATATTGATTGCTTTTTCTTGATTTTTGCTGGTAGTAATTTTTATATTTCTAATGTTATTAAGTTTGAAGATATCTATTGCTTCATTAAATAAAATTTTTCCAACACCTAAACTTTGATACTTTTTATCAACACAAAAATTTAAAATCAGTGCTTCTGGCAAATTGTAATCTTTCTTTAAAAAAAATTTATTTAAAGAAAAAAATTTTATTAGCATATCTTTTTTTAAAAATTTCCAAAAGTTTAAAATCAAAATAAAAAAATTCTTTTTAACAAAATCTATGTAAAATAATTTTTGATTAAAACAACCTGCAAAAAAACCTATAATTTCATCGTTCTTTTTTGCTACTATCAAAAAAGAATAATTACTCTTAAAAATATGTTGGTAGATAATAAAAAGAATTTTTTTTCCAGCTAATTTTAGTAATCCTCCTTGAATTTCATTATGATGAATATCCGCACACTTTTTAAAATCATCAGCTTCTAAGTTTGAAGAAAATAATTTCGATTTAACGGTCATAAATATTTATTAATTTAAAGAATTGTTCTAATTTTCTACTTGAAATATTTAAAGGTAAAGAAACTAAATGATTTGATATTTTTTCTGCATTAGGACATGAATTTTTTTTATACCCAACTTTTTTTAACTCATACTTCACATAGGGATGTACAGGAGAAACATACCAGCTAGCAATTTCAATTTTGTTTTGTTTAGCTAATTTAAGAATTTTCTGTTTGTGGTTCAAAAAAATAGGAATTCTTAATAGTTCTAATTTTTTTTTTGTTTTTATATTGAAAAAATTATTCATTTTATAAATATCATAGAATTTATTTATTCTATTTATTATCTTATTAGTGATAGTAATTCTATTTTCATTTTTTTTAAGTTTTGACTCTACAATTTTTTCAGAAAACCTAAGTGATTTAAAATTAAAATCTGGACTTTGAATTCTAATATCCTTGGAGCTAAAATTGCCTATAATAATTTTTTTTTTGGATAAATAATTAAATAAATCTTTTAAAACCCAATACGTTTTTGGATTATAAAAAATTTTGAAAATTATATATTGTAAAGAAATTATAATTTCTTTTACAATACTTGGTTTCTTTAATTTGCTAAATAAAAATTCAGTTTTTTTTAATATACTTTTGTTATTTACAATAAAAGCCCCGCCGATACCTCCAATAATTGGTTTGCCCCATTCAAATGAAAAAAAAGAGGCATCACCGAAAGATCCAGGCCCATTCTTAAAAGTTTTATTTGGATTGATATGACAACAATCTTCAATCAAAAATATTTTTTTTTTATTACATATTTTTTTAATACTATTAATGTTTGAATATAATCCAAATGTATATTGGATGATAATTGCCTTTACTTTTTTTTTATCACTAATTTTTTTAACTAAGTCTTTTTTATTAATCATCAAATCTTTACTATTAATATCAATAAAGATTGGCTTAGCTTTTAAAGCTAAAATTGATTCTATTACAGCGGAACAAGTAAAACTTTGTACAGCTACGAGATCGTTCTTTTGAACATTCATAGCTTTCAACAAAATATAAAGTGAAACTCTTCCTCTATAAGTGAAATAAAGCCTTTTAGTACTTTTCATTTAAAAAAATCTTATCCAGTTTTTTAAAAATAACAGTTGTTGAAAAATATAATTTACACTTTTTTAAACTATTTTTACCCATTTTAACTCTTAAATTTCTATTTAAAATCAACTTACTTAGGGCCTTGGCTAATAATTTAGGTGACTTTTCCTTAATCAAAAACCCATTGAAATTGTTTTTAACAACATCTTTATTTCCAGGAACATTAGTTGTTACTATTGGCATTTTGGAAGCCATACACTCTAATAAGGATCTTGATAGTCCTTCTCTATAAGAAGGCAAGCAAGCTATATCAAATTTATTTAGGGAGAACTGTATTTTATTGTCTTGCCCCATATATCTAAAGTAATTCTTAATATTTAATTTTTTAATTTCATTAATATTTATACTATCTGGATTGTTATCATCAAAATCCCCAAAAAGATAAAAATTTGCCTTTATATTTTTTTTTTTTAAGTATCTAGCTGCTATAAAATAATCATAGATGCCCTTCACTCTTAAAAGCCTAGAGTGCAAAATTACTTTTGGAGTCTTGTTAATTTGTTTTGATTTTTTATAGATATCAATATCTATTCCATATCCTGGAATAAGAAATATTTTTTTTTTATTTAAACCTAATTTTTCGCTAAAAAATTTATCTGTTTTATTTTGAACTATAATATTTGTGTTCCTTATAAATAAAAAAAAAATAAATTTTAAAATAAAAGTTAATAATGAATTCTTGAAACTTTTACTTATTACTACAGAGCCTAATCCAGTAATTGAATTAATTATTTTATAATTAAGATTGAAACTAGAAACTGTACCCAATATTACAGGAAAAATTCCAACATTATTAAGTACTTTGGGACTTAGTCTTTTAAGTGTTTTATTTAAAAAAAAAATAATTTTTAAAATTTTCAATGGATTAAAATCATATCTTTTTTTTATTTGTAAATTGATTGTCTTTATTCCCATATCATTGAGTTTTTTTTTATGTGTCTTAATTGGTGCAATTAAAAAAACATTAAATCCATCGTTAATCAATTTTTTAGCATATTTAGATCTGTGAGAAAAAAACCCTGCATCAGAAAAATTAAAAAAAACTATATTTTTTTTCATTTTCTTTTTTTAAAATATTTTTTAAAAGTTTTATATTCTTTATCCAGGCTAGATATAAAATTTAATTTTTCTTCTTTAATCAAACTTATTAGGTTTTCTTTTTCACTCATTCCCTTTTGGGACCATTCATCTGGATGAAGTAAAATTTGAAATTTTTTGAACTTATTTACGTCTATGGGGTGTCCATAATTCCATCGGTGATTACTATCTGCATAGTATTTAATCTCAGTGGGATTTTTTTTAAATTCAAAGTAAAGATTTGAATATGTGTTTATATAAGGTTTAAAAATTGAGTTTTTTTTGCTTAATATCCACTTTGGTGGCCTGTGTATTGATAGTCTGTCAATTTTTCTGCCTAAAGCTAACTCAAGAATTTTTATTTGTTTTTTTAATTCTACTTGAACAATAGAATCTTTTTTTTTTAAATTAGAAACGTAAAAATGAAGTCCAATATAGTGCTTTAATTTAATTATTTGTTTTAGTTTTTTTATATTTTCATCAGAAAACGCGTTATAGCAATCACTCTTAACTTGCACAAAAAATGATGATTTTATACCTAGAGAATTATCTATTTTTGCCATCCTGAGAGCTCGATCAATGGAGAACTCTATATCATGCCTAATTAAACAGAATGTTTTAGTGAATTTATTGATTTTGCTGAAATCCTTTATTATTTTTTTATACTTAAGAATTATCTTTCTATATTCATTATAGGAAAATTTTTTAATCATCTATCAAGCAAATACTTTCCTTGCTGGGTTACCTAACCATTTAGTATTATTTGGAGTATCACGATAAATCGTAGTGGCAATTCCAATTATATTTTTTTTTCCTATTTTTACTTTTTGCATTATTGAAGAACTTGGGCCTACCCAAGTATTTTCTCCTACTTGAACTCCTCCACTAAGTTGAACTGATGCTGTCAATGCACATCCTTTTTTTAACAAACAATTATGCGCAATATGAACATGATCATCTGTAACAACGTAATCTTCTATAATTGTTGGATCGATAGCTCCACTACAAACTGTGTTTATAGATCCAATATCAACATTATTACCTATTACAACACCTCCAAAATGTTTCATTTTTATTGGATTACCTTTCATAGGAATTTTTGTTTGTTTTTTTTCTAAGTGTCTATCTATTCCAAAACCCTTGTAACCAATTACTGAATTTGGACCGATAATCGTATTATTTCCAATTTTTACTCGATTAAAAATTTTTACACCTGTTTTTATTATACAATTTTTACCTATTGTGACATTTTCGTCGATAAAAACAAAGGGTTCTATTATCGTAGATTTATGAATCTTACTTTTTGGATTTATCTTATTTTCTTTATATTTGGTTTTAATTTCTGGAATTAACATTTCGTTTAAAATTTTAATAAACTGTAACTTTGGATTTGAGCATTTAATAATGATATTATTATTCAGAATTTTATTGCTCAATACCAAATCTTTTTCAATCAAAATAACAGCATCTTTAATTTTTGAAAGATGGCTAATAAAGGTTTGATTAATTTTCAAAATATATATCAGTGATTTATTTTTTGGATTTATTATTGAAGAAACTTTATTTATTTTAATATCCGATATTATATCAAATTTTTTTTTTATTTTCTGTATATTGAAATTAATTTTCATTTATTTTTAAATTATTTGACCACTGTAAAATTGAAACTATATTCCATATTTCATCATATCTATTGTTTTTATGGTTCTTGAAATTTTTCCATAAATTTTGGATATTAACTTTATCCAAACCTAAATTATCGTAATCACTATTATACAAAACTTCCTCTATTTTTTTAGACATAATGCCCCTTATCCAAATTTCTAAGGGAACACCAAAGCCACTTTTTGGTCTATCAAATACTTTAGGTGAAATATATTTGCTTAATATCTTTTTTAAAATTAACTTACCTTCATTTTTGTTCAATTTTTCTTGAGTTGGTAGTTTTAATGCAAAATCAACGATATTTTTTCCAAGAAAAGGACATCTGACTTCTAGAGAATTAGCCATAGAAGCTCTGTCTACTTTACATAGTATATCCGAAGGTAAACAAAAAATTATATCTAATAAAATCATTTTTTCAGTATAACTAATTTTTTTATTAATGACGCTAGTTAAATTTTGATAGCTTTTATTTAATACAGCTTGACTATCAAAAAATGAACTTTTTTTAAAATATTTATGATAATTATCTGAGACGGTAATAAGTTTATCGTAGTAATCTAAAAAATTTTTACTATTAATAACATTATTCAATTTATCTAATATTTTTTGATTAAAATTAATCTTATTATTTATTTTAATTATGTTTATCAGCTTAATTAGATAGATTTTTAGATAGTCTTTCGAAATAACAGATTTTGTAGCATGCCTTATAAACTTAGGTAATAAATTTAATTTTGAATAATAATTATTTGTTAAAATATGTCTATTATAACCTCCAAACATTTCATCTCCACCATCTCCAGATAATATCACTTTAACTTTTTTACTCGCATTTTTAGATACAAGAAAGGTTGGTATTTGTGAAGAATCTGAAAATGGTTCATCATAAACTTTACTCATATCTTCAAGACTACTTATTATCTCTTTATTATTTATATAATGTTCATGATGATTTGTTCCCAGTATTTTTGATATATTTTTAGCTTCATGGGCTTCATTAAAATTCTTGTCCTCAAAGCCTATGGTAAAAGTGTTGATTTTCTTATCTGAAACTGATTGAGCAATCGCCGTTACTAATGTTGAGTCAATACCACCAGATAAAAAAGTACCTATTGGGGCATCAGATATTAATTGATTGGAAATTTCTTCTGTTAATATTTTTTCTAATTGATTGGTATAATCTAAATTTTCATTTTCTTTTTTTCCCTTATAATTCTTCGTGCCATCCCAGTATCTTTTTTGATAAAATGAATTAGTTTTAGGGTTAAAAATTGCTAATTTTCCAGGTTCTAATTTGAATATATCTTTGTAAATAGATTTTGGTGCTGGTATAAAGGAGTACTTTAAATATAAGTTGATACTTTCTAAATCAACAGAATTTTCAAAAAAAGATAATTTTTTAATCCCTTTCAACTCAGATGAAAAAACAAATTTATTTGAAGAATAACCAAAATAAAGTGGTTTTTCTCCAATTCTATCCCTTCCAAGTGTCAATTTTTGTTCAAAATTATCCCATAAAGCAAAAGCAAACATACCCTCTACAAATTTTAAAGACTCCATCAAACCAAATTTATCTATCAAATCTAAAAAAACTTCTGTATCAGAGTTTCCAATACTCTTAATATTGCTTAAATATTCTAATTTTAGTTTTTTAAAATTGTATATTTCACCATTAAAAACTATCAAATATCTTCCTGACTTTGATTTCATCGGTTGATTTCCATTTTCAGACAAATCTTGAATTGCCAATCTAGTATTAGCTAAAACTAGATTATATTTACTATCTATCCAGTAACCATTTTTATCAGGCCCTCTATGATTAATTCCACTAATCATTGAAGTAATTTCCTTGTGGATTTGATCTGATGAAATTTCTTTATTTAAAAAACCAGCTATTCCACACATAATTATTTTATCCTATTAAAATTGATAAGGACATATTTGTAGTTTGATAAACCACAACGTATCCAACTAAAAAATAAGTAGCTATCCATTTGAGATTAAAACTAATTTCCTTAGAACAAACTAAAGGAATAACACCAATCATACAAACTTCTATAAATCTTGAAGCTATATTGGCTGAGTCAATAAACAATAGATAAAGAGCACAACCAATTGTAATTGTATATAATCCTTTTCTCTGAAAAAAATTCAAATTTTTGAAATCTAAGAATGAAAAAAAACTAATTAATAGAAGTGACCAAAAAAATGAGTTAGTAATTGAGGCTGATGCCAAAATTGCATTAAATTTTTCTTTACCATAATCAGGGGAATGATAAGCACTTAAATCAATTATTCCTTGCAGTGAAACTATTATAAAATCTTGAAATAAATAAAAAATAATTGCTGGAATTATCATTAAAATTAAAAATCTTAATGAATATAGAGCCAATATTATAATACAAACTTTGTGAAATAAAACTCCAACAAGAGTTAATGCTAAATAAAATAATAAATTTTTATTTTCACTAACAATCGCATACAAAATGAAACAAGTTGCAATAGCAGTTCTTAATTGACTTGCTTCGTGAAAAGCTAAAAATTGTAAAAATACATAAAGAAAAATAGATAAATAATGATTTTTATCTATCTTAACTAATAAATTAATTTTAATAAACAAGCATAAAGAACTAATAATTATAAATAAATCATAAAAGTTAAAAATATTTGATAAATAATAGTAAGTTATTACAAATAAAGGTTCATAGTAAAAGCTATTCAAAACATAATTAAGATTATATTTTAGAGCATGAACGTGTAAAATTTTATATGACTCAAGATCCCTAGAGTAATTAAAAATTATATATAAAAGCAATACATTTAAGACTACAAAAATAAAAAATTTAACCAGGTTATTATATAAATATTTTATCATTTGTCAGTTTTTAACAACCAGCAGATAAGATTATAATAACTTAAAACCATTGCCTTTAAATCCTTTACAGAGAACTTTAAAAGAAAAAAAATTATTCTTGGAAATAACTCAATAAAAGTTAAAAAACAAATTATTAAATAGTTCGAATAAGAAAAATGTTTTTTGAAATATATTAACCGACTTTTTAAATAATTGGTTTGTCTAATTTCTTTATTTTTTTCAGATGAGACACCTCCTCTATGAAAACATTTTGAATTTGCGTTATAATACGAATTGTATCCTAGTAAATGTGATCTAAATGATAAATCTACTTCCTCCATATACAGAAAGAATCTCTCGTCAAAACCATTCAATTTATCAAATACCGTTCTTCTTATTAAAAAAAAAGCACCTATTATCTGGTCAACTTTCATAGAATTTTCATGATTAAAATCTTTCATTAACATTCCTTTATTCTTAAAAATTTTGCTCAAACCCGTTGCAATAAAAAAAATTCTTTTTAAATTCGGAAAACGAGAGCAGCTTGCAACAGTTTTTTCATTTATATCAACCATCTTAGAACCTACTATGGCTATTAAGGAATTCTCTGGCTTTTCCATAAATTCTAAATTTATTTTTAAAGTGTTCTCAAAAATTTTTGTATCTGGATTTAAAAAAAGTATATATTTTTCAGTGGAATATTTTGAACCAATATTACATGCTTTTCCAAATCCATGATTTTTTTTTTCTTTAATTAATTTTATGAAGTCTTTACTTGGTAAATCTTTAAGAGAATTGTCAGTTGAATTGTTATCAACTATAATGATACTATTTATATTTTCATTATTAAATTCAATCAATGACAGGACACATTCCTTTAAGTAATTTCCAGTATTCCAATTAACTATAACAATATCAGTTTTCATTATTTATTTTTTGTATGATCTGTATATATCAATTGACTTTTTTAGTAATTTAGTAGGTAAAAGTAAAATACTTAAATAACTAATTAAATTATAATTAGTAAATTGCTTTAAATTTTTCTTATAACTTAAAAAAGTTTTAAGATTATAATAATTTTCAGATTTAAGTATAAGTAAACTAATAAAATTAAATATCTTTGAATAATTAGAGTGATTTCTAACAGCAGCTATTTTTGATTCATTTTTATAATATGGAAGATTGTTAATACTATTTGATAAATCAATTAAAAAAACATTAAAAATATCTTTCAACCAATAACTCTCTTTGTTAAATGATGATATTACTGGTTTTTTAAAAATCTTAATTCTTATATCTCTTAAATAAATTTTTGAAAATATTAAACCTAAATGTGGAAAATTTTTAAATTTACTAAAATTAATTTTTTTAAAGTCTTTCGTAACTTTTTTTGAAAAGATACATGATCCTAACAAACTTAAGTACCATGCAAAATTTTCAAGAATAAGATTCTTATCATTTAATTCTGTTTTTTTTTTCAAAAAGTATTCTCTATTTTTAGCACCCAATATTATTAAATCATTTTTGTAGTTTAAGATTTCAGGGAGTTTATCAAAAAAATTAATATCTATTCTTGTTGAGTCTCCAATGATCCAAGTATAAAAGGTTTTGCTTAATTTGACCCCTTTAACATAATTCTGATCATGACCAAGATTTTTTTTATTTTTTAAATAAGTAAAATTAATTGTAGAAATTTTTTTAATTTTTTTGAAATATTTTTCTGACGTACTATTTTTACTATCATCCAAAATAATAATATTAAATTTATATTTTTTTGAATAAGAAATTATTTCATAAACTAATTTAGCAATTTGTCTTGGTCTATTATAAGTTAAAATTACTAATGTTAAATTTTTCAAATTTTTCATATATTTATTACAAAATGACCATATATTATATTTTGTGAAGATTAATAAAATTCAAATACTAATACCAGGTGGAGGCTTTTATGGGGGTTTAGAAAGTCTTCATCAGTTCGTTTACATGGCTAAGTCACTAGGAGTTGAAATAAGCTGTGTTTATATACCAACGCAAAATATACTTGGCAAGAACATAAGCTTTAAAAAAAATATTAATTTAAAAAATTACAAAATTAAAATTGAAAGTAAAATTGATGACACTAAAAATGTGTGTATAGTAATTCCAGAAACTTTTACTGGCTATATAAAAATAATTAGAAAAGCTAAGATTTCAATTTGGTGGTTAAGTGTAGATAATTACATAGATAAAATTAAATCAGAAAACCAGCAAAATTTAAGAAATTATTTAGTATTGTTAGCTGATTTTTCTAGAAAGATTTTTTTTTCTTTTATTAATCTTAATCATCACGCCAAATCTTTAAGTCTAAATGAAATTAAAAATAAAAAGATAATTCATTTATGTCAATCTTACTATTCTTATAAATTTTTAAAAAAAAAAAAATTTAAAAATTTATTAATGCTAAAAGACTTTATTCAAATCAGAAATAGAAGAAAATTTAAAAAAAACATAGATATAATCTTAAATTCAAATAAAGGACAAAAATATAATGAATTGTTTATAAAAGAATACAATGAGATTTTCAAAATTGAAAAATTAAAAAATATGAGTTTAAATCAAACTCAAAAAAAATTACATCAATCAAAATTTTTTATTGATTTTGGACATCATCCTGGGAGAGATAGAATACCAAGAGAAGCTGTATCACAAGGCGCTAAGATTTTGATAAAGAAAGAGGGTGCTGCTAAAAATAAATTTGATGTCAATATCGATAATAATTATAAGTTCACTGAGTATAATCTAGATAATGAAATAAAAATACTTGAATTTCTTACGATTAATAAAATATTAGATAATAATTGGTATAATGTAAAAGCTTATTCACAAAAAATTAATAATGATAAAATAGAAATGAAAAAACAAATTAAACAATTTATCAAAAAAATAAATTATGAAAAAAAATAAAATTTTAGTAGTTGGGGCTGGCTTTGCAGGTGCAGTTATAGCAAGGGAACTAGCTGAAAAAAATTTTAAAGTTACTATTATAGAAAAAAAAAATCATATAGCTGGAAATTGCTATACAAGAAGAGATAGTGAAACTCAAATTATGGAACATGTCTACGGTCCTCACATCTTTAATACCAATAATGAAAAAATCTGGAAATATGTTAAAAAATTTGGATCGTTTAAAGATTATGTCCATAGAGTAAAAGCAAATATTCCAAAGGGAATTTTTTCCTTTCCAATAAACTTGTTAACAATAAATCAATTCTATAATAAAAAATTTACTCCTTATGAAGCATCTAAATTTATTAAATCTAAACAAATAAAATTCAAAAACCCAAAAAATTTTGAAGAACAAGCTTTAAGTTTAATTGGTAAAGATTTGTACTTAAATTTTTTTTATGGGTATACAAAAAAACAATGGGGTGTTGATCCAAAACAACTCCCTGCATCTATTTTAAAAAGAATACCAGTAAGATTTAACTATGATGATAATTTTCATAAAGCTAAGTTTACTGGAATACCTTTAAAAGGTTATACTAGTGTAATTAAAAACATGCTTAATCATAAAAATATTAAATTAAAAATCAATACGTCCTGGGAAGAAGCAATGACAGACTATTATTTGCATACTTTTTATTCAGGAGAAATTGATAAATTATTCAAATATAAATATGGAAAGTTAGGATACAGAACAGTTTATTGGAAAAAAAAAATTGTTAGTGGTGATTATCAGGGGACTGCTGGAATTAATTTTCCACATTTAAAAGATAAACATACAAGGATTTACGAACATAAACACTTTACTCCTTGGGAAAAACATCAAAAAAGTATTATATTTTTTGAATATAGCAAAGAAACAACAAAAAATGACATCCCCTACTATCCCAAAAGACTACCAAAAGATATTTTGAAATTAAATAAATACATAAAAGACGCAAAAAAACTCAACAATCTTACTCTTATTGGTAGACTAGGTACTTATAGATATTTAGATATGGAGGATGTTATTTTCGAAAGTCTTAAAATTTCAAAAAAATTTATAGAAAAATTAAATAAATAATTTTAAACCTTTTTTTAAATTTTTAAAATTATGATTTATTAATATTTTAACTTTTTTATTACTTATAGATATATTTTTCACATCTTTGATATTTCTTTTTTTAATAATTTCTATCTTAGCTTTTTGTTTTAAACTGTCTTCAATTTTTTTTACAACTTGTATTGTTTTATAATTATATCCACTTGAAATATTAACTATTTCATTAATTATTTTTTTTTTAAATAATTTTTTAACAACTTCACAAAAATCATTTATAAATAGGTAATCTCTAGAGTCTTTACCTTCATTTCTAATTTTAATTTTTTTTTTCTTCTTTAATTTATTTACAACAATCTCGATCAAACCTTGTTTGCTGTTTATATTTTTTTTTTTACCATAAACATTTGATGGTCTAAGTATTAAATAATTTAATTTTTGTGTTTCGTGAAGTCCTAGTATGAATTTCTCTAATTCTTTTTTAGATTTTCCTAAATAATTTTTAGGTTTCAATTCAGAATTCTCTGTTACATATTTTTGATCGCCATAAATTGTCCCTGCTGAGGAAATAAATATCAAATTTTTATCTTCTTTTGCTAAATATGAAAATATTTTTTTAGAGGGATTTATGATTTTCTTTTTTTCAATAAGGTAATTTTTTTTATTGGATAAGGAAAATAATTTTGATGCTGAATGTAAAACTGTATCAATTTTATATTTATCAATTAGCTTTATTATTTTTTTTGTTTCTTTGAGTCTATAGTTAAATCTACTTTTTTTTGATATCTTAAATATTTTGTAATTTGAATTAAGTGTTTTTGTTAATTCACTACCGATAAAACCACTTGCACCTATTATTAAAATTTTAGATATCTTCATTGATGACAATATTTTTTAAAATTTTACTTTTACTTATAAGTTCATCAAAATTACCAGCGTTTATGATTTTCCCGTCAGATATTTCATATAAAATATCACAGAATTTTAAAGTTTCTAACCTGTGAGCAACTATGATTATTGTAACTTTATCTGTGAAGTTTTTAATAACACTCATAACATTTGATTCTGTTTGCATATCTAGAGCGCTTGTTGCTTCATCAAATACAATTAATGAGGCTTGTTTATATAGCGCTCTTGCAATAGCCAATCTTTGTTTTTGACCGCCTGACAATTTTATTCCTCTTTCACCGATAATTGTATCAAGACCCTTTTCAAGATTGGAAACATAATCTGATAAATCAGCATCTTTAATAGATTTTTTAACTAAATTTATATCAATAAGGTTTGGATTAATTCCATAAGCTACATTATTAGTAATTGTATCATCATTTAAAAAAATATTTTGAGGAACGTGAGCAACATGCCTTTGCCATTCTTGTAAATTTTGATTATTAATTATTTGATCATCAATATATATTTTTCCTTCGGTTGGTTCTAATAAGCCCATAATAATATCGATTAATGTACTTTTACCTGAACCTGTTTTACCAATTATACCTATCTTATTTCCTTTTCCAATTTCTATATTTAAATTATTAATAATCTTTTTATTTTTCTCATATTCATATGAAATATTTTTTAATAAAATTTTTTTAGAAAAATTTAAATTTTTATTTAGATTTTTGACATAAGATTTTTTTTCAAATTTTAAATTTAAAATATTAACTATACTTTTTAATGAGTCTCTAGAACCCATTACTCTTGATAATGAGGTGTATGTTTGTTGAGTTAAAGGTAATAACTTTTGGCCAGATAAAGCTAACAATCCAATTAAAGCTAGAACTTCTCCCTGAGGTTTTTCTGACATAAAATTAAATAATAAATAATAAAAAATAAAAGCTACAACTATTATTGCTAAAGCTTCTATTACATAGCGTGGTAGAATACCTAAAAAATTATTTTTAGATTGAGCAAGTCTTAACAATCTGTTGGATCCCTTAAATTTTTCAATAAAAAAAGAATGTAGATTATTAATAGTTATTTCTCTTTTTCCACCTAAACCCTCCTGAATATATTTAATTAAATATGACTCTTCGTCAGCTATAATTTTACTATTTTTAAATAGTCTTTTTTTTACAAATAAAAAAGTTAATAAATAAAAAATTAAAAAAAACGAAATTAAATAAGAAACCAATAATGAATTAACAAATAATAATAGAATTATAATTCCAAAAATTTGGATAATTGTACTTAAGAACAATAAAGTTGGAAAAATTATAGAAAATATTACTGCAGTTACTTTATTGGCAATATCACTAATTAATTTATCTGAACTTTGTTGAATATACTCCTCATAAGGATAATCAATTAACTTAATAAAAACTTTATTAGCTATATCAGTACCTATGTCTGCATTAAATTTTGTAGTTAGCCAGAGCAAAAATGTTTTAAAAATACTAGAAATTACAATAATAATTACAAATATCATTAATACCAATGATATCATTTGATCTCTATTTTTATTACCTAGCAATTGATTTATCTCAAATCCAAAAAAACTTTGTTCAAAGAAATTTGGATTTAGTAATGCTGATAAAAATGGAAGAACAGATCCTATACTTACAATTTCAATTAATGCACCCAAAAACATCAGAAATACAAGTATTAGGAAATTTCTCTGGTTTTTTTTATCTATGAAAATCCACAGTGAAAAAAATAATCTTAGAGTATTTAGCATTTAAAGTGTTGCATCTGAATATTTTTTATTAAAAAAGCCTTTTAAATCGTAAATTACGTTATTTGTTTTACAGTAACTTTTTATTTTATTAGGTGATAAATTTTTAAAATTTTTATGTTTAACAGCTAGTATTACTCCATTATAAAAAGACTTATTAATTTTTTTTATTAAATTAAATTTAATATTCGTTATTTCTAACTCATTTTTTTTTACATTAGGATCAAAAACATCAACTTGGCAATTTTTTTTATTAAGTGTCTTGATTATATCGAAAACTTTTGAATTTCTTGTGTCTGGACAATTTTCTTTAAAAGTCAAACCTAATATTAAAATTTTATATTTTTTATTAATAATTTTCTTTTTTTTAAACAGCTTAAAAAAATTAGTAACAATATATTTGCCCATGCTGTCATTAATTTTTCTACCTGCTAAAATAACTTTTGGCTCATAATTATTTTTTTTAGATATATGAGTTAAGTAATAAGGGTCTACACCAATACAGTGTCCTCCCACCAGGCCTGGTACAAATTTAATAAAATTCCATTTAGTAGATGCTGCCTCAATCACTTCATGAGTATTAAGATTAAGTTTTTCAAAAATTTTTGATAATTCATTAACAAATGCAATATTCAAATCCCTTTGTGTATTTTCAATAACTTTTGCAGCTTCTGCAACTCTTATAGAGCTACATTTGTAAGTAGTATTGATAATTTTTTTATACAATTTATCAATGAAATTTGTGATATTTTGATTAGATCCAGAAACTATTTTAACAATATTCTTTAAATTTTTTTGCTTTTCACCAGGACTAATTCGTTCAGGGCTGTAACCCAAAAAAAAATCTATATTTAATTTAAGACCTGTGTCTTTTTCAATAATATTTGCACAAATATTTTCTACACATCCTGGATAAACTGTGGACTCATAAATAATTAAATCATTTTTTTTTAAAATTTTACTTAATGCTTTTGTGGCATTTATCAAATGTTTTAAATCTGGCTTATTTGATTTGGTAATTGGTGTAGGTACTGTTACTATAAAAATATTACAATTCTTAATTTTTTTTAAATCCCTAGTAAAATTTAATTTTTTTAATTTATGTTTTTTTATTTGATTAGTTCTATCATATGATAAGCTTAGCTCATCTATCCTCTTTTTGTTGTAATCATAACCAATACAATTAAATTTATTTGTAAATTCATCTAGTAAAGGCAGCCCTACATACCCCAATCCAATTACAGCTATTTTGATATTATGTTTTTTTATTTTTTTAAACATTTTAAAATTTATTTTTTTTTAAAAACCAATTTACATACTTTGTAATTCCCTCTTCTAATGATGTCCTAATTTTGAAATTAATTTTTTTCTTAAGTTTAGAGGTATCTCCAAATGTTTGATAAATATCTCCTTTTTGTAATGGCAAATATTTTATCTTGGCTTTTTTACCTAATCTATTTTCTATATATCTCAAAAATTTTTTTAAATTTTCAGGAGAAGAACTTGCAATATTAAACAATTGGTAGGGGATTTTATCTTTAGAGGGTTTAGAAATAATTTTTTTTATAGCATTGGTAACGTCATCTATATAAGTAAAATCTCTTTTATGATTCCCATAATTGAACATATTCAAAAATTTATTTTTCATTATAGAATTTGCAAACTTATATAGTGCCATATCAGGTCTACCATAAGGACCATAAACTGTAAAAAACCTTAAGCCTGTCGCGGGTAACTTATGAATATTGCTATAAGAATAAGCAATGACCTCATTACTTTTTTTTGTTGCTGCATAAAAAGTTAAAGGTTTGTCAGTATCATAATGTTCTTTTAACGGAAATTTACTATTATCACCATATACTGAGCTAGTAGAAGCAAAAATAAAATGTTTTATTTTATTTCTAGATGATTGATTAATAATATTAAAAAAACCATTTAAATTATTAATAACATAAGCCTCAGGGTTTGATATTGAATACCTTACTCCGGCTTGAGCTGCCAAATGAATCACAACATCAAATTTTTCTTTAAAAAATAATTCTTTAATTTTTCTTGAATTTAAATCAATTTTAATAAATTTAAAATTAGTACTTAATTTTTTTAAAATATTAATTCTTTCTTTTTTTAATTTTACATCATAATAGTTGTTTACATTATCTATGCCTACTAAGGATAAATTCTTATTTTTAATTAAATCTTTGCACAAATGGAATCCTATAAATCCAGCTGATCCAGTAATGAGAATTTTTTTATTTTTCATTATTTTTTTTAAATATTAAATTAAAAACTGCTTACGTAAAGTTTGCAAAAATAATATATAACATGTACTTAATTCATTGTGAACAAATGTAAATTCAATAAATTAAAATAAATTGATCAAAGTACTTATCAGAAAAATAACAAAACCGGACCATAGAGATTATGTTAGGTTTAAGCTAATAAAAATAAAGATATACTGTAAATTATGTAAAATTCTCAAAAACTTAATAATAACAAATAAAAAATTAATTGCTTACTTAATTAATGAAAAAAACCTTAAAAAAAGAATAAAAATTTCGTACTTAATTTTTGAATATCAAAGATTGTATGGAAATTTTAAAAATATAACTAAAACTAGAAATTTTTATTTAAAATTAATTTCAAAAAAAGAAGTGAGTGAAAATAATATTAATGAGATAATCTCTGCTAAAATTGAACTAGGTAAGTTCAAAGGTTTGAGAGACATAATTTCTATAAATACAAATAAAAAGAAAAAAATTAATCAAATGGTACTTTTAGATTTATTTGAAAATAAAGAAAATAAAAATATGGATATTATTGATATAAATTTTTACAACAAAATATATAATAAAACAATTGCTGTTGTTGGGCCTGCTAGTCCCCTGTCTGAAAACGGTGAACAGATTGATAGATATGATTATGTTGTTAGGGTAAATACTTTAATTGGAGGAAAAGTACCAATAACATTAGATAAATTTAAAACAGGACTAAGAACTGATATAATTTACTATAACGATGATATGGTGAATCGATGGTGCGATATTATTATGAGCCCAGAAAATGTTCACTGGAATGTTTTTAAAAATAAAAAAAATTGTGAAAAATTTATTAATTTGAGTAAAAATAAATCTTGCTCAAACCAAACTACTCTTGATTTTTTAAATGGTTCAACAACAGCGGGTGCAATGATGATACCCAATATTTTATTTGATTTATTAAAATATAATCCAAAAAAAATAAAAATTTTTAATGTCGATTTTTATCTTAGTGGATTTAATTATATGAAAGTTTACAAAAACTATATTAACAAAGCTAGAAATGAAAAGAGGTTTGTAAAAGAATTAAGGAAACATGATGCTTTTTTTAATTATAAATTAATAAAACTATTCTTAAACAATAAAAGAATAGCAATTGATAAAATGGGTATGATACCATTAAAAATGAATAGTCATGACTATGCATCTAGACTTCATAAACATTTTTCAAAACATACTTATTAAATATTTATTAAAAATTAAATTGAGATTTTAAATATTTTTCAATTTTTTTTTCACCGCGCCATTTTAAGTTAGCACATCTTCTTTCATGAAATTTTAAAAAATTTTTATCATCAAAATTTTTTAAAATAAAACTTATTGACTCACCAATAGTTTTAAAATCATAACCAAGCTTGAATTTATTAATTACTCTTGCATTATATTTAAATTCAGGAAATGTATTTTTACAATAGGTTAATATTGGAATGCCCCGCATTAAACACTCCTCCACAGTACCAAGACCAGGTTTGATTATAGCAAATTTAGTTTTATTATACATGTTTTTTGAATAATCAGCTTTTATAACATTATATTTTCTAAAATTATCATCATATAAGACAGGATCTAAAAAAATTTTAATTTTTTTAAAATTTTCTTTTTCAAGATAAAAAATTATTATTTTCTTAATATTTTCAACTTCATTATATCTAGCTGTTCCAATTGATATCAAAATATTTTTTTTATTTAAATTTTTTTTATAATTTCCAAAGAAAGGAATTTTTGTATTATTAAATTTTGAAAAATATTTTTTTTGGAATAAATAATTACCAAAAATTTTAATTTTTCTTTTAACTAATTGGTTCTCTATTTGTTTAAATTTTGGATTTTTTGAGTGTAATTCCCTATGCCAAAAAAAATTTGAAAATAAAATAATTTTTTTCGATAAACTTAACAAATCAGGGAAGTTATCTACAATGATATAGTTAAAATTTTTTAATTTGAGTATCTTTTTTATATCATTTTTATTTAGCAATTTATAAGTTTTTTTTTTTAAATTGAATAAACTTTTAATTTTTTTAGTTTTTACTTTTTTAGATAAATTAAAAACTAATTTTTTTTTATTAATAAAAATTGTAACCTGAAATTTATTTGATATAAAATTTGACAATAATGTCATTCTTCTGATGTGGCCTAGGCCATTATCAGAAGGAATTAAAGCTACTTTCATTATATATTTAAGTAACTCCAATTAAGATTGGTTATTTCATTTTCATTTAGAATATTCCAACAATCAAAAATATATTTACTATTTTTTGAATTATTCAATTTAAGTTTGCTTTCAATTATATCAAAAAAATATTGATTATTATTAATAACGATAATCATATCATAATTATTTAACTTAACTTTATCATCAATTATTTTAAATTTATTTTTTGGAATAATCTTTTTTAAACTTTTGTGCATAGGGTCCATATATTCACAAATAATTTTATTTTTTTTTAAGAAATTTCCTAATTCAATGCCAGGAGAATTTCTAATATCTAAAGTTTCAGGAAAACCTTTGAAGGTTAATCCCATAATTAAAATTATTTTTAATTTTTTTCTTAAGGAATTCAATTTTCGAATAATATTTTTTCCATAAAACAAGATGGTTTCATCATTAATTTTTCTTGAAACTACCCCAAGCTTGTAACTATGAGAATTTTTAATGCTTGATTTAAATAAAAAAGGATCTTTAGGTAAACAAAATCCACCTACACCGATACTGGGTTTTGAAAAATTATTTCTTGAATATCCATAATTTGCTTTTTCTATAAGTCTTGATCCACTTAGATTGTTTAAATTTGCTATACGACTTATTTCATTTGAAAAAGCAAAGTTAAGATCTCTAAATGAATTTGATGCTAATTTAATAATTTCTCCCTCCTCAATTGAAGATAAATTTACAATGTTGTTGAAAATATTTTTAGAAAAATTAATAGCTTCTTTTTCACAATTTTTTGAGAAACCAGACACTAATTGTGGTATTTTTTCTAATTCCTCTAATGCATTTCCCTCTATTATTCTTTCAGGCATATATGAAAAATAAAAATCATATCCAGGTTTTAAACTTGTACCTTTTGTCAATTCCTTTAAAAATAAATTACGAGAACCGCCAACTGGAACTGTTCCTCTCAATATAATAAGATCATTTTTTTTTAATTTTTTTGATAAATTTTTTGCAACTTTCACAAGTTTTTTATTATCTGCTTTATTTTTGGTTAAATCCGATCCAACACATATAATATAAATTTCTGCTGAAACTTTTTTAATTTCAGATGTAAGTCTAAATTTATCATTTGATAAATAGAATTTAAGTGATTTATCTAAGTTTTTTTCATAAAAACTTAGCTTCAAATTTTTAATATCTTTAATTTTTTTCTTATCTATATCAAAACCTGAGATACTTTTAAATTTTTTTAATATATGTATTGCTAAAGGTATTCCAATATGCCCCAGGCCAACTATACAGATATTTTTATAATTGTAATTTTCACATATAGATTTAAAGCTCAATACTCTTGAAAATTTATTTTTTTTGTCAATAACTATAACTTCTTCAATATCAATTTTATCTTTATTTCTTGAAATTTTTTTTAATAATAATTCATAAAGATTATTATTTAGCTCATTCTCTTTAACTACAATGGGCTTTTTATTTAATAAATCTTTAACTAAAGTTTTGATGTCATATTTTTTTTCAATTATTTTTCTCAAATCTCCTAGAGTTATTATTCCTTCTAACTCATTATCTTTTGATAATTTTATTGCTAATTTGATATCGTTTTTTTTTATTCTCTCAAAATCTCTAATGAAACTACCTAAAGTTTGATTATGTTTAATCTTATAGTAATTTAAATTCATTAAATAGAAACTTCGTCCCAATTATAGATATCTCTATATTTAGATTTACTTACAAACCTACCCCTATAATAGTCTCTATTTAAAAGTTCTTCATGAGTTAAAATTCTTTTTTCCTTACCTAGAAAGTTTTTAGGGTTAATTTTGTAATTCCTTTTTAAATAGTCAAGTTGTTGATTTTTAGATAATGCATCAAAGTTTACTAGTTCTAATATATCTTTAGGTAAAATTGAAACTTTTCCATCTTTTGATTTATCAAAATCAAAAATTCTAATATGTCTTTCAATATATTTTGCCCCAAAATAAATAGCTGAAAGTGATGCTAAGTTTTTCCTTTTATCAGTTGAAATTGTATGATCTGAATAACCAATATTTTTTGTAAATTGTTTTAAAAAATTTATTCTTGCTAAATTAAGATAATTAAACGGTGTTGGATAAAGAGTAACACAATGTAAAAGTGCAAAATTTATATGATTTTTTTTTAAAATTTTCGAAGTATTTTTAATCTCTTCATCATATGTTGCTCCTGTTGATACAATTATATTTTTGAATTTTTTGCTCAAATCTCTAATTAATTGAGGTGCGCAACAATCATAGCTTGCTACTTTTACGTGTTTAAAACCATGATTATGTATCTTATCTACATGCTCTCTTGCAAAACACGTCACCATTGGCTCAACATGATATTTTTCACATAAAGTAACAAACTTTTCAAAACTCTTTTCTGGTAATTCAAGTTTTTTCAGCCTTTTAAATTCAGCATTATATGGTCTCTTAATTGAATGGACCTTTGATCTTAATGTAATTCCATTTTCAAATCTTGGTCTATATGAAAGATTTTTTGCATATATATATTGTAATTTAATTATTTTCGCTCCTGAAGATGCACACTCATCCAGCATCTTTTCAACATTTTTCATCTTGCCAAGATGATTTTGGCACAGCTCTGCTATAAAATTAATTTTTTTCATATATTTTTTTAAATTTATTAAATATTTTTAAATCAGTTTTTAATATTGATTCTTCTGTTAGTCCAGCAATGTGATTGGAATAAATCATATTTTTTAACTTATTATACTTTTTCATTTTTTTTAGTCCTAGTTTATGCTCATTTATAACAACATCAGTTGCATAATAAATTACTTTCTTTTTTACAAGAGTCATTAAATAATCTTCGTCAACAACTTCGCCTCTGGAAGAATTAACTAGTAATGTATTTTTTTTTAATAATTTTAACTTGTTACTATTCATAAAATTAATAGTTTTACTATTCAAAGGTATGTTAACACTAATTATCTCACAATTTTTTAAAATATAGTTCAATTTAACTTTTTTTATGAATTTAAAATCATTTGTATTGTGAATATCGTATCCGTATATACTAGCTCCAAAAGCATTTAAAATTTTTGCAACTTTAACTCCTATTCTTCCTAAGCCAATAATGCCTATTTTTTTTTTGTAAATCTCTTTACCTATAAATTTTTCACGGTCATTCTTGAAAATTAAGTTTTTTGTCTTTCTTAGACTCATTAATATTAATGTAATCGTAAATTCAGTTGAAGCAGCTACATCCTTTAAAAAAAAATTTTCATCTTGAAGAGTCAAAATTTTGATATTTTTTCTTGAAAAAAATTTTTTATCGATATGATTAATACCTGTAGTTGGACTTAATATATATTTAATTTTTGTATCTTTTTTATAAAATAATTTATGAGAAAATCTTAGTAAAACTATTTCATATTTGTGAACAACTTTTTCAAACTGTTTTTGATTAATATTTACAAAGTCACAAATTAAAAACTTTTCAAGCAAATGTTTAATTTTATAGCTAAATAAATTTTTCGAAGGACAAAGTAATTTCATTAAATAATTATCTTATTTTTATTTAACATCGACTTTATAAATATAAGATCATTAGGACTATCGATATTAGTAGTTTCTAGGCCATCTAATTTATAGCCATAACATTTGTCACCAACTAATGATTTTTTTTTAAAAAAATAGTTTCTTTTAATTAAATAAAATGAGCCTGATCTTATAAACACTTTTGGTAAATTTTGTCTTGGCATCATATTTTCTTCTTTAAAATTCATAAAATTTTTTAAATAACCATTTATAATTTTTTTCATTCTAAACGGGTGAGTTGCGCCAACATCTGCGATTGACACAACACTATTGAACTTTTCATTTTTTAGTATCCTCATTGATTTCATTAATTTTTTATAATCTCTAATTGGGCAAGTAGGTTGAAGAAGTAAAATCCCAAAAAACTTTTTATTTAGTATTTTTTCAATTCTTTTTACCTCATACATCACAACATCTCTTGTAAGTGCGGTATCATTAGACAGTTTCTTTGGTCTTAAACCATAAAAGTCTAATTTATTTTTGATACATATTTTTTTAATTTTAAGAGAATCTGTACTTACTACTATTTCACAATGTTTACCTAACTTTTTAGCCACATCTATAGTGTACTGTATTAGAGGCTTATTTTTAATTTTAACTAAATTTTTATTTTTGATACCTTTTGACCCGGCTCTTGCAGGAATTATACAAATAAAATTTTTTAAAATACTCATTTAGTAATTAATTTTTCTTTTAATAAAATATTTTTTATCTCAATAAGATCGAAAGCACCCACTCCGATTTTTTCTGATATATCAATTAAGTCATTTTTGCCGTCTGCATATGCTAGAAAATTCAAATAATTAATAAAATTATTTTTTTTACTATTACTCAAAGGCGAAAGACTTTTTGAACTTATTTCAGGATATAAGTTTCTTGATCCCAATTTTGGTTCGCACTTATAAGTAGATTTATACTTAAAATTATTTTCTATTATTAACGTTATGTTTTCTAACATTTGCAAACTATTTTTTAGACCTTTTTCTGAGATAAAATTTAAATTATCTAATGAAGTATGATATTCTGGATATGTATTATATTTAGTTCTCATTATTGAACACACTGGTAAATCAACTCCTGGACTACAATATTGCCTTTCATCGCTTCCTCTATCTAAATAAGTATATTTGTTAAATTTTTTAATATTAAAGTTAAAGTAATTTACAGCTGATCTATCAGACAATTTGTTACCCGATCTTGATGGTAAATATGAAAATTCATTATCATCTCCAACGCACGTCAAAACAAAACCAGCTATTACATTTTTTTTTAAATCCTTAAAATTTTTATTAATATAAATTATCGAACCCAGGGTTTCTGGAACAAAAACAATTCTATATGTGTAGTGTCTATCTTTGATCTTTTTTAAATTCTTTATAAAGTTTATTGCTACTATCATCCCAGAGACCTCATTATTTGCCATAGAAGGGTGACAAATATTACAGGAAATTAAAACTTCTTTTTTATTTTTACCTTTAATAATACAATCAGCAAAAGTTAGTGAACCCCTTTTTAAAGTAGAATTAATCACAACTTGATATTCTTTAGATTTAAATTTTTTTTTAAAATCATTATATGAAACACAAAATCCCCAGTCTTTTTTGTAATAAGATGTTACATATGGGATCGCATTTTTTTGATTATGTAAAGTGTGTAATCTTTTAAATAATTCTTTTTTTTTTATAATTCCATTAAATGGGATTGAATATCCAACTAAGTGAAGATTATTTTTTTTAAAATCTACTATTTTTTTTCCATTTGCTGATATATAAGCGTCTTTAACATTCCACTCATCTGGCACTACCCAATCATAAAATTTCTTACCAGATGATATTTCATAAAGTGTTAATTCGGGCACTTCTTTTTTTAAAATTTCAAGAGTTTTTCTGTTACCATCGCCAGTTAAACTTCGACAGATAGGGAATAATTTTTTTGCTAAATTGATCATTATTACTTGTATCTTTTTAAAGATATTTATGTATTAAGTAAACACGAATATACTTTTTCATTTTATATTTAAATGAGTCCTAAAAACATTAATAGATATAAATTTAATATTTTAGATAAAAAAATTATTGGTATTTATAGAAAATATATAAATAAAAAAAAAATTTCTCCTAATAGTAAAATATTTTTTAAAAATTCTTTCTTGGGTTTTGTTACACAGCTAGATTGGTGCTTAATTGAAAAGAAAATTGAAAAAGATAATAAATTAAAAGAAATAGAGAATATTTTAGAGCTGCTTGAGACTAGTGAAAAATTTCTATCAAAAAAAACTTTTAAAACAAAAATAAATAATTTATTTAAAGATATATTTATCGATTTAGTGAGCATAATACCCTTTTCGTTAGGTGACATTTATGGTCCAGGTTTTCTTGAAAAAAATATTGTTAAAAGATTTATAAATAATTTCAAATATGCTATTTTTTATAAAAAAGTTTCTAAGATTAAATTAGTAAATGTTAAAAAAAATAAATCATTTTTTTTTAAAGAATGTAAAAAAAATAAAGCTAAAAACTATAAACTTATTAATAAATTTATTCCTGATAGCTATTTTTCAGATCTTATAGAAAATAATATTGATAAAAATATAAGATTATATGCATCTGGAGATATACTTTATAATGAAAATATTAGTAAAATTATTGCTTTAAAAAATAAAATCCAATTTATGAATATTGTTCATGGTGGGGGATATTATGAATTTAAAAACTCTTTATGGGAAAGTTCTGAGAGACATTTAGCTGGAAATTTTCCCAAATTATATTTAAAATCTTTAGAAAATCATACCCAATATAAAAATCCAAAAAATATCAAAATAATCTATGCTTTAAGAAGCTTGCCTCGAATTAACGACAAAATTGCATGCCCAGATTTTTATCATCATCTAAATGAAAAAAAAAATTTTGAGTCCATAAAACCATTTATAGAAAAATATAACATTAAATTAAGACCTCACCCAAGAGGTCTGCATAAATGTTATAAAGGTTTAAAAATAATAGGAAATAGTACTTATAACCTAGACAGTAACAGCATAATAATATTTGATAGTATTTCTAGTTCATTAACTTTTTGGTTGGTAGCAAATAACATACCATTTATTCATATTATCAATAAA
>CACDYK010000004.1 GCA_902556905.1 uncultured Pelagibacteraceae bacterium
ACAGTTCATCTAATAATCTTGAACATTGAGTTAGGTTTTTTAAATTTTCACGTTTGATATTTAGCTCATAATTTTCAATAAAATCTTTTTTTTAGAAATAAAGATGGGATTAAAGACATTAAATTTGCATTTCCACATCTTTCTCCTAATCCATTAATTGTACCTTGAATTTGCCTAACTCCAGCTTGAACGGCTGCTAAGCTATTTGCAACTGCATTTTCTGTATCGTTATGAGCATGAATTCCTAAATTTTCTCCTGGGATATGTTTCGTAATTTCAGATACTATTTTAGTTACTTCATGAGGAAGGGTTCCACCATTAGTATCACAAAGAACAATCCATCTAGCACCTTGATCATAGGCTGATTTTAAACATTTTAATGCATAATCTGGATTAGATTTATATCCGTCAAAAAAATGTTCAGCATCAAACATAAATTCTTTACCTGAGCTAATTATATGTTTTGCACTCTCACTAATATTCTCTAAATTTTGCTCATTAGTGATTCCAAGTGCTACATCAACTTGAAAATCCCAAGATTTACCAAATAGGCAAACAGAAGAACTTTTCGAATTAATCAGAGATGCCAGCATTGGATCATTTTCAGCACTATGCTCTAATTTTTTAGTCATGCCAAAAGCTGTTAATTTAGCATTTTTAAAACCATGATCTTTATTAAAAAATTCTGTATCAGTTGGATTGGCTCCTGGCCATCCCCCTTCAATATAATCAACACCTAAGACGTCTAAAGAATCTGATATTTTTTCCTTATCATCTATTGAAAAATCAACACCCTGTGTTTGAGCACCGTCCCTTAATGTGGTATCAAAAATATATAGCTTTTCCTTACTCATTTAAATTTCCAAATTGTTTTACCATCTTTATCTTCTATTAAAACACCTTTATCCAAAAGGTAGTCTCGAATATTGTCAGCTTCTTTGAAGTTTTTATCTGCTCTTGCTTTATTTCTAAGTTCTATTTTATTTTCAATTTCTGTCTCTGTAATATCTACTTTTTCTTTTTTATAATTTAACCACTTTTCTTTGGTTTCTTGAAGCAAACCTATAAAATTACATGCTGAATTAAATATTTGTTTATCTTCTTCATTTCCTTTGTTGGCTTTATCATAAAGTTTATGTAAATTTGCAATATAACCTGGTGTATTTATATCGTCATATAAAGGTTGAATAATTTCATCCTCCAAACTTTTATTTGAGGGTAAATACACATTGTACCATTTATCAATTGTATTTTGACAATCTTCTAATAATTTATCATTCCAATCTAATGGTTGTTTATAATGTGCACTAATCAAAGCTAATCTTAAAACTTGTCCACTAACTTTGTTTCTAAGGTCTTTTATCTTTAAAATATTTCCTTGGGATTTTGCCATTTTCTCATTCGACATGGTAATAAAAGCATTGTGTAGCCAATAATTAGCAAAGACTTTAGTGTCATTTGCACATCTTGATTGAGCAATTTCATTTTCATGATGTGGAAAAATTAAATCTATACCTCCACCATGTATATCAAACTCATTTCCTAAAAATTTCTTAGACATTGCAGAACATTCTAAGTGCCAACCAGGTCTGCCTTTTCCCCATGGTGACTCCCAAGAAGGTTCGTTTTCTGTAGAAGGTTTCCATAATACAAAGTCTTCTGAGTTCTTTTTATTATCACTTACTTCAATTCTAGACCCTGCAATTAAATCCTCTAACTTTTTGTTTGATAATTGACCATAATCATTAAATTTTTTTACCTCAAAATAAACATGTTTGTTATTTTCATAAGCAAAACCCTTTTTGATTAATTCAGAAACCATCTCAATCATTAAATCTATATGCTCTGTAGCTTTAGGTTGTTGAGTTGGATTTTCGCAATTTAAATAATTACAATCTTCACCAAAACTTTTAATTACAGTTTGTGTTAATTCTGAAATGGATATTTTTTTTTCATTAGACGACTTAATTATCTTGTCATCAACATCAGTAATATTTCTAACATAAGTGACTGATGAAAATTTATTTTTAAGTATCTTAAAGAGAATATCAAAAATGACTATTGGTCTAGCATTACCAATATGAGGATCATCATAAACGGTTGGACCACAAACATACATTCCTATATTTTTTTCATCTATTGGAACAAACTTTTCTTTTTTGTTACTTAGATTGTTTGTTAAAAAAATATCTTTATTCATCTTTTTAGAAATATACTTAATTTATAGATTTGTGAATCTATTTGATTAATTTGGAATTTTGCATACTGGAATTGGCTCCATTTTATGCAAATTTTGTTTTCTTATAGTTTCGTACTTAGCTCTGTTCGATGAGTTTGGATTATCCATAGCTTCTTCTAATTGATGATATTTTAAACCAAGCTGGCCTTCATCTGTTCGACCATCGTCCCATAAACCATCAGTTGGGGCTGCCTCAATTATTTCTTTTAAAATTCCAAGTTCTTTTCCTATCTCCCAAACTTCACTTTTATTACAATCAGCTATTGGAGATATATCAACCCCACCATCACCATATTTTGTATAAAACCCAACTCCAAAATCTTCTACTTTGTTACCAGTTCCAACAACTATGCCTTTGTTTGCTGCAGCCACCTGATAAAGAGTAGTCATTCTTAATCTAGCTCTAGAATTTGCCATTCCATGTTCATTATTAAATTTAGATAAACTAGAAGAAAAAGCTGAAAATAATTCATCTAAATTTATTGTATGCGCTTCAACATTATCAAATTTATTAACTAGCCACTCTTGATGTTTTAAGCTTAAATCATGTTGTTGAGATTTTTGTTTAATTGGCATTGATAAAACAATTGTTTTTAATCCTGTCATTGCACTTAATGTACTTGAAACAGATGAGTCTATCCCACCAGAAATTCCAATGACTAATGCTTGAGCCTTACTTGGCATATTGTTTGCGTAATCTTTTATCCAATTAGATACAAAATTTACTTTTTCTGAGGCATTCATAGTTTTAAAATATTATTAGTTGGTATCTTTTACAATGATTTAAGATGCCGCTCTGTGTGCATTTTTAGAATATGAGCTATTCTTTTTAATCTCATCAGAAATTAAAAAAGCCAATTCTAAGGCTTGATTTGCATTAAGTCTTGGATCACAGTGAGTATGATATCTAGACGATAAATCTTTCTCTGATATTTTTTGAGCTCCACCGATACATTCAGTTACATTTTGACCAGTCATTTCTATATGTAATCCTCCCGCGTAACTTCCTTCACTTTGATGACAGGCAAATACATTCTTAACTTCTGTCAAAACACTATTAAAAGGTCTTGTTTTGAATCCTGTTGCTGCTTTAACCGTGTTACCATGACAAGGGTCACAAGACCAAATTACATTTAGACCTTCCTTTTTGATTGCTCTAATTAATTTAGGTAAATGTTTTGAAACGTTATCTGCACCAAATCTTGAAATTAAAGTAATTTTACCCTTTTCATTTCTTGGATTAATTTTATTACAAAGGTTTATTAAATCTTCTGGTTTTAATGTTGGTCCACACTTAATTCCTATTGGATTTTCAATACCTCTACAAAATTCAACATGTCCTCCATCAAGTTGTCTAGTTCTATCTCCTATCCAAACAAAGTGTGCTGAAGTATCATGATTTTCACCAGTAGTAGAATCTGTTCTGGTCATTGTTTCTTCAAAAGGTAACAATAAAGCTTCATGAGAAGTCCAAAAATTAACTGTCTTTAATCTTCTGTTAAAATCTGAATTAATTCCACAAGCATCCATAAAAGCTAGGGCATCAGCTATTCTATCTTCAAGTTCTTTAAATCTTTTTAATGCTGGGCTATTTTTAATAAACCCTAGGTTCCAATTATGAACATTTTGAAGATCAGCAAAACCTCCGTGGCAAAAAGCTCTTATAAGGTTTAATGTTGCAGCTGATTGAGAATATGCTTTAAACAATCTTTTGGGATCAGGAACTCTTGATTTTTCATTAAATTCCATCCCATTAATATTGTCCCCTAAATAACTTGGAAGTTCTATACCATCTTTAGACTCAATTGGTGAACTTCTAGGTTTTGAAAATTGACCAGCAATTCTTCCAACTTTAACAACTGGCAAAGATGCTGAATAAGTTAATACTAATGACATTTGCAGCATTAATTTAAATGTATCTCTAATATTATCTGGATTAAATTCTGCAAAACTTTCTGCACAGTCTCCTCCTTGAAGTAAAAATGCTTTTCCATCAACCACATCAGCAAGTTGATCTTTTAAATGTCTAGTTTCACCAGCAAATACTAAAGGTGGGAACGTACCTATCTTATCCAAAACTGTATCCAATTCTTTTTTGTTTGGATATTCAGGTATGTGTTTTACAGGATATTTTCTCCAGCTATTTTTTTTCCAATTTTTCATATTCAACTGGTGATTGTTTTAACAGAGTTTAGACTTTATTCAACTGTTACTGACTTAGCTAAGTTTCTAGGTTTATCTATATCATTACCCTTTTTAAGAGCTGAGTAATAGGCAAGCTTTTGAAGTGGTATAGTTAAAAGAAATGGTAGTAAGTCATCATTTGTAGTTTCAACCTCAATACTTTCCCAAATATTTTCAGAGATAATTTCGTCTTTACTTTTATTAGTGATCAACAAAACTTTAGCCCCTCTTGCTACAACTTCCTGCATGTTTGAAATTGTTTTTTTATAATAATTATCTCTTGGAGCTAAAACAACAACAGGCATACCCTCTTCAATTAATGCGAGCGGACCATGTTTCATTTCACCAGCTGGATAACCTTCTGCATGAACATAAGATAATTCTTTAAGTTTTAATGCACCCTCTAGTGCAATTGGATAAGAGAAACCTCTACCTAAAAACATTGACCCTTTTGCTTCATTAAATGTTGACGCAATAGCCTGAACATCGTTGTCAATTAATAACGTTTCTTCAATTAATTTAGGTAAATTTTTGAGATCTTTAATTTTTTCTTGATAATTTTTATTTTCAATTTCTTTTCTTAATGATGATAATTTTAATGATAAAATATACAAAACAAGTATTTGGCCTAAAAATGCTTTAGTTGATGCTACACCTATCTCTGGGCCACAATGTATAGGTAATACAAAATTTGAATCTCTTGCAATCGAACTTTCAATTACATTTACAATTGCACAAGTTTTCATTTTATTTTTATTACAAAGATCTAAAGCCGCATAAGTATCAGCTGTTTCACCTGATTGAGATACAAAGATATATAAAGTATCATTTTTAAATCTATTTTTTCGGTACCTAAACTCTGATGCAATATCAATATTAACATCTAAAGCTGTTAGTTCTTCAAACCAATATTTTGCCATTAAGCAAGAATGATAAGCAGTACCACAACCAATCAGCATAATTGATTTAATTTCATCTATTTCCCATGGAAAATTATAGATATTGATGTCATTATTCATGCTATCTACATATTCTTTAATACCTGTTTTTAAAGTTTGAGGCTGTTCTTCTATTTCTTTAGCCATAAAATGTTTAAAATCACCTTTGTCATAATTTTGTTCGTTAGAAGAAAGTTCTAAAACTTTTTTGTTAATTTTTATTCCATTTTCATTGAAAAAATTAACTTCATCTTTCTTAATAAAACAAAATTCACCGTCTTCTAAATAAGTTATCTTATTCGTCATTGATTTTAGAGCATAAGAATCTGATCCAAGATAATTTTCATTAGGGCCATACCCTACTGCTAAAGGAGAACCACGTCTTGCCCCTATTATTAAATCTGGCATATCTTTAAAAATTATTCCTAAGGCAAAACTTCCATGAAGTTGTTTTAAAGTTTTTGTAATCGCATCTTGTAATTCTGATGTTTTAAGATTTTCTGTAATAAGATGGACAATAACTTCGGTATCAGTTTGAGACTTAAATTTATGACCTTTATTTAATAAATATTTTTTTAATAATGTTGAATTTTCTATTATTCCGTTGTGAACTACTGACACATTTTCTGATGAATGAGGATGTGCATTTACACTGTTTGGTACCCCATGTGTTGCCCATCTAACATGACCGATCCCAATATTACCAGAAAGATTTTTTAAATCAAAATTATTTTCTAAATTTTCTACTCTACCTTCAGATTTTACTTCATTAATAAAACCACCAGATAAGGTTGCTATACCAGCTGAGTCGTAACCTCTATACTCTAACTTTTTAAGAGAATTAATAATACTACTCGATACTGATTTATTACTAGATATTCCTATTATTCCACACATAGATTATTTTCTTTTATAATTCTTTATTTCAGTTTGTAATGATCTTGTTAATGCTAAAGATTTCTTTTTTACATTTTTAGTAATTACCGATCCTGCTCCAATAATACTTTCTTGATCTATGGTTAGTGGAGCTACTAAAGACGAATTTGATCCTATAAAAACCTTATCTTTAATTTTTGTTTTACTCTTTTTTACTCCATCATAATTACACGTAATTGTTCCAGCTCCTACGTTAACAGATTTTCCAATTTCACTATCCCCTATATAAGATAAATGATTTACTTTTGATTTTTGACCAACAGTACTTTTTTTAACTTCAACAAAATTTCCAATTTTAGATCCTTCTTTTAAAATGGTATTCGGTCTTATTCGTGCGTAAGGTCCAACTTCAACTTTATTTTCTATCTTGCAGGACTCTAGATGTGAAAATGATTTAATTATTACATTGTTACCTATTTTGACATTACTTCCTATAACAACATAAGGTTCAATAGTTACATTCTTTCCAATTTTTGTATCGTTGGAAAAAAAAATTGTTTCAGGTCCAGCCATTTTAACACCGCTGTTTAAAAATTTATTTCGAAGTTTATTTTGAATTTTTTGTGAATTAAATTCTTTCATTTTTAAATGCTTTACATTATGAATAAGTCTTAATTAATTCACATAATATTTCTTTAAAAAACTTTAAAATGAAGCAAAAATTCACAATTTTATTTGATTTAGATGGTACTCTAGTTGATACAGCGCCAGATTTAATGTTGGCTCACAACCATGTGATGAGAAAATTTGGCTACCCTACTAAATCAACTGAAGATATTAGAAATTTGGTTGGCAAAGGTGCTGGCGCTTTAATTGGAAGGTCTTTATGGGGACAGGCTAAAAAAGAATTTAGTAAAGTTTTAGATGAAAATATTAAAGATCAAATGGTTAAAGAATTTGTAAACTATTATGGTAAAAATATAAAGAATGAAAGTACGTTGATAGCCGGTGTTAAAGATTTTTTAATTTGGTGTAAAGAACAGAATATATCAATGGCTGTATGTACAAATAAACAGGAGTATCTATCTAATGATCTTTTAAAAAAAATTGGTATTTATGATTTTTTTGAATACGTTGCAGGATCAGATACGTTTGATTATTGTAAACCAGATCCAAGACATCTTACAAATGTAGTAGAAATATTGGATGGAAATATAAAAAAAACTATAATGATAGGTGATAGTGAAACAGATGCAAATGCAGCTAAAGCAGCAGAGATACCAGTTATTTTATTAGAAAATGGATATACAGAAAAAAATACAACAGAAATATATCATAATCATCTTATAAAAGACTTCATAGGTATTGAAAAAATAATAAGTAAGTATCTTTAGTATTAATTAATTTTTTTATATTAGGTGTATATTTAGATTAAATTTATAAAAACTATTTCTTTAGATTGCTTTTACAATGAACAAAAAATTTACTGTTTTATTTGATTTAGATGGAACACTTGTTGATACAGCGCCAGATTTAATTCGTGCACACAATCATGTAATGAAAAAATTTGGTTATCCATCAAAATCTATAGATGAATTAAGAAATGCTGTTGGCAAAGGTGCTAAAGCCATGATGGCAAAAGATAATGGAAAATGGAAGTGGTTTGATGAAAAAATTCAAAATGAAATGACTGATGAATTTATATCCTTTTATGGAAAGAATATTTTACATGAGAGCACTCTTCTCAATGGTGTTAAAGAATTTTTAAAATGGTGCAAAAATGAAAATATATCAATGGCAGTTTGTACAAATAAAACTGAATATTTGGCAATTGATCTTTTAAAAAAAATTGGAATTTATGACTTTTTTGAATATATTTCGGGATACAATACTTTTGAATATTGTAAACCAGACCCTAGGCATTTGCTTAAAACTATTGAAATTTTAGATGGTGATAAAAAAAAATCAATCATGATCGGTGACAGTGAAACAGATGCAAATGCAGCTAAAGCAGCTGAAATTCCAATGATTTTACTAAAATATGGTTATACAGAAAAAAGATCAGAAGAAATTTATCATAATCACTTGATAAAAGACTTCGTTGGTGTTGAAAAAATAATAAGTAAATATCTTTAATATTGATTAATTTTTTTTAACTATTAAAACAAAATCACTATTAAGGAGTTATTTTGTTATTACATACAGTTAAAGTTTATCCATCTAAAATCAACCTACCTAAAAAAAAACAACTAGCCTGGAAGATAGCCGAAATTGCAAGTGATAATACAAAATTAAATAAAGAAGCAATTGAAATGGTGATCAATAGAATTATTGACAATGCTTCAGTTGCAATAGCATCATTAAATAGAAGACCTGTAATTTCTTCAAGAGAAATGGCCCTAAAACATTCTAGAAAAAATGGTGCAACTTTATTTGGGATAAATTCAAAACTTAAATTTGATTGTGAGTGGGCAGCATGGTCAAATGGAACAGCGGTTAGAGAGCTTGATTTTCATGATACTTTTTTAGCGGCTGATTACAGCCATCCAGGAGATAATATCCCTCCTCTTTTAGCAGTTGCACAACAAAACAAAATAAATGGATTAGATTTATTACGTGGGATCATTACTGCTTACGAGGTACAAGTAAATTTAGTTAAAGGAATTTGTTTACATAAACATAAAGTAGATCATATAGCTCATTTAGGTCCAAGCGTTGCTGCAGGACTTGGTTCAATGTTAAAACTTAACACAGAAACAATTTATCAAGCAGTTCAACAAGCACTTCATACAACTGTCTCAACTAGACAATCTAGAAAGGGTGAAATTTCAAGTTGGAAAGCATACGCTCCAGCTCATGCTGGTAAACTTGCAATTGAAGCAGTAGATAGAGTTATGCGAGGTGAAGGTGCACCAAGCCCAATATATGAGGGAGAAGATAGTGTTATTGCAAGAATACTAGATGGAAAAAAAGCTAAATACAAAGTGCCACTTCCTAAAAAAGGAGAAGTTAAAAAAGCTATTCTTGAAACATACACTAAAGAATATTCTGCAGAATACCAATCTCAAGCGTTAATTGATTTAGCCAAAAAACTTAAAACTAAAATACCTAATTTAAATCAAATTAAAAAAATTGATATTTTTACAAGTCATCATACTCATTATGTAATTGGAACTGGAGCAAATGATCCTCAAAAAATGAATCCAAATTCAAGCAGAGAAACACTAGATCACTCAATTATGTATATTTTTGCAGTTGCGCTAGAGGATGGAGATTGGCATCATGTTAAATCTTACACAAAAGCTAGAGCCAATAAAAAAAGTACTATCAAAATTTGGAAATCAATTACAACATACGAAGACAAGAAATGGACTAAAAAATATCACGACCCAAATCCAATGAAAAAATCTTTTGGTGCTAAAGTAGTTATCACTTTAAATAATGGTAAAAAAATTAGTGAACAACTTGATAGAGCAGATGCACATCCATATGGAGCAAGACCATTTAAAAGACAAAATTATATTAATAAGTTTTTAACTTTAACAAATGGAATTCTTGATAAAAAAGAAAGTGATCGCTTTATAAAAACAGTTCAAAATTTAAAAAATTTAAAATCAGGTCAGTTAGATAAATTAAATATAGAAATTAAAAAAAGTGATTTGAAAAGAAATTTAAAAAAAGGAATATTCTAGTGCATTTTGTTGAAAAAGAACCAAGTCAAAAAAGAATAGATTTTGTTGAAAAATTAAAATCAAATAAAATATTAAGAGTACCAGGAGCTTATAATCCTTTAACTGCAAAACTAATTGAAGAAATTGGATATGATGCAGTTTATATATCAGGTGGTGTTATGGCTAATGATCTTGGTTTTCCTGACATTGGTTTAACAACATTGCAAGATGTAAGTACTAGAGCATATTTGATCTCAAGAGTTACAAATTTACCCACAATTGTTGATATAGATACTGGGTTTAAATCTTGTAAAGAAACTATTGAGACTTTTGAAGAGTTTGGAATTGCAGCTGTACATCTAGAAGATCAGATAGAAAGAAAAAGATGCGGTCATCTTGATAACAAAGAGTTAATTTCAACAGAGGCTATGGTTGGTAAAATTAAAGAGTGTGTTGCAGCTAAAAAAGATAGTAATTTTAAAATTATTGCAAGATCAGATGCTAAGAGCGTTGAGGGAATTGATAAAATGATTGATAGATGCAAAGCATACATTGATGCTGGTGCTGAAATTATCTTTCCAGAAGCATTACAAGATGAAAAAGATTTTGAAAAAGTAAGAAAAGAGCTTTCATGTTATTTGTTAGCCAATATGACAGAATTTGGTAAATCAAAACTTTTTAATTACAAAGAATTAGAGAATTTTGGATATAATATTGTCATTTACCCAGTGACTACGCAAAGATTAGCAATGAAAAATGTAGAAGATGGATTAAGAGACATTTATGCGAATGGACACCAAAATAATATTATTGATAAAATGCAAACTAGAAAAAGACTTTATGAATTAGTTGAGTATGAAAAATACAATTCTCTTGATGAAAAAATTTATAACTTTAGTACGGAAGGACATGAATAATGAGTGAAGAAATTAAAAAAGGGCTACTGGGTATAGTGGTCGATGAAACAGAAGTTTCAAAAGTAATGCCTGAAATAAATTCTCTAACTTATAGAGGGTATGCTGCTCAAGATTTATGTGAATATTGTAAATTTGAGGAAGTTGCTTATCTAATTTTAAACAAAGATCTTCCAAACTCAATTCAATTAAAACAATTTGAAAAAGAAGAAAAAAATAACAGAGAATTATCAAAAAATTTATATGAAATAATTAAACATATGCCAAAAAAATCACACCCAATGGATGTTGCAAGAACAGCTGTTAGTGTAATGGGTTTAGAAGATAAAGAAACATCAGATTCTTCAACAGAAGCTAATATGAGAAAAGCTCTAAGAATTTTTGCTAAAACTCCAACTGCACTAGCTGCTTTTTACAGAATTAGAAATGGTAAAAAAATTATTAAACCTAAAAAAGAATTAACTTTTGCTGAAAACTTTTTTTATATGTGTTTTGGTAAAGTTCCTCAAAAAGAAATTGTTAAAGCATTTGATGTATCATTAATTTTATATGCCGAACATAGTTTCAATGTTTCAACTTTTACTGCTAGAACTATTACTAGTAGTTTATCAGACATTCATGGAGCTATTACAGGGGCTATAGCAAGTTTAAAAGGTCCTCTTCATGGTGGTGCAAATGAGGAAGTAATGCATATGATGAGAAAAATTAAAAAACCTGAAAATGCATTAAAGTGGATTAATAATGCTCTAAAAAATAAAGATGTAGTAATGGGGTTTGGCCACAGAGTTTATAAATCTGGAGACTCTAGAGTTCCAACTATGAGAGAATACTTTGGAAAAGTTGCTAAAATTAAAAAAGATAAAACTTTTGAAAAGATCTACGACATTGTTGAAAAAGTCATGATTAAGAAAAAGAATATTTATCCAAATGTAGATTACCCAACAGGTCCTACTTATCATTTAATGGGATTTGATACTGATTTCTTTACACCAATATTTGTAATTTCAAGAATTACAGGTTGGTCTGCTCATATAATGGAGCAACATGCTGCAAACAAACTTATTCGACCCCTTGCTAAATATAAGGGCAGTAAGCATCGAAAAGTTATGGAATTAAATTATAGATAGAGTTAATTTTTTTCAATCTTAGCAAATCTACCACTACATATAATTGAACAATTAAAGTTATTTTTCTTAACAAACTCGTCAATTGCTCTCCTAACGCCAGGAGCTTGTTGTAAATCATAATCATCACATAAAACTGTTCCACCATTATTTATTACTTCAGAACAACAGCTAAGATCATTCAAAACAGTATTGTATTCATGTCCACCATCTAAAAAAACATAATCGATCTTAGACATATCTATTTTACTTAACAATTTATTAGAATTTCCTTTAATCAAATGAACATTGTTATTAAATTTTTGTAATAATTCCTTAACAGCTTCTAAGCTATAAGGGTTTTGTCTTTTGATATATTTGTAATAAAAATTTTTAATTGGGTTTGATGAAAAAGTTGTATTTGGAATGACTTCATTTTTATTTTCATCACTTTCTTCAAATAAATCTAATCCAATGTAATTAAAATCATTTCCATGTATTTTAAATAAAAGTTCACAAACATTACGGGCCGTTACACCATGAAAAACACCAATTTCTAGGAAATTTTTAGGTTTTTTTTTAGAAATCTCAGCTAAAAAAAAAGAGCCAACTCCCTTTTGTTTTAAGCTAGTTTTTCGGTAGTATTTTTTATATTCCAAAATTAACTAAATGCTTCAACCCATGTGCCTTGAGTTGATGCTTTAGAATACTCTGTTGCACGTCCTTCAAAGAAGTTCATATGCTCAACAGCATTTAACATAGTATCTAGCCAAGTAAGTGGATTTTTTTGAACATCATAAATTGGCTCCAGACCTAATTGTGTAAGTCTTCTGTTAGCTATAAACCTGATGTAATCCTTAACTTCTTGAGCAGTTAAACCTTCCATTGGACCCATTTCAAAAGCTAGATCTATAAAAGCATCTTCATGTTCAATGATAGTTCTACAAGCTTCATAAAGTTCTTTTTTTAGTTTTGGAGTCCATATTTCAGGGTTTTCATTTATGAATTCTTTAAACACTCTAATCATAGAATTACAATGAAGAGTTTCATCTCTAACAGACCAAGTAACAATCTGCCCCATTCCCTTCATTTTATTATGTCTAGGGAAGTTTAAAAGAATTGCAAAGCTTGCAAATAACTGAAGTCCCTCTGTAAAGGCACTAAACACCGCAACTGTTTTAGCAATATCTTCTTTAGAGTTTACATTGAAACCTTGCATGTAGTCATATTTATCTTTCATCTCTTTGTATTTCATAAAAGCAGAATATTCTGACTCGGGCATTCCAATAGTATCCAACAAATGAGAGTAAGCTGCTACATGGACAGTTTCCATTGAAGCAAAAGCTGTCATCATCATTAAAACTTCTGTTGGTTTAAATACAGTTGTGTAATGTCTTAGATAACAATTACTAACTTCTACATCTGCTTGAGTAAAAAATCTAAATATCTGCGTTAATAAATTTTTTTCTGATTGAGTTAAATTTTTTTGCCAATCTCTAACATCATCACCTAGTGGTACCTCTTCCGGTAACCAATGAATTCTTTGTTGTGTTAACCACGCATCGTAACACCATGGATATCTAAAAGGTTTGTAAACTGGATTTTCAACTAATAAACCCATTTTTTTGGGTTGGATTATTTCATTACTTTGTGTCTTAATTTTTTCTGCTACTGACATGATAGGCACTCCTCGTATTCTGGTTCTTCAGAATTAGTTTGTTTGTTTTTGTAAACGTTGGCTAAAACATCTGTTGATTTTGCATCATTGATATTTTCAGCTCTTTGAATTGATTTTGATCTACAGTAGTAAAGACTCTTTAAGCCTTTTTTCCAAGCATCAAAATGAATTTTGTGTAACTCTTTTTTATGAACATCAGCTGGTAAAAATAAATTTACTGACTGAGCCTGAGATATAAATGGAGTTCTGTCTCCACTTAATTCAATAATCCACTGTTGGTTTAGTTCAAAAGCAGTTTTAAAAACATCTTTTTCTAAATCAGTTAAAAAATCTAAATGAGATACGGAACCCTGATTTGTTGTGATTGTAGACCAAGTTTCATCATCATTTTTTCCATGTCCCTCTAAGATTTCTTCTAAATATCTATTTCTAACATTAAAAGAACCTGATAAAGTTTTGTGAGTATAGCTATTTGCTGCAATCGGCTCTACTCCTGGTGATGCTCCACCACATATAATTGATATTGAAGCAGTTGGGGCAATTGCTGTTTTATTTGAAAATCTTTCTTGATACCCATACTCTGCAGCGTCAGGACAAGCACCTCTTTCTTCAGCTAAATCTTTTGAAGCCTTATTAACCTGTTCGTCAATTTGTTTAAATATTTTTTTATTCCAAGATTTTGCCATTACAGACTCAAGTGGAATTCTATTTTTTTGTAAAAAAGAATGGAAGCCCATAACACCTAATCCAACACTTCTTTCTCTTTCAGCAGAATATGTTGCGTCTTTAAATTGATCTGGAGCTTTGTTGATAAAATCAGATAAGACGTTATCTAAAAATCTCATTACATCACTAATCATGTCTGGATCATCTTTCCATTCATCATACTTTTCTAAGTTAAGTGAAGACAAACAACAAACCGCCGTTCTATCTCTTCCGTCTTTATCAATTCCTGTAGGTAAAGTTATTTCACTACATAGATTTGATGTTTTAACAGTTAAGTTAGCAAGTTTATGATGTTGTGGAATTAATCTATTCACTGTATCAATGTAAATTATATAAGGTTCACCAGTTTCAATTCTTGCAGTTAATAATCTTATCCATAAATTTCTAGCTGATATTGTTTGTTGAACGGTACCATCTGCAGGACTTTTTAATCCCCACTGTTCATCATTTTCTACTGCTCTCATAAATGCATCTGAAAGTAAAACACCGTGATGTAAATTTAACGCTTTTCTATTAGGGTCACCACCTGTAGGTCTTCTCATTTCAATAAATTCTTCAATTTCAGGATGATCAACTGGTAAATAACAAGCAGCAGAGCCTCTTCTTAAAGAACCTTGGCTAATTGCCATTGTTAATGAATCCATAACTTTAATAAAAGGAATTATTCCTGATGTTTTTCCAACTTTACCAATTTTTTCTCCAATGGATCTAAGGTTGCCCCAATAACTTCCTATACCACCACCTTTTGCAGCTAACCAAACGTTTTCACTCCAAAGATCAAGAATTCCTCCCAAACTATCTGAAGCTTCATTTAAAAAACATGAAATAGGTAATCCTCTTTTAGTTCCACCATTTGATAAAACGGGTGTTGCTGGCATGAACCAAAGATTGCTTATGTAATTATAAATTCTTTGTGCATGTAAATTGTCATCAGCATATGAACTTGCAACACGTGCAAACAAATCTTGGTATGACTCGTTATGACCAAGATATCTATCTTTCAAAGTTGCTTTACCAAAATCAGTTAGGTTTGCATCTTTAGATCTATCGATCTTAATTATAATTCCTTTGTCATTTTGAAAAAGTTCAGTTTCAGTGCTTAGAGAAAAAAGATCAGGTCTATTTCCTTTTGATACCTCTTTAACTTCTGGGCTATATTCGGAGACAGCTTTCTTTAGGGCCTGTGATAGAATTTTATTCATAATAAATACTATAATTTGTTATTGTGACGAAAACAACTATATGTTGTATGCGTTTATTGTTAATATACTATATAAACAACTATTCAATAGAACATTTATAGAACGTGACAAAATATATTTCAATAAAAAAATTTAAAAAAGGTTAAGTAATTAACAGATGAATCAAAATATAAAAATAGATCCCTATGGTTTTAGAGAATATGACGCTCGCTGGTTGTACGAAAAGGGTATCAGCAAAGAAGGAATCACGAATCTTGGTAAGGGTCTAGGTACACAAATAAAAAACATACTCAAAAAGAGAATCCAAGAGTAATCGTTGGACACGATTATAGATCTTATAGTGAAGAAATTAAAAGTGCTCTTAAAATAGGTTTAATGTCAACAGGCTGTCATATTGAAGATGTAGGCTTATCATTATCGCCAATGGTTTACTTTGCGCAATTTAATTTAGATGCTGATGCAGTTGCCATGGTTACTGCAAGTCATAATGAAAATGGTTGGACTGGTGTAAAAATGGGTATTAAAAAAGGCTTAACTCATGCGCCTGAAGAAATGGCAGAATTAAAAGAGATTACATTAAATGAAAATTTCTCAAGTGGTGAGGGTAATGAGAAACAAATAGGAAATTTTCAACAAATTTATAAAGATGATTTAATAAACGGTAATAAGATTAATAAAAAATTAAAAGCAATTGTTGCATGTGGAAATGGTACTGCTGGAGTATTTGCGCCTGATATATTAAGAGGAATTGGCTGTGAGGTTATTGAACTTGATTGTAATCTTGACTGGACCTTTCCAAAGTATAATCCTAATCCAGAAGATTTAGAAATGCTTCATGCAATCGCAAAAGCTGTGAAAGATAATAATGCGGACATAGGCTTTGGGTTTGATGGTGATGGAGATAGAGTTGGTGTTATTGATAATGAGGGTAATGAAATATTTTCTGATAAAATTGGTTTACTAATTGCAAGAAACTTATCAACAAAATATAAAAATTCTAAGTTTGTAGTAGATGTTAAATCAACAGGATTGTACTCAAAAGATAAGGTTTTGTTGGAAAATAATTGTGAAACTATTTATTGGAAGACAGGTCACTCTCATATCAAAAGAAAAGTTAATACTGAAAAAGCACTAGCTGGTTTTGAAAAAAGTGGCCATTTCTTTTTCAATCAACCTTTAGGTTATGGTTATGATGATGGAATTAATTCAGCAATTCATGTCTGTCATTTATTAGACAATCAAAATAAAAAGATGAGTGAAATCATCAATAAACTACCTAATACATATCAAACACCAACTATGGCCCCTTTTTGTAAAGATGAGGAAAAATATCATGTAGTTGAACAGCTAGTTAAGCAAGTTGAAGAAATAAAAAATAATAAAACCAAAATTGATGAACAGGTAATAACTGAAGTTCTAACGGTTAATGGAGTAAGATTTTCTTTTGAAGATGGTTCTTGGGGTTTAATTAGAGCCTCTTCAAATAAACCTTCACTAGTAATTGTAACAGAAAGCCCAACATCAGACATAAGAAAGAAGAAAATCTTTGATTTTATTGACGATTTACTTCAAAAAACTGGAAAAGTTGGTGAATATGATCAAAAAATATAGCCTAATTTAAATATCATTCTTATTCATGTCCTTAAAAAGTAATGCTTTTAGAGAGTAAAAACTAGAGGATATAATTAAAGATACTTAATTTTTATCTAAATTTTGTGAAAATAAAATCCTTCAAAAAAGTTATACAACAAATCAAAGATTCAATTAAAACGTGCTTAGTTATTTATCAAGAATCAGATAGTTATTTAAGTGAGGTGATGGAGGGAGACTGAAGTCACCTCTTCTTATTTAAAAGCTTTCCTAACCTTTTGCATCATAATAGATACAGATGTTTTAGTATAATTTTTACCTTTAACAACCCATACAGATAGTGGCCATGAACTATCTTTTTTAGTTCTTGCTATAATATGTATGTGTAACTGGGGAACTATATTTCCAATTTTTTCAATATTTAACTTTGAAGTTTTAAATAATTTTTTCATGATTTTACTTACATGAACAATTTCTTTCATAAGTAAAATTTGATCTTTAGAATTTAGATCACTCATGTCAGTAACCTTACTTCTTTTAGGAATTAGAATTATCCATGGAAATTTAGAATTATCATGAAGCCTAATACTGCATAATTTAAGTTCTGTTATATGATGTGAAGACTTAAAAAATTTTTTATCAATTTTAAAAGGCATATTTATAATTTAATGTATTCATAGAAAAACTTAGCTGCAACTAATAATAAAAAAATACCAAAAAATTTACTAATTTTATTTTTATCTATTTTGTGAACTGTTCTTGCTCCAAGTCTTGCCATAAAAGTTGTAATAGGAATAAAAATTAAAAAGGCAGGAATATTTAAAAACCCAATACTTAAAGGTAAATTTATTTTTAAATAACTTCCTGAAATTAAAAAACCTGTTGCACCGAATAATGCAATTAAAAAACCAATTGCAGCTGCACTTCCAATTGCTTTATTAATTGAATAACCAAAGAATTTAAGAATTGGAACATTCATTATAGCGCCTCCAATACCCATTATCGCAGAAATAAAACCAACAATTAATCCAAATAAAATTTTTAAATATAATTTCATTTCAGATATTATGTTTTGTTCTTTTTCTTTTATTAAAAGTAAATAAATACCTAAAAATAAAATTACTATTGAAAAAAAGAGTACTAGAGATTTTGTCTTTAGCGTTGCAGCAAATATTGTTCCAATAATTACGCCTATAACTACAAATATTCCATAATTTCTAAGTATACTAAAATCTACAGCATTAAATTTATGATGGGTTAAAACGGATACTATTGATGTTGGAATTATAATTGCAAAAGAAGTTCCCACTGCTAAGTGCATTATATATTGTTGATCTATTCCTAAAGTTCCAAAAATATAATAAAGAAATGGAACAGTAATTAAGCCACCACCAATACCAAATAAACCAGCAACAAAGCCAACAGGAACTGCTGTGAGTGCCATTAATAAAATTAAATAACTATATTCGTTAGCTAGAATTGAATTAAGCAGATTGCCCTACACTTGTATCGATATTATTGTATTTGATCTTATCCATAATGTGATCAATTTTCTTAACATCAGCATCTCTCACACACATATTTTCACTTAAATACCTTTTCCAATAACTAGCTCCTGTTTGACCATGAAATAAACCTATAGTGTGTCTCATTATTTGATTTAATCTTGTACCCTTCTTGATTTCATCTTTTACATAAGGAATTAATTGTTCAATTACATCTTGTCTGCTTAAGACTTCTTCAGTTCCAAAAATTTCTTTTTCGATATCTGCTAACATATAAGGTGTGTGATATGCTGCTCGTCCAATCATCACACCATCTGTTTTTTGTAGATGTGGTTTGATTTGATCAACAGATGTTATTCCACCATTTATTATTACTTCTTCATTTGGAAAGTCTTCCTTTAATTTATAAACATAATCATATTTTAAAGGAGGAATATTTAAATTTTGCTTAGGAGTAAATTTTCCTAACATTGCTTTTCTAGCATGAATGATAAATGTTTTAACTCCCGTTAATTTTAAAGTTGTAATAAAATTATGAAGATTTTCATAATCTTCGACATTATCATATCCAATTCTAGTTTTTATGGTTACTGGTAAACTAGTTGAGGCTTGCATTTTACTTAAACAATCTGCAACTAAATTAGGCTCTTTCATCAAACAAGCACCAAATTTACTTTTTTCAACTTTTCTACTTGGACAACCTAAATTTAAATTAATTTCATCATATCCAAAGTCCTCTCCTAATTTAGAAGCTTCTGCTAAAAGTTTTGGAGAAGATCCTCCTAATTGAAGTGCTACTGGTTTTTCATTAATATTAAATCCTAGTAATCTTTTTTTATCTCCTCGATTGATTGCTTCATCAACAACCATCTCTGTATAAAGAAGTGTATTCTTTGAGATCAATCTTAAAAAGTAACGCTCATGACGATCTGTGCAATCCATCATAGGAGCAACTGATACTTTCCTATTCATGGTTTAACTTTATATTATTTTATTATGAGTTTGAAGCGTCTGAATCTTCTGTAATTGCTTCCGCTTCTTGATTTTCTTGTTCTGAAACTTCATCTAAAGAAACTTCACCTTGATCATTCATTGTTTCTTCACCTGCTGAAACATCGACATCTGGTTTGGCTGTCTCTGATAATTCTGCTAGATCTTCTTGAGAAACTTGTATTTTTTCTGGAGTTTTTCTTGCTCTTTTAGAAGGTAGAATTGGAGTACCACTTTTTGAAATTTCGCCTTTATACATGTTTTCAAATTCATCGCCAATTTCTTCATCATCCTCAGCACCATCATCAACTTGCTCAACATGTTTTCTAAGTTTGTAAACGGCACTTTCTGTTAAATCTGAAACTTTAATTTTTTCTTCTGCGATTTCTCTTAAAGAAATAACAGTATTTTTATCGTTATCTCTATCTAAAGTTGGCTCAATACCTGAATTTAATTGAGTAGCTCTTTCTTTAGCAACAAGCACTAATTCATATGGGCTATCTACTTTATCTATGCAGTCTTCTACGGTTACTCTTGCCATGCGCAGTATCTATACAGTGAACCTTAAAAAATCAAGGAGTATTTTACATATAATGTGGATTTAATTTATTTCTAACCAAATAAAGAAGAATTATAGAGCATAAAATATATACTCCAGAAACAATAGCTATTTGTTCAATTGATAAACCATAATCAATGAGAATCCCAAATAAAGCAGTACCAAACGCAGTTGAAAAAACCATTAATGCTGTAGTCAAAGCTTTAATTGATCCTATGTATTTAACACCATAAATTTCAGCCCAAGTAGAAGAACCTAAAACATTTGCTAATCCATTAGATATGCCTACTAAGCCAAAAAAAATAAATGATGATACTGGGCTTTTAAAATAAAAAAGTACTCCTGCAGAAAACAAAAGAGGAATATTCATATAAATTAATAACTTTCGACTACTAAATTTATCAATCAAAAAACCTGAAATAAATAATGTAATTACAGAAAATATAGAATAAGCCATAAATGATTGTGCAACAACATATGGACCCCAACCTTTTGATGTTGAAATAAATGACTGATAGACAAAAGTACCTGTAGCAATCCAAGGCATTGCGAGCATAGTCATACAAATTACATAAAACCTATAATCTTTAAGAACTTCAATTCTTTTCCATTGTTTTATTTCTTTCAAAGACCCCATATCAGAGTTGGACTCTTCTCTTGTATCTAACTTAACATTTTTTACTAAGACATATGATAAGATTGGCAAAACAATTATAATTAAAATTGAAATTAAGATCCAGATATCTCTCCAATCACTGAAGGTTAGTAAGAAAACAATCAATACCGGTAAAACAAATTCAGCAGATGATAAACCTAGCCAACCTATACTTAAAGCTCGACCTCTATTTTTGTTAAAATAACGAGAAATAGTTGTTGTAGCAGTATGACTTGATAAGCCTTGACCAGCTAATCTCATTAAAAAAATTCCAATAAACAAAAATATTACTGAAGAAATTTTTGAAAATATAAAACAAGATGCTGATAAAAAAATTATTACATAAGATGCAAACTTTAAAATATTTACATCATCAATTTTTTTTCCAATCCAAACTAAAACTAAGCTACTTAACAATGTTGCAGATGCATAAATTGAGCCAAATTGTCCATGTGTAATTGATAAAGCATCTCTAATACTAGAATTGAAAAGCCCAAGAAAAAAACTCTGTCCAAAGCTAGAAAAAAATGTAAATATAAATCCAAATACAATTACTTTTAAACTTAAATTTTTAAACATAGAAAAAAATTATGACTTGTAATGTTGCTTTCATAGGTCTTGGGGTTATGGGCTACCCTATGGCTGGATATATATCAAAAGCCGGACACAATGTAACTGTTTTTAACAGAACCAAAGCTAAAGCTGAAAAATGGATTGGTGAATATAAAGGTAAAATGGCGAATACTCCTGCTGAAGCAGCAGATGGTGCTGATTTTATTTTTACATGCGTTGGTAATGACAACGATTTAAGAGAAGTTGCAACAGGTGAAAACGGATTGTTTAATACTGCAAAAGCAGGATCAATTTTTATTGATAACTCAACTGTATCTGCTGAAGTTTCAAGACAATTAAATAAAGACGCAAAAGATAAAGGATTTAGTTTTTTAGATGCACCTATATCTGGAGGACAGGCTGGAGCCGAAGGAGGAATACTAACTGTTATGGTTGGTGGTGATGAAGAAGTATTTAAAAAAGCAGAACCTGTAATTGATTGTTATAGCAAGAAGGTAAAATTAATTGGTCCTTGTGGAAGTGGTCAATTAACAAAAATGATGAACCAAATGTGCATTGCAGGTACTGTTCAAGGATTATCTGAAGCAATTAATTTTGGAATAAACGCTGGTTTAGATATGGATAAAGTTATGGAAACAATATCTAAAGGTGCGGCTCAGTCTTGGCAAATGGAAAATAGATACAGAACTATGACTGATGATAAATTTGATTATGGTTTTGCAATCGATTGGATGAGAAAAGATCTTGCAATTGTTATTGAAGAAGCAAAAAGAAATGGTTCACCTATTCCTATTACAGAAATTATTGATGGCTATTATGCAGAAGTTCAAGAAATGGGTGGAAATCGTTGGGATAGCTCAGGTTTGATAGCTAGGCTAAAAAAGAAAAAATAATATTTGTGACTGATACAGTTCCTTATTACGAGGACTTTGCTGAGATCAAAAAGAAAATTTGGTCAATGTTAGCTAATGCTGTGAAAGATAGAAGTTCACCATTTAGAATACCAGTTTTTATTTGTGGAAATCAGTCTGAATTTGATGGTCGGATAGTTGTTCTTAGGAAAGCAGATGAAACAAATAATTTTGTTCAATATCACAGTGATATTAGATCAGATAAAATTTCAAAGTTAAAAACTAATCAAAATGCTGCGATGTTATTCTATGATAAGGAAGAAAAAATACAGGTAAGACTAAAAGTAGAATGTACTGTTAATCACGAAAATGAAGTTACAAAAGAATCTTGGTCTAAAACACAACATATATCTAGAAAATGTTACTTGGTAGATAATGGGCCTGGGACAAGATCTGATATTCCAACTTCGGGATTAAAACCTGAGCTTGATAACTTTGATTACACAAAAGAACAAAGCGAAGAAGGTTATAAAAACTTTACTGTTATTCAGTGCAAAATAAAATCCATTGAGTGGCTTTATTTAGCTGCTAAAGGTCACAGAAGAGCAAAATTTAACTTAGAAAATAATAAAGAAACTTGGTTAGTTCCATAGATGGTTACTGGATATATATTTACAGCATTTTTAATCATTTTAGGGTTAGCTGTAATGAGATTTGGTAGCATTCATGTTAAAAAATTTAAAGAAGGTAAAACGAAAATTAAAACAAAGTTAAGCGGGCAAATTTCTTTTTTAATTTTATTTTTAATAATAATTGGATTAATAGTTTATTCAGTCAATGGTCTACTATTTAAGTAAATAAAATTATAAGTTAATTTCCCACATTGTAAGTACACCACGTCCTCTTTTTTTTAATTTTTTGAAGCTTTTTATGAGAATACCTTTTTCTCCAATCATAATTTTCTTTTGGAGCTTTACCACGTCCAACCTCAGCTGCCATTGCACATTTTAATTCCACTGGATTAAAAGGATTATCAGATGTTGGATCTAGAAAAACAGAGTCTTTAAAATCTGGACAAGTATCGTCACCATGGTCATATAAAACCCCAAGTTTATATGAATCATCACCAACTGGTCCACCAATTACTGTTGAGCTTGAGGTATGTCCATTAGAATTACCTTTTGTGCATGGCCACGCAAAACCATTTACATGCAATATTTCATGCAATGTCATCATCATTCTTTTATTTGCGTTTGAAATGTATTTGCTTTGTAAAAAAATATATCCATGATGGACACTTGCCTGTCCTCCATCACTGTGTTTAACATCTGCCCAAGCAAAATATAATTTATTAGGATCGTTAAATCCTTTTTGTGTTAAATAAGCGTCAGGATAGTTCATCCCATAATTACCCTTATATTGTTTATTAAATCTAACAAATGAAATATCTAATTTACCATCTTCTCTCATATCATATCTAAATTTTTGTTTACCTTTTGTCATTTTTAAAACTTTTTCATTTGCTGCTAATAACTCTTTTTCCATTTTACCATTAATATCCCACTCATTATCTTTACTATCTTTGTTTAATATATATATAAAATGAACTTGTGGTTCATTTGTAGTATCAGGCTGATCTTCAAAATATCTTCCTGACTTTCTATCATTCTCATCAATTTCTAAATTCATCTTGGTACTTGCAATTGGTCCATCAATATTTGTCCAAACAATTTTGTTATTAATTGCAAACAAAAAACAATCATTTTGTGTATATTTTTTTGCTTTCTTCATACACTTTGCGTAAGCTTTTTCATGAGCTTCATCATTAACTTCTTTTACAATTATAAATCCTGGAGCCCATCCTCCACCACTTGTAGATCCGTAATAAATTAAATTTTGTTTCTTTTTTTCAGATTTCTTAAGTTGTTTTTTGTAATATTTCTCAAAATCATCCCAGTAATTAATACCACCTGATCCTGGAACTTTAATTTCTGCAAAAAGATTTGTTGATAAGAATAAAGAAAATAAAATTATTATTAATTTTTTCATATCCCTTTAATAATTATATTTGTACCTTCAGAATTATCGAGTCTTATTTGTTTTATAGGTTTGTACTCTTCAGAGTTGTACCACTCCAATGCTTTTTCATAACTTGAGAATTTAAGTATAATTATTCTTGGAAATTGAGTTTCACCATCAAAAATCTTATATTCTCCATTCCTTACAAGAAATTCTCCACCAAATTTTTTAACAATTGGAGTAACTTTTTCTACATACTCTTTATAATTTTCTGGATTTGTGACTTTTAATTGTGCAATTACAAAACCTGCAGGCATTTAATCCTCCTTTAAAATATTGATTTAGAATATTTTTTCCAATTATCTTGATAATGTTTTGTGTTCTCTAAAACTGATTTTTTTTCTTCTTCTGTCACTTCTCTGATTACCTTACCTGGTGACCCAATTACTAATGAATTATCAGGTATCACTTTGTTTTCGGTAATTAATGCTTTTGCTCCAATAATACAATTTTTGCCTATTTTAGCTTTATTTAGAATTACAGCTCCAATACCAATCATGCTATTGTCTCCAATCGTGCACCCATGAAGCATAACAAGATGGCCAACAGTTACATCTTTTCCAACTTTTAAAGGACAGCCTGGGTCAGTGTGCAAAACACTACCGTCTTGAATATTAGACCCTTCACCAATGTGAATATTTTCAATATCTCCACGTAAAACTGCGTTAAACCAAATACTTGAGTTTTTTTCTAAAGTAACATCTCCTATAATTGTTGCATTGGGAGCTACCCAATTTTCGCCAGAGTTTTGAGGTTTTTTATCTTTTAAATCATAGAACATAATTTATATATTATTACAGTATGCCAGTTCAAACTCCAATATGCGATTTTGGTCAAAAAGCTTTACCCTTTGAATTAAAATCTACAGAAAAAAAAATTATTTCTTTAAATGATATCAAAGGTGAAAACGGTACCTTGATAATGTTTATTTGTAACCATTGTCCCTATGTGAAAGCTGTAACAAGAGAAATTGTTGAGGATTGTAGTGAATTAAAAAAAGTTGGAATTAATTCAGTTGCTATATGTTCTAATGACTTCATAAATTATCCAGAGGACTCATTTGAAAATATGATTAAATTTTCAAATGATAATCAGTTTAATTTTCCGTATCTTCAAGATGATACACAAGAAGTTGCTAAAGCGTATGATGCTGTATGTACTCCAGATTTTTTTGGCTATAATAAAAATTTAGAACTTCAATACAGAGGTAGATTGAGAGAACTTAAAAATTTTATTCCAGTAAAAGATGGAGAAAGTGATTTACTAAAAGCTATGAGGCAAGTTGCTGAAACTGGCAGCGGACCAAAAGATCAAACTCCAAGTGCTGGTTGTGGTATCAAGTGGAAGTATGATTAATGTATCTATTTGTTACTAGATCTTTCCCACCTGAACTTGGAGGAATGCAAAGCTTAATGTGGGGACTTGCAAGAGAACTTTCAAAAAACTTTATGATTAAAGTATTTGCTGATTACATTGAAAACCATAAATCTTTTGATGAGCAAGCTTCATTTTCAATTGAAAGAGTTGGTGGACCTAAATTACTAAGAAAGTATAGAAAAGCTTATCTAATTGATGAGTTTGTTAAAGAAAGTAAAGTTAAAGGTATTATTGCCGACCACTGGAAAAGTTTAGAACATTTAAAAACTAATAGAAATAAATATTGCTTAATCCATGGTAAAGAAATTAATCATGCAAAAGGATCAGGTATTAATAAACGTTTATTAAATGTTTTAAATAATGTTGAAAAAGTAATTGCTAATTCAAAATATACTAAAAATTTAGCGATAGAACTTGGGGTAGATCAAGATAAAATTATTGTCATTAACCCTGGAATTGATCCAATAAAAGATCTTGATAAAAAATCATTAGATAAAGTTGAAAGTTTACTTAAAGTAAAAACACCAAGATTAATTACAGTTTCAAGATTTGATAAGAGAAAAAATCATGAAAAGGTAATAATGGCTTTAAGAAATCTTAAACAGATTTATCCTGATATTGTCTACATTTGTGTTGGTTACGGTGATGAAGAAGAAAATATTAAAAACTTAGTTAAAGAATTAGATTTAGAAGGTCAGGTAATGTTTTTCAAAGATATAAGTGATGAATTAAAAAATGCTTTAATAGCTAAATCAAATATATTTGTTATGCCTTCTGGTATCTATAAATCTTCAGTCGAAGGATTTGGCATAGCTTATACTGAGGCTGCTCAATATGGTATCCCATCAATTGGTGGTAAAGATGGTGGTGCTTCTGATGCAATTGATCATGAAAATACTGGTATTATATGTGACGGTGAAAATCTTGATGACGTTTATTCTTCAATAAATTTAATGTTAGAAAATAAAAAATATTTAGAGTTTGGCAAAAATGCAAAAGAATTTGTGAATAAATTTCAGTGGTCTAAAATAATAGAAGAATATAAGAAGATATTAAATTGATTTCAAATAATAAATTAGCAATTTTTTTAATTGTAGCTTCAGTATTATTTGGAACATTAATGCTTACATTTTTAAAATTAGCTCAAGAAGAAGTAAATGTTTATGTTGCTGGTTTTTTTAGATTTTTATTTGGTTTCCTAATTATTTTTCCTTATATATTAAAATCTAAATTTACGGTTTTTAAAACAAATCATCTAAAAAAACATTTCTTTAGAGCTGTTTTAAATCTACCTTCAATGCTTTTATATTTCTCGGCTTTGGTAATGATGCCAATTGAAAAAGCTACAGCAATTTCTTTTGTTGTCCCTTTCTTGGTAACAATACTGGCTGTTTTATTTCTTGGAGAAAAAATTTATATATACAGAAGTTTTGCCCTAGTTTTAGGATTTATTGGTATGTTAATAATTTTAAGACCAGGAATAATTGATATCTCTCTTGGGGTTTATATGGCATTAGCCTCATCTTTTATGTGGTCTGTTGTGATTATAATTACAAAAAGTATTGCAAAAGATGATAGTTCAATAACAATTTTATCTTATGGGTATACGTATATGACAATTTTTAGTTTCATTATTGTATTATTTTACTGGCAAACACCTGATTTACAGACTTTGATTTATTTATTTTTTGCAGGTTTATTTGGTACATTGTTGCATCTTTGTATTAATCATGCTTATAAATTAGTAGATGTAAGCATGACCCAACCTTATTCTTTTCTAAGTTTAGTGTTTGCTTCTCTAATTGGTTATTATGTTTTTAGTGAAACACCTGATCTCTTCACTTGGATTGGTGCTAGTGTAATATTTTTAGGAGTTTTCATTATTTCATATCGTGAAATGAAGCTTAATAAAGAAATTATTAGAAAACGAATAGATATTAAATCTTAAGTTGTAAAATTTTAATTTTTCTTAGTAATAGTTTTATAAATTTGCCATCCAACAATAAGGATTGTTGTGGCTAATATACAAGCTGTAAGAGTTCTGTCCCATAAAAAAGTCCAAGAACCATCACTTAACAATAAAGATCTTCTTAAATTTTCCTCCATCAATCCACCAAGCACAAAAGCTAAAATAAGTGGAGGCATTGGAAAATCATATAAGCGCATAAATGTTGCAACTACAGCAATTCCTATCATTAAATAAATATCAAAATTATTAAATGACATTACATAAATTCCTGTAATTGAAAAAAACAAAATAAGTGGAATTAAGTAGTTTTTAGGTACAGCTAGAATTCTAGCAATATAAGGAATTAAAGGTAAGTTTAGAATAAGAAGTATTACCATTCCAATATACATCGACATTATAACAGACCAGAAAATTTCTGGATTAGTCATATAGAGTCTTGGACCTGGTTGAATACCAAAACCTAATAGAGCACCTAACATTACAGCAGTAGTTCCACTTCCCGGTATACCTAAAGTTAATAATGGAACAAATGCACCAGAACACGCTGCATTATTTGCAGTCTCAGGTGCAGCTAATCCATGAACGCTACCTTTTCCAAATTTTTCTTTTTCCTCGTCTTTAACTAAATTTCTCTCCATTCCGTAAGCCAAGAATGATGCAATAGTAGCTCCTGCTCCAGGTAAAACTCCAATTATAAAACCAATAATTGATGTTCGAGGAATAGTTTTTAACATCTTTGCCCTTTCCTCTTTGTTAATTCTAATTGAACCTAATTCAGTTAAGGACACTTGTTTTGCAGCAGCTGTTGGATCATTACGTTTTAAAATAATAGTTAAGGCTTCACTCATTGCAAATGTTGCCATTACAACAAGAACAAAACTTATGCCATCTGTTAAATTCATATTATTAAATGTAAATCTTGTAATGTCAGACAAGCTATCTTGACCAACTGAAGCTAACATTAATCCAAGAACTACCATCATCATTGCTTTAATAAATTGACCCTTAGATGAAAAAGCAGCAATTGCTGTTAACCCCAAAACCATTAAAGCAAAATAATCTGGCGATCTAAACGACAAACTTACTTTTGATAAACTCGGTGCTAAAAACAATAAATAAATTGCAGCAAGTGTTCCGCCTGCAAAAGAACTCCAGGCTGCTATAGCTAAAGCTTTACCAGCTTTTCCTTGTTGAGCCATTGGATAACCATCAAATGAAGTTGCAACTGTTCCAGGAACACCAGGTGCATTCAATAATATAGAAGAAGTAGATCCACCAAATACAGCACCATAATAAACACCAGCCATTAAAATTAATCCAGTTGCTGGATCAAAACCATATGTAATTGGTATCATTAACGCAATCGCTGTCATTGGTCCAAGACCTGGAAGCATTCCAATAATTGTTCCAAAAAAACAACCAATCATCACCATAAATATATTTTGAAAAGTTAAAGCTGTTGTTAGACCAATTAAAATTCCTTCTATCATCCCATCACTCCAATTAATTTTAAAAATGGATCTCTAAGATAAATGTCAAGAACGCCATGTAATAAGTACATAAATCCTGCAACAAATGGAAAAGATAGCATAAACATTAAGAACCATCTTCTCTCACCTAGAAAATAATATGACCCCATTAAAAAGAAAGAAGTCGTTAAAAAATAACCAACTTTTAAGATGGTTGCTCCATATATAATTGCAATTAAGACCAAGATTGCAGTCTTTTTATATTCTAGAGTTTTGTGTTCTACTTTAATTGTATTTGGATCAGGTAAGATTAATTTTAATCCTGAAAAAAATAAACCAGCATAACCTAAGTAAATTGGAAATGTTCTGGCATTAAAAGGTGCATTTTCATCAAATGCAAAAACTTGAATTTGGTAAGCAGTATATAAATAAAATGCTGAAAAAATAAAAAAGAGCAGTGATATAATTTTTGTAGTATTTATATTCACTGCTCTAATTTTTAAATAACCCTAAGGATTATATAACTCCTAATTTCTTCATAAGAGCTGTCATTTCTTCTGTTTGTTTTTCTAAGAAAGAAACAAACTTGTCACCTGGATTGTAAATATTAACCCAAGCATTTCTTGCTCTAACAGTTTCCCATTCAGAAGTTTTTTGTACATCGCCTAGCATTTTAGCAATTGCATTTTTATCTGCACTGCTCATACCTGGAGGGCCAAAAAATCCTCTCCAGTTAACGAATTGCACATCATATCCTTGTTCTTTTAGAGTTGGTGCATCTGGAGCATCAGAAACTCTTGAAGGAGCAGTAATACCAATAATTGTTACTTGGTCTCTTGCACCCATCAATTCACCTAAACCTGTAGAGATGATTTGAGTCTCTCCAGATAAAAGTCCAGCTAATGCTTTTCCACCAGCATCATAAGGAATGTAAGCTACATCATTTGGATTAGCACCAGCAGCTTGAAAAGCTAAAGCACCAATTAAATGGTCCATACTTCCTCTCACTGATCCACCAGCCATTTTGATTGAGCTTGGATTTTTCTTATAAGCATCAACTACATCTTTAAAGTTTTTGTAAGGTGAGTTTTTTGCAACAGCAATTGCACCATAGTCACCAATTACACCAGCGATCGGCACAACATCTTTATATGACAAAGTACCACTACCTTTTACATAACCTTTGTGTCTAGTGATTGATCTTAAAACTAATGGTGTAGACTGAACTAAAACTGTATTTGCAGGTTTAGTATTAATCATGAAAGCTAATGCTTTACCACCACCACCACCTGACATATTTTCAAATGATGCACTTTTTAACATACCAGCTTTTGTCAAAGCTTCTCCAGTACCTCTAGCAGTTCCATCCCAACCACCACCAGCACCACCACCAATTACGAAGTGAATTTTATCAATCGCAATTGAACTAGTTGTAGTTGCTGAGAATAACAGGATTGCTGAAAATAATACTGAAACTATTCTTTTTAAGTTTTTCATTATTTTTCCCTCTCTAATTTAAAAAACACAGTAAATTACAGTATAAATATTAATGCAACTTATAATATTATCATTCAACTAATGGTTGATTCTAATTATTGAGATAAAAACTCAGCATTAACTATTAACAAATTTTATAAAAAAAATTAAAGTTCACTTTTTTCGTTAACTTCTTTTCTGTTATTTTTTTTTAAAGTGGTGATAGAAGAGCTGATTATGAACGAGTCTAAAGTTACTTTTTATTATTCAAGTTTTAAACAACTTTTCTCTAAAAAGTTTATTTCAGTAATCTTAATTTCAATTCCTAGTGCAATAGTTGCTGACTATTTTAATATTCCTTTAGCTTGGATGTTAGGCCCCATGATTGTCACATCTATTGCTGCATTAGCTGGATTAAAAGTTGTAATGCCTAAAATAGCTTTAAGTTCAATTTTAATTATCCTTGGACTACATATCGGTAACTATATTGATCAAAATCTTTTTAATCAGATGATTAATTGGATTTGGACATCAGCTATAATGCTTATCTACATTATTACTTGCATTTTAATTGTTTCAAAATATTTACAAAAATATGCAGATTACGAGGAAAAGGCCTCAATATTTTCTTCAGCACCAGGTGCTTTAGGTCCGTTAATGATTTTAGCAGAAAATGAAAAAACTGATTTATCTCAAGTGGCAACTTCACATCTAATTAGATTAATTATAATTATAACAGTTATTCCATTTATTATTGTTAATAATACTGGTTCAGAAGCATTGCTATTAGATAACTTTGATTACATGGGGCAAAATCATCTAAATCTAATTTTACTTATCATTGCATCTTTATTTTTTATTTTTGTTTTTGATAAGATTAGAGTTCCCGCAGCTTTATTATCAGGAACGCTATTTGCTAGTGGATTATTACAAATTACAGATATTGCCTCGTACAAATTGCCTGATGCATCAATTAATTTTTGTCTTTTGATACTTGGTGCTTCTGTTGGATGTAGATTTGCTGAAAAAACTGTTAAAGAAATTGCAAATAATTCATTACATAGCATAGTTGCTACAACTATATTGGTCTTACTAGGTTTGCTTGCTGCATATGTTGCAACATTCTTTGTTGATACTAATATTTTAACTTTAATATTATCTTTTAGTCCTGGTGGAATTTACGAGGTAGCTGTTATAGCAATTGCTTTTGATTTAGATCCAGACTTTGTAGCATTTCATCATATAATAAGATTACTTTTTATACTTTTTACAGTTCCTATATTTTTAAGAATATTAGAAAAGATTAAGAAATAATCTCTGACAATCTTTCAAAAACTTTTTCTGCTGACAACTTGGATAATTCTGGAGCCTGTATTGCTTTAAAATTTTCTCTTTCGATGCTAACTTTAAAAGGAGTTGTATGAGAACCAAATAAAGCAATTCCTTTTGATCCTAAATGAGCTGTCATATGAGCAGGTCCAGTATCATTAGCAACTACAAACGAACTATCTTTAATTAATGCTGCTAACTGAGAAATATCTAAAGCTTTACCATTATCTAAAACACAAAGAGCATTAATACTTGATGCTTCTTTAATTTCACCAGGACCAGGGGCTATAACTACTTTAAATTTATTGTCTGATTTTTCATTAATCATAGAAATTAAATCATTGTAATAAGGCCACTTCTTAGAGGTTAAATGAGGGGAACAAAAAGGAAAAAGAACAATATATTGGTCTAATTGATGATAATTTTTTATTTGAGATATATCTGATGGGCTCCATGAAAAATCAGGGCTTAAAGTATGACTGGTATTAATACCAGAACTTTTTAATTGATGATCAAATCTAGATAAAACTGAGTCTTTATCAAAATCATCTTTTGTAGTTCCTTTGGGTAATGTGGTTTCTGTAGATGACCATATTTCTTTTGTTGCTTTAGGAAATAATATATTTTTATAAAATGTTGTTCTGCTTGAGTTTTGTAAATCATAAACTTTAGAAAATTTGTATTTCTTAATATTTTTCATCAATGAATATAAGTAGATGAGGTTTAATCTTGATAACCGCTTATCTAAAATAACATTTGAAATATGAGGATTTTTTTTAAATAAATCAAAATATGGTTTTGTTGTTAGTAAATGAACTTCGTCATTACTATGATTTTCAGAAATATCTTGAATTGCACCACATGCTTGCGCTATATCACCCAATGAACCGTGTTTAATAACTAAAATATTAGACATTTTTATAACAATTTAACATAGTATAAAACTTTATGAACAAAATTCTAGTTGAAGTATCTGTTGGTGAACTTTTTGATAAAATATCTATTTTAGAAATCAAAAAAGATAGGATTAAAGATTCTGAAAAACTTAAATTTATAAATGATGAATATGAAGTTTTAAAAAGTGAACTTGAAAAAAATGTTAAACTAGATGAAAAATTAGAAAAATTTTTTGTAGCATTAAAAAATATAAATTCTAAATTATGGATTATTGAAGACGATAAAAGAAAGTGTGAAAAAGACTCAAACTTTGGAGAAAATTTTATAAGATTATCTCGAGATGTACATTTTCTTAATGATACTCGAGCTAAAATTAAGCTCGACATAAATAATCATTCAGGATCAAAAATTAAAGAAATAAAAGAGTATACTAACTACTAAAAACTCTGGGAAACCAATCTTCACGCATTAAATCACCAGACTTTAAATTTATTCCATCAAATGGTGGAGAGGTTGGCCCTCCTCTATTAATGTACTTAACATCATCACCTATAAATCTCATTGAAAATGCCCTTCGAGATTTAGAGGTATTATTTCCAGTTGAGCCATGTACAGTTTTAAAATTAAACAATACTGCATCACCTAAAGTTAACTCAGGTATTAAAATATTTTTTTTAAATTCTTCTAACGAAGGTAAATTCATAAATGAAGTATCATCTTTATACCAAGACTGATCATTAGACCATTTTGTTGGTCTAATTAACTTTAGCCACTTATGAGAGCCTAAAATTAATTGAAGATTATTTTTATTATCAACCTCATCTAGTGGTATCCACAAACTCCCTGTATCATTGCCATCAACACAGTAATAAGGCATATCTTGATGCCAAGGTGTTTCTTTATTAGTGCCTGGCTCCTTAATAAAAATGTGTTCATGAAAAATTTGAGTAGATTTAGAATTAGTTGCCTCAGCAACAATCTGGCCACCAGGTGAATTAAAAATACAATCTTTAAATTCTTCTATTCTTTCCCAATTACAATAATCTTCAAAAAATCTACCATTATTATCATTTACGTTTTCTCTTCCGTGTTTACTTGGATTATCTAAAACTTTTTCAAACCCTTTTCTTAATGGTTCAATCCAGTCTTTAAAAATATCTTTAATAATCAGGGCACCATCAGTTTGATAATCTTTAATTTGTTTCTCTGATAAGAACATTTTTATTATTGAAAACTATATTTTTTCTCTAGGTATTTAATAACGTTGTGGATGATAAAAGTCATAAATAAATAAATTCCACCTGCAACAATGAATACTTCTATTGGTTTGAATGTTGTTGAAATAATATACTTTGCAACACCCGTTAGGTCCATTAATGTAACAGTACTTGCTAAAGAAGTTCCCTTCATCATCAATATTATCTCATTCCCATATGCGGGCAATGATTGTCTAATGGCAATTGGAATTTGTATTTTATAAAATATTATTTTGTTTGATATTCCTAAGCTTTTACCAGCCTCAATAATACCTGGTTTTATTGTTTGAAATGCAGATCTTAAAATTTCAGAGGTATAAGCACCAGTATTTAATGTAAAAGCTATGATTGCACACCAGTAAGGTTCTTTAAGAATAACCCACAAAAATGTTGATCTTAAATATTCAATTTGTCCTAAACCAAAATAAATGATGAAAATCTGAACCAATAAAGGTGTTCCTCTAAAAACATAAGAATAACCGTAAGCAAATTTGTTAATAAATATATTTTTGTTTAATCTTAAAATTGCAAACAATAATCCAATAAATAAACCAAAGAATAAAGAAACAGATAAAAGTTTTAAAGTAACGACAGTGGCTCCTAATAATTTAGGGAAACTAGTGAACATTAAATCAAAATCCATTAATACCCCCTGCTATATTTTGCTTCTAATCTATTGATTAGTTTCATGCTTAAAAAAGTTAACAATAAATATAAAACAGCGGCAAATGAGTAAAAGAATAATGGATCTCTAGTAGAGCCTGCTGCAATATAAGATTGTCTCATAATTTCAACCAAACCTGTGACTGAAATAAGAGATGTATCTTTTAAAGTAATTTGCCAAACATTACTAAGATTAGGAATGGCTAGTCTTAACATTTGAGGTAAAATTATTTTATAAAACTGTGCAAATTTACCTACACCCAAAACTTTAGCAGCTTCAAACTGGCCTTTATCGATTGATTGTATTGCTCCACGAAACACTTCGGTTGAATATGCACCTGAAATTATTCCAATTGCCATAGAGCCAGTTATGAAAGCGTTAATCTCTATATATTCAAAATATCCAAAGATAGATGCAACATACATGATTGCACCACTTCCGCCAAAAAAGAAGAGATAAATTACTAAAAGTTCAGGGACACCTCTAATAACTGTTGTGTAAAAATTTCCAATTAAATTCAGAGATTTAAATTTTGATAATTTTAAAGGAGTAAATATAAGTGCAAAAAAAAATCCAATAAACATTGCTGTAACCGATACAGCAATGGTCATCAGAGTTGCATAAAATAATTCATCGCCCCAACCAGTTTTACCAAATGCGAGAAGTTCCATATAGACTGGCGACTATATATTATAGTCGCCAAATCTGAAATTAATTACATAGAAGCGTCGAAACCAAAGTGTTTAATAGCAAGTTTGCTAATAATTCCTTTTTTTCTAGCTTTATCAATTGCTTTGTTGAAGTCTTTTAGAAGTTTTGCGTCTCTTTTTCCGATCGCATCATCTCCACCCTGTCTAATACCAACACCAACACCATTACCAAATGCACCACCTGAAAAAGTTGGTCCAACTAATGTAACTGGTTTACCTGATTTATCAGCATAGTCCGTAAATGCAACTGCTGCAGCTAAGGCAACATCACATCTTCCAGATGTTAGGTCTAAGTTAACTTCATCTTGAGTTTTGTAAGTTCTTACATTTACACTTCCAACATCACCAGACTCTAAAAAGTTTTGGTGAATTGTTCCTGTTTGAGTACAAACAGTTTTTCCAGCTAGTGCGCCTGTTAAAGTTTTAAGAGCTTTTTTAACGTCAGATCCACCTAATGTTAAATTAACACCTTCTGGAGTATCCATGCCTTCTAAGCTTGAACCTTTCATTACTGCAAGTGATGCTACTTCGTCAGCATAACCTTGTGAAAAAGTAATAGTTTTTTGTCTTTCAGCTGTAATCGACATTCCAGCCATAATCGCATCAAACTTTCTCATTAACAAAGCTGGAATCATTCCATCCCAATCTTGTTCAACGATAGTACACTCATGTTTCATGATTGCACAAAGTTCTTGAGCTAGCTCAACTTCAAAACCTATAAGATTGCCTGAAGCATCTTTAGAGTTCCATGGTGGATAAGCACCTTCAGTTCCAATTTTTATTTTGTCAGCGTAAACATTTCCGATAACTAATAAAGAAGCAAGAACTGTTAAAATAGATTTTTTAAATATATTCATTATTTTCTCCTTTAATTTGGAGCAATTATTTCACAGATTTAATAATTTAAAAAGAAAAATTAATGATTTATTGATGACGAAAAATTCCAAGAGCAATCAAAACTTGGGATATAAACTCTAGATAACTTAGTATTTCCAAAATGATGATTGAATACGTTTAGCCAACTATCAACTTGTTTTGGTTTTTTGTCTTGGCTACCAACTTGAGCGGTAATCACACCTTTTGGTTTTAAAATCCTAATCATAGAGTCCATATTTTTAGCAGCAAGGTTTATACAAAATTGATCGTCATTAAGATCAACAAAAATATGATCATATGTATCATCTTCAACTGATTTAATACTTTCAAAAGCATCTCCCCAAACACATTTTACAGAGTTTTTTTCAGTAGCCTTTTTACCTATATCTCCAAGATGTTTATTACAAACATCAACAACTTCTGGGTCTAACTCAAACCAATCTACAAAATTAAAATCTTTAGAAATGCATTCTCTTGCAACACCACCATCTCCACCACCGATAATTGCAGCTCTTTCATTATTTTTATTCAAATTTAATCCAGCACCAACGAATGTAGAGCTATATAAATGCTCATCCGTTGCAGCAACTTGTATTTCTCCATCAATAAATAATGATTTACCAAACTGTTCTAATTCTAAAATTTCAATATGTTGACCAACTTTTGATTTAAAATCTTCAAGAACATCGTTTACAACGTATGATTTCTGTAATCCTGGTGAACTATAAATATCGTGATATAAAGATTTAGTATCTCTATTAAACTCTTTTTTTACTATTCTTTTATGACCAAACTCTTTCTTAATAATATCTATTGCAACTGACGGACTTATTTTTCCACAAGTAAAAAAATCAAAACTAATAATTCCTTTTTCCGGGAATGTATGAAAACTAATATGACTTTCTGCTAATAATGCCAATATTGTAAATCCTTGAGGTTCAAATTTATATTTTGAAATATTAAGAATTGTTACTTTTGCTGCTTTTGCAATATCATTAATTACTTTTTCATACACAGAAGGATCATATTCTTTTGTTGTGCCAATGATGTCTAGAGTTATATGTTCTCCAACCTTAGTCATTAGTTATCCTTTTTGTAATTCTTTGCCTTGGATAAAACTTTTTTCATTTCATTTTTAGAAAGAATCTTAGGCTTACCCAATTTTAGGCTGGTTATATACTGAAGCGATATATTTTCAACCTCTTCAGCCAACTCAAAAGCTTTGGGTAAATTTTCCTCAAATGCAATCTGTCCGTGATTTGCAATTAAACAAGCTTTACGACCTTTTAATGCTTTTAAAATATTTTTTGATAAATCTCTGGTTCCAAAAGTTGCATATTTTGCACATTTGATATCCTGACCTCCTGCCATAGCTACCATATAATGAAATGATGGAATTCCTCTCTTATGAGTAGAAACCGCTGTTGCATTTGTAGAATGGGCATGAACAATTGCTTCAGCCTCTTTTTTATTTTTATAAATATCTTGGTGAAATTGCCATTCTGAAGATGGAATACCTTTTTTATTATCAAACTTTCCTTCTAATGAAACAAAAACGATATCTTTAGTTTTTAAAGAAGAATATTTTTTTCCAGATGGAGTAATTAAAAAACCCTCTTTATATCTGATAGATATATTTCCAGACCTAAGTGCAGATAACTTTCTGCTATTAAGCATTTTTGAATATTTGATTATTTCAGCCTTAATTTTCCTCATTAAAAAGAACTTGATTTTAACTTAATTTAAGATCAGACTACATAAAGATTAAAATGGCTGATACAATAAAATATTTTCTGGAAGAAGGCAAAATGCCAAAAACTTGGTATAATATTGCTGCAGATTTACCAAAACCTATGGAGCCTCCTCTTCATCCAGGAACATTAAAACCAATTGGACCAGATGATCTAGCTCCTTTGTTTCCAATGGCTTTAATTGGCCAAGAGGTTTCTCAAGATAGAGAAATAGAAATACCTGGGCCTGTAAGAGAAATTTATAGACAGTGGAGACCTTCTCCACTTTATAGAGCTAGAAAATTAGAAAAACATTTGGATACTCCAGCAAAAATTTACTACAAATACGAAGGTGTTAGTCCTTCTGGTAGTCACAAACCAAACACTGCAGTTGCTCAAGCTTTTTACAATAAAGAAGAAGGCACAAAAAAAATAACTACAGAAACAGGAGCAGGTCAGTGGGGAACTTCCCTAGCATTCGCATGTAAATTATTTGGAATTGAGTTGGATGTTTATATGGTTAAAGTGAGTTTTGAACAAAAACCATATAGAAAACTTGTTATGCAAACTTATGGAGCAAGATGTGTTGCAAGTCCATCAAACGAGACGGATAGTGGTAAAGCAATTTTAGCAAAAGACCCAAACAATACTGGAAGTTTAGGAATAGCAATTTCTGAGGCTGTAGAAATGGCTGCTAAAAATCCTGATACAAAATATGCATTAGGAAGTGTTTTAAATCATGTTTTAATGCATCAAACTATCGTAGGTAATGAAGCAATATTACAAATGGAAATGGCAGATGATTATCCTGATATTTTAGTTGGTTGCACAGGAGGTGGAAGTAATTTTTCAGGATTAGTAAATCCATTTTTAGGAAAAAATTTTAGAGAAGGAACTAATACAAGAGTGATAGCATGTGAACCAAAATCATGTCCTACATTAACAGAAGGTAAATTTGTTTATGATTTTGGCGATACCGGTAAATTAACACCTTTAGTAAAAATGCATACTTTAGGATCTCAATTTATTCCTCCAGCAACACACTCTGGTGGATTAAGATATCATGGCATGGCTCCTCTTGTCAGTCACTTAAAAGAAATTAATGCAATTGAAGCAAAAGCATATGGTCAAAAAGAATGTTTTGAAGCAGGAGTAAATTTTGCAAGAACAGAAGGTATAGTTCCTGCGCCTGAAGCGACACATGCTGTTAAGGGTGCTATTGATGCTGCTTTAGAGTGTAAAAAGAATGGAGAATCTAAAACTATATTATTCAATTTATGTGGTCATGGTCATTTTGACATGAAAGCATATGGAGATTACTTCGAAGGAAGCTTAGCGGAAGATAAGTTTGATAAAGGAAGTATGGACAAAGCTTTAGAAGATCTTCCAAAAATTGCTTAATTTTCGAAATTGAGTCTAATTAAACCATTTAGCGGAATAAGACCAAAAAAAAAATTTGCAAAACAAGTTACCTCTCCAAACTTAAGTTATATTGATAATTACAAACAAACCAAAAAATTAAATTTTCTTAGTATATTAAATACTCCAAACATAAATAAATCAAAAAAAATGCTTCAAAATCTTAGTGATAAGGGCATTATTCAACAAGACCGATCAAATCATTTCTATTTATATCGAATTACATACAACAAGAAAAAATTACTTGGGATAATTGGAAAAATAAATTTAGAAAATTATGATGACAAAAAAATATTAGGTCATGAAGAAACCTTTGTAGAAAGGATTAAAAAAAGAAAAGAGCAATTATTAAAATTTAATAGTCAAATTAGCCCTATATATACTGCATATAAGTCTAGCCCAAATTCTTTCAAGAAATTAAATAATATTTTTAAATATAAGCCAGATTATAATTTTAAATCTGAGGATAAGTGCAGGCATGAACTGTGGGTTGTCAAAAAAGTAAATATAGAAAAATTACTTAAAAACTATCTTAAAAATATTAAAAAAATATACATATGTGATGGACACCATCGGATCCAGGCCATGTTAAAAAGTAAAAAAAAAATTGCTCCTATGATAATTGCTTTTCCTGATAACCAGGTAAATATACTCGATTACAATAGAGTTATAAAAACTAGCTTGAAATTTGAGAAAATTAAAAAAATAATTTCAAAAAACTTCTCTTTAAATGTCTCTAAAAAGAATAATAAACTTAAACAAAACCAAATTGAAATGTACGTAAATAAAAAATGGCATACACTTCAGCTATTCAAGCAATCAAAAGAATTGGATGTAACTATATTGAGGAAATTGATATTAAATAAAATATTAAAAAACAAAAAAAATATTAAATTTGTATCGGGTTTTAAAGGTAAAAAAGTCTTAGAAAATTTTGTAAACTCTAAAAAATACGATTTAGCATTTAAGTTATATCCTACTAATATTTTGGAAGTTTTGGCTTATGCTGATAAGAAAAAATATATGCCACAAAAATCCACATGGTTTCATCCAAAACCACTTGATGGTTTGATTTCTTCTAGAATTATTTCTTAAATAATTCTTTTAAACCCTTAGATGATGCTTCAGAAATACCTCTTTCGGTAATTAATCCTGTTACATATTTTGCAGGTGTTACATCAAACGCTAAATTCATAGCCTTACTTTTTTGTGGGTATATCAAAACTTTCTTAACTTGATTATTTTCATCAATCCCCTCCACATGAGATAATTCCTCAGAATTTCTTTCCTCAATAGGAATGTCTTTTGCATCTTTAATATTCCAATCAATTGTTGAGCTAGGTAGTGCTACATAAAAAGGAACATTGTTATCATAAGCTGCTAATGCTTTAAGATATGTTCCAATTTTGTTACACACATCTCCATTAGATAATGTTCTATCAGTTCCAACAACACACATATCAACTTCACCTCTTTGCATTAAAATACCACCAGTATTGTCAGCAATAATAGTATTTGGAATTTCTTCTTCGTTTAACTCATATGAAGTTAAATTTGCTCCTTGATTTCTTGGCCTTGTTTCATCAACCCAGACATGAACTGGAATTCCTTTTTTATGAGCATGATAAATTGGTGAAGTTGCTGTTCCCCAATTAATAGTTGCTAACCAACCTGCATTACAATGAGTTAAAATATTTACTGTACTTTTTTTCTTGTTATAAATTTCTTCGATAAGTTTTAATCCATTAATACCTATATTTTTACAAAAATTTTCATCTTCATCACATATTTCTTTAGCTTCTTTTAAAGCTATATCTAAAATTTGATTATTATTAATTCCTGTTAATTTTTTTATCATACGATCTACTGCCCATTTTAAATTGATAGCTGTGGGTCTAGATTGGATTAATTCGTTTGAACTTTTTTTAATAAATTCAAGATCATTACTCTCTTGAATAGCCAAAACAATTCCATAAGCTGCAGTTGCTCCAATTAGTGGGGCACCTCTCACTTCCATTACCTTTATTGCATTAATTGCGTCTTTTACTGTCTTTAATTCTTTAATAACAAAATTGTGTGGTAGCTTAGTTTGATTAATTATCTTAACAACACTTTCCTCATACCATATTGTTCGATATTCTTTTCCTTCTATTCTCATATTAATAAATTTGTTCTAAAAAATTAATAATATCATTTGTATTTGATTGTTTCTCAGCAAAGCATTTGGTTAAAGGTATTCCGTGATGTTTACCAAAAATCAATTTTGCTTTACAATCAGATTTACTAATATCTTTATACATAACAGTATTTAAATTTAAAAACGAGAGAGTTTTAGAAGTTTCCCAACCATCTTTATCGTGTACATAAATTATCGTGTTGTTCAAACTTTTCAAATCTATTTGACTGACACCATAAGTTCTCACAAGTTCCCAGAATTTCCATTCTCTTCTATTATTTAATTTTCCAGAAAATGCTGGATTAATTGCAATAGTACCTGAGATTTTATTTGGAAATTTAGATTTTAAAGTAATTGATGCCCAACCTCCTGCAGAATGTCCTGCTAAAATAATATTTTCAAAACCAAGATTAATTAGTTCATCTACTTTATTTATAACAACTTTTTGTTTTCGAAATTGTTTTGCACCATTAAATTTTATTCTATCAAAGTCATTTTTAATTATTTTTGAAAAATTATCTTTTGATGAATTTTTATAAATATCATCCATCTTTCTCCAATGATTTTCAGTCCAGCCTCTTACACCTGAACAAAGATGATAAATTTTAACTTTAAGATCCTTTATCTTTTTATCATGTAAATTAAGTATTATTGGAGGAACTTTATTCCATTTTTTGTTGCATTTATCCAGAGTTTGCTCACCTTGACTTCCATGAGTATATACAATTAAAATTATATTTTTTTTATCTGATAAATTTTCAATTGGATAAATCTTTCCTGTATTGTTAATAAAACCATTATCTTTTGAGACTTTTTTTAAATCCTTTTCAAATTTTTTATCAGCAAATGAATTTGTACTTAGTAAAACAAATAGGGTTATAATTAATATTTGTCTCATTTATTAAGAACTCTACCAGCTACTGTTTTAAGTTTATCTATTGTTTTTTGAGTTCTTTTTTCTGGAGCAGTTATTATTGCTACATTTAAACAATTGTTAGTTGGGTCATTTGGATCAATATGTTCTTCAAAATTATCTATTATATTTTTGATCATAACCTTAGCCTTTTCGGCGTTACCTAAAAGAACTTTAATTACTTGTTGCACATCTACATTTTCATGATCAGGATGCCAACAATCAAAATCAGTCACCATTGATACTGACGCATATCTAATTTCGGCTTCTCTAGCGAGTTTTGCTTCAGGCATGTTGGTCATTCCAATTACATCTGCTTTCCATGATCGATATAAATTAGACTCTGCAAGTGTAGAAAATTGTGGACCTTCCATTACAACGTATGTTCCATTTCTCTGGTAATCTATATTTGATTTTTTAATTGCTTCCTCACAAGCATTCATCAATCCATTTGACGTTGGATGAGCCATTGAAACATGAGCTACAATTTCTTCATCAAAAAAAGTTTTTGTTCTTGCAAAAGTTCTATCAATAAATTGATCTACAATTACAAATTTTCCAGGAGACAAATCTTCTTTGAGTGATCCTACTGCTGATACAGAAACGATATCTGTTACTCCTAATTGTTTAAGTGCATCAATATTTGCTCTAAAATTTATATTAGACGGTGAAACAAAATGACCTCTTCCATGTCTTGGTAAAAAATAAACCTCTTTAGCATTAAAACTAGTTTTTAAAATTTGATCAGATGGTTTCCCCCATGGAGTATTTAAATCAAGTAATTCTCTATCTTTAAAATCTTCAACATCATAAAGACCACTTCCACCAATTATTGCTAATTTATTAGTTGTCATAGTTAAAAATTTAATTATTTATACTTTTATATTTAAGTATTATGAATTTAAAAGATTATATTAGATCTATCCCTGATTATCCTAAAAAGGGTATTTTATTTAGAGATATAACCACATTAATAAAGAATGAAAATGCTTTTGCGGAAACTATTAATCAAATAGTTGAAAGATCAAAAAAATACAACTTTACTAAAATTGCAGCAATTGAATCTCGTGGTTTTGTTTTTGCATCAGCTGTTTCTTACATCTTAAAAAAACCATTCATAATGCTAAGAAAAAAAAATAAATTACCCGCCGATGTTCACTCCATTGATTTTGAGCTTGAGTATGGGACAGCCACAATTGAAGTTCATAAAGACTCATTAGATGAAAAAGATGCTGTCTTGATTATTGATGACTTAATTGCAACTGGTGGTACTGCTGAAGCAGCTGCAAAACTTGTTGAAATTTCAAAAAGTAAAGTAGCAGCATTTGTATTTGTAATTAACTTATTTGATTTAGGTGGATCCGATAATTTAATTAAAAATAATTATAAAGTTGAAAATTTAATTGATTTTCCGGGACATTAATTGGTAGCGGGAAGTGGGATCGAACCACTGACCTCAGGCTTATGAGTCCTGCGCTCTAACCAACTGAGCTACCCCGCCAAATAATTCTCGTTGATTTATAATAGATTTTATTTTGAGTGCAATCAAGTATTTGCCTTATTTTACCTCTTACAATGTCAGATATTGAAACTTTGAATATTCTTAAATTACGAAAAAAAAACCTACTAAACTTATAGTTAATATTAATAAAGATGAAAAAATAATTTTTTTTTTAAATTCTGTTTTTTTTGAATGTCTCACTCTATTAAGGAGTATATTTACGTCTGTCGTTTTTACTTTATCAGATACAGTGTTTTTGTTTTTGGTTGGAGATACTTCAAATAAATTTATTTCTCTCTGACCTTTTTTCATAACTATATTTAATCAGCAATTTATAAAAAAAACAAATCAATAATTCTAATTAAGCATTTTTAAAGTTAGTTTGTTTTAAAGGTTTAATAAGTATTTCTGCTTTATATTTTCTCTTTTCAATCTCAATATAAATATTCCTATCAATTAACTCCTCATTTGAAAGATCAGAATTTATATAACCATATGATAAATTTTTATTATAATTAAAAGAATAATTTCCAGATGTTGTTTTTCCAATAATTCTTTCATCTAAATAAATAGGCTCTTCATGCATTAAAAGAGGATTGCCAGGCATATTATCTTTTAAAACTAGCATGATAAATCTTCTATCCAATTTTTGATCTTTAATTTCTAGTAGCTTTTTTTTTCCAATAAAATCAAATTTTTTTTTATAACTAATTGCAAAATTTAAGCCTGCTTGATATTGGTTTTCTTCAGGAGAAATGTCATGTCCCCAATGTAAAAAACCACTTTCCATTCTCATTGTATCCATGGTGTGGGCACCACAATGAGTAACTTCAAAATCTTTTCCAGTATTAATAATTAAATCATATATTTTTTTACCATTTTTTTTTTGTATATAAAACTCATAACCAAGCTCACCCACATAAGACAGTCTTTGAACCCAAACATTTATTAAATTTAATTTAATATTTTTACCTGTACCAAATTTAAAATTTTTATTAGATAAATCTTCATTGGTAATTTTTGACAATAAGTCCCTGCTTTTAGGTCCAAAAATTCCTAAGCATACCAATTCATCTGTAACGTCTTTAAATTCAAGATCTTTCGATAAATGTTTTAGTATATGAGCTTTATCATGTGTTCTAACAGCTGCTGAACTTATTATTCTAAAATGATTTTTTTTAATACAAACAACAGTTAGATCTGTTTCAATACCAGCACCTTCGTTAAGCATGTGAGTATAGGTACATTTTCCTATTTCATTCTTTATATTTGCAGTACATAATCTCTGTAATTCTTCATATGCTTTCTCACCTTTAATTTCATATTTAGAAAAAGGAGAAAGCTCAAACAAACCTACATTTTTAACTGTGTTTTTACTTTCTCGCTCAACAGAGGGATACCAATTTTGATAATTAAAACTATATTTGTATTCTGGATTAATATCATCTAGCGCATACCACATTGGTCTTTCATACTCTCCTGATTGACCAAAGCACGCACCTGCTTTTTTTAATTCATTATGATATGGAAGTAGTTTTTGATCCCTTGAAGTTTTGTGTTGCTTATACGGCCAATGCATTCCATATAGATCACCTAATGTCTCTGTAACTCTGCTCATTATAAATTTTTTAGATGAATGAAATTTTTGAAATCTTTTGATATCTAATGAAAATAAGTCTTCATTCATATACCCATTAATCATCCATTCTGCTGTAACTCTGCCCGCACCCCCAGAACTTGCAATTCCAATGCTGTTAAAACCACAACACGTGAACAAGTTTGTTACCTCTGGAGTTTCTCCAAGTAAATATTGGGTATCAGGTGTAAAAGACTCTGGTCCTGAAAAAAATTTTCTAATTCCAGCATTTTCTAATAATGGGAGTCTTTTAAATGATTTTTCTAAATAAGGTTCGAAATGATCGAAATCATCAGGAAACTCACCAAATGAAAAATTATCAGGAACTATTCCTTTATCTTTGAAAGCATTTTTTGCACCAGGTTCAAAAATACCAACAAGCATTTTTCCAGCATCTTCTTTTAGATAAAGACAATCATTGTAATCTCTAAGCACTGGAAGGTCTTTTGGCAGATCCTTCATAGGTTCAGTTATTATGTAAAAATGCTCATTTGGATAAAGAGGAACACTTACTCCTATATCTTCACCAATTTGTCTTGACCACATGCCTGTTGCAAGCACTACGTACTCACATTCTATCTTGCCCTCTGATGTTTCTACGCCAATAATCCTTTTATTTTTTACTAATATTTTAGTTACTGGTTTTTTTTCAAATATTTGTGCACCTTCTATTTTGGCAGCTTTTGCCAACACATTAGTTACGCCTACTGGATCTGCCTGACCATCTTCAGGCATATACACTCCTCCCAAGATATCTTTATTATTGATGACGGGGTATAAATCTTGAACCTGTTGTTTGTTTAAAACGTCAACATTTACATCAAAAAGTTGAGCAGACGTTGCCTGTCTTAACAGTTCTTGAAGTCTTTGTTCTGAGCTAGCAACTGTAATTGCCCCATTTTGTTTAAGTCCAGTTGATAGTTCAGTTTTTTTTTCTAATTCTTTATATAGATTTAGAGAATACTTTCTAAGTTTGGTAATTGTTGCTGTTGCACCTAGTTGACCAACAAGACCAGCCGCATGCCAAGTGGTTCCAGATGTTAATTGATCTCTTTCAAGAAGAATTATGTCTTTCCATCCAAATTTTGCTAAATGATAAGCTACTGAACACCCAGCAACACCTCCACCAATTACTACAACCTTACATTTTTTGGGAAGATTTTTTATCATTTATAAATTAAGTATAGATAAAATGTCTAAATCAAGCAAAAATATTTTAGTAACAGGTGGAGCTGGCTACGTTGGTAGTCATATAGTCGAACAATTAATCAAAAATAAAGAGTCAGTAATTATTCTAGATAATTTAGTTACTGGATATGAAAGATTAATAAATAAAAAAGCTAAATTTATTAAAGCTGACATCAAAAATAAATCTAATATGACTAAAATTATCAAAGATTATAATATAAATTCAATTATTCATCTTGCTGCATATCTAAATATTAGTGAAGCTGAAAAAAATAAAAGAAAATATTACACTAATAATATTACTGGAACCATGAACCTTTTAGAGGCTTGTAAAAATTCTAATGTTAAGAATATTATTTTTTCATCATCCTGTAGCGTTTATGGAAATGTAAAAGGCTCAGTTAGTGAAAATAGAAAGCCAAATCCACAAGGATATTATGGATATACTAAATTTAAAGGTGAAGAATTAATAAAAAAACTATCTCTTAAATATAATTTAAAATATGGAATTTTGAGATATTTTAATGTTGCAGGCGCAAGTAATTCAGGAAAAATTGGAGAAATCGAAACATCCCATGGTCATTTAATAAAAAATTTAGCAATTAGATCTTTAGAAAAGAAACCTAAAGTTAAAATTTTTGGAAATAATTATAAGACTAAAGATGGTACCTGTATAAGAGACTATATTCACATATCTGATTTAGCCGATATACACATTAAAGGGTTAAAATATTTAAATAATAACAAAAAATCATTCGTCCTAAATTGTGGTTATGGAAAAGGATATTCAGTTCAACAAATTGTAAATATCTTTAAAAAAATAAAAAAAGGTGTTGAGATACAATATCAAAAAAGAAGACCTGGAGACATTGCTCAAGTATATGCTAATACTAAAAAATTTAAGAAAATCTTGAGATGGAAACCAAAATATAACGATATAAAATTAATTATAAAAAGTGCAATAAGTTGGGAAAAAAAATTAGACTACTGAATTAGGATCAACATATTCGTGACCAAATACATCAGCAACAGCTTTGTATGTTACATCACCTTTATGAACATTTAATCCAGCTAAAAAGTTTTTATCTTCACCTAATGCTTTTTGATAACCTTTGTTAGCAAGTTTTACTAAAAATGGTAATGTTGCGTTGTTTAATGCAAGCGTTGAAGTTCTTGGAACCCCACCTGGCATGTTAGCAACGCAGTAATGAACCACATCATCAACAATATAAGTTGGATCACCATGTGTTGTTGGTTTGCTTGTTTCAACACAACCACCTTGATCAATTGCCACATCAACAATAACAGATCCTCTTTTCATTAATTTAATCATATCTTTAGTAACTAATTTTGGAGCTTCAGCTCCTGGAATTAAAACTCCTCCAACTAAAAGATCCGCTTCAGAAACTAATTTATTTAAATCAATTTTATCACTTTGTTCTGGAATTATTTTATTACCAAACATTTCAACAAGTTGTTTTAATCTTGCTTCTGATTTATCAACGATGTGAACTTTAGCTTGCATACCAGTTGCAATGACAGCTGCATTTTCTCCAACAACTCCACCACCTAAAATTACAACAGTACCACCTGTTACTCCTGGTGCTCCACCCAACAAAAGTCCTCGTCCTTTTTGATTTTTCTCTAAACAATGCGCTCCTGCCTGAACTGACATTCTTCCTGCAACAGCACTCATTGGTGCTAGTAAAGGTAATCTTCCATTATCATCTGTTACTGTTTCATAAGCTATATTAATACTTTTAGATTTAATAAGCCCTTCTGTTAATTCTTTAGCGGCAGCTAGATGAAGGTAAGTATAAACAATTTGATTTTCTCTAATCATATCTACTTCAACTTTTTGAGGCTCTTTAACTTTAACTATAATTTCGGCATCATTAAAAATATCGGCAGCAGTACTTGCAATTTTAGCACCTACATTTGTATATTGTTCATTTTCAAAGCCTGCTTCAAAACCACCATTGTTTTCAACAATTACTTCATGGCCTTCTGAAACTAAAGTTTTAGCGCTCTCCGGTGTAAGACCTATTCTGTTTTCCTGAGGCTTGATTTCCTTAGGTACGCCTATCTTCATAACTATTCTCTCTTTTTGCTATATTTAAAAACTTATTAGTTTTTTTGGTTTTTTTGATAGTTAGTGATACCTGTTCTCAGTTTATCAATAATTTCATCAATATGTTTTTCTTCACAGATAAATTGTGGAGCAATAATTAAACAGTCACCAGTTGCTTTAAAATTTACACCTGCTTCATAACAAGATTTAAAACACTCATAACCAGCTTTACCAGGTTTGGTATTTAATTTCATATCAATGCCACCCATCATTCCATATCCTCTAATATTATCTACCGACTCTAAGTCTTGAAGAGAGAATAAACCTTTTTGGAAATATGGAGCTAAATTTTTAGCTCTATTAAAAATATCATCTTTTTCAAAAATATCTTGTACCGCTAATGCTGCAGCTACTGCAACAGGAATTCCGGAATAAGTATATCCGTGAAATAATTCAACTGCACCTGTTGGTGAAGCATCCATTACAGCATCATAAATACTATCATTACATGCAACAACACCCATTGGTACAACTCCATTAGTTGTAGCTTTTGCCATTGTCATAATATCTGGTGTTACACCAAACTCATGTGCACCAAACTTAGAGCCAGTTCTTCCCCATCCAGTGATTACTTCATCAAAAATTAAAAGTATTCCATGTTTGTCACAAATTTCTCTAAGCTTTTGTAAATATCCTTTTGGTGGAACTAATGTTCCTGTTGATCCTGCTATTGGTTCTACAATACATGCTGCAATATTTTCACCACCAAAGTTTGCGCAAATAGTTTCTAGATCATCGGCCAGATAATCACCTGTTTCAGGTTGGCCACTTACAAATTTATGTTCTGGTAAATGAGTGTGTCTCATGTGCTGTACACCCGGCATTAAAATACTTGCAAAAGTTTTAACATTATTAACCATTCCCCCAACTGATACACAACCAATATTCATACCGTGGTAGGCTCTTTCACGACCAACAAATCTAAATCTATTCCCATTACCTTTTGCTCTATGGTATGCAACAGCAATTTTGATAGCAGTCTCTACAGCAGTTGATCCACAAATTGTAAAAAACATTTTATTCAAATCACCTGGTGTGTGTTTTGAAATTCGTGTTGCTAATTCAAATGATCCACCAAATCCTTGTTGGAAGGGTTGAGCGTAATCTAAAGTTTCTAATTGTTTGGTGACAGCTTCTGTAATTTCTTTTCTGCCATGACCTAATGGATTACAAAATAATCCTGAGCTTGCGTCTATTTGAGTTTTTCCATGGTGAGTTTTTAGATAAACTCCCTTTGCTTCAGTTATTAATCTTGGATTAGCTTTAAAATCTTTATTAGATGTAAACGGCATCCAGTGTTCATTTAATGAATTTGGAACTGATGTTCTATTTTCTGAGCTCATAAATTTTTTTTGTTTAAATATATTTTTTTATAATTTCTAAACTTATGGCCTCTTTAGACTAAAATAAATATATTAACTAGAATAATATTGACACAACTTCAGATTGTATAAATTGTTTTTTTTGTTTTACATCACCTCTAAATTGAATTTTAATGAGGATAATTTAATTAAATTAACTAAGGGGAATAAATGAAAAAAATACTAAGTTTTATTCTTGGATCTATCGTTGCTCTTAACCTATCTATTTCAGTTGCAAACTCAGCTGCAAAAGAAGTTAGAGTTGCATTCTTTCTAGAATGGCCAACGCCAAACCAAGAAGATAAAGTTAAAGGCTTATACGAAAAAGCTCTAGGTGTTCCAGTAAAATGGACTAACTTTTCAAATGGTGGTGCAATGACAGATGCTATGTTAGCAGGAGATATTGATATTTCTTACTCTCAAGGTTTAGTGCCTTTCATTAACGCTGTTAAATCAAAAGCTCCTTTAAAACTTGTAGACATTGCTATGGAATACGGAATGGGTGGAACAACATGTGTAACATCTAATGCTTCTGGTATTACTAAAGCAAATGGTTCTGAGTTAGAAGGTAAAAAAGTTGCTGTTCCACTAGGAACAATGGCTGAATATGTTTTTGACGAAAGTATGAAAGTTATTGGAGCTGACAGATCTAAAATGGATGTTATTCAAATGGACCCAGAAGAAGGTGCTGCTGCATTAGTAAGTGGTGACGTTGTTATGGCTTGTCTATTTGGTGGTAACTCTATCAAAGCTGCAACTGCAGTTGGATCAAGACTTTTAACTGTTCAAGAAGCTAGAGATGCTGGTATCTTAGGTATTGATATTACATCTGTAACTGACAAGTTCATGAAAGAAAATCCAGGTATGTTAAGAACTTTCATCGAGGTAACTCACGAAGCAAACGCTAGATACGCATCTGGTAAATCAGATATGGGTGTTATAGCTAAAGATGCTGAAATGAAACTTGCTGATATGAAAGAAACAATCGGTGGATTTAAATTTCTAACACCTGCAGAAACTGAAAAGTCTATGACTTCTGGAAACCTTGCTGGTTTCTTAAAAGGAATGGATACTCCTAACGGAGCAGTTGATACAAGCTTTTTACCTCTATAATTTAAGAGCGTAAAATAAATTTTAATAGGCGCCAATTAGAAATAGTTGGTGCCTATTTTTTTAAAATATTCTAATATAAAGTATTCTTATGTCTGATTTGATTTCACAAAATCTAAACATGATTTTTAAAACTCCTAAAGGAGAAACAGTTCACGCATTAAAAGATGTAAACTTTACTTTAAAAAAAGGAGAACTTTTAACAGTTCTTGGCCCCTCTGGTTGTGGAAAAACTACTTTACTTAACATTACAGCAGGATTTTTAAGACCTACATCAGGTCAAATAACATTGGGTGATAATGAAATTAACGGACCTGGTGTCGAAAGAGGAATGGTGTTTCAACAAGGAGCTTTATTTGAATGGCTAACAGTTGCTGAAAATGTCAATTTTGGATTAAGAATGAAAAAAGAAGATCCAGTTGAAACTGCAAAAAAAGTTGAAGAATGGTTAGAAATTGTTGGTCTTCAAGGATTTGGTAATACGCCTACCTATCAATTATCGGGCGGTATGCAGCAGAGAGTTGCTCTTGCAAGATGCTTAATAAATGACCCTGATTTAATTTTAATGGATGAGCCTTTAGGAGCTCTAGATGCACTTACTAGAGAAAAAATGCAGTCACTTGTTTTAAAAATTTGGAAGGAAACTGGAAAAACAATTATTTTAATTACTCACTCAGTTGAAGAAGCTTTATTGCTTGGTGAAAGACTTTATGTAATGGCACCAAGACCAGGAAGAATACATAAAGAATATAAACTTCCTTTTGCAGAAATGGGATTAAAAGAAGATTTAAGAGAAATAAAAAAAAATAAAGAATTTTCATCTAAAAGAGAAGAGATTTTAACCATGATTTGGAACATGGAAGAAGAAATAATGGGAAAAGATATTTAATATGTTTACTCAAATCATCACCTTTTTTATTATAGTCGCTATCATTGGCTGCATTATGTATGGCCGAAAGCTTATCAGAACTGAAAAAGTTGATGCAGTTTTTGGAAACCCTGAAAGAGCTAAAGGTGGTACACACTGGATTATTGTTGGAAGTAGTGTCATTTTATTAACGTGGCTTTATTATTCATGGGATATAGCTAAATCGTTTTATCCTCAATCAGCCAACGAATTATGTCAAGTTGGTAAAGTAAACGACTCTTTATTATCATTAAAATATTTATTCCCAATTGAGGAAAGAGAATTCAAAAGTACATCAATTATTAAATCTGAAAATAAAAATATAGTTAAACTTAAAAATGAAATTCAAGATTCAAAAGAAATTAGCGAACAACATAGATCATTTTTAATTGGATTAATTAATAAAACTAAATCAACTATACCGTTATTAACAAATGAAAGTTTACTTGAAAATCAAACAAAAATTAAAATTTCAGAGCTTGCTGGTAAAATTGATCAATTATCTAATGAATTTAAAAAGCAAGATTATCCTTATGAAACTTCAGAACAAAGAAGTAAAAGATTAATCGATGCTCAGGCTGAAGGTGGTTGGGGTGCATCTGGAACTGCTGTAGAAAATACAGTTGAAGTTCCAACAATTCCTAAAACTAATAAAGGTTTAAAGTTTGATGCTGCCGCTCAAGAATTAAAAGTAATTAGTGATGAGTTCTTTAAGTTAAGAAATCATAACTTTCAGTACAAATCACTAATGAAAGAAATTAAAGATGATGTTAAAGCATTTAGAAAAGCTGCTGATGATAGTGAAGAAGTAGCTTCAACATTGGCTAAAGATGTTCTTAAAATTGCAAGACGAATTGAATATGCAAGTATTTTTCCACCAAATACTTTGGATGAGATGCAAAAATCTATACTTACATTTGATAAGGTGCAAAAAGATGAGCAAGGATCTCTAAGATTTGTTGATATTCTTTTATTTCCAGCAGGAACCATTGTATCAAGTGGCCCAAACTGTTCAGAACAAGGTTCTGGTAGATGGCTACCTAAACCATCAGATACATTAAGCAAATTTATTCTTCTATCAAAACCAAGTGTTGGATTTAAAAATATTCCATTGCTTTGGTTTGAAATGATGGATGTAAGTAAAATTTTTGGTTTTATTTTACCTGACTGGATTGCAGATATTATTCCAGGCAAATACCCTGTTCATAATGAATTTGGTGTTGTTGAGCCCAATTTTAAAAGTAAAGTTTTAAGTGTTGTAACTGGTGAGTTTAGCTTATTTAAAATACCAATCCCCATGGGTCACATCTGGGACTCTTTTTTAAGAGTATTATTAGGTTTAGTAATTGGAATTATCCTAGGAGTTCCTCTTGGATTATTTATGGGCTTAAATAGATTTGCTAAAGGCTTTTTTGATCCATTAATTGAACTTTATAGACCTGTTCCACCGCTTGCATGGGCTCCACTTATTATATCAGTGCTTGGAATTGATAACGTTGGAAAAGTGTTTTTGCTATTTATGGTATCGTTTTCTATCATGATTATTTCAGCTAGAGCTGGAGCATCAGGAACTCAATTATCAAAAATTCATGCCTCACACTCATTAGGTGCTTCTAGATGGCAAATACTTAGGTACGTAATATTTCCTAATTCATTACCTGAAATTCTAACTGGAGTTAGAGTAGCAATTGGTATGTGTTGGGGAACATTGGTTGCAGCCGAGTTTTTAGCAGGAACAACTGGTATTGGATTTGTTGAAAACGTTGCTAAAAAATACTTCCAATATGAAGTTATCTGGATCACTATTTTTGTTATGGGAATGTTAGGTTTATTATTTGATGTAACTTTAAGAAAACTTATAGACAAATATATTCCATGGCGTGGTAAAGGGTAATCATGAAAACCCCTATTCTTAAAAAACAAATCATAAAAATCTTTCAAAAATATGGTCTTAGCAAAGATCATGCTTTAATTTCAGCTAATGCATTAATTAATGCAGAATTAGTTGGAGCTTATGGTCATGGTTTATCAAGATTGAAAATGTATTGTGATCGTATTTCAAAAAAAGTAATTAATCCAAAACCAAAAATTAAAATAAAAAAAATTTCTCAATCTATTTCACACATAGATGCAAATAACAGTATTGGTTTTGTTGCAGCAGATCTTGGCATTAAAACAGCAATTAAACATGCTCAAAAAACTGGAATAGGAATGGTTGCTGTAAAGAATAGTGGTCATTATGGATTGTCAGGTTATTACGCAGAACAAGCTGTTAAGAAAAATTTAATAGCGATGATTTATACAAATGCACCTCCAGCAGTTGCACCCCATGGCGCTTTAAAATCTTTGTTTGGAACTAATCCTGTTTGTTTTGGAACCCCTACTGGTTCTAAGATTCCTTTTATATTAGATACATCAATCTCTGTAATAAACAGAGGTAAAATTAGAGTAGCTGCTAGAAATAATCAAAAAATTCCAGAAGGAGTTGCTTTAGATAAATTAGGCAATCCAACAACTGATGCAAAAAAAGCTTTAGCAGGTGTTCAGCTTCCAATTGCTGGTTTTAGAGGTTCAGGTCTTGCTTGGATGGTAGATGTTTTAAGTGGAGTTTTAACTGGAGGAAATCATGCAGGAAGAGTTAAAGATCCTTTTGATGATTTTACTGGTCCACAAAATATAGGACATTTATTTATTACTTTTAAAGCAAATCTATTTCAAAAAAATTATAACCAAAGAATTAAAGATAATATTAAAACAATTAAAAAACTTCCTAAGATTAAAGGTGTTAAAGAAATAATGTATCCTGGCCAAAACAAATTTAATCGATATAAACAAAATCTTAAAAAAGAAATTTCAATACCTGATATTATTAAAAAAGACTTGGAAACTTTAATAAGTTAAAAGCGTCAAAGCACCTAAAGATACACATACTGTAGAAAAAATAATTGTTCTTTTAACTCTATCTTTTTTCTTTTGCTCTATTAGTCTTTGCTTTAGAACATCCACATTAACTCTTGGTGTCTCAATTGATTGAGAGGGGGTCCCAACAATGTCAGATGTTCTATTTAAGCTTTCCGTACTCATTCACATAATTAATCATCTAATAGCTTAATAATAAATAGATCTATTGTCCAAAATGGGTTGACTATTATTTATGAGCTGTTCATATTGGGTTTTTTAAATTATGAAAAGTTTGCCCAGTATATCAGATCAAATTGATGAGAAATTAATTAATCAAATAATTAAAAATAACTTTGCTTTATTAGCTCCCTCTTTTTTTACATTAACCAGCAATTGGTTTATTAGAGCATATGAACATTTCAAAGACATAGATAAGTTTGTGATAATTATATATTTGATTAATAAAGATCTAATATTCTTTAGAAAGAATGGAGTAAAAATTGACTACGAAACTTTTTACAGAGATAAAAGTATCGAAATTGATAAAATTAACATTTCAGACATTTCTAAAGATCTAAATATACCTAAAGAAAGCACAAGAAGAAAACTTCTAGATTTAGAAAAAGGTGGTGTAATTAAAAAATCTGGAAAAAAAATATTTATTATTAGAGACGCATTCTATGCAGCTAGAGCAACAGATACTCTTAATGAAATTTCAACTATATTACATGAATTTAATAAAATTTTAAAAAAAGAAAAACTAGTAAATGAAGTTTATTCTGTGAAGGAAATAATTGCATCAATGAAAGAAAATTTTTCTTTCTGTTGGTACCAATTTAATAAATTCTGGTTTTCATATATGGGTAGATGGAGAAATGAGCTTAAAGATTTAGAAATTTTGTGTATTGGTATGGTTGTTTTGATTAATGCGGTAAAAAATAAAGAATTTAATCCAAAAAAAAATCTACACTCATTTCAAAAAGAACTTATGGGATCTGACACAAGAGGGGTAAACGCAATGTCTATTTCTGAAATAACTGGTATCCCAAGACCTACTGTTGTTAGAAAATTAAAATATTTGATTGATAAGAAATTTCTTCAGATAGACAAAAAAAACTTAATTACGTTCAATGCTAAAGAAAGTGCTTTTACTACAACAACTAAAATGGTGGATCAAAATATGCTTGATCTAAGTAATTTTATTTTTAGAGTTTTTAATCAAATAAAGATTATTAATGAAAATAAAAAAAAAGATAACAATGAAGACTTTGTGCCTGGCTACTTAAGATAGATTAATTAGATTTACGTAAAATATAGATAAAGATAAAACCAGTTATATACATGATTAACGCATAAGCAGCAGTTGGTATCATGTAGGCAATATCATCAAAAATTAATGTTGCAACAAAAATTGCCAGTGTTCCATTTTGCAAACCACATTCTAATGCAATACATTTTTGTTGAGCTATTCCTGATACAAATTTTTTAGCTACAAAATAAGCTAACGTCATCATTACAATGTTTAAAATTAAAACTGCTAAACCTGCCTCTGCAAGATAAGTTAAAATATTATCTTTTTCTTCTATCCATATTGCTGCAAAGACAATTACAAATAGCCAACCAGTTATTTTATTAATGATATTAATTTTTGATGAAATAAAATTTTCTGCAAAACCTCTAATGGTCATTCCAATAACAACTGGCACTGTAACAACTAATGCCATTTTTAAAGCAATTCCAGTCATTGAAATATCAGATGATACAGAAACTCCTAAAATATCTGCAGATGTAATTACTACAAATGGAACAGATACAATACTAATTAAACTAACAACTGCAGTTAAAGAGATAGATAAAGCAACATCTCCATTAGCAAATTTTGTTAATACATTTGATGTTACGCCTCCTGGTGCGGCCGCTATAATCATTAATCCAACAGCTAATGCTTCTGGTAAATTTAATATTAAAGCTATTCCTAAAGCAACAATAGGTAAAATTACTAATTGTGAAAAAAATCCAACAAAAAAATCTTTAGGAACTCTTAATATTCTTGTGAAATCTTTAATTGAAAGGCCTAGACCTAGCCCTAGCATAATCAATGCCAAACAAATTGGTGCAATTTTAGTTACTATTTCCATAGAGTATTTCGCTATCTATATTTAATTATATTATTTACAGCAAAAATATCAAACTGAATTAAACCTATGATTGTAACTGTTTTATAAGTATTAAAAAACTAGTGACAAATATTACTAATTCATAATAACATTTAAAAATAATAACTAGAGAGAGAGGACATAATGAAAAATATAATGAAACTCGCTTCAATTGCTTTAGTTCTTTTATTTACATTGTTCGGATTAACAAACAAGGCTTCTGCTGCAAAGCTTACTTTGTACTGTAGTGTTGAAATTGATGTTTGTGAAATGCTTGAACAAGCTTATGAAAAAGAAACTGGAACAAAAGTTGCAATGACAAGAGCAAGTAGTGGTGAAACATTTGCTAAAATAAAAGCTGAATCATCAAATCCAAAAGGAGATGTTTGGTTTGGTGGAACAGGTGATCCACACCTTACAGCTGCTCAAGAAAATCTGACTGCGGAATATAAATCATCACATTTTAATGATTTATTGCCAGCAGCTCAAAATCAAGCAGTAAATGCAAACTATAAATCTGTAGGTATTTATGTTGGTGCATTAGGTTTTGGATACAATAAAGAGCTTTTAGCAAAAAAAGGTTTACCAGCTCCTAAATCATGGATGGATTTAACTAAACCTATTTATAAAGGTGAAATCCAAATAGCTAATCCAAATTCATCTGGAACTGCTTACACAACTTTAGCAACAATTATTCAGATTTTTGGTGAAGATAAAGGTTGGGATTATATGAAAGCACTTCATTTGAATGTGAATACATATACTAAATCTGGTTCTGCTCCAATTAAAGCAACTGGAAGAGGTGAAAACTTAATAGGTATCTGTTTCCAACACGATGGTGTGAAACAAACTAAAAAAGGTTTACCTGTTGTAACTGTTTCTCCTGCTGAAGGAACTGGTTACGAAGTTGGATCTATGAGTATTATTGCAGGTGCAAGAAATATGAAGGAAGCTAAAAAGTTTTATGACTGGGCTTTAAGTCCTGCCATTCAAACTATGGTTTTCACTTCAGGAAAATCTTTGCAGGTGCCATCTAATACAAAAGCACAAGCTGATCCTGATGCTCCAGATTTATCTACTATAAACTTGATTGATTATAACTTTAAAGTTTATGGAGATAAGAGTACTAGAGCAGGACTGTTATCTAAGTGGGATAACGACGTATCTGTAATTCCTAGATAATATCAGGAATTAATGAGAGGACTCGTTATCTGTTGGATGCTCATAGGAGGATTGGGTTTCCTAATCTTTCCATGGTATGTAACGGGTGACGGGTTTTTCTCAATTAACTGGATTAGAGAATATTCTCTAGAAGATTATGGCTCGATATTACCTCAGGTATTTATCAATAATAAATATTGGCTATTACCATTAACTCTTCCCCTATTTTTTCCTTTAACCACACTTAAATTAAGCCAAAATAATCCTCTTTATTCAAAGATCTTTTTATATTCAGGTTTAATAGGTTTTTTTTATTTTTTTCTTCAAGGATTTTCAATTGGTATTAGAGGATGGAATTTTGAAATATTTCAATCAATATTTGGTGATGTAGAAAATCAGTTTGGAGTAGGTTCTGGTGCAGTCTTAACTTGCTGTACTTTTATCTTCTATATTACTCATGGCTTGTCTTCACGAGGATGGTTAAATGGGGATAATTTTATTGTAGGTAGTATTGGAAGTATTGTAATATTAGTTTCAACTTTTGTATTTTTTCCAATTTTTAGGATGTTTGGAGTTGCTTTTAAAGGAACTGAGGGCGGTTATGAAATTAGCAATTTTTCAGACAAAATATTTAATAAAGGAATTTGGGGACTAGATTGTACTTATAGTGATTATGCTTGTGGAGTTTTTTGGAACACAGTTACCATGGGAACACTTACTGCATTTTCATCGACAGTTTTAGGTTTAGCTTTTGCACTTTTAATAGCAAGAACAAGTTTCAAGTTTAAAAAAACAATAAGAATATTATCTGTCTTACCAATAATCACTCCACCATTTGTAATTGGTTTAGCAATAATAATTTTATTTGGAAGAACAGGAGTAGTAAGCACTTTTCTTGAGTGGGCATTTGATATTGAACCTTCAAGATGGATTTATGGTTTACCTGGAATATGGTTTGCCCAAACTCTTGCATTCACCCCTATTGCATTCTTAGTTTTAATTGGTGTTGTTGAAAGTGTTAGCCCATCAATGGAAGAAGCTTCACAAACATTGAGGGCTTCTAAGTGGCAAGTTTTTAAAACTGTTACTTTACCATTAATGAGGCCAGGAATAGCTAATGCATTTTTACTTGGCTTTATTGAAAGCTTGGCAGACTTTGGTAATCCTTTGGTGCTTGGAGCAGAGTACGACGTCTTATCTACTGAAATATTTTTTGCAATTGTAGGTGCACAATACGATGAAACAAAAGCAGCTATACTTGCAATGATTTTGTTATCTGTTGTTCTTGTTGTGTTTTATCTTCAAAACCAATGGTTAGGAAAAAAATCTTATATTTCAATTTCTGGTAAAGGAGACAGTGGAGTTCACCCTGAACTACCAAATAAAACCAAGTGGGTTATATACTCAACCGTACTGCCGTGGGCATTTATGACATTTATAATTTATGTGATGATTATGTTTGGAGGTTTTGTTGAAATGTGGGGAGTTGATCATAGCTTTACATTAAAACACTACATCGAAGCATTTAGTATTGATTGGGTCAAAGAAAGGGGATTATTGTGGACTGGTACTGCGTGGAATTCATTTAATACTACATTTACAATAGCAATAATTTCTGCTTTACCAACTGCTGCAATAGGAATTTTAACTGCGTATTTACTTACAAGGCATAGATTTAGAGGTAAAAACGCTTTTGAATTTGGTACCATGTTAAGTTTTGCAATTCCTGGAAGTGTGATTGGAGTAAGTTATGTTTTTGCTTTTAATGTTCCTCCTCTTGAATTGACTGGAACAGGAATAATTCTAGTAATTGCTTTTGTGTTTAGAAATATGCCTGTTGGTGTGAGAGCAGGAATAGCTGCAATGAACCAACTAGATCCTCATTTAGATGAAGCTTCATCAACTTTAAATGCTTCGAGTTCCCAAACATTTAGAAATATAATTCTTCCATTATTAAAGCCTGCTATTACTGCATCATTAGTCTTTAGTTTTGTAAGAGCAATGACTGCAATAAGTGCTGTTATCTTCCTTGTCAGTGCAAATTACGATTTAGCTGTTTCATATATTTTAGGAAGATTAGAAAATAATGACTACGGTCTAGCAATAGTATATTCATCTGCATTAATAGTTGTTATGTTAATTACAATTATGTTAATGCAATTAATAATAGGTAAACGTAAACTAGGTAGAAGAGATCAATCTGCAGGAATTTTACAAGGAAACTTAGGATAATGAAAAAAGCTGAAGTTAAATTTGAAAATATTACAAAAAAATTTAATGAGACTGTAGCAGTTGATAATGTAAGTTGCAGTTTTGAAGCTGGAACTTTAACAACATTACTTGGTCCATCTGGTTGTGGGAAAACTACATCATTAAGAATAATTGCAGGACTAGAAAGAGCTACAAGTGGAAAAATTTTAGTCGATGATGAGGATGTTACTATACTACCAGCAACTGACAGAGATGTATCAATGGTGTTTCAATCTTATGCATTATTCCCACATATGAGTGTAATTGAAAATGTTTCATATGGATTAAAAATGATCAATGTAAATAAAGAAGAATATATTGAGAAAGCTTTAGAAACTTTAAAATTAGTAAACTTAGAGGGATATGAGAATAGAATGCCGTCTGAGTTATCTGGAGGACAACAACAAAGGGTGGCAGTAGCTAGAGCTATTGTATTAAAACCTAAAGTATTATTATTTGATGAACCTCTTTCAAATTTAGATGCTAAACTAAGACGACAAGTTCGAGAAGATATTAGAGAAATTCAACAGAAACTTGGGGTAACTACTATATATGTAACTCATGACCAGGAAGAAGCATTAGCAATTTCTGATAAAGTTATAGTTATGAATAAAGCTGTAATTGCACAAGAAGGTAGTCCAAAAGATCTTTACAACTTTCCTAAAAATAAGTTTGTTGCTAATTTTATTGGAGATGCAAATGTTGTTAAAGCAGAAATAGTTAACAAACAATCAAATTCATATGAATTAAAACTAGCAGAAATGAACATTAAAATTGAAAGTGATAAGGACTTAAAAAACTCAGTTTCTGTAGCCTTAAGACCAGAAAAAATTAGAATTGAAACTACTAATAATGATAACTGTATTCATGCATCAGTAAATAACGCTTCTTTTGTTGGTAGCAGTTATCAATATATTTTAAATTCTAAAATAGGAAAATTGTATGTTATTTCGGGAGACACAAGTGATCCATTCAAAGTTGGTGAAGAGGTATTTTTAAGTTTAGATGAAAAAGACGTTAAAGTGCTTAACGATTAGAATCCACCTTTTTCGTCGTATGGATTAAACCTTAAACTTCTTGAAAATTTTCTAATATCATTAACTAGTAGATTTGGTTTTTCTAAAGCTGCAAAGTGCCCACCTGCAGGCATTTCAGTCCATTGCTTAATATTAAATATTCTCTCAACATAAGACCTTGGTGGCCATTCAGACATTTCAGCAGGAAATACTGCTGCAGCCGTTGGAATTTCAATTTTTTTGAAATCTTTTGGAAAAAATCTTCCCCCCTCTTCTCTTCTGCCAAAATAAATCCAACTAGCTGTGTCAAATGTTTTTGTTAAAATATAAACCATTATATTTGCTAACAATGTATCTTTTGAATAAACACTTTCTAGTTGGTTGTCTTTTAAATCAGACCAAGAGTACATTTTTTCAATAATCCAAGCAGCAATTCCTACGGGACTATCCATCATTCCATAACTCAAAGATTGAGGTTTTGTTGCTTGTTGTGTTCTGTACCCATCTTGCATAACCTGATCTTTATCAAACTTTATTTGCCAATTTTTTTCTTCATCAGATTGAGGACCATTAGGATGACGCATTGTAAGACAGTTTATATGTATCGCTTTACAAAATTTAAAATGATCGTAGCCTATCCAATTAGCAATAGTTGCTCCCCAGTCACCCCCTTGAGCCATATAGTCTTTATAACCAAGATTTTCTGTCATAAGTTTATTTAATATTTCAGCCATTTTTCTTGGTCCAATTGGTTTATTCGGTTTTCCAGAAAAACCAAAACCTGGTAATGAAGGAATTATCACATCAAAAGAGTCTTTTTCATTTCCACCAAATTTTTCAGGATGGGCAAGTTTTTCAATGATATGTAAAAATTCTACAACTGAACCTGGCCAACCATGCATTAGTAGTAATGGTTTCGAATTTGAACTGGTTCCTTTTTCTTTAATAAAATGAATATCTATACCATCAACATTGGAAATAAAATTTTGAAATTTATTAATTTCAACTTCATGTTTTTGCCAATCAAATTCATTTATCCAATAATCACACAACTCTTTTAAATATGTTTTATTGGTTCCGTGCTCCCAACCTTCTAAATCAGGGATAGAATTCCAAGGATAGTCCTTAATCTTTTGATAAATAGGCGATATCTCTTTTTCAGTAAAATTAACGTTGAAATCTGTTATCATTTAGTAAAATTTATTATCTATAATTATAAATTGAACTATATACATTTAACAAATTATTTATAATTATAACTTATGCTTTCAAACAAAGAAATTATCTGCCCTAATAATCTACTTGATCATGCCCATAAAAAAAAGGGTGTGAAAGCAGCAATAGTTAATGCTGGATTACCTTTGCCTATGCTTTCAGTTCAGGATGCAGTTAATGAAAATTTAATAATACCGATATTTATAGGTAATAAAGAGGAAATTTTAAAATGTGCCGATCAATTAAAGTGGGATATTTCTGAGTATGAAATTATTGATGAGCCTGTAGAAAATAAAACTGCAAAAATTGCTGCTAAACTTGCAAGTAAAGATAAGGTTAAGATCATTGTTAAAGGGCATATTCATACTGATGTTTTGATGAAGGAAGTTTTAAAACGCGAATATAACTTGCTTGGCAAAACTAGACTTAGCCATATATGGCATATGACTATTGAAAAAGAGGATAAACCATTAATTATTACCGATGGTGCTTTAAATGTTTTGCCAAATGTGAAAACTAAAATGCATATTTTAAGAAATGTTATAGATTTTTCAAATAGATTAGGAAATGAAAGACCAAAAGTTGCTATTCTTTCAGCAACTGAAGAAATTTTAGATAGTGTTCCAAGCTCTGTTGAAGCTAATGAAATTACTAAACTTGCAAAAGAAGATAATTTAAATGCTGATGTTTTTGGGCCTTTGGCTTTTGATAACAGTATTTCAAAAAAATCTGCAGCTATAAAAGGTGTAAAAAATATAGTAGCTGGTGACGCAGATGTATTATTAGTTCCAAGTGTCGAAGCTGGAAATAGCTTAGTTAAAATGATGATCTATTTTATGGGAGCTTGTGCAGCAGGTGTTGTTGTTGGCGGAAAAGTTCCAATAGTAATCACTAGTCGTTCTGATGAAGCTCAAGCAAGACTTGCATCTATTGCAGCAGCTGTAGTTGCTCTAGATTAATTCTAAGTATTAAAATGAGACCATTTAATTACATTAGTCTATATTTCCTAGTTATTATCTTGTGCGTTGTCAGTGTTAATATTGGTTATAGATTTTATTTTTAAATCATTGAATAAAACTTACTTTTACTTTATTAAGATATTTCAAAATAAAGGAATTTATCAATGGCTATACAATATTTAAAAAAATCACCAAAAACATCTTCTACAGATGACACTAAAACAAGAGAAATTGTTGAAAATATTCTTAAGGATATCGAACAAACTAAAGAAGAAGGATGTAAAGAATATTCAAAAAAATTAGATAAGTACGAAGGTGATGTAGTCGTTTCAAAAGAAAAAATTGAAGAAATTAAAAAAAGTTTAGATCAAAAAACAAAAGACGATATTCAGTTTTCACACGAAAGAGTTAGAAAATTTGCTGAAGCACAACTTAAAAATTATGGACAAGATTTTGAAGTTGAATTATCTGATGGGTTATTTGCAGGGCAAAAATTAATTCCTGTTAACACAGCAGGTTGTTATGTACCTGCAGGTAGATATGCTCATATAGCGTCAGCTGTGATGAGTGTAACGACTGCAAAAGTTGCAGGTGTAAAAAATATTATTGTAGCAAGTTCACCAAAACCAGGTGTAGGTGTTCATCCATCAATTGTTTATACTGCTGATCTTTGTGGTGCAGACTCGATTTTAAACTTAGGGGGTGTTCAAGGTATAGCAGCAATGACTAATGGTTTATTTGGTAATGCTCCAGCTGATATATTAGTTGGTCCTGGTAACCAATTTGTTGCTGAAGCTAAAAGAATGTTATTTGGAAAAGTTGGAATTGACTTATTTGCAGGTCCAACTGAAATAGCTGTAATTGCTGACGATAAAGCTGATGAAGAGTTAGTTGCAGTTGATTTAGTTGGTCAAGCAGAGCATGGCTATAATTCTCCTGCTTGGTTATATACAACAAGTAAAAGAGTAGCTGAATATGTGATTAAAAGAGTTCCAGAGTTAATTGCAGAACTTCCAGAATTACCAAGAGAAAATGCGGGTGCTGCATGGAGAGATTACGGAGAAGTAATTCTTTGTGATACTGATGAAGAAATGGCAACAATTAGTGATGAATATGCTCCAGAGCATTTAGAAGTTCAAACTCAAAACTTAGAATGGTTTCACAAAAGATTAAAAAATTATGGATCCTTGTTTATTGGAGAAGAAACTACTGTTGCTTATGGTGATAAGTGTTCTGGTACAAACCACATTTTACCAACTAAAGGTGCAGGAAGATATACCGGTGGTCTTTTTGTTGGAAAATTTATTAAAACACTAAGTTTCCAAAGAATGACAAAAGAGTCTACCAAAACTGTTGGTGCTGCTTGTGCTAGAATTTCAAGATACGAAGGAATGGAAGCTCATGCTAGAACTGGTGATGTAAGACTAAGAAAATATGGATTTTCAAATTAAATATTTAATTAATAAAATCTTTAATTAATTTATTAAATTTATCTGCCTCTTCTAAGTGAACATTGTGAGCACAATCTTTAAATATTTCTAACTTACTATTTTTAATATTTTTATTAAGTGTGTCTACTTGGTCAAAATTATAGGAAGTATCTTTATCTCCCCACACTATTAATGTTTTATTCTTTATATTTTTTAAATTATCTATACCAGACCAATTCTTCATTGCCTTAAGAGCATTGTCTGCAGTTTCAGATGAAACATTTTGAACTGCATTAGCACATAAATAATAATTTTTATCTTTATCTCCTTTGACAAACCATTTTTTAGGAACTCTTGAAAATGAAATATCAGCACCTTCTTCTTTGAGTCTTTTTCTGGTCTCATCAATTGGCTCAAACCTTCCTGGTATTTCACCAATAGAACCAGTTGCAAAACAGATTAATTTATTAATTCTGTCTCCTGCTAATTTAGCTATTTCTTGAACTATCATTCCACCCATGGAGTGACCTAATAAATTAAACTTATCAATTTTTTTTTCATCAATAATATTAATTATAAACTTAGCCATATCATTAATTGAATCTAGAGATTGTGCTTCATGACTTTCTCCAAAACCAGGTAAGGCAGGAGATATTACTCTAAAAAACTTTGATAAATAATCTCTTTGAAGACACCACATCTCTGAAGAGCCCAAATAACCATGAACTAATACTAGCGGAAAACCTTGACCTGTATCATTTATATAGATTTTGCTCATAGAAGCTGATTATTTCGTTCAATAAATATTAAAATATTGTAATATTCTATCAACTAAAGCAATTAACATAAAAGGATTTTTTATGAATACTTATGAATGCTCAAAATGTGGTATGTCGGTTAATGCTAATTGTGGAAAATGCAATGAGCCTTTAGTTAATGACATGCTTAAATTAGATGATGGGAATGAAGTACAAATATCTAAGTGTCCTAATGATCATGGTAAAATAAAATCACCATTATGCTGTGGACAAGATATGTCTTGTAACGTTTAAATTATTTCTAAAAAAATATAAAAAGTTAAAAAACTCATAAAAGTAATAATAAATATATTAATTACTTTCCAAATTTTTTGATTTTGAGCATATTTAGATAAAAATTTAGATAAATATCCAATTAAAAAGAAAAACAAAAAAGAAGATATAGAGGCTCCTAATCCAAATAAAATTTTTTGATTTATTAAAAAATTTTTCGAGAAGTTTCCAAGAAAAAAGACAGTATCTGAGTAAACATGAGGATTAAGGTAAGTAAATCCAAGTGTTTTTAATAGAATGTTAAATTTTGAAATTTCTTTTGTTTCACTATTAAAATTAATACTTGAATTATAAGTCCTTATTTTTGAATAAATAAAATGAAGTAAAAAAATTAATAATAGAATATTAAATACTAATTCAATAGTTGAATTAAAATATTTAGTAAAATAATGAAATAAAAATATTCCTAAAAATATCAGGATCAAGTCTGATATTGAACAAATTATACAAACTAAAAAAATATATTGTTTTTTTAAACCCTGTTCGATAACAAATATATTCTGTGCACCAATTGCAAGAATAAGACTTAAACCAGTAAAAAAACCTAACAATAAATATTCCATTAAGTTTTATTAAACTCTTTTTTTACCTTGAACAACCCTATCTAAAATTAATGCAACAAATAATATTGCAACACCTGCAAGAATACCTTGACCTACATTTGCGTACTGAAGTGCTTCAAGAACATCTTGTCCTAAACCTTTCGCACCAATTAGAGATGCAACTACAACCATAGCTAAACTTAACATCACTGTTTGATTTACACCTGCTAAAATAGAAGGTGTTGCTAGAGGTAAATCTACTTTTCTAAGTAGATACCATTTACTAGCTCCATAGGCAATTGCAGCTTCTCGAATTGTCTCTGGAACTCCTCTCAATCCAAGTACAGTTAATCTTACTACAGGTGTTCCCCCAAAAATCATTGTAATTATTACTGCTGCAACTTTACCTGTTCCAAAAAAAGCAATTACAGGAATCATGAATACAAATGCTGGCATTGTTTGCATAAAATCCATGATGGGTCTAATCATTGAATAAAATCTTTGACGTCTTGCACAAAAAATTCCAAGAGGTATACCAATAGCTATGCTCAATATTGCAGCTGTTCCAAGTAAAGCTAGAGTGGTCATTGCTTTTACCCAAAAACCCAAAAATCCCATGTAACATAAAAATCCAGCTGAATATATTGCAGCTCTAGGTCCAGCAGATAACCCTGTTAAAGTTACTATAGCGGTAATAATTACTATCCATGGAGTTTTAACAAATAATAATTCTAAAAAGTCCAAAACTGACCTAATACCAATAGTAATAGCTGTAAATAATGCATCTCCTTTTAAGACTGCATAATTGAATATTTTTTCAACCCAAGCTATTGATGTTAATCTGATATCTGGATGAGTTGGGAATTCATTCATCATTATAATTAAACCAGGAAAACTATAATGAACTACTGAAAAAAACATTATTACAGATGTAAAAATAGTACTTAAAATGTAATTCTTAGTCTGCATACCAGGGCTTATCGTTTTATCAGACAACCACTCTGAATATCTCTTTTCTAACTTAGAGTTAGCAAGAATTCCTTGAACTATTTTAATTGAGATTAATAAAACTACCCCAAAAATAGTAATCCAAATAGCTGAGGCTTCAATTCTACTAACTTCATCTATATATCCTTGCATGGCATCTTCTAAAGATTTAATGTTTCGCTTGTATACATCAACCTTATCAGGGTTATTTGTAATTGCTGCCTCTAGTTGTTTATTTCTAAATGCGATAGTTGATTGTACTTGTTCAATTTTTTGAACTGCCTCTGCTGTAATATTCCCAAACAAACCTCTTATTATTTGTACTACTGAAAAAGTTTCAATAATTAAAAAAGTTAATGCCCAATTCCAAATGTTCCTCATTCCAAACCAAATAGGTCCAAGAATTGCAGCATATAAATTAAAAGAAAAAGAAAATGTCGGTTTACTTCCAATTTGTTTGAATTTCTCGATATAATATTCTGGATTAGTTTTTACAAAATCAGTTATTAACTCAGATCTAGATTGATTATTAAGCTCTTTACTCACCATCCCCTCCTTCTATAACCGCTTTTAAAAGATCTGATTGTGAAATAACGCCAATAGTTTCACTATTACTGTTATGAACTAAAATAGGTTTGTCTTTAGATGCAGAAGTTTCAATAAGTTTACTTAATAAATCATGTTCATCAACTCTTTCCAAATCATTAGATAATTTACCATTCATATTTTCAAAACTTTCTATTGGTTGCATAATTGATTTTGCTTGAACAACCTTTAATCTAGAAATTCCTTTTACAAAATCAGCTACATAATTATCAGCAGGGCTAACTACGATTTCTTCTGGGGTTCCAACTTGAATTACTTTACCGTCTCTCATAATTGCAATACGGTGACCTACTCTTACCGCCTCATCTAAATCATGGGTTATAAAAACAGTTGTTTTTTTCATTTGTTTTGAAAGTTTGATAAATTCTGATTGCAACTGCCTTCTAATCAAAGGATCTAACGCACTAAAAGGTTCGTCCATTAATAAAAATTCAGGATCAGCTGCTAAAGCTCTTGCAAGCCCTACTCTTTGCTGCATACCTCCGGACAATTCATGGGCAAATTTGTTACCCCAACCTTGTAATTCAACAATTTCTAAAATCTTATTTGCAGCATCCAATCTATCATTTTTACTTATTCCTCTTATCTCAAGAGGCATTGCAATATTATCAACAACAGATCTATGGGGCATTAAGGCAAAGTTCTGAAAAACCATACCAATTTTTTTATTTCTTAATTCTTGTAGGTTATTTCTATCAAGTGTCATTACATCTTGACCATTAATTAAAATTTTTCCCGATGTTGGCTCTAACAGTCTATTAATATGCCTTACTAAAGTTGATTTACCGCTACCTGATAAGCCCATTACACAAAATATCTCACCTTTTTTAACATCAAAAGAAACATCGGATACACCAATTACTGAATTGTATTTTTCTAAAGCTTCAGTTTTTGAAATTTTTTGATTTTGAATTGCATCTAAAGCCTCTGATGAAGTATTACCAAACACTTTCCAAACATTCTCAATTTTAATAGCTGATCCAGATGAATCCATTTAACTCTCTTTTATTAAAGGAAGATATACTCGGCAATATAAAATTGCCGAGTATAGATAATTTATATTAGATTAAAGACCTAACCAACCATCAACTGTTGATTTGTTAGCTTCCATCCAAGCTCTTGCAACATCAGCTGGTTGTTTTTTTTCAACTGAAATAGCATATGCCATAGATGAAACATCATCCGCTGTTAATTGAAAGTTCTTAAAGAATTCAACAATAGCTGGTGATTTACTTTCTAGAGAAGTACCCCAACCAATTTGAATTTGCTTAAGTGCATCTTTTGAAGCTACATAAGATTTTTTGTACCAGTCAGCATCTTCTTTAGGTTGTACCATTTTGTATTTAGCTGGATCAAATTTTGGCTCTTCCAACATAACTACATCAGCCATTCCCCAAATTGCATGCGGTTTGTAACAATAGAATGCATATCCTTCACCTTTTTTAATAGAGTCAAGAACTCTTGCATTTTTAACTGCTTCAGCTGCTCTGATTGGTTCAATACCAGCATCATATAAACCATAGTCTCTTAATTTAACTTGGTTAACATTTGCTGAAGCCCAACCATCTGCACCAATCCAGAATTCACCTTTACCATTGCCATCACTATCCATAGCTTTAACAACTTCTGGTCTTCCTAGATCTTCAATTGCAGTAATATTCATTTTTTTTGCAAACTGTTGCGAAACACAATAACCTTGGTTTCCTTCATATGGTTTGCTGCTTAATTTCAAAGTTCCTTTTGGAACTAAATCATTTGTATAAGCTTGTTGGTTTGGTAGCCAGATATCAGGGTGAACTTCAATTTCACCTTTGCTTCTGTCAATTGCACCGTAGATTGCAGTATTGTTACCTGGAACAAGCTCTGCTTCTCCACCCATTTTATCAGTAACAACTGCTGCTAATAAATTTGCAATAGCTGTTGCACCTGTCCAACCTGGATCACCAATTTTTACTTTTTCAGCAAATGATGAAAAAATTGCAAAAAGTGAAATAAGTCCAGCTACAAGTGTAGTTTTTATTATTCTCATTATCTCTCTCCTGTTAATTTAAAAATTAAGTCTAACGTGAAGGATTAAAGTGAGTCAAAGAATATGACGGCCCAATTTGGGTTTAATGATATGCAAATAAATTATATTATTTTTTTTTAATTTTTCAGAAAAAGTATCTAATTATTGTGAATTATTATAAATAATTAGACCTTTTTCACAAAACTAATAGCAGCACCAATGGTCGTCAAAAATCCAGCTAATGGCAAGATTGCAACTGCGTATTTCTTTGGCATATAATTCTCTTTGAATTCAATACCTTGGAAACTAATTTCAAAGTACCACATTTCCCAATACTTCCCTCGCATACCTTCAACAAGTTCAACTCCATAAATTATCAGGACTATACCAATTGCCATAATCATAAGTTTCCAGAATTGGCGTATATATAGTGAAATTCTATTTGGTAATTTTTCATAGATTAAATTTAAGGCTATGTGTTCATTATCTCTAGCTGTCAGAGAAAGTGCTAAAAACATTAGCCAAATATTACTTAACACTGTTAGCAAATCACCCCAAACAGGAGGGTTGTTGAAAACATATCGCATGATAACGTTATAAAGAGTAAAACCGACCATCGCAGCCAAAAATAGTGAACACATAGCTTCCAACATACGATGGATGAAACGATCAAAGTTGTTAAAAAATTTTAACATATCATTAATTACTCAATAGGTTTGGAAGAAACATGGTCAACTCTGGAACAACAAGGATAAAAAATAAAAGTAAAAACAGCCCAACTAAATAAGGAATTAGTGCGACAGCTACCTTTTCTAAACGCACTTGTGCTATTGTTGCAGCAGTAAAGTATGCGACACCAACAGGTGGTGTTACTGATCCTATTAAGAAGCCAACTATTACAACGATAGCTGCTTGAACTTCAGGAAAGCCAGCTTGAGCCATAACATTAACTAGGACAGGACCAACTATAATAATGTTTACCGCAGAGTCCATTACCGTTCCAAGAAGAAAAATAAATAATATCACAGCTAAAATAAAAATAATCGGGGATTCTGTAAGGCTTAAAAGCCATTTTTCAAGATCACCGATTGCACCTAGAGAGGTAAGTAACCAACTGAAAGGTCCTGACGCAGCTATGATAATGAAAACCATTGCTGAGTTACGGAATGCTCGACGAAAAGCACCAGTGCAATCTTTCCATTTAATAGTTCGATATACGAATACACCTGTAAATAATGCAACCATTGCTGTGATAGCACCAGCCTCAACAACCGATGCAACACCACCCATTACTGAACCTACTAAAACTAAAGGTATTAAAAGAGCAAACGAGGATCTATATAATTCTTTACCGGCTCGACGCACCGAAAATGGTTCATCACTGCGCTCGAAGTTATATTTAATTGCAAAGTAATGATTGATTATCATGATTACAACGCCAATCAATACACCTGGAATAATCCCAGCCGCAAATAATGCTGCAATCGAAATCTCAGTTGAGTTAGCAAGCACAATCATCATGATACTAGGTGGAATTATCCCTCCTATGGTTGAGCTTACGCCTGTAACTGCAGCCGAAAACGCAGCAGGATAGCCAGCTTTTTTCATAGCTGGTAAAACTAATGCTCCAACTGTAGCTGTATCTGCTACCACGGAACCATTCATCCCAGCAAAAAACATACTCACGAGAACATTAACTTGAGCCAAACCCCCTCGTATACGTCCAATTAATGCTCTACTCAAAGCCACTAACCGGTCAGTAATCGTTGCACTTGTCATTAATTCACCTGTTAACATAAAGAAAGCAATTGCAGTTAATGGTACCGAGTCAATAGCGTTAAACATTTGACTTGGAATTAATACAAGCGGTACAGCGTCGGTAAATAGAATATAAACAAATGGTATCAATATTAAGATGAAGCCAATGGGAGCACCTAATAAGATTAGAAAAAGTAGTACTACGAGTAGAATGATACTTTCCATAATTACTTATATGTTATGAATTGTTTAAGGTAAAGATCATCTAGTTCTTAAATTTAACTAAATGATCTTTACACAGTTTTTTGTTGAACGATTTACAGAGCCCCAGCTTTCTCTAACTGAGCTACAAATCCATCCATTCCTTGTTCTAGAAGTACTCTTTTAGCTACCTCTGGTTCAAAAGTACCTTTGGCATCTAACCAAGCACCAATTGCACCTTCTCTCCATTTAGACATTTCCGCTTCAGATGGTACATACCACTCTTTCGCAGATGCTTTAATTGCATCTTCTCCATTCTTGATCCAAGCGTTGTCTAACTGATTTACTTTTTCTCCATAAGCATCAGCTGCTTCATGTAACCATTTTCTCTGTTGATCAGACAATGCATTATACTGCTTAGCATCCATTGCTAGAATGTTTCCAGACCACATACCACCAATCTCAGTGAAGTATTTTGCAACTTCATGAAGTTTTGCTACGTGCTGCCATGGACTAGCAACATACTGCCCTTCAACTACACCCGACTGTAGGCCTGAGTATAACTGGCTCCAGTCATAAGGTGTTGGAGTTGCACCCCAGTTTTTAACTAGCATGAACTCAACTGGACTTTTAGTAGTACGCCATTTCAGTCCCTTCATATCACTAGGAACATGAATTGGTTTTGTTGCATTCCCAAGCTGTCTGAATCCACCACTTGAATATACAGAAAGGCAAATATGACCTGCATTTTCAAGCGCAAGTTTACATTGTCTTTCAGCTAACCATTCATCTGATATTCTTTTCGCATCTTCAAGTGATTTGAAAATGAAAGGCAAATCAAAAATTGCTAATTCTGGGCCAAAATTACCATAGTTTGCAGTTGAACTAGTCCATAGAGCTATAAGCCCTTGGTTGGCTTGTTCACCACATTTCTGTTCAGCACATAAACTTTTTTGATAATGTGGTTCAACTTTCATTTTACCACCAGAAGCTTTTGCTAATGCCGGTATCAATGCTTGATCTATAGCATCACCGATTGGCATACCCAATCTACCAGTAGTCCCAAGCTTAAGAGTTACCTCTGCATAGGCTGCTTGAGTAAAAAAAGCAATTGCAACCACCTTAAGTAGTGTCTTACAGATTGTTTTAATGTTTAATATTTTCATTATATCTCCTATTAATTTGAAAGATTAAGTCTAACTTAGATCTTTAAAGCGAGTCAAAGGAAATGAGTGCCCACTTTGGGTTTACTGATATACTATTAAGTTGATTAGCTAGCCAAATCGTCTCAAGTGTGGCTAATCCAAATTGTTTTGGTTTGAAGAAATGAATTTAATGCTTCTGTACCTTGGTCTCTAGACAGTGACCCAGATTGTTTATAACCTCCAAAAGGAGTTTTAATATCTCCTTCAGAGAAAGTATTAACAGATACAGTTCCACAAGGTAAACTTTTAGCTAAATGAAATGCACGGTTTATGTCTTGAGTAAATACACTTGCATGAAGTCCATATTTGGAATTATTGGCTACTTTTAGAGCTTCTTCATCATTTTTAACTGTTAAAATGCCCAAAACTGGGCCAAAAATTTCTTCCTGAGCTATTTTCATGTTTTCTTTTAAACCGTCAAATAATGTTGGTTTTGCATAGAAACCTTTTTGCTTATCATTTGAAACTCCTCCAGATAAAAGTTTTGCACCCTGATCTATACCTTTTTGAATATAACCATCAACAGTTTGTAAATGTCCTTTTGAAATCATAGATCCCATATTAGATTTTAGATCTAATGGATCGCCTACTTTTAATTTTTTAACTCTTTTTAAAACTTTATCTAAAAACTCATCCTTGACATTTTTATGAACTATCTGTCTCATATTTGCAGAACAGTTTTGGCCACCATTCCAAAAAGCAGAATTTATTGCGTTATCAATTAAATCATCATTAATTTTAGCATCTTCTAAAACTATAAATGGACTTTTGCCACCCATCTCTAATGCAACAGGTTTTAAATTACTTTCACTTGAGTATTTTAAAAAATAACCCCCTACTTCCGTTGAACCTGTAAAAGAAACTGCATCAACATCTTTATGACGACCAAGTGCTTCACCAACATCACCGAAACCAGGAAGAACATTTAAAACGCCATCTGGAATTCCAGCTTCTTGAGCAATTTTTGCAACTCGAATTGCAGTTAATGGAGTATCTTCTGCTGGTTTAATTATTACCGAACAACCTGCCGCAAGAGCCGGTGCCATTTTCCAAACAGCCATCATTAGCGGAAAATTCCAGGGAACAATTCCTGCTACAACTCCAATAGGCTCTTTTACAATCAAGCTTGTAATTGATGGTTCTGTTGGACCAACTTTACCAAATACTTTATCAATCAATTCTCCATACCACTGGAAATGCATTGGAGCATCATTTGCAACTTCATTAACGCAATCTGAAATTAATTTTCCTGTATCAACACATTCTAAGACTGAATTTTCATCACCATGCTTTCGAAGTAACTCTGCAAATTTTAACAAAACTTCTTTTCTATGCTCTGGAGAACATCTTGACCAAACGCCGCTATTAAAAGCTTTTCTTGAAACTTTTACTGCAAGATCAACATCTTTATGATTACACTTTGCTACTGCACAAAGTTTTTCTTCCGTCGCTGGATTTATTGTTTCAAACTTTTTACCATCAATAGCGTTAACATATTTACCGTTGATAAAGGCTCTACCTTCAAACTTAAGTTTTTTTGCTATTGCTTTGTAGTTGATAGACATATTTTATAAGCTATTATTTATGAATTTAATAATCAAGTCTTTATTTTGGAAGTTGGCAGTGCACTCAAGGCAAGAAACTGAGGATTTTTTGACCATTAAATTGTTTAATAACCTTTCATAGGATTAATTTTATTTAACAATTTATTTTTCTTTTTGTATCTTTGAAAATTATTTAAGAAAAAGTTAACTTTATCTATTATCTCATCTTTGTATCCACCACCAGTATGTTGTGTAAGTATTAAATTTGGACAAGACCATAGCGGGTTATTTTTTCTTAGGGGTTCTTCAGCTGTAACGTCTAAAACAGCCCCTTTTAGATCATTATTTTTTAATTTTTTGATTAAATATTTTTCATTAATTAAATTGCCCCTACCAACATTAATTAAAATAGTTTGTTTTGATAAACTGTTAATCATTTTTTTATTAAAAAGCATTTTAGTTTTGCTAGTTCCGGGCAACGCGCAGATAACTATTTCGGCTTTTTTTACCTTTTTAATGGAAAAACTTTTTTTTGAATTTGAGTCAATAAATGAATATTTACAATTAAATACTTTTATATATTTTGCTATTTCCTGGTTTATTGACCCTTTTCCAAAAAATAAAATATTTTTATCATTTAATATTTCTAACTTAGTTCTAATTGGATCTCCAATCCATTTTTTCCTTTTTTTTAACAAAGTAAAACTATCCAAACCTCTATAAAAAGAAAAAATTCCAGCCATTACTGTTTGAGCTACTTGATACGCAAAAAAACTTTTTAGATTTGTAATAATTACATCTTTATTTAAAAAATTTTTTTTAACATTAGAATATTCAGCAAAGCCAGTTGATTCCAATTGAATCCACCTTATTTTGCTACTTTGTTTTATCCAATCAGGCGGAATATTTCCAAATACAATCTCACATTTTAGGAAATTGTTATCAGCAATTTTTTTAAATTTAAGTTTTGAAAAATATAAATTATGTTTTTTTAAATTATTTTTAATAATTTTTTTTTCTGAATTATCTAACTCACATGCAATATAAATGTTCATAAATTTTTATGTTGATGATTATTGTTGTTAAGTCTAGTTTGTTTTAAGATCATTTTTTTAGGATTATTCCTTCCAAAAAGAGTCCTTTGGTTGTCCTCTATCAACAACGACGCATGAATAAACCGACTCTTTATCAAATGAAAAATCTTTTTCGATTTTATTATTCATAGTAATACCTATCCCTGGATTTTCAGGCCTTAAAAGATTGCCATCTTTAATAACTCTTTGATCACCAAACATTATTGGTTCTAGCTTGTATGGTATCATTGGAAATTCAACTAAATTTCCATTGCACCCAAATGCAACTTGATAATTTGCCATAATAGCTACTGGTCCTCCCCAAGCATGTACAACAGGTTTTGTTTTTGCATTCTCAAACACTTCTTTCACAGCATGCATTCCTCCAATAACTGATGCATCTGGTTGAACAAAATTATAAATATCCAAATTTATCCTCTCTATCATTTCTAAAGGTGTGGTTATAACTTCACCACCACAAATATCTATATTGAGAGTTTCTTTTAATTTTTTAAATCCTTTTATATCCGTTGGTCCAACAGCTTCTTCTAAAAATAAGATTTTTTCTTTTGAAATATTTTTAACGTTTTTTATATAATTTATTACTTCCCCTGCATCTATTGGTGGATCTGCAAGATTTTGACACATATCAATGCCTACATCTATTTTATATTTTCTAGCTTCTTTAAGCACCCAGGCAGTCTTATTTATATCACTTGGAACTGCTCTAATTTTATATTTTTTTATTCCCAGTTTTTGTAATTGTTCTAGCTCTTCAATAAAGTGTTCTTTAGTGTCACAAATTCCTCCACTTCCATAGACTTCTATTTTATCTTTAGTACTATTTCCAAATAATTTATATGCAGGACATTTTTGAGTTTTAGATTTTGCATCAACTAAAGCTATTTCAATTGCGCTTGTAGTATGTCTAGCAGCCCCTTGTAGTGACCAATAATCACAAACACTACATAAATCTTTATATCTTCTTAGAATATCAAACCCATCTTTTCCAATAAGGTAAGGTGCACAAAGTTCAACAATGGATTTAAAAACTTGTGGTGCAAAAACTCCTAAGTAACCTTCGCCATAACCTTTCACTCCATTTTCTAAGGTCACTTCAACTAACCCAATTGTTCTTTTTGGACCATTAGGAAAGCACTCTAAAATCTCTGGGTGTTTTTCATCACCATATTCTGCACTTAGTAGAATTGATCTAATATTTTCAATTTTACTCATTAAAACTTTAAATGAGGAACTTTAATTTTTTTCATATAATCAAGAGTTTTTTGCCTATATTGTTCTCGCATATCTCTTGTTGGTGGCCTGCATCTACTTGATGGAAGTCCGACTAATTCCATACACAGTTTATCTAAATATCCGTCCCCAGAAGTATAGTTAGTTTCAATTTCTACCCAAAGTTTATAGAAAGGCATAGCTTCTTCAACCATCATCCTAGCAATCTCTTCAAAGTTTTTCTTTTTAACTTCATTAATTAATTTTGCTCCCCATTCTGGCCAAAAGTTACACATATGAACTTCAAAGGCTTTTGCATTTAATGATTTCATTGCTGAGTAAGGAAAAAATAAATTATTATCAATTATTGTGAATCTGCTAGAATAAGTTGAAGTCACATCTTCAAATTCCATTGCATCAGTTCGTGGTGTTGCCCATTTTAATCCAACAATATTTGGAAGATCTTTTATTTTGTCAATAAGTTGGTTGGAAACACTAGTTGAAGTCCAAAAGGTGTTATATAAGATTATACCTGGTCCACCTTCCGCTGCACTTGATGCAGCTCTTACATATTCAATAAAATCATCTTCCGTATGTTTGAAGTAAAAAGGACAGGAGACTTGAATGAAATCATAACCAAAATCTTTAGCAACATTTGCAAGTTTTTCTAATTCTTGAGTGTTGGTTGTTTGACCTCCTAAAGCAATTGGAGTTCTTCCATTGACTATTTTTGCACTTTCTTTAGCTAAAGATAACCTCTCATCAAAACTCATTGCTGAAAAATCACCAGCAGCTCCACCAAAAAGTAATGTACAATTTTCATTATTTAAACCATTACCCAATAAAAACTCTACATAATCTTTAAGTGCGTCAAAGTTAAGAGGTAAGTTTTTTACATCCTTAAAAGGAGTTGGAACAGTTACATAACAACCTTCTAGTTTTTTTTTTAAATTTTCATAATCCATAATGTTTCCCTTATTTATTAATTCTTTTCATTGATATATGCCAAGGTATTAATATTTTTTCCATCATTGTAACAAAACCAAATATTGTTAAGCCTAGAACTGTTAAGAAAAATATTCCTGCAAAAGCTAAATCTGGTCTCATATTTCCTGTTACAATAGAGATATAAAAACCAAGTCCTTTATCTGATCCAATAAATTCTGCTATTGTTGCTCCCACTGTTGCATTAATTGCCGCATATTTAAAACCAACAAAACATTGAGGTAAAGCGGCTGGCAAACGAATTGAAAAAAATGTTTTCAATCTACTGGCACCAGTAGATTGGTAAAATAGAGTGAGTTCATTGCTTAATGAATTAAATGCTAAAATTGCATTTAATACTATCGGAAAAAAACAAACTAAGACTACAATAATTACTTTAGGCATTAACCCGAAGCCAAACCAAGATATAAATAGTGGAGCAAAGGCTATTTTGGGTGTCATCTCAATACTAACAAAAAAAGGATATAAAGTTCTTCTTAATATAGATGAAAAAGAAATAGCTATTCCAAAACCTACTCCTAAAATTAAAGCAATAATATATCCAAGTACAGTCTCGAGAGCAGTTACACCTGTATAATAAACTAGTTTATCTAGATCAGCAGAGCCTTTTAAAACAATTTCTGATGGAGATGGTAAAATATACCTAGGTATATCAAATAAAGGTATGGAATATTCCCAAAATAAAAAGAAACCTACAAAAAATAAAATTAACATCCATCCACTAGCTATCCATTTAATAAATTTTTTCATTTTTAATATTACTTTCTAAATTACTCCATATTTGTGGAAAACTTCTTGTATTGAATTAACATATTCAGTAAATTTTGCTGATCTTTTAATCTGTAAATCTCTTGGGTATGGAAGGTCTATTTTTATCTCTCTATCAATTTTACCAGGTCTTGGTGTAATCAAAATAACCCTATTAGATAGCTGTACTGCTTCCTCAATAGAATGAGTAACAAATATAACTGTTGGTTTTTTAACCATCCATAGTTTTTGAAAATCCGCTCTAATTTTTTCTCTAGTCATTGCATCTAACTTACCTAAGGGCTCATCAAGTAAAATTATTTTTGGATCATGTATCATTGCTTGACAAAAAGCAGCTCGTTGCTGCATACCCCCCGATAATTCATTGGGAAATCTATCTGCAAAATCATCTAAATTTACAGACTTTAAAATATTATTAATTTTTTCTTGATAATCTTTAAGATTGAGCCCTCTTAACTCTAGTTGTAGTTCAATATTACCCCTAACAGTTCGCCAAGGAACTAGAGTATTATCTTGAAACATTATTCCAATATCTGTCTTTGGTCCACTTACAACTTTGTTTTCAAATTCTACTTTTCCACTTGTTGAATCTAATAATCCAGCAACCATAAGCATTAGAGTTGATTTTCCACATCCTGATGGCCCTAAGACTGAAACAAACTCTCCAGAATTAATATTTATAGTTGCGGGTCCAAAAGCATGAACTTCGTCTTCACCATTTCCAAATACTTTTTTTAATTCTGTTACTTCTATGAAATTTTTCATTTATATAAATTTAAAACTAGCCGAATATTATTTATACTCGGCTAGTGATTTAATGAGTTGATTAATTTACGAATTTATTTGTATAAAAGTCAGATGCCTTAGCGTTTTTGTCTAAGTCATTATATTCTTTCATCAATTTAACCATACTATCCCAATCAGAAGGAACATTTAGACCAAGAACTTTTTTCTTGTTTGCTCCAGAATATAATATTCCTAAAGTTACATCTAAAACTTCTCTTGATTGAGCTTTACCAGCATCTTCAGCCATTGAACCACCAACAATGTCAGCGATTGCATCTACTGCAGCATCTGGATTTTTTTCTGCTTTAGCATAAGACTCAATAGTAGCTTTCATAAATCTTTTTGCTATATCAGCATTATTTTTAATAGTATCGTTATGAGCACCTATACAGTATCCAACCTGATTTACTCCAAAATCAGAGTAAGGAAAAGCTACTGGTTGAGCGCCACCGTTTGCTTTAATTTCAGCTGGTTTATCATCTAATCCACCTAAAATTCCTACAGAACCGCCACTAGCTTGTAAGTAACTTGATACAAGAGCACCGTCTGGAACAACTGTTATGTTAACATCTGATTCCTTAAGGCCAGCATTTTTTAAAACAATTGGGAAAAAAGTATTTACCCCAGCATTAGCTGTTGTTAATATTTTTTTTCCTTTTAAGTCTTGAATTGTCTTAACACCTGCATCAGGTCTTACTAGAACTGCTTCCGTTCCCATAGCATCAATTACACCAATTGACTTTAATGGTGCTCCTTTAGACACAAGATCTGTCATAGCTCCACATGAACCATAAGAAAAATGACTGTCTTTATTAGCCACTAATCTGTGTGCAGAACTTGATCCGTTCCCTGATCTAATATCTAAATCAATACCATGTTTAGCATATGTTCCATCAACAAACCCTAATGCAAAACCTGCATGTGATCCGTAATACATCCAGTTCAATCTTAATTTAACCTTATCAGCGGCAAATGAAGTCGAAGCTGTTAATAAAAATATAACTGCAACTTTGCAGATATTATTTAATAGTTTAATCATATTGTCCCCTATCTGTTATTATTTTTAATAGTTTCTCAATAATTTTTATAAAATAAACTATTTAAAACGACAAAATATCATAATTTATAGACAAAAATTAAATTGTTTAAATATCTATTTAATTCTATGATATTGTCATAAATGAATAAAATTGTGTCGTTAATAATTAACTTTTTTATTAATTAATATTATGAAAAAAAAAACATTTTCATTTGATATTATTCTACAGCCAGAATTTCCATCTAACTCTCTAGTCTTAATACAGGAAGCACTAAGAATAACTAATCAATATAGAATTAATGAAATTTTTAAAAGTAAGCTTATAACAATTAATGCAAAAAAAATTAGATCAAGCAATGGCCAGTGGTGGAAAACAGATGGTGGATTAGAAGCTATTAAAAATCCAGATTTTATAATTGTGATAGGTGGGAATTTACCTGTGCAAAAAAAATCAAAAAAATTATTCTCTGCATTAAGAACAGCTCATAAAAATTCATCTAAAATAATTGCAGTAGATACTGGAGCTTTTTTAATTGCTGAATCTGGCTTAATTAATAAAGAAACAATTGTTTGCACCCATTGGGAAACTAAAAGTAATTTTATAGAAAGATATCCAGATATCAAAATTGTAGACAATATTTATACTATAAACGCTAATGGACTAATGTTTGCTGCGGGTGGGATATCCACCCTAGATTTAATACTTGAGTGCATTAAAAAGATAAAAGGTAAAGATTATTCTGACGAAATTGCAAATGCTTTAATTTACAGACCCAGAGAAAAATCAACAACGCAAAAAAATGAGCGATACAATCTATCAATGGATAATATATGTCAAAAATCAATTTTAATAATGGAAAAAAATATTGAAACACCTATCAAAATAAATGAGATAGCAAAAAAACTTAACATATCTTTAAGAACATTAGAGCGTAAATTTTATAAACTGTATAAAATATCTCCAATTAAATTTTATGTTAATTTAAGAATAAAATTTGCTAGAAATCTTCTTTTTTATGATGATCGCAAAATTAATGAAATATCAAGCATTGCTGGATTTAACTACAACTCTGTATTTATTAATTCGTTCAAAAAAATTTATAATAAAACACCTTCTGAATACCGAAAATATTTTAGAAATCAACAATTTGATAAATCTATTCAAAAAAATTAACTTGAACTATATTTTGACAATATTGAATAATAAAGCATAATTTAACCTTAAATTAATCTTTAAAGTTTAAAATTTCATCTAAAGATTTATTTTTTTTTAGAGATTGTAAAAATTTTGAAAGCGATTTTAATTCGTTTAGTGCAAAAGGTTTCATGATTTCTTCAGATTTATTTGTTGGTAAAAGACCAAGTTTGGATGAATGATTTATCAATTTTTTTTTCTTTAAAATATAAATTTTTCTTCTAACAGTTTCTTTTGGTAAATTCAAAATCGATGCGACAGCAAAAATTGTTAATTTCCTTGAAGAGTAAAATTCTTCTACTTTAGATTTTCTTATGTTCTCCCACACATCATCCCAATTTTTTCCCAATTTGGTATTGTTTTTTATATAGTGGGAACCCATTACATTAAGTATCATAAATGAGTCGTAATCAACTCCTATCATAGCTTTTGATTGTTGGAATTGCTCAGTTCGAAAATTAATTAAATGATATAAAGTTTCACTATAAGCTTCTAGTTTTTTTTTCACAGAATGAGCTTAACTCATTCTGGGTTACTTGTAAGTGTTTTAATTTCTAAAATATTTTCGTTAGGGTCTTTTACAAAGAAAGTTTCTTGCTCGTATTTAGTGCCCTTAAATCTAAGATATGGTTCATCATAGTATTTAGTACCATTATCTTTTAATCTTTGCTTAAGAGCATCAAAATCTTTTCTTGAAAGGTGGACACCAAAATGAGGTACAGACACATTTCCCATATCAACATCATGTCTTTCACTATCTAATTTATGATCACTTGCATGAAGAGTTAATTCATTTCCCCAAAAATCAACATCTGCCCATTCTTGAGCAGAATTATCTAATCTACATCCTAGTGCTTCATTATAAAATTTTTTTGCAGTCTCTAAATCTCCACATGGCACAGCCAAATGAAAACAGTTCGTATTTTTGTACATAATTCTCCTTTAAATTCAAAAATTAATAACTATATGATGATCAACTTTTTATCAATACAACAAAAATAACATGAATAATTTCTTACAATCTATAATTGATAGAGATCCTGCAGCAAAATCTAAGCTAAGTTTGATATTAACTTACCCGGGTGTGAAAGCAGTATTTTTTCATAGGATTGCTAATTTTTTTAGCATTGCGAAATTTCATTTAATTGCAAGAATCATTTCTCAGTTTTCAAGATTTTTAACTGGTATTGAAATTCACCCAGGGGCAAAAATTGGAAAAAATTTATTCATTGATCATGGTATGGGTGTTGTAATTGGAGAAACATCTGACATTGGAGACAATGTTACTATTTATCATATGGCAACATTAGGTGGTATTGCACCTAGTATAAATTCAAATGATCAACGTAATATAAAAAGACATCCAACAATTGAAGATGAAGTTGTAATTGGATCAGGTGCGCAAGTATTAGGACCGGTTATAGTTGGAAGATGTGCAAAGATTGGAGCAAACGCTGTAATCACAAAAGATGTTCCAGAAAAAGCGGTGATGGTTGGAATACCAGCTAAAAATGTTGGTTTAGCAGATAGCGAATTCAAACCTTATGGTATTACACCAGATAGTGATACAAAATCAGATTAATGAGCAATATTCAAAATGATTTTATTTCAGGGATTGGAAATACTCCTTTAATAAAATTAAAAGCTGCATCAGAAATTACTGGTTGCAATATTTATGGTAAGGCTGAATTTTTAAATCCAGGAGGATCTGTTAAAGACAGAGCTGCATTAGCATTAATCAAAGATGCTCAAGCAAAAAAATTAATTTCAAAAGGTGGAACTGTTGTTGAAGGTACTGCAGGGAACACTGGAATTGGTTTGGGGCTTTTAGGAAATTCTTTGGGTTATAAAACAATTATTGTAATGAATGATAGTCAAACCCAAGAGAAAAAAGATTTACTTAGAAATTTAGGAGCTGAACTGAGACTAGTTCCAGCAAAACCTTATAAAGATAATAATAATTATATTAAGATTGCATCAAGACTTGCTGATGAATTAAGACCAACAAATAATAATGGTGTTATCTGGGCTAACCAATTTGACAATACCGCAAATGCCAAAGGTCATTATGAAGGAACAGGTCAGGAAATCTGGAGACAAACAGATGGAAAAGTAGATGGATTTGTTTGTTCATCAGGAACTGGTGGAACAATTTCTGGAGTAAGTAATGCTCTTAAAGAAAAGAATAAAAATATTAAAATACATTTATCAGACCCTAAAGGATCAGCACTTTATAATTATGTAAAGAATGGAGAATTAAAATCTGAAGGTGGTTCAATTACTGAAGGAATTGGCTCAAGTAGAATAACAAAAAACTTTGGTGAAGCTAAAATAGATGACGCCTACTCTATTGATGATCATGAGTCGTTGCCAATCCTTTATGATTTAATACAAAATGAAGGTTTAAGTTTAGGAACAAGTTGTGGTGTTAATATCGCTGGAGCTATTAGAATGGGTAAAGAACTAGGACCTGGCAAAACTATTGTCACAATCCTTTGTGATAGAAGTGACAAGTACTCTACTAAAATGTTTAATAAAAAGTTCCTTGAGGAAAAAGGTTTACCCTTCCCTAATTGGCTTTAAATATATATTTTGTCAGCTAAACCAAAACAAAGTATTGCACTTAATAAAGTTAAAATTCCAGGTGCAATAATCCCCTCGTTAGATGTTTGTGGAGTATGACCCAGTTTATTTATTTTAATATTGTAAATACCTACAAAAAAGGCTGAAAGGTTTTGCAAAAATACTAAATTAAAAAAAGCCCATGTTCCTTGAAGGCCATCAGCTCTTATAAATCCAACCCATATAGCCATAGCGACAGCTCCAATAAATAATGAGCCAAAAAATCTTGTCATTCCAGCACCCGTGTCATCAATACCAAATTTATCTAAAAAGGTCTTTGTTGCAAAAACAGTTTGATATGCATAAACAGCAAAAACTGCAAAATGAATTATGAAAATTATTAGATAAAAAATCCCATTAAATTTATCAATCATAATTTAAACTTAACACAAATTGACTTTTAATTAAATTTTAATTTTTATTAAACCTATTATGGGTTTTTAAAATCCCATTTTGGCTGTTTTCAATTTTGAATTGAATGAGCATAACGCATAGTTGATACCCATATATGACGCATGACCTTTTTACAAATATGTAACAAGGTATTAATATATTTAACATTATAATTTAACAATTAATAGCGAGGTAACAATGCAAGCAATTTACACAAGAACTATGAGAGTAAAAGACGACATGCTTGGTAAAGCAATGGAAATCGGTCAAGGTTTAGCAAAAGTAAGAAAAAAATATTATCCTAAACATCAAATTTATTTTTCATTTCAGATGGGTGGTGATCCAAGAACAATTAGAGAAACATTAATTGGTCCAATGTTTGAAGGAGACAATGATGCTGACGCAAAAATGTCGGCTGATAAAAAATATCAAAGCCTTCAAAAACAATTAAAGAAAGTTGCAGTTGAAGGAACAATTGAAGATGAAATCAGAGTTATCTTTAGCGAATAAAATTTGAAACTTTATCCAACACAATTATAATAATAGGATAATAACTATGACTGGCTTTGCAATATTCAATATAGATATAAAGAAACCAGAAGAATATAAAGAATATGTTTCTCGAGTTAAACCTATTGCTGAAAAGTATGGCGGTGAATACATTGTTAGAGGTGGTGAAAATGAGATTGTTGAAGGGACTTGGACTTATCCTCGAACAGTAATAATTAAATTTCCCACTTATGAAAAAGCTTTAGAATGGTATAAATCAGAAGAATATCAGCCAGTAAAAAAAATACGTTTAGATAACTCTATGTCCAACGCAATTATAATAAAAGGAGCATAAAAATGTCAGTATCAAGAATAAGTGTGGTTAAGTTTAAATCGAAAGAAGCATGTGATGAGATGGTAGAGTCATACACGTCAAATGCACCAAGTGAATTTCCAGAGGCAGAGCAATTATTGCACATTAGAATAGATGACAACACATCAATTGCTGTATCACTATATAAAGATAAAGAAGCGATGGAAAGAGCGTCTGCAGCTAGAGATAAAAGAATGGGAGCTAGAAAAGATCAATATGAGTCGGTAGAAACTCATGTTGGAGAAGTAAAATTAAATCATAAAAACTAAAAAAGGAGATAAAAATGAAAGATATACTTGTATTAGGAAGACTTAAAGAAGGTAAGTTTGAAAAATTAATGAGCTTTATGCAGTCAGAAGAAGGAATGGCAGAAAGAAAAAAAGTTGCTGATGTTTCAAAAACAATAGCAACTGCAGCACCAGACAAAAGTGCGGTAATGTTTAAAATTTCTGTTCATGATATGACTGCACTTCATGCATTTATGGATGGATCTAATCCAGTTTCAAAACCTATCTGGGATGAGGTTATGGAAAGTTTTGAAATATTTGAATTAAACAAAATTTAAAAAATGGGAAGGAGATAATATGTCAATATTAGCAAAGTATAACGCTGCAATGGAAGCTAAAGATGAAGCGGCAATGAATGAAATTTTACATGATGATTATAAGTTTACTATGCATGCATCAGGTAATGTTTTAGGAAAAGCAGATGTAATTAAATGGGCTATGAGTGGTGACATCAACAGAGATAAAATAAGAGTAATTTTTGAAAATGATGAAATTGGAGTTGAGCATTCATTTGTATCATTTAATGATGGGAACACAGAAGCGGTAATGGCAGTATTTAAATATCAAGATGGAAAAATGATTTCTCTTGAAACGGGTGCAACTAAAATACCAAAATAATTATATATATTTAGCGAGATTTCATTTAATGTTATTAAATGAGTCTCGCTACTTCTTACGCTTTCCTGATCCTAGCAGTTGTCTTAGGAGTAACTTCAAATAGTTTTGCCAAAAGTGCTGAAGGTTTTACCCTTCTCTTTCCAAGTATTGTTACTGGGATAACGATAGTTGCGTGTATGTATGCTCTTTCAATGGTAATGAAAAACATTCCAATGGGAATAACTTATGCATCCTTTGCAGGCTTAACAATTATTGCAACTGTAGTTGTTGGTATAATTAGATTTAATCAGGTTCCCAATCTATATTCCATAATAGGATTAGCTTTAATTATTGCTGGAGTTTTAATGGTCAACTTGTTAGGTAACAATTAAATATGATTTCGAAAAAATATGCACAACCATTGTTTATGATATTAATGTCTTTAGGTATGAGTATCATCATGAGTGGAGTAGTAACTGCTGTCAATACAGGTATTAATGATGGTTTTTCTGATAGATGGTTCCATTCATTCTTATTTGCGTTTCCTGTTGCATTAATTGCAGCTTTTAGTTTAGCTCCTGTTATGAGACCTTTTGTTAATAAAATTGCATCAAAGGAATAATTATGAAACCGTTTATTGGATATATCATTTTAGCAATAGGTATTTTTACAGGTATCGCTGCTAATAGTTTTGCAAAAATTTCTGATGGCTTTACAAAATTAACACCAACTATATTGTGTCTAATCTTAATGTGCATAACTATGTTCTCACTATCAAAAGCAATGTCTGTAATACCAGTGGGTTTTGCTTACTCTACTTATAGTGGTCTGACTGTTACGGGTGTTTTGGTGTTTGCAATGTTAAAATATAATCAAATACCAAATTTATATGCAATGATTGGTATAATTCTAATTGTTATTGGTGTGGTGATGGTTAATTACTTAGGAAAACTTAATTAATTTATTGTAGAATTTTCAGGTACACAGATTTCAGATCTTGTTAAAAACCTTCTTCCAGTACCGTTATCTAAAGAAAACATTCCACCCATTCCTTTTATACAATCAATTATAAGATCAGTATTTTTCCAGGCTTCATGTTGAGTTTTGCTAATATAAAAAGGTAAACCTCCTATTTCACCTACTAAAATATCTTGGTCTCCAACTAAATATTCTTTAGCTGGATAACACATTGGTGCACTACCATCACAACATCCACCTGATTGATGGAATAACAAATCTTTACCGTGAGTTTTTTTCAAATCTTCAATTAACTCAAGTGCTGTAGGTGTTGCTGAAACTTTCATTTTTATATGGCCTGTAGTTTAATACAGGCCATTATAATTTATCTATTAAAAGAAACCTAGTTTATTTTCTGCATAAGACACATGTAGATTTTTGTTTTGTCTATAGTGGTTAAGCATCATTTTATGAGTTTCTCTACCAACACCAGATTGTTTATAACCACCAAATGGTGAGTGAGCTGGGTAAGCGTGGTAACAGTTTGTCCAAACTATACCTGCTTGTATCCCTCTTCCCATTCTATAGGCGATATTACCATTTCTAGTCCAAACACCAGCACCAAGTCCATAAAGTGTATCATTAGCAATTTCTAATGCATGCGCTTCATCTTTGAACTTAGTAACAGAAACTACAGGACCAAAAATTTCCTCTTGGAAGATTCTCATACTATTGTCACCTTCAAAAATAGTTGGTTGGATATAATTTCCATTTTCCAATCCACTATTTAATTTAGCAACATCTCCACCACATAGAACTTTGGCACCTTCTTTCTTACCTAAATCTAAGTAAGATTTGATCTTTTCCATCTGTTCTACTGATGCTTGAGCACCTATCATAGTTTCCATTTTTAAAGGATTATCTTGTACTACTGCTTTTGTTCTAGCTATTACCTTTTCCATGAATTTATCATAGATAGACTCTTGAACTAAAGCTCTACTTGGACAAGTACATACTTCACCTTGATTTAAGTTAAACATTACAAATCCTTCAACACACTTATCTAAAAAAGCATCATCTTTATCCATGATATCTTCAAAGAAAACGTTTGGAGATTTTCCACCTAATTCCAAAGTAATAGGAATTAAGTTCTGTGCAGCATACTGCATAATCAAACGTCCAGTTGTTGTTTCACCTGTAAATGCAATTTTGGCTATTCTGTCAGATGAAGCTAATGGTTTACCTGCTTCAAGACCAAATCCACTAACAATATTTACTACACCTGGGGGTAGCAAATCACCAATCAATTCCATCATAAGCATGATAGAAGCTGGTGTTTGTTCTGCTGGTTTTAAAACAGAGCAATTTCCTGCAGCTAAAGCTGGAGCTAATTTCCATGTAGCCATCAATAATGGAAAATTCCATGGGACTATCTGGCCGACAACACCTAAAGGTTCAGGTATATTATAAGAATATTGAGAGTTGCTAATTTCAGCAACAGATCCTTCCTCTGCTCTAATCACACCTGCAAAATATCTCCAATGATCAATAACTAGCGGTAAATCAGCTGCCATACATTCTCTAATAGGCTTACCATTGTCTAAACATTCTGCTGTTGCTAATAAATTTAGATTTTTTTCTAAAACATCAGCAATCTTATTCATTATGTTTGATCTAGTAGTAATGTCTGTTTTACCCCATTCTTTAAATGCTTCATGAGCAGCATCTAAAGCTGCATCAACGTCTTTTGCATCTGATCTTGCAACTTGACAAATAACCTCATTATTAATTGGACTTACATTGTCAAAATATTTTCCTGATTTAGGTTCAACAAACTTACCTCCAATATAATTTCCATACTTTGCTTTGAATGGAAAAGGGACCTTGAGATGAGATGTATCTAAAGATGCAGATACACCACCCTTTATTGTTTCTGTACTCATTTTCGTTACCTCTCTTTTGTTTTTTTTATTAATAGACTTACTTTTTTTTTTGTTTTTTTTAGAACGTTTGTTATTCAAAGACTTTTTTGACAAAACCTTTTTTTTGGTTTTAGTTTTTTTTCCTGATACTTTGACTGGTTTTATTTTTTTTTTCTTGGTCTTTGATTTTGCTACTTTGTTCTTCTTAATAGCCATGAGTAATTTAACTAAATTGAAGATTACAAGTCAAAGAATATGAATGCTCAATTTGGGTTTGTTTAAATAAAATTAATTTCTATTATTAAGTGTATTTATCACTACATCATGTGTTTTATAAAATTATCCTAATATATTTATTTTAATTTATGATAAATTAGGAAGGTTATGAGATCCATCTTCCCCAATTGTAATTTTATATTCATCAACAACATTGGATAAATCTAATGAAGAATATAAATGAGGAAACATGTTGCCATCAGAAGCTTGTTCCCAAATCAAATGATCTAATTTTAATGTTTCAACTTTAAGTAAAACTAGTTTTTCTTGTTTTGAATAATACTTTTCTAGAGTTCCCTTAACCTGATCTTCTCCTGAAAAATGTATAAAACCATCCTCTATATCTTTTGATGATCCAGAATAAGCGCCAGAGTTTTTGACTTTTTGCCACTCATCAATATCAATTATTTTAAAAATATATTTTAAATTCACAACTACCAGGACGAATTAGGTCCGTTTAAGAAAGATAATTCCTCTTCTGTGGAGTCTCTACCAAGAATTTTATTTCGATGAGGATATCTATGAAACAATCTAATTGCTTTTGTGTGATCTTGCCAAAATTTTTTAATTTTAACATAACCTTCATGTTCTCTTAAATATTTGTTTAACAAATAATAGGCCATGTCATGATCTGTTATTTCTTCACTATGAATCAATGGTAAAATCATAAAAAATCTTTCGCTTTCATTCATAGACTCTAGATAACCTGCATAAACAGCATCATTAACAATTAATCTTGTTTTATGATCTTGTGCAAAAGCTTTTTTATCATCTCGAAACATGTTTCTTGAAAATTGATCAAAAAGAATAACTAATGCTAAAGCACTCATTGGTTGATCTTGCCAATCGTCATACTCATTTTGGCTTGCAAGCTCATAGTCATTTAAAAATCTATCTCTTATAGTTTTGTCAAATGTTTCATCTTTTTTAAATCTTTTTTCAGCCGGAGTTTCTTTAAACCAAAAATCTAAAATTGCTTGAGCTTTTTCAGGTATCATTCTGCTAATGGTTTTAATAATTTTAAAACTTTTTTATGATTGCCGATATTGTTAGAAACAATAATATTTCCACCTACTATGGGGTTTTTATTACCCCATGTCGTTACTATCGCTCCACTAGCTCTTACTATTGGCATAATAGGATGAATATCCCAAATCTTGTTTGCACATTGCGCAACTATTTCAAGTCTACCTTCAGCTAGCTGACAGTAAGTAAGTGCATCAAAACAGGGAAATTGCATACGTTTAATAAACTTACTAATTTTTGATTGTTGCTTTAAAGATAGAGTATTATGAAATGCAGCAGCTAATTTTGCATTTGAAAAGTTTACTCTAGTATTTACTTTAAGTTTTCTTTTTTTATTGTTTTCAAAGACATAAGCTGAATTTTTACTTGTATTTAAATAATATTTTTTCATTTTTGGAAAATTAGCTAATCCTAAAACAGGCTCCCCATTATAATTAAGAGAAATTAGATTGCTCCAACTTGGATTTCCCACAACATATGATCTAGTTCCATCAATTGGATCAATCACCCAAGAAAATTTACTTTTGGTATTTTTATGACCATACTCTTCACCTATAATTTGATGAGTTGGAAATTTTTTTGAAATTTTAGATCTTATAAATTTTTCAAATGCTTTATCTGAGGTTGTTACAGGGTCATATCCCTTACCTTTTAGTTTATTGGATACCTTGAAAGGTTTATCTAACTTGGTGTAATAAAATTTAGTTAGATCTTTTGCCAATATGTTTAAAAAATTTGCAAATATTGGGTAGTTTTTTGAATTAAAGTGATCCACAAACAACACTTACTATTTTATTTATATTGAATAAAGTTAAATTTTGAATAATTCTTGGTTTTTAAGTTATGAAAATTGAACTCAATAAAAATAAAGTTTACCTTCAAAATGGTTCAATAAAAAAGGAAATTCATCCTTTTTGGTTAAGAGAAAGAGTCGATGAGGAGGAATTTTTAGACAAAGGCACACAACAAAGACTATTTGATCCAACAACTTTAAACAGCGAAATATCAATAAATAAAGCTATTATAAACGAAAAATTTCTTGAAATTAATTTTAATGATGGTGTTAAATCTAAATTAGATATTGAGAAGCTTGCCTTAGAGTTCTCCAATGATGATACAGTTGTAAAGTCAATCCATAAAATAAAATGGAATTCAACTTTAGAAAATATAAAAAATTTTGAATATCAAGATAGCTTCTTTGACAGCAAAGAAATGTATGATTTGCTTGTTTCTTTCTATAAATATGGATTTGTAATCATTAAAAATATTCCAACAGTCGATAACTTTATTGTTAAATTCGCAAATTCAATAGGAAGTGTCCGAAGAACGAATTTTGGTGAATTTTTTAATGTTCAATCTAAACCAGATCCAAATGATCTGGCATACACATCTTTAGGATTATCACCTCATACAGACAATCCTTACCGTAACCCTGTTCCATGCATACAGCTACTTCATTGTATTGAAAGTGAGGTAACGGGAGGACTATCTACACTAGTAGATGGTTTTACAGTAACTGAAGATTTAAAAAAAGAAAATCCTGAATTTTATAAAATTTTATCTGAGGTAAAAGTAAGATTTAAATTCATTGATAAGGATGTAGTTTTAGAAGATTGGTCAGAATTAATTAAACTTAATGATGATAAAACTTTTAAACAAGTTAGATTTAGTCCACGATTAGATTATGTACCTATATTAGATAAGGAAAAATTAGATCTATACTATAAAGCTCGTAAAAAATTATCTGAAATGTATAACTCAGATAAGTATAGAATAGAATTTAAACTTGTTCCAAAAGATTTAATGATGATAGATAATTATAGATTACTTCATGGCAGAACTTCTTACGAAATAAAAGAAGGTAAAAGATTTTTACAAGGATGCTATATAGACTATGATAGTACCGAAGGTAAACTAAGACACTTAAAAAGAAAGTTTAATTTATGAATAACGTTGGTTTTATCGGTGTAGGCTACATGGGCTATGGAATAGCTAAAAATATTTTAGAAAAAGGTAACAAGTTATTTGTAATCGCTAATAAAAATAAAAAACCAATAGAAAAGATTGTAAGCAAAGGTGCAAAAGAAGTAAAAACACTAGAAGAATTTAAAGAGAAACAATTAAATGTTTTGATTAAATGTGTAACAAACACCCCTATTGCAAAAGAAATTGCTCTTAAGCTCTCTAAAATTTTGGATGAAAAAACCTTAATAATAGATATCACGACCCATAATAAGTCAGGATCAATTGAAACTGAAAAAATTTATCAATCTAACAATATTAATTATATTGAGTGCCCTGTAATGGGAGGTCCTACTCAAGCAGAAGAAGGTATCTTAGGTGGTATTGTTGGAGCAACCGATGATAATTTTAAATTAGCAGAACCAGTTTTAAAACTTTTCTGTAAGAATTATTTTCATTTTGGTCCAGTTGGAATGGGTGCAAAATCTAAACTTTTAAATAATTTTTTAACACTGGGAAATGCTGCATTGATAAATCATATGGCGATAGCAGCAAAAAAATTTGACCTTGATATGCAAAAACTTTTTGATGTTGCAAAACTTGGTTCTGGGAATTCAGCTGCACTAACGAGAATTTTTGATGCTTTACTTGTGGGAGATTTAAAAGGATTTAAGTTTACCGCAACTAATTCAGTAAAAGATTTAACTTATATTCAAGACTTATTAGAAGATTTCCCA
>CACDYK010000005.1 GCA_902556905.1 uncultured Pelagibacteraceae bacterium
GCTTGGGCGGAGGTGTACCCCAAGTAAAACGTTGGTAAGGATCATTGGTGGGATTGAAACCAGTGCTCCAAGTTTTTGAAGAAAAAGGTGGATTAGCTACTACATAATCATAAGATCGAAGATTATTTCCATCAAGAAACTTAGGTGTTGATAACGTACTACCACCACTTAAAATATTTGCTGTTGGAAAATCATGAAGTATCATATTCATACGAGCAAGTCCTCCTGTAGTTACGTCCATTTCTTGACCTTCCAGTGTAATTTGTTTTTCAGACTCAGAGGCTACTTTTAATAATAAAGAACCAGATCCACATGTTGGATCATAAGCTGTAGTACTTGCTCTAGAGTTTTTAGGTGAAATTCCAATAACTTTTGCAATAATATAACTGACCTCTGAGGGTGTATAAAACTGCCCTTTGCTTTTGCCGCTCTCAGTAGCAAAGTTTTTCATTAAATACTCGTATGCGTCTCCTAAAATGTCATCGTTCTCTGCTTGGTTTTTAGAAAAATTAAGCTCAGGATTTTCAAAAATAGCTATAAGATTACTAAGACGCTCGACCTTATCATTTCCTTCGCCTAACTTAGTTGAGTCATTAAAATTTGGAAAATCACCACTACTTAGTTTTGTATTTTCATTTATTAAAGGTTGAATTATTTCAGTATTAATCTTTTCACCAATATTAGAATTTCCCTTGAGAGCAACCATATCTTTGAAGCTGGCACCTTTAGGAATAATGACAGGCGGTGCAAAACTTTGGGCATCACCGTACTTATCGCTGATATATTTAATGAAGAGCATGAAGAGGACATAGTCTTTATATTGACTAGCATCCATACCTCCTCGTAACTCGTCACATGAGGCCCATATAGAAGCATATAAATCTGTTTTTTTTAGAGCCATTATTTTTTATTTAATTATTAATTTTCTTGAAATTTTCATACCTTATTTTATCTATATCATCTAAACCTAATTTTTTTCTTTTCTCATCTATTTTTTTTTTATTTATTGTTTGATCAAGTATTTCTTTTGCATAATCTGGATTAATGCTAAAAAATTTAACAATATAATCTCTATCATTATCAAATTTAGCAATAACTTTATCTTTATATTTTGGAAATAAATCAGTTACTAAAAAATTATTAACTATATTAAATACATACGCAATATCATGAAAGAAATATTCATTAACTTCATTTGAGTAAAACATTGTAGCTTTGTATCCTGATGAGTTCCATTTTTCTTCATAATCATTTTGATACATAAGCATGGAATCTGAAGCTGGATGAGTTAGATTTGAGATTTCATCATAAAGCTCTTCAAAATAAGTTTTTGAGTCTTCAGGGTATCTTTTCCAAATTTCAAAAAAATATATGTTAAGATATCTGATGCCATCCATAAGATGTGTTCTTTTATGATCAATAGCAATTTCGGACTCATTAGCACTAATACCCCAGTAAGCACTTTCCTTTGATAGTTTTAAAAAATTTTTGTTTATAAGATGTTTTTCTAGTTCTGTAGTTTTAAGAGCAAACATACCAAAATGTTCGAGAAGAGCTCTTGTTAATACTATTGCACTAGCATAACTTTTTATGTTTATTGATGATATAATTGAATTTATTAGATCTTTAAATTTCAACACTTTGGTATCAACATATTCGTGAATACCTGCCTCAACATTAAAGACTACACTCCCAATATCATGGGACTCTTTGTTGCTCATTTTTGTAACCGTTTTTGTTTGTGAAAAATTTTCTAAAAAAGATATTTCTTCATAAACTTCATCTAACTTTCTAAAGTTTTTTTCAAAATAATTTATAAATCTTTGATTGGTTATTTTAATCATAACTTTTAAAATCTACATTTAGAATGCCTTTATGAAAACAAATTTATGGCTGATTAAAAACAAATATTAATGATTTTAATAGAATCATGCATTGGATTTCATTCCTTTTCACCCGTTTACGTTTTTTTTCATTATCTCCCTTGCTACGTAAACCTCTTGATATGAAGAGGAGTGAAACCATCACAAACTACAAACTACTAACCATTAAAAAATCAATCAATAATAGGAGTTCCGTTATATGGAAATAGACCGAGTTGCCAAGATTTGTCACGTAAGTGCTTATGTGGCTTACGAACATTGTGAACCAGTTTATAAAAAAACCTTTAAATTCGAAATCAATCCCGGTACCCATAATAGTATTATTTGGGATAAAATAATAAAAATCCTTAAAAAGAATGGAATAAAAGTGGAGCTCAAATCATGAGACGCTTTTTTATATTTATATCCTTACACTTATTTCTCTTCCTGTTAGTTATTGTCTATCAAGCTCAAGCAGAAGAGGAAGAGTGGAGTATAGATAGATATGAAACATTATCGTATGCTCGTGTAAGTGGAGAAGTTACTCATGGTGATAATCTTAACTTTTGGATAAGAACTCAGGACAATTGTGAAAAAGTTTATAATACATTTACTGTTTATACTTACGAGAAACCAGGGGATATTAAGCAATTATTGGATAAAAATATTCCAATTAAGATAAATGGTGAAGAGATCACAGCTAAAGTTCAAGATATAGCACCGTTTTTAATGGGTTACCGTGTTCATCTTAGTTTAGGTTCTTATCCTATCAGGGAATATATTTATTTTCTTAAGGAATTTTATGATGAGTTTCAAAAATATGAAATTGAAATTGTTGATGGACTAAATTTTAAGGCATCTAAGTATTTTGACATTCGATCTAATAGTTGGAAATTAGATAAGCTAGTTCCTTCAGTGTTAGAAGCTAATAAGCTTTGCAGAGAATTTTCACATAAAAAATTATGATAAATGATTTTTTTAATTGGTGTGTGTTAGTTCTTGAAATTATGGCTGAACATACTGGAATGTCATATGAGTTAATCAACATCCTTATTTTTGTTATTTTACAACCTTTATTGATTGCAATCTTTTTTTATTTGTGGCGAAGAGAAAGACATAAATTTAGAGAAATCAGTGATTTTTATGATTTTCGTAAATGAGAAAAATAATTATTTTAATCTTACTTATTTGGCCAAATTTTTCAGTAGCTGATCAAGGTATTGAAATAACTTGTGTTAATATGAAATCGGCACTGTTTGGTAGAAAGTATAAACCCCTTAATTTCAAGCTAGAAACTACTGCATTTCATTATTTTGATGATCAAAAAGGTCAATTTCAAACCATCAAGAGTAGTGAATTAGACACAGGTGAAGATTACTTTACTGCTAGATTTAAAGATTATGAATTAGGATTTCAGCTAATTTTATTTGAAGGTGAAGAAAAACCTCGAATGACTATGTCTAAATATGATTTTAAGAATAATAAATTTTTAGAACATTATGCGTGCGATGTAGTAAGAAAATATATAAAATAAAATTATGTAATAGGATTTTATAGGATAACTCGATTTAAACTCGATTTAAGAAAGATAAAACAAGAAATGGGACGGTGTGAATAAAGAAAACGCAAGTAAACTGTGGAAAATCATACAGGAAGCTGGCGATTATTTGGGGTGCTAGTGGAACAAACTAATCCACATTAACCGACATTAAACTACATTAATTATAGGGATATTAAAAAGTTAGCTTGAAATAAATCGCTCAGAGACTCATCAATTTAAACAAGAAACTAGAAATGAAACTAGAAATATTTGAGATAAATCAAATAGCTATTTTTAAAGCAAATAGACACATGGTTCAGGATTTGTTACATTAAAATATAAAGGAGAAAATTATGAGCAAAGGATATTTGATAGCACATCTTAAAGTACACGATAAAGAAGGTATGGAAAAGTTTAAACAAATGTCTGGACCAACTATTGGAGAGCACGGTGGCAAAGTTCTTGTTCGTGAACCCAGTCCTGACGTAAGAGAAGGTGAAAATTTAGGTACTGTTATATTAATTGAATTTGAAAGCATTGATGCTGCTCGTAAATTCTATGAGTCAGAAAAATATCAAGCGGCTAAAGCGGTTAGAGAATTAGCGGCCAAAGCTCATCTAGTTTTAGTTGAGGGGAATTAAAACTCAGCTAATTAAAATTTGATGCATTACACGTCCTGGCATAAGGGTAAAAAAACCTGCTACGATTAACGCAAATAAAGATACGTCTTAAATGGATTAAGAATAACTTAGAAGAATATTTAAAGATGACTACATTTAAATAATTAAAAAATCTCTATTGATACTGGTTACAATTTATAGGATTTTATAGGATACTAGAAATGAAACTAGAAATGGACGAGATAAAACAATAAAAATGAAGGTGTGAACAAAGAAAACGCAAGTAAACTCTGGAAAATTATTCAGGAAGCTGGCGATTATTTGGTGGGTCAACTACCTGACCACCCAAACCATCCTAAAGGTAGAAATTCCTACGCTCATGTTGCAATTTGTGTGAAAGATCATTTTAATGCTAGTTATAAAGATATCCCTGACGAAAAGTTTGAAGAAGTTGTAAATTATATTGAATTTTTAAAACAAAATCCTAATTAGAATTTTTTAAAGTCTCTAGCAACCCATCAATATCTTCTTCTTGGGTGTTCCAAGCAGCAACCAATCGTACAGATTTACCGTCTAACTCTTCTTCATTCATTTTATAACCCTCAGAATTTAAGTGTTCGATCATGTTTCTTGGAAATTTTGCAAAAACTTCGTTTGCTTCTGTTGGATATGAAAGTTTAATATCTGAATGAAGGACTAATCCATCACTTAATTTTTTTCCCATCTTATTTGCATGCTTTGCATTTCTAAGCCAGACATCATTTGAAATATAACCATCTAATTGAGCTGAAACAAAACGCATTTTAGATAATAAGTGCCCTGCTCTTTTCATTAAAAATGCAATGTTACCAACTAAATCTTTCTTAAAAAAAATTATTGCTTCAGCTGCAAGACAGCCATTTTTAGTTGCACCAAATGACAATACATCAATACCAGATTTCCAAGTCATTTCAGCAGGAGTTGCATCAAGAGAAACTAATGCATTTGCAAATCTTGCCCCATCCATGTGCATATTAAGATTATGTTTATGAGCAACATCTGAAATCTCTTTAATTTCATCTAGTTGATAAACTTCTCCGGTTTCACAAACTTGTGTAATACTAACTGATGAAGGTTGTGTATGATGAACAATTCCTTTTCCACCAATTGCTTCGTCTAATTCTTTAGCAGTTATTTTTCCATTAATTCCTTTTAATGTAACTAGTTTTCCGCCTCCTGTATAAAACTCAGGAGCACCACATTCATCTGTATTTATATGAGATAACTTATGACAATAAATGTTTCCAAATGATGGTGTCATTGTTGATAGTGCCAAGGCATTAGCTGCAGTGCCTGATGCAGTAGGAAAAACTATCACTTCTTTTTCAAAAATTTCTGAGAACTTTTCTTGTAATTCAGTAGAAATTTGGTCGTTTCCATATGGAGTGCTGTCACCATCATTTGCTTTTATAATTGCGTCCAAAACTTCTGGACAAGCACCTGCAACATTGTCTGAAGCGAATTTTACCCGCTCCCTTTTTGTTTTAATTTTAGCCATATTATTGTTTTGGAAAGTAATCTTTGAGAGTTCCTTCTCTATTAACATCAGCCGTACAGCAATGTAAGCCTCCTCCAAATGCATAAGCATCACGCAATTCTACAGGGATGACTTCCATGCCTAATTTATCTAATTGCTCTTGCTGATAAACTTCACTTTTTTCAACACAAACAGTTTTAGGATCTAGAACTAGTACATTCATTGATAACCAAGTTGATGAATAACATAAAGGTGGTGGTTCATTATGAGCAGGTTGTGCGCTATCAACAATTTCCCACCCATTATTTTCAAATAATTTTCTCTGTTCTTTTGGTAATCGTCTTTGAGGGTTATTAATTATTAACCCTTCTTTAATTGGAGTAAATGTTGCATCAATATGAATTGGGTAAGGATCACCTGGAAAATTAACTGCATGAACTCTGTGATCTTTGTAATGTCTTTTTAACCAATCAATCCCTTTTAAATTTGTTGTAAAACCATGTTGAACCACTAGATCTTTTCCAAATCTAAGCACATCTGCAGCATCAAATAATGGCTCTTCCTCTGTGGTTACAAAAAATTTATCTTCAGTCCATTCTAATCTTTTTTGAATACCAATTTTATCTGATAAATAATCTTTTCGATAATCTTTATCTGTAAGTCTTGGTTTTGGTGCTGACTCATGTCTCATATTTTGGTCCTGGTTATAATATTCTTGAAGCAAGGGTCGGTAACAAAGATATTCAAACCATCTACAACGGTAACTCATTGTAGCCTCTAAAATTTCATTTCCTACTGTAAGCAAAACATCTCTTGGAGGCATACAACCAAACATCGTCTCAGCTTCCCAATCTGGTGTTGAAGTTTTTTGATTAAAATCAATTGGAGAAGGACGATCTACTTTAACTCCTCGTTTAACAAGCATATTTGAAAAATCATCTAATAGTTGGTTTGCTTTATCGACTGTGTCTTTAATTCTTGGGCCAAACTGGCCACGCATATCACTGTCTTCAGGAACTTTAGCATCAAGTGCTGGTTCAGGAGCTGGTATGCAAGTTCCATCTGCTCTACCAACAATCACATGTTTCAATGGATCCCATTCATTCCAACTATTAACGATAGTTTTATCAGTCATAAAATATATTAGTTTTTTATTATATTATGCTCAGGCCCGAAAGGAAATTTTGTAATATTCTCCACACTATCTTTGCCAATCACTAATATATCGTGCTCTCTATATCCTCCAGCTCCAGGATTTCCTTCTGGAATCATAATCATTGGCTCCATTGAGACTACCATATTTTCTTCAAGCACTGTGTCAATATCTTCTCTAAGTTCTAGTCCAGCTTCTCTTCCATAAAAATGTGAAAGAACTCCAAACGAATGTCCATAACCAAATGTTCGATATTGCAAATATCCAAGTTCAGCAAATAATTCATTAAGCTCAAAACAAATATCAGAACATTTTACACCTGGCTTAATCAATTCTAATCCACGTTTATGGACTTTGATATTTGCTTCCCAGGCTTTAAGGCTTTCGTCATCAGCATGATCTAAAAATAACGTTCTTTCTAAAGCTGTATAATATCCAGAAATCATTGGAAAAGTATTAAGTGATAAAATATCTCCTTTAATTAACTTTTTATTAGTTTTCGGATTGTGTGCACCATCTGTATTAATACCTGATTGAAACCAAACCCAAGTATCCATATATTCGGCATCAGGATAAGTTTTAACAATTTCTCGTTCCATACAGTCACGTCCAGCTATAGCAATTTCAATTTCTGTATTTCCTTCTCTAATATTCTTAACGATTTCTTCTCCACCTAAGTCTGCAATTCTTGCTCCATTTTTAATAATTTCAATTTCCTCATTAGATTTAATCATTCTAAGTTCCATTAATTCTTTTGAGATATCGCTAAAAACAGAAAAAACAAAAATAGATCCTATTTTCTCTCTCATATCTAAAGTGACATGATCATTTTCAATTCCAATTGTTTTTGGGGGATCGTCTCTACCAATAATTGAAACTATGGCTTTTAGAAAATTGTCCCTTTTCCAATCTGTATAAATTACATTTTCACAATGAGATCTTCTCCAAGGTTGACTTGAATCAATATTAGCTGAAATTGTTGAAATCTTATTTTTTGTAACAATGCAACCATAAGGTCTGCCAAAAGAACAATAAATAAAACCTGTATAATAAGCAATATTATGCATTGATGTTAAAATAACCATATCAAGATTATTCTTATCCATTATTTTTCTTAAATTATTTACTCTTCTATCGTATTCAGAATTTGAAAAAGGAAGTTTAACTTTCTCCCCATTTTTTAATGAAAAAAAATCTGGTCTTTCCATAAAGTTAATTTAATCCGATATATCTTTTATTCCATCTCATTACTAAACTGTAATAGGTAAGAGATATAAAAAGAAAAAAACCACCAATAATAGTGTTTGTTGTTGGTATCTCATTAATACCAAATAAAGGTAACCAAACCCAAAAAATTCCACCAATTACCTCAGTCAAAGATAGTAATGTTAATTCAGCAGCTGGAATAGCTTTTGAACCGATTGAGTACAAAATTAATCCCAAACAAACCAATGTTCCATGTAAAGAAAATAATGAACTGTTGTAGCTTGTTGAAAAGAAATTTAAATCTTTATAAAAAATCATTATAGTTGCAAAAACTACACAGAATAAACCAGCAAATGCAGTTGTGGTAAACTTGGGTGTATCTTTACGCCATCTAAGTGATACAGAAAAAACTGCAAAACCAACAGATGAAGTCATACCAAAGACAAATCCAATTAAAGAAGTTTCCGAGTTGTTACCCACGGCCATTATTCCTATACCAATTGTGGCAATAATTATTGATATCCATACATTTAAAGAAATTTTTTCTCTTAAAAATAAAAAAGCTAATAATGCAGTGAAAAATGGCATAGCAGCTAAACATAATAAAGTAATAGCTGCACTGGTATTAGTAATAGAAAACATAAAAGAAATCATTGCAACACCTAAGCCCGACCCTCCTATTAAACCAGACAAACCAATCTTAAAATAATTTTTGTAAAAATTTTTTCCTTCTTCAAAAAACAAATATAAATTCAAAAGAATAAATATTGTAAGACCTCTCCCAAAGATATACTGCCATGGAATTGATTGAGGATCATTCATATATCTGACGACCAAAGGACCGAAAGACCATACGAGGCCAGCAAATAAAACAACTGGAACTGCTATTCTAGGATTTTTAAGCTCAATCATATCCAGATGTTTAATTGTAAATAGTTTTAACTACAACAAAAATGACATGTATTAGATTAGAGATTGATTAATATGATTTGGAAAAAAACAATCAACAATCTGACCTTTTTTAAACTTAGATTTACCAGCTGGTAATAACGCCCAGATATTTGATTTAACAAATGATTTAATTCTAAAAGACTCTTGTCCTTTTAAAATTTCAACTTCGATTTTTCCATTTTTAGTTGTGTTTAATTTACTCTTAGCAAATCTTGTGAAATTCTTCTTTTTAATAAAATCATTTTTTAAAATAGCTTTAATGGGTTTTTCATCACTAATACCCATCACATTAGCGATATAAGGATAAACAAAAAATCTAAAACAGGCTGCAGAAGACATTGGATTTCCGGGTAACCCAAAAATTACTTTTTGTTTTTTTTTAATCCTTGCGAATAAAACTGGTTTGCCTGGTCTGATTGCTACACTTTTAAAATAGCTAGATAATTTGAATTTTTTTACAATATCTGGAACGAAATCAAATTTACCCGCAGAAACAGCTCCTGATGTAATAATAATATCTATTTTAGAATTAATCATTTTAGATATTTTTGATTGAAATATATTTTCATGGTTATCTTTTAAAATTCCACCGTCTTTAAAATTGAATAAAAAATTTTCATTTAAATTTTTGATATAGTGACTATTCGAGTTTCTAACTTTCCAACTAGGGATATTATCACTATTAGATATTTCATTGCCTGTAGAGAAAAAAAGAATATTAATCTTTTTTTTAACAGTAATGTTTTTAATACCCAATGTCTTAAAAGCTAAAATGTGATTTGGCTGAATGACTGTATTCTTTTTAACAACTATTTCTTTTTTTTTAAAATCAGATCCAGCAAATCTAACATGACTATATTTGGTTATTTTTTTATCTATTAAAATATTTTTCTTATTTGGGTAAAAAATAATCTTTTCAATTGGAATAATAGTGTCAAAACCTTTTGGAATGATGCCACCCGTCATTATCTCTACAGTGTCATATTTTTTAATTTTCTTTTTAAAAGGCTTATTACCTGCTGCTATTAACCCTATAATCTTAAATTTCTTTGATAAATTTTTTTTTATATTTTTAGTATCATTTGAATTAATAGCATATCCATCAAAAGCAGCATTATCTTCTGATGGGTAGTTAATTCCAGAATAAATATTTTTTGAGACAACTCTATTTAAAGAATTTGTACTTTTAATATTTTCATCTTTAATTTTGATAGTTGCTTTTTTTAAAATTCTTTTTGAATATTGATAACTAATCATTTTACAAATTTTCTATAGCTTTTTTTAAATCTTCTTTAGTATTTATATTAAAGAAAGGATCTTTATTTTCAAACTTCATATTAATATTTTTAACTCCTATACTATTTGCCCAAATCTCTACTTTTCTTTCTCCTTTGTCTAAATCTTCTTCTAATTTATCCATTAAATCTAAAGACCAAAGACCAAATATATTATGTCTAGTATTATTTGATTTGATAAAAAAAAGTTTACCTTCATCTATATTTATCTTATTTAAGAAATCTTTTAATATTTGATTTTTAAAAAACGGAGTATCAACAGGGAAAGTTGAGATCCATTGATAATCTTTATTATTATCTTTTACCCATTTCATTGCAGTCAAAACTCCACCCAATGGTCCAAGGTCTTTCTTAAAATCTTCAATTAATGAAATCTTTTTAGATTCTTTAAAGTTAATTTGGTTGTTAGAAACCACTAATACTTCATTAAATTCATCTATGATTTCAGACAAAATATAATCAATCAATAATTTATCGCCCAATTTAACTTGTGATTTATCTTCACCAAATCTTTGTGACTTTCCGCCTGCTAGTACTGTGCCTAAAATATTGTTATGCTGCATTTATCAAAATATAAAACATTAAAGATTGAATTAAAGAAATATAATGGATTTAAGAATTTTAGAAATAGCGTCCCATACAGAGAATAATAAGATTCTTGAAAATTTTACTCATAAGTCAAAAAACAAAAATCCATTATGTGGGGATGTAATGGAAATAAGCTTAATAGTAAAAAATGATGTAATTAAAGATATGGGATATCAATGTAAATCATGTGTTTATTGCCAAGCATCAGTCAGTTTACTTTCTAGAAAAATAAAGAATAAAAAGATTAATGAAATAAGGGATTTTGTAACTAATGGTGAAAAATTATTTGAAGATGTTAAGGTAACCTTGGAAAAACATTGGAAAGATTTTAAAGTAATTTTGGATAAAAAAAATCTTGCTAGAAAAGAATGTTTGCTACTTCCTTTGAGAACTATCTTGAAGGCCTTAAAAATTTAAATGATTAAAATTACAAAACCTATATTAGAAAAAGCATTAATTGCTGGTTTTTTTTCAGCGTTTACTATTGGTGTGTTAACAGTTCTTACTTACAAAAGTACTTTAGGTTATTTTTTGGCAGGTTCTTTTGGTTCATCTATGGTATTATTGTTTGGCTTTCCTGAAAGCCCCTTTGCTCAACCTAAAAATGTTTTTTTTGGTCATTTATTAACTGCATTTGTTGGGGTAGTTTTTGTAAATTATATTCCGCTACCTATTTATATTAATATTGCACTTGCTGTTGGAGTTGGGGTTTTTTTAATGATTTTATTAAATGTAGTTCACCCACCTGCTGGTGGAAATCCCATTATGGTAATAATAGGAAGTGTTTCCTACGAGTATTTGATTAATCCAATTATTTTTGGTTGTATAATAATTTTATTACTTGCAATAATAATTAACAAATACATTTTAAAAAAAAATTATCCTTTGAAATAATTTTATGAATTCTAACTATAAAGTTTTAAAATTTAACTCTAGTAAATTTGAAAATGTAGAAGATTTAGTTTCAATTGAGGAGCCTTTAGAAATTTCTTTAAAATTTAAAGAACAAGATAAATCGATTACTCAAAATTTATCAATCACTATGAGAACCCCTGGTAATGATGAAGATCTTGTAAGAGGTTTTTTGTTTAATGAACAAATTATTCAAAATATTAAAGATATTGACACTATTGAAAGTTATGGAGATAAAGTTGGTCAATACAATATTCAAAATAAGATTTTAGCCTCACTTAATAATTCTCAAAATGTTAATATTTCAAAAATCAAAAGAGATTTTCTAACTAATTCATCTTGTGGTGTTTGTGGTAAATCATCTTTAGATGCACTAGAGATTATAAAAAAGAATAAAACTAACGCTTCAGAACCAAAAATTACAAAAGAAATAATTATTCAATCTCCAAATATTTTGCAAAAAAACCAATCTGAATTTAGTAAAACAGGTGGAATACACGCTAGTGGTTTATTTAACAGTGCTGGCGAACTTATTAGTTTAAGGGAAGATGTTGGAAGACATAATGCTTTGGACAAGCTTATTGGAAATGCTTTAATTAATGATCTATTAGAGCCTAAAACCCAATTTATTACATGTTCTGGTAGACTTAATTTTGAATTAGTCCAAAAGGTTTTAATGACAGATATAGGTATAATGATCGGTGTTGGTGCGCCAACTAGCCTAGCTATTGACCTAGCGAATAAGTTTGACATGACCCTCATAGGTTTCGTAAAGAGGGAAAGTTTTAATATTTACACAAATAACAAAAAAGTTATTGTAAGCTAATTAAATAAAAGGGTAATAGTGTCAAAAAATATAAGCAATTTATCAGGTAGAATAGGCCTAAAAGAGAATCTATTTAAACAGATCTCTGAAAATACTCTAAGTGACTCACCAAAAGATATTAATGATATTGCAAAAAAACATAATTTAGGGGTCTCAACACTTCATGGAGCAGAGTCTTTTTATGAATTTTTAAGACCTTCACACAGAGAAAAGAAAGCTTTTGTTTGTAATGGAAGTGCGTGTATGTGTGCCGGCACTCAAGAAAAATTAAAAGATACTCTTAAAGAAAAATTAGGTGATGATAAAGTTGGAGAAATGTTTTGCCTTGGACATTGCTATGAAAACAATGCATTCCATTATGATGGTGAAAATTATGCTGGTAAAGATATTGAAAAAATTGACCAAATTTTAAAAGGTGAAAACATTATTCAAGATAAATTTTTTTCTAAAAGTCACGCAACTACTAGTTTTTTAATGGATGATAAACTTTCTTCTACAGAACAATTCAAAGATCAATTAAATAAATTTTTAAAAACTGATAAACAAGAAATTATTAAATCACTACTAGACTCTAATCTAACAGGTAGAGGTGGTGCAGGATTTCCTACAGGAATGAAATGGGATTTTTGTAGCAAGGCAAAAGGTGATAAAAAATATGTTATTTGTAATGCTGACGAAGGAGACTCAGGTGCTTTTTCTGATAGATACTTATTAGAAGATCAGCCATTAAAAGTAATCTTTGGTATGGTACTTTGTGGGATGGTCATTGGAAGTGATGAAGGTGTTTTATATATTAGAGGTGAATATCCAAAATCTATTGAAGCAATTAACGGTAGTATTAATGAACTTAAAAAATTAAATTTATTAGGTGATAATATATTAGGAACAGATTTTTCTTTTGATTTAGGTATTTGTATTGGTCAAGGTGCTTACATTTGTGGAGAAGAAACTGCTTTGATCGCATCTATAGAAGGTAGACGTGCAGAAGTAGATGTTAGACCTCCATTTCCAGTAACTGAAGGCTTATATAAAAAACCTACAGTAGTTAACAATGTTGAAACTTTAGCTGCTGCAACTGGTATTTTATTAAATGGGCCTGAAAAATTTGCAGCGATAGGAAATAAAAAGTCTGCAGGAACTAAACTTGTTTGTCTTGATAGTTTTTTTAATAATCCTGGTGTTTATGAAATAGATATGGGAACACCTATGAAAAAAATATTTAATGAAATTGGTGGAGGGTATAAAGAACCAGTTAAAGCATTTCAAGTTGGTGGTCCATTAGGTGGTGTAGTACCATTAAGTGAAATTGATAATTTAAATTTAGATTTTCAAGAATTTACAGCTAAAGGTTTTATGTTAGGGCATGCAAGTGTTGTTAGTATTCCAAAAGATTTTTCAATGTCTGAATATATTCATCATTTATTTGAATTTTCAGCAGAAGAATCATGCGGTAAATGTTTTCCTGGAAGACTTGGTTCATACAGAGGTAAAGAAATGTTTGATCAAGCAAAGAAAGGAACTGCTAAAATACCCCTTAAATTACTTAATGAATTACTTGTAACAATGCAAAAAGGCTGTTTATGTGCTCTTTGTGGGGCCATTCCTACTCCAATAATGAATATTCTTAAGTACTTTGGAGACGAAATGAAGAATGATATGATGAAAGATAATTAATGAGTTCTGAAAAAAGAAAAATAGCTTATATCGATGGCAAACCATATGAAATTGGTGCTAATCACACATCTATATTAAAATTTGTTAAAAGTTATGTTGGAGAAAAAAAAGTTCCAACTCTTTGTGACGATCCAAATTTAGCTCCTTATGGTGCTTGTCGGGTTTGTTCAGTTGAAGTTGCTTTAGAAAAAGATGGCCCAACAAAAATGGTTGCCTCTTGTCATACGCCAGTTGCTGAAAACCAACATATCTTTACATCTAACGAAGCAATAACAAGTCTTAGAAAAAATATTGTTGAATTAGTTTTATCAGATCACCCTATGGAATGTGATAGTTGTGAAGTAAATAATAATTGTGAACTTCAAACAGTTGCTAATGATTTAGGTATTTCGGATCACAGATATAACAGTCCAAAACAACATAAAGGAATTCCAAGAGATACTTCTCATGATTATATGAGAATGAATTTAGATAATTGTATTAATTGTGGAAGATGCGTTAGAGCATGTGATGAAATACAAGGATCGTTTGTTTTAACAATGAGCGGAAGAGGATTTGAATCTAAAATCACAACAGACAATGATATGATGTTTGGAGACTCTTCATGTGTTTCATGTGGTGCATGTGCACATACTTGCCCAACAGATGCTATCTCTGATGTATTTCAATCTAAATCAGCAGCTGTAGATAAAAAAGTTAGAACCACATGTTCTTACTGTGGTGTTGGATGTAATTTAGAAGCATCTATTAAAGATGAAAAAGTTGTGGCAATTGATACTCCTAAAGAAACTGAAGTTAATGCAGGACACACTTGTATCAAGGGCAGATACGCATTTAGTTTTTATGATCACCCAGATAGACTAAAAACACCGTTAATTAAAAGAAATGGTAAATTTGAAGAAGCATCATGGGATGAGGCATATGATTTTATTAAAAAAGAAATGAATAGAATTGTAAAAGATAATGGACCAGATGCATTTGCTGGAATTTCATCTGCTCGATGTACTAATGAAGAAAATTATATATTTCAAAAGATGATTAGAGCAGCTGTTGGAACTAATAGTGTTGATTGTTGTGCACGTATTTGTCATTCACCTACAGCATGGGGAATGCAACAGACATTTGGAACAGGTGCTGCAACAAATTCTACTGAAGATATTTATCATGCAGATTGTTTTATAGTTATTGGGGCAAATCCAACTAATGCACATCCTGTAACTGGTGCAAAAATAAAACAACAAGTAATGAAAGGTAAAAAATTAATTGTTCTTGATCCTGTAACTACTGAATTAGCAAAACTTGCAGACTATCATATTAAATTAAGACCAGGGACTAACGTTGCTGTACTAAATATGATGTTACATTATATTGTTAAATCAAAACTTTATAATGCAGATTTTGTTAGAGACAGAACAGAAGGATTTGATAACTTTCTTAAGGAAATTGAAAGACAAGACGTAGATCATTTAGCGAAAGTTGCAGGTGTTGATAAACAAATGGTTAAAGAAGCGGCTATAGCGTATGCAACAGCCAAAAACTCAATGGAATTCCATGGATTGGGAGTTACTGAGCAAGAACAAGGATCTAAAACAGTCATGTTGATTGCAGACCTCGCTATGATTACAGGAAATATCGGAAGAAAAGGTGTTGGTGTAAATCCACTCCGAGGACAGAATAATGTTCAAGGAGCTGCCGATATGGGATGTCAGCCTCATCAAGGGGCTGGTTACTTTGAAGTAGCTGATGAAAAAAATCAAAAATTTTATACAGAAAAATATGGTGTAACTCATCCAACAAAACCAGGTTTAAAAATTCCACAAATGTTTGAGGCAGCAATTGATAAAGAATTAAAAGGTTTATGGATTATTGGAGAAGATATTGTGCAAACAGATCCAAACAGTGCTCATGTTGTTGAAGCAATGAATTCTTTAGAACTTTTAGTAGTCCAAGAAATATTTATGAGTGAAACGGCAAAACTTGCAACTGTTGTATTGCCAGGAACTACTTTCCTTGAAAAGGATGGTACTTTTACAAATACAGAGAGAAGAATTCAAAGAGTAAACAGAGCCGTTCCACCATTACCAGGTACAAAACCAGATGGTGTTATTGTAACTGACATGATGCAAAAATTAGGTTTTGACCAACCTACATATGATGCAGATCAAATGCTTAAAGAAATTGCAGATGTGGTTCCTTTCTTCAAAGGTGTTACAAGAGAAAGACTTGGTAAACTTGGTCTACAATGGCCAGTTCAAGAGGATGGAACTGATACACAAATACTTCATACGGAAACATTTAAATTAGGAAAAGGAAGACTTAAAAACTTTGACTGGAAAGAATCTAGTGAGATTGAGGCTAATCAAAAAGAATATCCTTTGATTTTGACAACTAGTAGAGTTTTACAACACTACAATGCAGCAACCATGACAAGAAGAACTAAAAATATTAATATTGTTGATGAAGATGTACTTTTGGTGCATCCTAAAGATGCTGCACTTAGAGAGCTTAACACAGGGGATATTGGAAGACTTTATTCTGGTAGAGGTGAAGTTGCTTTAAAAGTTGAAGTGACTGATAAAGTTAAAGAGGGAATTGTATTTACAACATTCCATTTTCCAGAACATATGGTTAATATGGTGACCGGTCATGGTAAAGATGAAGAAACAATGTGTGCAGAATACAAAGTATCTTCTGTTGAAGTTCAAAAAATTTCAAACCAGTTTAGAACTGAAATTGAACCAAAAGAAAATCAAGCAGAAGTTAGTTAATCATTAATGACCATAGGTTGGCATTTTGATAATACATATTCAAAATTACCTGATACGTTTAAAGAAGATATCAAACCTACTCCAGTCCATGACCCAGAATTATTAATCTTGAATGATAAATTATCTAAAGATTTAAATTTAGATTTTTCAAAAATAGATAAAGGAGAGCTATCTAAAATTTTTTCTGGAAATAGTTTACCAAAAGGTTCAACGACTATAGCACAAGCTTATGCTGGCCATCAATTTGGGCACTTTACAATGTTGGGCGATGGAAGAGCAGTACTTTTAGGTGAACATTTGGTTAATAATACCAATAGATTTGATGTTCAGTTTAAAGGTTCTGGCAGAACATCATTTTCAAGAAGTGGTGATGGTCGTGCTGTTTTAGGTCCAATGCTAAGAGAATATATTATTAGTGAAGCTATCCATGCCTTAAATATTCCAACAACTAGAAGCCTTGCAGTAGTGAAAACAGGAGAAAAAGTTGTCAGAGAAAATTTATTACCTGGTGCTATTTTAACTCGTGTTGCTTCAAGCCATATAAGAGTTGGAACTTTTCAGTATATTGCCGCTAAACAAAATATAGATGATTTAATCACTCTAGTTGATTACACAATTCAAAGACATTACCCAGAAATTAAATCTTCTAAAAATAAAGCATTAGATTTATTAAATCTCGTAATGGAAAGACAATGCAAATTAGTTGTTAACTGGATGCGCGTAGGTTTTATTCATGGAGTAATGAATACAGATAATATGGCTATATCAGGTGAAACTATTGATTATGGTCCATGTGCATTTATGGATCATTATGATCCAAAAACTGTTTTTAGCTCAATAGATAAATTTGGAAGATATTCCTTTTCAAATCAGCCTCCTATTACAAAATGGAATTTAGCAAGATTGGCTGAATGCTTAATCCCTCTGATAGATAAAAATGAAGATGCTGCAATTAAGATTGCAACTGAAACTATAGATAGTTTTCAAAATATTTATGAAAACAAATGGCTAAATATGATGAGAGATAAGCTTGGTTTATTTGGAAAAGATAAAAATGATCTAAAATTGATCAATGACTTATTACATTGGATGGAGTCTAATCAAGCTGATTATACAAATACTTTTTGTCATTTAATGAATATAAATTCTAGCAATGACTCAAAATATAAAGATACAAATTTTATAAATTGGTTTAAGCAATGGGAAAGTAGAGTTTTGATAAATAATGGATCAATAGAAAAATCGATCAATCTTATGAAAAAAAATAATCCTATTGTTATTCCAAGAAATCATAAAGTTGAAGAAGCCTTAGAAGCTGCAAATAATAATGATCTGAGTTTAACTAAAAAGTTATTATCGATTTTAAATAAACCTTATGATAATCAAAATGATATTGATGCTTATCAGTCTCCCTCAAGCAATAGAGAATATCAAACATTTTGTGGAACCTAAATTATAAAACGTAAGGTTCAGGTCTAGCACTATTTCCAAGTACTCTTTCAACTGCAAAATCACTAATATCGATGGTTTGATATGCACCTGTCGTAATTAATTCAGTTAAAGCTCTGCCGATTCCTGGAGCTTGCATTAATCCTCTGCCAGTAAATCCTGAAGCCATATAAACATTATCAAACTTTGGATGCTTACCTACAACAGCATTATTATCTAGTTTATTACAATCGTAGTAACCTGCCCAACCACCAGTAAGTTTTAATTCTTCAAATGCTGGAATTCTTTGTGCTAATGCAGGCCATACTAGTTCTTCAAAATCATTCCAGGCTGGTTCTAAATCCTTAGCATCAAATACTGAATTTGGTGATCCAGCTAAATACTCTCCACCTTCTGGTCTCCAATAAACTCCTGTTGTCAAATCACCTGTTAAAGGCATTTCTTTTATATATTTTGGGCATTTAACTCTGAAAACCGTATGTTTTTGAGGAACTACTGGAATATCTTCTAACAGCTCTTTAGTCCAACATCCTGCTGCTGACACTATTGTTTTAGCCTTAATTTCAGAAATACTTTTTACTTCACCTTTTATAAATTCAGCTCCAAGTTCTATTGCCTTGCTTTTAAGTGCACCATGAAACATAAATGGATCAATCCACCCTTCGCTTTGATTATCTGTGTAAGTTGCTGTTTCGATACCTTCACTTTTTATATATGGAAAAACCTTAGATAATTCTGAACCTTTAATATTTTTTGTTCCAGCTTCACACTCTTTATGATTTTCTAGAGCTCTGTATTGTTCTTCGGCATGTTCAGGACCAAACATCAATAAATACCCATTAGTTACCATACTTGCAGTTGGGTTAGGATTTTTTTCAGTTTTTAAAAGATCTGGAATTTGAAAGATAAATTCTCTAGCAAACTTACCAAGTAAAATATTTTCTTTTTGAAAAAATTGTCTTCTAAATCCACCTAATGATAATGGAAAAGATGCAGTTTTATAAGTTGGGTCTCTTTCAATTACTTTTACTTTTCTACCCTCTTTAGATAAAAAATAGGCTGTAGCTGCCCCTATTATACCACCACCAATTACTACTACATCATCCATAATTAATTTAAAATTATTAAGCTAATATTGAGAATTAGTGCAAAGCAACACCAAAGTAAATATGGAATCATTAAATAAGCACTAATCATCTTGACGCGTCTAAAACTTAAAATAAGATTGATAATCAATGCTATTAATATGATTATCACTGCTAAAGCTAAAATCATGTTATGAAATGCAAAAAAAGTTATACTCCAAGTTGCATTAAAAACTAAGTGAATAAAATAGATATAAATCGTATTCATTTCTTTATTTTTTGTGTGCCAATAAAGCCATATTGAAATAGTCATCATTAAGTACAAAATAGTCCAAACAGGACCAAACACCCAATCTGGTGGATTAAATATTGGCTTATTCAATAATGAATACCAAGGATTCATAAAGTTAATTGTTGCCAAACCTCCAATTAAGGAAGCTGAAAAAGTAATGAGAAGAAACAGTATAAATGTTAATAATTTATTTTTAATCATGTTAATAATACATAACAAAAAATGAACAAAAAAACTATTTGGATAACTGGCGGAAGTACTGGAATTGGTAGAGCTTTAGCAATTAAATTTGCAAGCAAGGGTTGGAATGTAGCTGTATCTGCAAGAAGAGTAGAGTTATTAAACGAGCTTTCAAATTCATATGAAAATATCTCTGCTTTTCCACTTGATGTCACTGACAAATCTAAATGCAAAGAAGTGTTTAATGAAATTAAAAATAAGTTTGAAAATATAGATATATGTTTTTTTTCAACTGGTACATGGAACCCTAAAAAAGAAAAAGATATAGATGTTGAACAAATGGAAAAAGTATTTAAAGTAAATTTTTTTGGAACCGTAAATAGCATTAAGGCTGTAGAGGAATACTTCAGAAACAAAAAGAGTGGTATTATTTCAATAGTTTCATCAATAGCTGGATACAGAGGATTGCCAAACTCTACAGGTTATGGGCCATCCAAATCTGCTTTAAATAATTTAGCCGAAAGCTTATATTTTGATTTTAAAAGATATAATGTACGTATTTGCTTAGTTTCTCCAGGTTTTATTAAGACACCAATGACAGATAAAAATGATTTTAAAATGCCATTTTTAAAAACACCAGAATATGCTGCAGATCAAATTTATAATGGTTTAATTAACAAAAATATATTTGAAATACATTTTCCTAAAGCATTGACAATTACATTAAAGCTTTTAAGTTTTTTACCTAGTAAAGTTTATTTTAGTTTAATTAGTAAAATGACAAAATATCAAAAAAAATAATTAATCTTTAACAAATACAACTGTTAACTCTGCAACTTTAAATCCAAACTTAGTCATAGTAGCTCTATTAATAGCAACTCTGTCATCTTGTTTAAAAATCCAGTCATCAAATGTAATTTTCATTTCTTTACCTTTAACTGGAACTAATAAAACATATTCAAATTTAAATGCAGGTCCATAAGAGTAACCTTTAGCTTTTCCAACAACATCACCCGCTGTTCCTTCATAATTATGTTCGTCTATCTTATTGATTATCCATTCCCTATCTTGAACTTCGCCGTCATCCCAATTAAATTTTTCTTTTAAAATTAATTGTTTTCCATCCCAAGTACCATTTAAATCAGCAGAAAACTGTCTTGTAACTTTTCCTGATCTATTTTGTAAAACACCCCAAGCTTTAACATTTCCTGTCATATACTCTTCTATGACTAATCTTGGTTCTTTATTTTTAAAATCTTCTGGTTTCATGGCACTATTATTTGAACAACTTGTAATTAAGAATATTGAAATTATCAATAAAATAGATCTAATTATATTTATATGCCGCATTTATATCTCCTATATGTATTATTTGCTCTGAAGTGAAAATTGAATTAAATCAATATTTTTTGATTTAAATCCCGCTTCGCAATATGAAAGATAAAACTCCCACATCCTCTTAAAAGTTAAATCAAAACCTTGTTCTTTAATTAAACTCCACTTTTTGTTAAATTCGTCTCTCCATATAGCAAGTGTGTCAGCATAATGATCAGCATATGAAATATATGAATTTACACTTAGCCCGTTCTTAGAAACAAGTTTATTTATAGTATTTTTATTTGGTAAAAAACCACCTGGAAAAATATATTTTTGAATAAAATCCTCTTTATTTCTATATCTATCATAAAGACTATCATCAATTGTAATAGCTTGTATGGCTGCTTTGCCTCCATCAGATAAACTATCTTTAATTGTTTTAAAATAACTTTCTAAATAATTTTGTCCAACAGCTTCAATCATTTCAATTGATGCAATAGAATTATACTTGCTGTTTAAATCTCTATAATCCTTAATTTCAATATTTACTTTTTCATTAAGACCACAATTATAAATTCTCTCTTTAGCATATTCGAATTGTTTTTTTGAAATGGTTATGCAATCTAATTTAACGTCATAATTTTTGCCTAAATATTCAGCAAATCCACCCCAGCCACAACCGATCTCTAAAACTTTATCACCATTTTTTGGTTGAATTAAATTAATCAATTTTTGATATTTATTATTTTGAGCCATTGATAAATCTTTATTTTGCTCATCAAATATAGCACTTGAATAAGTAAGAGTTTTATCAAGCCAGAGTGAAAAGAAATCATTTCCAAGATCGTAGTGTTTTGCGATATTTTCTTTGCTTCTGCTTTTTGTATTTTTAATAAATTTATTTTTAATAAAATTTAAAAATTTTAAATCTAATATTCCCGCAAACTTATGAATAATATTAATATTTCTTGCTGCCAATTCAATTAGATTAGACAAATTGCTAGTTTCAAATTCATTTTTCATATAACATTCAGCTAGACCAACACTTCCACCTTTAATTAAATTATAGCTTAGAGCAGAAGATTTTATTCTTAAATCTGCTTTTAGTTTATCATTATAATTTCCAAATTTTAAAAGTTCACCTGAAGTTGAAGTAATTTCTAAATATCCTACGTTTATCTTTTTAAGAATATTAAAAATAATTTTATCAGCAATTCTGTATAAGATCATTAATTCTCAATTGTTATATTATTTTTAATTTTTATTTTCCTTTTAATAAATTTAATTCCTTTTACCCACAATTTAAACGCTTCAAAATGTATCGCTAAAATTATTTTAAATGTCATTATAGGATGTTTTAAGTAAGATTTAATTAAATGCTTAGTATTAAAGTCACTTCTAAGCCCATCTTGAGAAGCATATAAAATTTTATCCTCATTATCATATTGATCAATTATAACTGAAATCTTATTTCCTGGTTTTAATAATCTAAAAAAATAAGTACAATTCATTTCAATAAATGGTGATACATGAAATTTTTTAGAACAATTATTTTGTATTAAATTTGAGTCTTTTGTTACTTTAAAAATATAAGTATGCTGTTCTCCAAAGGTATTTTTAACTTCATACAAAATTGAAATTAACTGATCCTTTATATTATATACATAAAAAACACTTAATGGATTAAAAACAAATCCAAAAATTCTTGGATAACATAAAATTTTAATTTTAATATTTTTTGTCTGAATATTATTTTTTTCTAAATTTTGATGTACCCATAATTTAAGTGAAGATCCATTTCTTTCTCCATGATCTTTTTCATGAAAACTTATTAAATTAAATTTATTAAAAGAGAAAAAATTAACTTTTTTGTCTAAAGTTTCTAATTCAGAGAGATCTATTAGTAAGGAAAAAACTTTGTATTTAAAATAGTGAACCTTAGGTTTAAACCTTTTATGAATTACTTGTCCATTATAAATAGCAGAGTTAATCATTTAAGGATTTAAGCATTTCTATAGAAGATTTTATTCCATCTTCATGAAATCCGTAACCAAAATAACTTCCAGCAAATAAAGTATTATTAACGTTTTGAATAGATTTTAAATTTATCTGATTTTGTAAAGCATTTTCATCATAATATGGATGAGTAAAGTCTATTTCATTGAATACTTTATTCTGATCTATTTTAAAAAATGGGTTTATGGTTAAAAAGATATTTTTATCAATTTTTAAATTCTGTAATTGATTAAGCCAATATGTAACTGATGATTGTTCGTTATTACCAGGGTTTAAAGATGAATTCCAGGAGCACCAAGCTTTCTTATTTTTAGGCATCGCATTTTCATCATAATGGATAATCGCTTTATTTGCTCTATATTTAAAATTACCTAAAATCTCTTTTTCATTATTTGTAATATCTGAGATAATTTTTAAACTTTCATCTGCATGTGATGCTAGAACAACTTTGTCATAGATGAAAAATTCATTTTCTGAACCATAATAAATTTTAACACCATTGTTGCTTCTAATTATTTTATTAATTTCATAATTTTTAAAATATTCTCCACTAATTTTAGAAAGTATTTTTGTAACATAAGTTTTACTTCGATTTGAAACTGTAAACCATTGCGGTCTATTTTTAAGCTTGAACAATCCATGATTTTTAAAAAAATTTAAAAAAAATACTAATGGCATTTGTGAAGCTTCATAAGGTGGCATTGACCATATAGCTGAAACCATTGGTATTATATGATAATTAATAAAATATTTGGACTTACCTATTTTATTTAAATATTCACCTAATGTAATTTTTTCTATGGCATTTGAATTTAAATTCTCACATTTTTTATAAAAATTAATAATTTCAAAAAACATTTTTACAAATTTATAATTAAACAAATTTCTTCTATTTGAAAAAATACCATTTAATCCTTTACCACAGTACTCAATATTTGAGTCTTGGACACTTACTGAAAAAGACATATCACTTTTCTCAATTTCAATTTCATTTTCTTTGAAAAAATTAATTAAATTTGGATAAGTGACTTTGTTGAAAACCATAAAACCAATATCAACTGCAATTTTTTCTTTATCGTTAAGTTTGATATCTAGTGTATATGAATGACCCCCAAATCGGTCTTGTTTTTCAAATAAATCAACTTTGTGTTTTTTTGATAAATAATATGCTGAACTTAATCCAGATATACCTGATCCAATTACAGCAATTTTCATTAATAAATTATTCTATGCAGCAGTATCTTTATATTCATCGATTGATGGACATGAACATACTAAATTTTTATCTCCATAAACATTATCAACTCTAGCAACAGGTGGCCAGTATTTAATTTGTTTTAAAAACTCTGATGGATAAGCAGCTTCCTCTCTTTCATACTTGTGTTCCCATTTGTTTGCAATTAACTCAACATGAGTATGAGGCGAGTTTTTAATTGGATTATCAGACTTATCGTATTCTCCTGATTTAACTTTATCAATTTCTTCTTTTATTTTTTTTAATGTATTACAGAACCTATCTATTTCTTGTAAACCTTCGCTCTCCGTTGGTTCTATCATCATAGTTCCTGCTACCGGCCATGACATAGTTGGAGCATGAAAACCAAAATCAATTAATCTCTTTGCTATATCTTCTTCAGTAATACCTACTTCCGATTTTATTTTTCTAATATCAATAATGCATTCATGAGCTACATTACCATTTTTACCTTTGTACAATATCGGGAACGCATCTTTTAGTTTATGAGCTACATAATTGGCATTTAAAATCGCAACTTGTGATGCTTTTTTAAGCCCTCCAGAACCCATCATTTTTATATACATCCACGAAATAGATAAAATACTGGAACTTCCCCATGGTGCTGCAGAAACTGCGCCCATACCTGTTACAGGTCCACAATCTTTAATTACAGAATGATTTGGTAAATAAACTTCCAAATGTCTTTTACATGCGATAGGTCCCATGCCAGGTCCTCCACCACCGTGAGGTATACAAAATGTTTTGTGCAAATTTATATGACAAACATCAGGACCAAACTTTCCAGGTTTTGCAATTCCAACAAGTGCATTAAGATTGGCACCATCCATATAAACTTGTCCACCATTATCGTGAATAAGTTCACAAATTTCAGAAATTTTTTCTTCAAAAACTCCATGTGTAGAAGGATAAGTAACCATTAATGCTGCAAGATTTTCTGAATGAGTTTTTGCTTTTTCTTTAAGATCCTCAATATCAACATTTCCATGTTCATCACATTTTATAACTACCACTTTCATGCCTACCATTTGTGCACTAGCTGGGTTTGTTCCATGTGCTGAGCTTGGTATTAGACAAACATTTCTATTCTTATCACCATTATTTTCATGAAATTTTTTGATGACCATTAAACCTGCAAACTCTCCTTGAGCCCCAGCATTTGGTTGTAAAGATACTCCAGAAAACCCTGTGATAGATCTAAGCCAGTTCTTTAAGTCAGTAAATAAAGTTCTATATCCTTCCATTTGCTCTACAGGAGCAAAAGGATGGGGTTCAGAAAATTCTCTCCATGTAACTGGAATCATTTCTGCAACTGCATTTAATTTCATCGTGCAAGAACCTAATGCTATCATAGATCTATTTAGAGCTATATCAGCATCCTCTAATTTTTTGAGATACCTAAGCATATCTGTTTCTGAGTGATAACTGTTAAAAACAGGATGAGTTAAATATTCAGATGTTCTTAGCAAATTCTTAGGTAAATTATTTAAATTTTCATTTAAATTTTCTTTGATTGCTTCTGAACAATTAAAAATTTTTAATAATTGATTAGCTCTATAAACATTTTTTCTTTCATCAAATGCAACTGAAAGCATTTCAGAATTAACTTTTCTTATATTTACATTTTGTCGTAGTGCATTTCTAAAAATAGAGTCTGTTTTGTCTAAAGTTTTAATTGTAACAGTATCAAAGAAATGGTCTGAATATAGCTCATAACCAGATTGTTTAATCTTATCTGCAAAATTTTTTGCTAATTGAGATGTATTTTCTGCAATTTTTTTTAAACCAGCAGGTCCATGATAAATTGCATATGCAGCAGACACAATTGCAAGTAAAGCTTGAGCTGTACAGATATTGCTTGTAGCTTTATCTCTTCTTATGTGTTGTTCTCTTGTTTGAAGAGAAAGTCTGTAAGCTTTATTTCCATGTCTATCAACTGAAACACCTATAATTCGGCCAGGCATAGATCTTTTAAACTCATCTTTTGTTGCAAAGAAACCCGCGTGTGGACCTCCATATCCCATTGGAATTCCAAATCTTTGTGAACTACCGACTGCAATGTCAGCTCCTAATTCAGCTGGTGTCTTTAATTTAGCTAACGCTAATAAATCACAAACCAGCACAGCTTTACCATTATTTTTATGAATTTTACTTATAGCTTCGCTTGGATCCTTAATATCTCCCAGAGTTCCAGGATACTGCAAAATTCCACATACAATATCTTCATTAATATCACTAGATTCATCTCCTACCACAACTGTAAGACCTAAAGGCTCCGCTCTAGTTTTTATGACATCAATAGTTTGTGGATGACAATCTTTTGAAACAAAAACAATATTAGAATCATTTTTACAAATTCTATAGCTCAAGCCTACAGCTTCTGCTGCAGCTGTTCCTTCATCTAATAGAGAGGCATTTGCAATATCTAAACCTGTAAAATCAATTATCATTTGTTGAAAATTTAAAAGCATTTCCAATCTTCCTTGAGCAACCTCTGGCTGATAAGGAGTATAAGCTGTATACCATCCAGGATTTTCTAAAATATTTCTTAAAATTACGTAAGGGGTATAAGTACCATAATATCCCATTCCAATAAAATTTGAATAAATTCTATTTTGTTTTGAAATAACTTTTAACTTTCTCAAAGCTTCATATTCAGAATTTGGTTCGCCAATTCCAAGATCTTCTTTTAGTAAGATTTTTTCAGGAACAGTTTTTGAGATTAAATCATCCAAACTATCAAAACCAAGCTCATTCAACATTATTTGTTGATCAGCTTCTGATGGACCAATATGTCTTTTAATAAAATCTTTTTGAGAACTTTTAAGCATTTTATTTTCCACTCTCCTTTGCAAATTTATCGTATTCTTCTTTATTCATCAAACTATCCAACTCACTACTATCTTTTATTTTTAATTTAAAAAACCAAGCTTCGTTTTCTGGGTCTGAGTTTATCTTCCCTGGATCATCAACAATCGACTGATTATTTTCCATTACTTCACCTGAAATAGGTGTATAAACATCACTTGCAGCTTTAGTAGACTCTACTACCCCTGCATTACCATCTTTTTCAACAGATGAACCCACATCTGGTAATTCAACAAAAACTATATCTCCGAGCATTTCTGTTGCATGTTGCGTGATACCTATTGTGCCCACATCTCCCTCTACTTTAATCCACTCGTGTTCTTTAGAATATTTAACGTCACTCATTAGTTTACTCCTTTCACATAACTTTTTTTATAAAATGGTAATCCACAGATATTTGCAGGATATTTTTTTCCTCTTACTTCCAATAAAATTTTTGTTTCTTTTTTTGAAAATTCTTGATCAATAAAACCCATTGCTATTGGTCCATTAACACTTGGTCCGAATGTGCCACTAGTTACTTCCCCAATCACCTTTTCATTTTCATTATAAATTATAGTCTTTTCTCTGGCAATTAGTCTTCCCTCTGGTTTGATGCCAACTCTAATTTTTTTAGCACCATCTTTAATTTGGTTTAAAACATTTTCAGAACCAATAAAACCACCACTATTCAGTCTCTCTTTAGAAATTGCCCATTTAAGATTTGCCTCGATAGGTGTTGTTTCAGTGCTAAGTTCGTGACCATACAGGCAAAGACCAGCTTCAAGTCTCAATGTATCTCTTGCTCCAAGACCAATTAATTTAGCACCATTATCTAATAATTCTTTTGTGAATACCTCAGCTAATTCATTAGAAATTGAAACCTCAAATCCATCTTCACCAGTATAACCAGATCTTGTTACGTATAATTTTTGATCTTTATATGGAAACCAATTGCCTGACATAAAGTTTAAATCAGTGACAGATTTTAGAATTTGATTTAAAATTTCAACAGACTTAGGTCCTTGAATAGCTATTAACGATCTTTGGTCATCCAAAACCATTTTATATTTATCTTTTAATAGGCTAGATAAAATTTTTAAATCATTATCTTTACACGCTGCATTTAAAATTATTAAAAATCCCTCTTTTAATTTAGTGATAATTAAATCATCATAGATGCCAGCTTTATCATTCATTAAAAAACTATATTTTGATGAATTAATTTTTAAATTTTTTAAATCTAGTGGAAAAATCTCCTCTAAATCATTAATCAAATTATCATCACCATAAATAAATAGTTGCCCCATATGTGATACATCAAAAATTCCAGAATTTGATCTTGTAAATTTATGTTCTTCAATAATTCCTAAGCTATACTGAATCGGCATTTCATAACCAGCAAACTCAACGAACTTAGCTTTGTTTTCTTGATGAAGTTTATTTAAAGATGTTTTTTTTATTTCCATATTAACTCTTTGTACCCATCTGTATATTTGCCTGAGAGTTTTGCTCCTTCGGCGAGAATTTAATCTCTTTCCAGAGTTAATATGTTACGGTCCTTTTTACCTGAGAGTTTCCTGGGCGGTTGCTCCTTCGGTGCTACAAAATTAATAGTCTCTCCCGTTAATAAGTAACTTATCAATTATTTTAGAATCGTCAATGAGAAATACTTTTTTTATTCTTAGATAGCAATGAATAAAACTGTATTAAAACAGCAAAAAGAATTATTGCTCCTCCAATTAATCCATACATTGAAGGTCTTTCACTTATAAATACGAAAGCCCATATAGGACCAAGAACAGACTCTGATAACATAATTATTCCAACCATAGCAGAAGGTGTTGTTCTTGCACCTGTGGTAATGAAAATAAAACCTAAACCAATTTGAAAAAAGCCAGCTAAAAAACCTAAAAAAATATCATGCGGGGAAATCATAATCTTTGTTGATAAAATATAACCAACAAAACAACAACTTATTCCAGCAATAAATTGTGCTGGAACCATATCAACTGTTGGGAATTTTCTAACAATAATTATTAAAATTGCAAAAGTAATTGGCATTGAAAAAGCTGCTAAATTTCCAGATAATTCTCCAGGAGTTAATGAATTACCAACCATTAATAATACTCCTGTCATAGCAAGAATAATTGAGGTTAGAGTAATTGCAGAAATTCTTTCTTTTAAAAAAAAATATCCTAATATAGCTAGAAATAAAATTTGAAGAGATATAATAAAATTCGTATTAGCAACTGTTGTGTTATACATTGCAAAAACATAACCACAGAAACCAAAAGATAAAATAATTCCACCTATAAAACCTGGTAATCCTGATTCTTTAAATGCTTTAAATGTTTTTTCTCTGTAACTAATGATTAAGAAAGCTAAGACTGTTAATGAAAAAAATAAAGATCTCCAAAATAATATTTGCCATAAGGTTGATCCTTCAAAAGATTTTACAATTAACCCACCAAAACTTAAACAACACGCCCCAAGAAACACCAATAAAGGTCCAGGGATTTTTGTGATTATGTTCATTAAATTTGAGAAAGTAAATTCTGAGTTTCCATCTCATATAATTTAAATAAAGTTTCTGCATCTGATAATTCAATTTCTTTAAACTTTATTTTCGATCCTGGTGATATTTGAACTAATCTATCGTAATCAACACTAGCGACGACTGCAATTTTTGGGTACCCCCCTATTGTTCCATGATCTGATAGCATTATAATAGGATTGCCATCTGCTGGAACTTGAATAACCCCTTTCAATAAACCTTCAGATTTAATGTTAGTATTTACAATATTTTCTATTTTTGGACCTTCTAATCTCATACCCATCCTGTCAGACAGTTTAGAGACTGTAAATTCTTTTTCTAAGAAATCTTTTTTTCCTTTCTCTGAAAAATAGTCAAAGTTAGTTCCTTTCATTATTCTAATATTTTCTATTTTTGAATTTAGATAATCAATTTTTTTTTTATTGATATTTTCATTTAATTTAGAAATTTTAATTTCTTGCTCACTTTCTAATTTTTTTCCCTCATTAGAACCAATATTTGCTTTAGTATTAATTGAGCAACTACCCCATTGTAATTTTAGATCAAATGTGCCTGAAATTGCTAAATAACCATAAACAGATTTATTTGTTGATAGAATATTAATCTCATCCTCATTTTCTAATTGATAAGTTTCATAACAATTTCCATCAAATTCCTTATCTTGTTGTTTTAATTTAAATACAACATCACCAGTAATGACAATATTAATCTTATCTCCATAAAATTTTAATAGTGGCCCCTGATATGCAAACTCAATGACAGGTGAATCTAATTTATTACCTGCTAACTTATTAGCTAATAAATAATTTCTATTGTCCATTGCTCCACTAAATGGAATGCCTATATGATATAAATTATTTCTTCCTTTGTCTTGAAAGGTTGTATTTACTCCAGCCCTTAATATTTTAAAAAAATTATTACTCATTATAATTTTTATATTCCTCTAATGAAATCTGCTTAAATTTAACTGTGTCCCCTGGATTAACTAAATTTGGTTCTTCTTCCTTAGAACTCTGAAATACTTCTAGTGGAGTATTGCCAATTATGTTCCAACCGCCAGGACTTTCAAATGTATAAATATTAGCAAACTGCTCAGTCATGCCGACAGATCCTTTTGGAACTTTTACTCTTGGAGTTTCCAAACGTTGAGCTCTCATTTTTTCACTTAAATCACCTAAAAAAGGCATTCCAGCTATAAAACCTGTCATGTAACAAAAGAATTCTTGATTAAAAAAATTTTCTAAAATTTCATCTTTATTTAGGTTTAATTTTTTTTCTAATCTTTCGATATCTAAAGAGAAAGATGCATCACAACAAACTGGGATTTCTAAATTTTTATTAATTATCTTTTGTGTCTCACTCTCACTAAGTTTTTCAATTTCATTTTTAATTTCCTTAAAATTTGTCACTTTAAGATCAAATGAAATTATTAATTTATTATAAGAAGGAGTAAGATTATTAATTCCTCTAATATTTTTTTCTCTAATACTATTAAAATACTTAATTACTTCAGAGTTAATTTGTTTATTAACCTCGGTTCCAAAATCACAATAAAGAGCTGCGTCACCAAGATTTGATATATTTTTTATCATGCCATGTTATACTTCAACAATGGAGACTATGGAAATTAATATAAATTGTGATTTAGGTGAAAAATCTAAACATCATTCAAACAAGTATGATCCAGATTTACTTGAAATAGTAAATTCAGCTAATGTTGCTTGTGGATATCATGCTGGTGATGTTTCAACAATGCATGATGTAGTTCAAATTTCAAAAAAAAACGGTGTGAGTATTGGTGCTCACCCATCTTTTAATGATCCTAAAAATTTTGGAAGAGAAAGAATGTATTTGACTAGTTCTGAAGTTAAAAAATTAATTTATGATCAGTATGATATTTTACAAAACATTTCAATTCAACATGGTCAAAATGTAACTCACATGAAGCCACACGGAGCACTTAACAATATGGCTTGTGAGGATATTGAGCTAGCAACAACATTAGCTAATGCTATAAATGAAATTAGTAAAGATTTAATATATTTAGTTCCAACAGGATCAAAAATGGAGGAAGCTGCAAAAAAGCTTAATATGAAAATTGCATGTGAAATTTTTGCTGATAGAAATTATGAGGATGATGGTAATTTAGTCTCAAGAAAAAAACCTCATGCACTAATTACTGATCCAGAAGAAGCAAAAAAACATGTTTTAACTATGGTTAAAAATCAGTCACTTAATTGTCACAGTGGAAAGCAAATATCTTGTGAAATAGACTCTGTATGCATACATGGTGATAATGAAAGTTCGTTATCAACAGCAAAATCAATAAGAGAAAATTTAATAGAAAATGGACTTAAATTAAAACCATTAAACCAAATGAGGAAATTTATATGATTATTAAAAAAACTTTTTTTTCAATTATAATGTTAATTTTGTTATCAACTAATTTGTACTCTGCAGGTACCGATAGTACTAGTAAAGTAAAGTCTGATTATGCCAAAGCTGTGACCATAATTAAAGCTGCTAAAAAATATGAAAAAAAAGGTAAATTAGAAAAAGCAAAAAAAAGATATGAAAAAGCTCAAGCTTTACTTATTAAATCAAATAAGAAAAAACCACTTCAAGCTGACACTTTAAACTATCTTGGTTTTACAACTAGAAAATTAGGAGATTATGAGAATGGTGAAAAATATTATCTTTTAGGGTTAGAAATTAATCCAAATCATATTGGAATTAATGAATATTTAGGTGAACTATATGTTGCAACTAATAGATTAGATTTAGCTAAAGAAAGATTAAAAATATTAGAAAGCTGTAGTTGCGAAGAGTATAATGAATTAAAAGAAATTATTGAAGGTACAAAAAAATCTAAATATTAATCTTTATGCTTGATATTCAAGACCCGATTGAAGCGCGAAAAGCCATAAGAGAAAATAAATATACCGAACAAACAGCAGGATCTGCAAATAAATATGTTCAAGGGAATCTTTGTATTCTTCCAAGCAAGTACGCTATGGATTTTGCATCTTTTTGCCAAAAAAATCCAAAACCTTGTCCACTGATTGGTTTTGGAACTAAAGGAGATCCTTCATTAAAAGATTTGGGAGATATAGATATTAGAACTGATGTGCCTCAATATAGAATTTGGGAAAAAGGAAAAATTATTGATGAACCATTTGATATTAAAAAATATTGGAATGATGATTTAACAACATTCGTTCTTGGTTGTTCTATGTCTTTTGAATTACCTTTGATTGAAGCAGGAATTCCAATACAACACATTGAAAATAATACTATTGTTCCAATGTACCAGACATCAATTGATTGTGAGCCTGCAGGGCAGTTTTCGGGAAAACTTGTTGTATCCATGAGACCATTAAATGCAAAAGATGCTATTAGATCAATTCAAATTAGCTCAAGGTTTCCAGCTGTTCATGGAGCTCCTGTCCACTTAGGAGACCCAGCTGAAATTGGAATAAAAGATATAATGAACCCTGAGTATGGAGATGCTCCAAGAGCATTTCAAAATAACGAAATTCCAGTTTTTTGGGCATGTGGAGTAACTCCACAATCAGTTTTAGAAAATTCAAAACCTGATTTTTGTATAACCCATAGTCCAGGAAAAATGCTTATTACTGATAAATTAAATAACGATTTAGCTGCGCTATAATTAATTTCCTAAAAAAACTTTAGTAACTTTTTCATTATCGATTAGTTCTTCTGAATTTCCGTGTATAACTAATCTTCCACTTTCAAGCACATATCCTCTATCAGCCATACTAAGAGCTAATCTTACATTTTGTTCTACAAATAAAATTGAAATTCCCTCTTTAACAATATTTTTGAATATCTTTATCAAATCTTTCATGACCATGGGTGACAAACCTAAAAAAGGTTCATCAACCATTAATAGTTTTGGTAAACCCATCATACCTCTTGCAATTGCAAGCATTTGTTGTTCACCCCCAGACATTGTTTTGGCAAGTTGATTTGATCTTGTCTCTAATTTTGGAAAAATTTTATATATTTTCTCTAATGAATTAGATAATTCATCTTTTGCTTTTGGATGCCAAGCACCAAGTAACAAATTTTGCTTTACTGTTAAGTGTGGAAAAACTCTTCTTCTTTCAAGCACATGTGAAATACCTAACTCAGTTCTTTTATAAGTTGGAATATTTGAAATTAAATTATTTTCAAAATTAATAGTACCGTTCTTATGTTCCACTAAATTACTAATGGTATTTAAAATAGTGCTTTTACCAGAACCATTTGGACCAAGAAGAGCAACCATTTCCGCTTTATCTACGTTAATTGAAACGTCCCAAATAACCTGGAAATCATCATACAGAACATCAATGTTTTTAATATCAAGCAGCATCGAAAGTTCCTAAGTATGAATCTATCACTACTTTGTTTTTTTGAATCTCTTTTGGACTCCCAAAAGCAATACTTTTACCTTGATCCAAAGCTAAAACATTGTCAGAAATTTCCATGATTATATTAATGTTATGTTCAATTGTGATTATGGTTACTCCAGTTTTTTTTAGTTTTTTTATAAGTTCAACCAAACTAGGAATTGTTTTTTGATCAACTCCACCTGTTACTTCGTCCATCAAAAGTAATTTTGGTTCTATTGCCATCGCTCTTGCCATCTCTAGTCTCTTTCTTTGCCCTGTTGATAGCTCTTTCGCAAAATGATGTCTCTTTTCAATCAAATCCACAAAGTCAATAATCTCAAGAGCCTTATCTCTAGCTTTTTTTATATTCTGCTCTTTAACAAAAGCACCAATCATAACGTTTTCAAGCAGAGTTTGATCAGCGAATGGTTTGAGTTTTTGAAAAGTTCTACCTACTCCTAAATTACTTATTTTATCAGGACTTAAACCAAAAATATTTTTTTCAAAAAAATGTACCTTTCCACTATCAGCTTTTGTGTAACCTGTAATTAAATCAAATAAAGTTGACTTACCAGCACCATTAGGTCCAATAATTCCAAGTATACTTCCTTCATCTACAGTAAATGAAATATTATCATTTGCTTTAATACCTCCAAAAGATCTACTTAAATTTTCTACTGACAATATTTTCATCTTTGTTTCTTTCTTTCTAAAATATCTTTAGGAATGAAGGAAATGAGTCCGTTTGGTCTAAACACACAAATAATCATTAAAATTAATCCATATAAAATTAAATCAACTGCACCACCTGTTCCTCCCAAATATATTCTTGAGTATTCAGAAATTGGTATAAGAATAGATGCTCCAATAATAGGACCCCAAACATTTCCTATTCCACCGAGAACAGTGATTAATAAAACTATTATTGATATCTCAATATTAAATACTCTATCAGGATCAATAATTAAAATATATTGAGCAAACAAACTTCCCATTGGCGCCATGATCATTGCTGAGATTACATAAGCGATGATTTTATAATTTGATACATTAATACATAAACTCAAAGCTGCTTGCGGATCATCTCTAACAGCTCTTAATCGATAGCCCAATTTAGACCTACTTAAAACCCATACAGCAAAAAAAGAAATTAAGAAAAAAACTAAAAAAATATAATAATAAGGAAGTTTACTTTTATGAAATTGAAGCGCTATCCAAGAGTCTTCTGGGGTCATGGTAATCCATAAACCAGAGGCAGCACCTACTAAATCCCACCTTTGAAAAACTACTTGAAAACTTATTCCAATTAATAATGTTGCAATCGCAAAATAGTGACCACTTAATCTTAACATTGGTATTCCAATTAAAACTGCAAAAACTCCTGAAATGAACATTCCAAAAAATATACTTATCCAAGGTGTTATACCGTATTCCATATAAAAAAATGAGGTTGCGTACGCACCAATACCAAAGAACGCACCATGACCTAAGCTGATTTGGCCAGAAAAACCTGCTATCACATTCCACGATTGAGCCATAACCGCATGCATAAAAATCATTATAAATAAGTGAAGATAAAAAGAATTTAAGCCAACTAATGGTAAAACAAATAATAGAACAACCAGGCCAACAATTATAGATATAACTTTATTATTTGTGTTCCAAAGTGGTTCAGATTTTGCTGCTATCAATTTATCCATTAATACCTGCCAAACAAACCTTGTGGTTTATAGATCACCACTAATAAATAAATTACAAAAACATATAAAAGTTTAAATGATGGATCTATTAGAAGGCCCCCCAAAGATTCTACCAATCCAATTATAATTCCAGCATACAAACATCCTATAATGCTTCCAAACCCTCCAAGAGCAACTGCAACAAAGGCAAATAATGCAAAATTTATTCCAACATCTGTAAAAATGAAAAAATAATTAGCCATCATACCACCTGCTACTCCTACACAGCCAAGTCCTATTGCCCAACCTATTGCAAACATTTTATTTGAAGGTATACCTAAAATTTCTGCTGCATGTCTGTCTTGAGCAGTTGCTTGAAGAGCTAAACCAGTTTCAGTTTTTGTTACAAATAAATATAACCCTATAAATGCCATTAAACATACTAGACTTGCTATTAATTGTGGTTGACCGATAAAAAGAGAGCCAATTTCTAATCTACCCTCCAATAGAGGTTTATCTACATTTCTAAAATCAGGTGTCCAAAGTAACTGAGCGATTGATCTGATAAATATTGATAATCCAAATGTTGCACAAATTTGAATTAACATCTTAGCTTTTAAAATATATCTTATTAAAAAGTAGTGTGTAATTATTCCACAAAATGCCATTAACAAAATTGTTATTGGAATAGAAAAAATCGGATCTAAACCAAATAAGGACCATAACCAAAAAGAAGAAAACATAGATAGCATTAAATGCTCTCCATGAGCAAAATTAACTATTTCCATTAATCCAAATATTAAACTTAATCCTGCAGCTATAAGTGCATAGATTAAACCCATCATTAATCCAGTTACTATAGCTTGAAGAATTATTTCAGAGGTCATTTTATTAATTTAGTAATGTATATATAGATAAGTATATATTATATATATAAATCTTATCTAGAATAATTCTTAACAATCATTACAAAGTAAATGATTGAATTGGTATCTCAGATAGTATTAAAATAATGTTTTAAAAAACAAATACGAGGGGAAATAAATGAAAAAATTAATACTTTCAGTATTTACTTTTTTATCATTAGTTTGTGCACCTGTTTTAAGTTCTGCACAAGATGTTAAAATTGGAGTACTGTATCCATTAACTGGTCCTGTAGCTCAAGTTGGTAAGGACGCAGTTGCAGCAGTTCAAACTGCTTTAGACATTATTAACAATAGTCACAATATTCCTGGAATGCCTTTAGCAAAAGATGCTGGTCTTAAAGGATTAGGTGGTGGAAAAATATCTATCGTTGTAGGCGACCATGGTGGAAAGCCTGATGTTGGTGTTGGTGAAACTGAAAAAATGTTAAATTCTGATAAGGTGCATGCGATGTTTGGTGCTTACTACTCATCTGTTACTGGTGCAGCTAGTCAAGTATCTGAAAGAGCAGGAATTCCTTGGGTTAATGGAGAGTCTACATCTCCTAAATTAACTACTAGAGGTTTTAAATATTTCTTTAGAGTTACACCTCATGATGGCGAATTTACTCAATTAATGTTTGAATTTATGAATGATTTTAACAAGAAAAATAGCAATAAGCTAAACACTCTTGGTATTATTCATGAGGACACTTTATGGGGATCAGATAGTGGTGGAACTCAAAACAAAATGGCTAAAGATCAAGGCTATAAAGTTATAGAAAAGATAAGTTATAAAGCAAAAACAACAACTTTAAGTTCTGAAGTACAAAGATTAAAAGCAAAAAACCCAGATGTTTTATTGCCTTCTTCTTATACTGCTGATGCATATTTATTTTTAAATACAGCAAAAGAACTTGATTATAACCCAAAACTTTTAGTTGCTCAAAATGCTGGTTACACAGATCCTAAATTTATAGCTACTATGGGAAGCAAAGCAGAAGGTGTGATTACAAGATCGCCTTTTAATACTGACTTAGCAACTACTATCCCAATGATAGGAACTGTAAATGATCTTTTCAAAACGCATTCAGGTGGAAGAGATTTGTCTGATGTACCTGCTAGAGCATTTACTGGATTTATGGCTTTAGCTAATGCAATTAATAATGCAGGATCAACTGACCCTGAAAAAATTAGACAAGCTTTAGTTAATCTAGATATGTCATCAGACTCATTAATTGTTCCATACAGAGGAATTAAATTTGGTGCTGATGGTCAAAATGAAAAAACAAGAGGTATTTTAATGCAAGTTCAAGGTGGAAAATACTGCACTGTTTATCCATTTGAATTAGCTGCATGTAAATTACAGTACCCAATGCCTACTTGGGCACAAAAATAATTTTAAATATTATTAAAGGCGGTCATTAATTTGACCGCCTTTTTTTTATACTTTTGATTGAATTATTAAAAATTTAAAATATTATTAAATTATATTGATAGAAGAAGGCATAATATTACTCCAAATTATATTCATAGATATTATCTTAGCAGCAGATAATGCTATTATAATTGGTTTAATAGCTGCTAACTTTGTTCCAAAATATAGAAAACAAATAATTTTATGGGGTGTCGCTGGCGCTCTCGTCTTTAAAGTTATTTTTGCAATATTTGCTACTTATCTTTTTGAATTTTATTTCATAAAAATCTTAGGAGGGCTGCTTCTAATTTGGATTGTTAATGATCTTAGAAAAGATTTAGTCGAGATGAAAAATAAGGTAAAGGCTCCAACAAAAAAATCTAAAGCACCATCTTATATACATAGTGTCTATAAAGTATTATTTGCAGATATCACGATTAGTTTTGATAATGTAATTGGAGTAGTTGGTGCAGCCAAAGGTTATTTTGGTTTTATGATTTTTGGTCTTGTTTTATCTGTTGTTTTGACTGGTGCTCTTGCAACCTATATGGCAAATTATATACAAAAGCATATCTGGATTGCTTATGTAGGGCTAATCTTTATTTTAATAGTTGGCTTACAATTAATAATTGGTGGATTAGTTGATTTAGAAATACTTAAAATCAATGAGGAGTTTATTAAATATTTTTAATTAGTAAGAGTGTTTTTTTAATGGAAACTTTTTACTTCTCACATCTCTAGCATAGCTACTTACAGCTTTTTTCATCTCTTTTCTAATATTTGAATACTTTTTAACAAATCTAAAATCTATTGAGTTAAGACCTATTAAATCATCAAATACTAAAATTTGCCCATCACAATTATTTGATGCCCCTATACCTATAGTTGGAATATTTATTTTTTTGGTAACTAATTTTGCTAAAGATGTTTCTACACATTCTAATACAATTGAAAAAACTCCCGCAGACTGCAATAATTGTGCATCTTTTAAAATTTTATTTCTTTCTGAAATTTTCTTACCTTTAAATTTAAATGTTTTATCTGTTTGAGGTAAAAGACCCAAATGTCCCATAACAGGAATTTTATTTTTAACTAACATCTTAATTATTTGTAAAATTTTTTTACCACCTTCTAATTTTACCGCATCAGATTTTGTTTCTGACATAATTTTTTTTGCATTATTTAAAGCCTCTTTCGGATTTCTGTATGTATTATGAGGCATATCAACTACCATTAAACTTTTTTTGACACCCATCCTTACACTTTTAGAATGTTCTATCATTGCATCTAATCTTACTTCTCTAGTTGACTTATAATTATATAAAACTGAACCAAGAGAGTCTCCTACAAGGATAACATCACAAAAATTATCCAAAATAGTTGCAATATTTTTTGAGTAAGCTGTTAAGCTTACAATCTTAGATTTGTTTTTCTTATCAATTAATTCAAGAATTTTTTTTTTCATCGACTTACCAAGAGCCGGTATTTTCCATTGAAGCCCATGGTTCTTTGGGTTCTAAATTCCCTTCTTGAAGAATTTCTATTGAAATTTTGTCTGGAGATCTAACAAATGCCATATGTCCATCACGTGGCGGTCTATTAATAGTATAGCCCATATCCATTAATCTTTGACAAGTTTCATAAATATTATCCACTCTATAAGCTAGATGGCCAAAATTTCTTGAACCTTCACCAAGCTCATCACCATCCCAATTATATGTTAATTCAATTTCTGCTTTTTCATCATTTGGGGCAGCAAGAAAAATTAGAGTAAATCTACCCTTTTCATATTCCATACGTCTTGTTTCTTTTAAACCCAACCCTTCACAAAAAAACCGTAATGAATCTTCGACATTTTTAATTCTGATCATTGTGTGTAAATATTTCATATAAATAATTTATAGTTACAAAACTATTCTAATTCAATAGTGCTTGGTGGTTTTGAGGTAACATCATAAACAACTCTATTAATACCTCTTATGCTATTCACTATTTGATTGGAAATTGTTTCCATAAAAGGCTTTTTAAACTCATAAAAATCCGCAGTCATTCCATCTTCTGATGTAATTGCCCTTAACAAACATAAATATTCATAAGTACGGTTATCACCCATAACACCTACAGTTTTTACAGGTAGTAAAGCAGCATAAGCCTGCCAAATCTTATGATATAAACCATGATCCTTTAAAGCTTGAATAAAATAATAATCAGCTTCTTTAAGTATTTTTATTTTATCATCAGTAATTAAGCCTGGCATTCTAATTGCCAAACCAGGTCCTGGAAAAGGATGTCTTGAAATAATATCTTTACTTAAATTTAATTCTAAGCCTAATTTTCTAACTTCATCTTTAAATAAAAACTTTAAAGGTTCTACAAGTTTTAATTTCATTTTTTTTGGAAGTCCACCAACATTATGGTGGGATTTAATTTTAGATGTTTGACTTCCCGTTACAGATTTACTTTCAATTAAATCTGGGTAAAGAGTTCCTTGAGCTAAAAATTTTACATTTTTTATTTTTTTTGCATATCTTTCAAATATTTTAATAAATAGATTGCCAATAATTTTTCTTTTTTTTTCAGGATCAGAAACATTTTGAAGTTTTTTTATAAATTCTCTTTCCGCATTTACATAAATTAAATTCATCTTTAATTGCTTCTTAAAAGTCTGCACAACCTGTACTTCTTCATTTTTTCTCAAAAGACCAGTGTTAACAAAAATACAATACAATTTTTTTCCAATAGCCTTATTTAGTAATTGAGCTACAACACTACTATCAACACCTCCAGATAAAGCACAGATAACTTTCTCTGAACCAATTTGATCTTTGACTTCTTTTATAAGTTGAATTTTTTGATTTTTGGAAGACCAGTTTCGTTTAATTTTACAAATCAAAAAAATAAAATTATTAATTAATTTTTTACCATTTTCAGTATGAGTAACTTCTGGATGAAATTGTATGCCATAAAAATTTTTTTTTTTATTTTCAACGATAGCAAATTTTGAATTGGTACTTGAAGCAATTACTTTAAAGTTTTTTGGAAGTTTTGATACTTGATCGGCATGACTCATCCAAACTTTTTTAAATTTTTGTTTGTTAAAGAAATTTTTAATCAAAAGACTTTCATTTTTTTTATGTATATTTGCTAATCCAAATTCACGATGTTTAGATTGTTTTACTCTTCCTCCATTTAGCTTAGAAAGAATTTGATGACCAAAACAAATTCCTAGAATTGGAATACTTAAATTTATAATTTTTTTATCAAATGAATATTTGTTTATTTGATAAACATTTAGTGGACCACCTGATAAAATAATTCCTTTAATTGTTTGATCGATATCCTTTAATTTAATTTTTTTATGACTTTTAATCTCAGAAAAAACTCCTAATTCTCTTATTCTTCTGGCAATTAATTGAGTAAATTGTGAACCAAAATCTATGATTAAGATTTTATCAAGATTTTGATCAAGACTCATTTTCTGGTTCTATATTTTTAAGAGACTTTTGAATTTCATCATTTTCATTACATAGTTTTTCACAAACTTTTATAAATGTTTGAGAAAGATCTTTAACTTTTGAGTAATTTGATTTCTTTAAAGCTATTTTCATCAGCATTAAAATAACTTCCTCATTATTTGGTTCTATCAATAATGCTGTATCCAAATTATATTCTTCTTTTCTCTGATTTTCTTCATGGTTGTAAATTTTTGCTAAGTATAGGTAAGATTTAGCGTCTTTTGGGTTAAATACTATATTTCGTTCTAACAAAAATCTTGCATCATCATATTCTTTGACTTCATACATTTTTATTGCCTCTTTAAAAAAATTTTCATTACCTAATGCAGTGGTTGCACCAAGCATTGAAAAATATATTAAGGTAATTAATTTAAAAATTTTATTCATTAATATTTACTATCATTCTTAATAACATCTACATTGTGAACCATACTTTCAAAAAATCCTGCTTTAGTAATCTTCACAAAATTTGGTTTTATTCTAAGTTTTGTTATATTTTTTGAACCAAGGTAGCCCATAGATGATCTTAATCCTCCAATTAATTTATAAATAATACTTCTAACATCCCCTTTGTATTTTGCAAAACCTTCTACACCCTCTGGAACATATTTTGATGTATCTTTTTGTTTAACTTGAAAATATCTATCCGCCGACCCTTTATTCATTGCTCCTACAGAACCCATGCCTCTAAAACTTTTAAACAATTTTCCATTTTTCTTTATTAATTTTCCTGGTGCCTCATCAGTACCAGCAAATAAAGACCCTATCATTACAGCATCAGCTCCAGCAGCAAATGCTTTTGCCAGATCTCCTGAATATTTAATTCCACCATCAGAAATAATTTTTACATTTTTATTTTTAAGTCCATTTCTAACAGATAGTATTGCACTTAACTGTGGAACACCAATTCCTGCAACTAATCTTGTAGTACAAATAGATCCAGGGCCGATTCCAACTTTAACAATATCTACACCTAATTTAATCAAAAATTTGGCTGCTTCTGGTGTAGCAATATTTCCAGCACATAAAGCAATTTTATTATTTTTAAACTTTTTTATAAATTTAATTATTTCTCCAACTTTTTTGGTATGACCATGGGCAGTGTCGACCACTATTAAATCAACACCTTCTTTTATTATAGCTTTTGCTCTATCAAATTCATTAGGTCCTGCTCCAACAGCTGCTCCCACTATTAATTTTTGTTTCTTTACTTTTTTAATCTCTAAAATTTGTTTTTTTATATCTAAATTTCTATGAATAACTCCAATTCCCCCTGCTTTTGCTATAGCAATTGCCATTTTGCTTTCTGTAACTGTATCCATTGCAGATGATAAAACTGGGACTTTAAGTTTTAAACTACTAGTTAGCTGAGTACTTGTATTGACCTCGGATGGTAGTATTTCTGAATATTTTGGCGAAAGTGTTACGTCATCAAAGGTGAGTGCTTCTTTTATAGGAACCATAATCTTTTATATACGATTCATTTAAAAATTAAAGTCCCTATCTAAGTTTGTTACAAATTATAAAACTTTCTTTAGAATCTTTTCTGCTAGATTTTGGTTTAAAAACCTTAACTTCTTTAAAGTATTTTTTTCCTTCTGCGACTATTTCGTTAAATGATCCACCCATAAAAATCTTAGAAATAAAATAACCATTATTTTTTAATTGATCTTTTGCAAAAAGCATCGCTTCTTTGCATAGCTCACCTGTTTGAATAGAATCTATATTCTTAATACCTGTCGTATTCACAGCCATATCCGACATAACAACATCTATTTTATCTTTTATATGTTTTTTAATTTCATCTTGAATATTTTCTTCAGTAAAATCACCCTGAATTTGTACCGTATTACCAATAGGCTCCATTTCTTTTAAATCTATTGATACTAATCTTCCACTTTTTGCAGCTTTTGACGCATATTGAGACCAACTTCCTGGGGCCGCACCTATGTCTATTATTGAAATACCACCTTTAAATATTTTAAATTTATCGTCTATTTCAATTAATTTATAAGCAGATCTAGCTCTATACCCATCAACTTTTGATTGTCTAACGTAAGTGTCTCGTCTTTGTTTATTTAGCCAATTTTTTGAAATTTTATTTTTTTTCAATTAATTATTAAACCTTAAGCTTTTACTGACAGTTTTTCCTTTAAGTGTTTTAATATCTATTGTGATTTCTTTATTTACTCTCATGTCTTTTTTATCTTTCCAAATACCTGCCGCCAAATGCATTATACCAATTTTATAATTAGGCAAATAAGGTTCAACAAAAGTAGAATTTTCTTCATCAAACTTTGGTAAAAGATTGCTTGTTATCCAATTACAATTAAGAGGTAGAAATTCAGTTTCAATTTCATCAATATAAACGGACATATTCATTGCTAACTGTTCAGAGCCAAAGATATCACCACCTTTTAAAGTTTGCTCTAAATTTTTCTGCCACGAATTCCATGAGATTGAATTTTTTTCTAAAGAAAAAACTCCAATATTTATATGAGGTGCAAATGCAAGTTTTCTAGCTTTTGAAAAACTAATTTTAGACTTCACAGCATGCTTAAAATTTTGAGATTTGATAATTGCTAACTTTCCAATTAGCCATTTAACTTTTGAAGTTATCTTGTAACCTGGTCCAATAGTTTGCGTTATTCCCAATTTACCATCATCACATGCTTTAAAGTATATTTCTACCGCTTTCCAATCGTTGACCCATGCATCACAATCAATCCATAAATATTTTTCATAACTTGGAAAATATTTTGGAATAAAAGCTCGTGAAACTTGACTTTTAAGCCATTCTCTTCCTTTTATTTTTCTATCTGGAACTTTTATATCCCATTTAGCCAGTTTTATTTCATCAACCTTTTTAGACAATTGTTCTTTTTGCTCATCAGTTAAACCAGCATCTAAAATACAAATAGATACATCTTTGCTTTCTTTAAAGCTTTTGATTGAGTTAATTAATTCATCTAATAATGGAAAATAATTTGAGTCAGCTAAGGATATTATTGTATTTTTTTTCATAACTATAAAATAAGAATTTTTTTATTCATTATTAAACCTTAGATTTTTTTCTATTATTTTTCCATCTAAGCATTCTATTTTACTCAGAATATTTTTATTATTTCTTATTTGATCATTGTGTTTCCCTGCAAAATGAATGATGCCAATTTCGTGATTAGGCAAATATGGTTCAACAAATGTTTTCTTATCTTCATCATATTTCATTCCACCTATATGTGTCCAATTACAATAAGCTGGTAATATCTCTACAGGTAAATTGTCATAATAAATTGTAATATTTAGTGCTATTTGATCTGATCCCCAAACTTTTCCTGATTTTAATGACTCCTCTAAATTTTTTCTCCATACTTTCCAATGAGGTGCATTAGATGTTAAAGAAAATACACCAGCATTTAAATGTGGCTTTAAAGCAACCTCTCTAGCTATTTTTTCTGAAAAACCAGATGACTTAGCATGTTTATAATTTTGTGATTTTATTCTTGCAAAACTTCCTAAAAGCCAATCTACTTTTGTTCCCCCATAAGCTCTGTCAGCATTAGTGGAAATACATAATTTGTTATTCTCACAACCTTTAAAATATAATTCTACTGCTTCCCATGAATTCACCCAAGCATCTGCATCAATCCATAAATACTTTTCATAATTTGGAAAATATTCAGTAAGAAAAGCTCTTGTTATTAAACTTTTAAGCCATTTTTTTCCCATAATCTTAAATTGACTTATTTTGATATCCCATTCAGATGATTTTATTTCATCAACTTTTGACACTAATAGTTTTTTTTGTTCCTCTGTTAGTCCGCCATCTAAAATACAAATCGCAGTATTTTCACTTTGTTTAAATCTTTTTATTGAATCTACTAGCTCATTCAATAACTCAAAATAATTAGCATCAGCTAGAGAGATGATTACATTTTTTTTAATCACAGCACATCTTCTAAATCGTCATCATCAGCTATGTTGCTGTCTGCATGCTGTTTCTTAAATCTTTGATAATGAAGAAAACTAATAGGTAATATTAATAGGTAAATAATTGAACTAATTGCTATAACATTAAAAGGATAAACTAGTAATAGTCCAAAAAATAAAATTATTCCAAACAATAAAAAAATTGTTGTTTTTCTTTGAATAACAATCTTTTTAAAAGAGTAGCTTGGAAATTTACTAATTAACAAAAAAGAAGTGATTACAAAAAATATTGGTACAATAATATCATAATTTAGTTTGATATAATCAAAATCAGTCAAACTTATGATAAGTGGTGTCAAAACTAAAATTCCCCCAGCTGGAGAAGGAACACCTTCAAAAAAATTATCCCTCCAGGAAGGCTCTTGATTAGAATTTACATTAAATCTTGCTAGTCTTAAAGCTACACAAATTACAAAAATTAAACATACTAACCATCCAAATCTACCTAAGGTATTTAGCTTCCAAAAGTACATAATAAATGCTGGGGCCACACCAAAACTTATCATGTCTGTCAAAGAATCTAATTCTTTTCCTACTTTGGATGTTCCTTTTATTAATCGTGCAATTCTACCGTCTAAACCATCAATTAATGCTGCAAAAATTATTGCTATAATTGCAAATTCAAATTTTCCATCTAATGCAAACCTAATTGATGTTAATCCAATACAAACACCTATTAAAGTCAACATATTGGGTAAAATTACTCTAGCATTTTTTTTATCTGCTATAATTTTTAAATTATTTTTGGGTTGTTCCATCTTTATTTTTTAGCCAATAAGGTCTCACCAGAAATTGTTTTTTGTCCAACCTTCACTAACGGTTCATAATTTTCATAATATACATCTGCACGACTTCCAAATCTAATCATACCAATTCTATCACCTTGATTAAGATCTTGCCCATTATCTGTTTCACAAACAATTCTTCTTGCTATTAATCCAGCTATTTGAACTACTATTATATCATTTCCACTTTTATCTTTTATTTTATAGTAGTTTCTTTCATTATCTTCACTTGCCTTGTCTAAGGATGCATTAAAAAATTTTCCAGGTTTATATAAAATATCTTCTACTTTTCCTGAGCAAGGTGTTCTATTTACATGACAGTCAAAAACATTCATGAATATACTTATTTTTTTAAATTTTTTATTTTCAAGACCTACTTCTTTTGGACCATCAACCTCTTCAACTTTTATTACTTCGCCATCTGCAGGACTTACTAAATAATTATCATCCTCAATTATAACTCTTTCAGGGTCCCTAAAAAAATAATAAACCCAAACAGTTAAAAGCAGACCAATGGCTCCTAGAAAGCCACTAAAAAATAAAAGAATAATTGTTACAAACCCTGCAATGACTAAAAATTTGTATCCTTCAGTATGTATCTTTGGAAATATCTTGGTAAACATATTCTTCTATTTGCTAATTTTTGATTAATATGTATATAAACCAATCAAATTCAATTAATAAGATAAATTTATTTTAATGAGTAAAATCAAGGTAAATAACCCTATCGTAGAGCTAGATGGGGATGAAATGACCCGTATTATATGGGAGTTCATCAAAAATAAGCTAATACTGCCTTATCTAGATCTTGGTATTGAATATTATGACCTTGGAATGAAAAGTCGAGATAATACATACGATCAAATCACAATAGACTCCGCAAATGCTATAAAAAAAATTGGCGTTGGAGTTAAATGTGCAACGATTACTCCTGATGAAGCTCGTGTTGAAGAATTTGATTTAAAAAAAATGTGGAGATCTCCAAATGGAACTATAAGAAATATCATAGGTGGTACAGTTTTTAGAGAGCCTATTATATGTAAAAATATCCCAAAACTTGTTCCTTCTTGGACTGATCCGGTAATTATTGGAAGACATGCTTTTGGAGATCAGTATAGAGCAACAGATTTTAAAGTACCTGGAAAAGGTAAAATGGAAGTTAAATGGACATCTGAAGATGGAAAAGATGAAATAAAATATGAAGTATTTAATTTTACAGGCCCTGGTGTTGCACTTTCAATGTACAACTTAGATAAATCAATTGAGGATTTTGCAAGATCTTGTTTCAGTTATGGGTTAATAAAAAAATGGCCAGTTTATATGTCCACTAAAAATACAATTTTAAAACAATACGATGGTAGATTTAAGGACATATTTCAAGAGATTTTTGAAAAAGAATATAAAGTAGATTTTGAAAAAAATAATTTAACTTATGAACATAGATTGATTGATGATATGGTTGCTTGTGCAATGAAATGGAGTGGTAAATATATTTGGGCATGTAAAAATTACGATGGAGATGTTCAATCTGATACAATGGCACAAGGTTATGGTTCCTTAGGATTAATGACTAGTACATTGTTAACACCAGATGGAAAGGTAATGGAAGCTGAAGCTGCTCATGGAACAGTTACTAGACACTTTAGAATGCACCAGCAAGGCAAAGAAACCTCAACAAACCCTATTGCATCTATTTTTGCTTGGACAAGAGGGTTGGCTCATAGAGGAAAACTCGATAATAATGATGAGCTAATTAAATTTGCACAAACTATTGAGAAAGTTTGTATTGACTGCGTTGAAAATGGTGCGATGACAAAAGATTTAGCAATTCTTATTGGTCCATCAAGCAAATATTTAACTACTAATCAATTCTTAGATGAAATTGATGGTAATCTTAAAAAGAAATTAAATTAAAGTTTTAAGTTTTTCAAATGCTTGATCAATTTTAGATTGGTCTTGTCCACCAGCTTGGGCAAAATCTTTTCTACCTCCTCCACCTTGACCCCCTATAATTTCTGATCCAACTTTAACAAATTTAACTGCATCAAATTTTTCTGTTAAATTATCAGTAACACCAACTGCAATTCCAACTTTATCATCTTTGCTTGCAAAAACTATTACAATTCCATCATTCAATTCCTTTTTACCTTTATCAACAAGTTTTCTTAATTCTTTTGGTGGTAATCCATCAACTTTTTGAAGTCTCAGTTTAACTCCATTTATTTCTTCATCTTGAATGATATTTTTTGATTTATCTTCTAAAATTGAATTAACTGAAATTGTCTCTAACTGCTTTGATAAATTTTTGATTAATGTTTTTTGATCTAATTGATCTAAATTTGGCTTTCCACCAAGATTGGTAATTTGTCCACTTAGCTCTTTAATAAGCTCATTATCCTTTTCAGAGGAAATATTAGATAATTTCTCTTTATTTTTTAAATAATCCTCTAATTGCTTATCTCTTAAAGCTTCAATTCTTCTAACACCTGCTGCAATTGAGGATTGGCTAATTATCTTAAATTTACCAATGTCACCTGTGTTTTTAACGTGAGTACCTCCACAAAGTTCTGTTGAAAAATATTTTCCCTCTTCATCACCCATCGAAAGAACTCTAACCTCGTCTCCGTACTTTTCTCCAAATAAAGCCAAAGCACCATTTTCAACAGCTTCATTAGGTGTCATCAAACGTGTTTTAACATCTGATTTTTTTGAGACCATTTTATTTACAAAACCTTCTACTTTATCAATTTCTTCTGTTGGTATTGGTTTCATGTGACTAAAATCAAACCTTAAACGACTTGGTTCAACTAATGAGCCTTTTTGTGTAACATGATCACCTAAAACTCTTCTTAAAGACTCATGCAATAAATGAGTTGCGGAATGGTATGCTCGAGTATCATCTCTTCTCTTGATATCAATTTTTAACTCTACAGTATCATTTGTCTTTATAGATCCACTGATTACTTTTCCATAATGTACAAATAGATCACCTAATTTCTTTTGAACATCTGTTACTTCAAATTTAAAATCATTTCCAATAATTTCACCTGTATCTCCTACTTGACCTCCAGACTCTCCATAAAAAGGTGTCTGGTTAACAATGATCATACCTTCATCATTTTCTTTTAATTCATTCACTTCTTTATTGCTTGAAAGAACCGATAAAACCACACCTTCTGCTTGATTGCTTTCATAACCTAAAAATTCTGTTGCTCCTAACTTATCTTTAATTCCAAACCAAATATCTTCAACAGCGGCATCACCTGAGCCTTTCCAATTTTTTTTAGCAAGTTCTCTACTTTCTTTCATCAAAGATTGAAATTTTTCTGTATCAATTGACATTGATTTATTTCTTAAAATATCTTCTGTAAGATCTAATGGAAATCCATAAGTATCATATAATTTAAATGCTATTTCCCCTGGTAAAATTTTATCTATTTTTGAAATTTCATCGTTTAAAATTTTAATTCCTCGATCTAAAAGTACTAAAAACTTTTCCTCTTCCATTTTTAAAGTTTCTTTAATTAAAGACTCTGCCCTAACTAGCTCAGGATAGTTCCCTGACATTTCATTTTTGAGTGTATCAAATAAATTAAAAAAAACTGGGTCTTTAGATCCAAGTAAATGTGAATGTCTCATTCCTCTTCTCATTATCCTTCTAAGCACATAACCTCTGCCTTCGTTAGAAGGAAGAACACCCTCAGCAATTAAAAATGCGCTAGCCCTTAAATGATCTGCTATAACTCTAAAACTTGATTGATTAGATTGATCTTGTTTTATCTTAATAATTCCAGAGGCAGCACTTATAATTTTTTTAAAATGATCTGTTTCATAATTATCGTGTGTCCCTTGTAGTAAAGCTGCAATTCTCTCTAGACCCATTCCAGTATCAACTGAAGGTTTTGGAAGATCTATTCTTTTATCTTTAGAAATTTGTTCAAATTGCATAAAGACCAAATTCCATATTTCAATAAAACGGTTTCCATCTTCTTCTTTAGTTCCTGGCAAACCTCCTTCTAGGTGATCTCCATGATCATAAAAAATCTCTGAACATGGGCCACATGGACCCGTCTCTCCCATCGACCAAAAATTGTCAGATGTTGCTATTCGAATAATCTTATCATCACTAAAACCAGCTATTTTCTTCCAAAAATCGAAGGCTTCATCATCTTCATGATAAACAGTCACATAAAGTCTGTTTTTGTCAATGCCAAAATCTTTAGTAATTAAATTCCAAGCATAGTGGATTGCTTGCTCTTTGAAATAATCTCCAAATGAAAAATTTCCCAACATTTCAAAGAATGTGTGGTGTCTTGGTGTGTAGCCAACATTCTCTAAATCATTATGTTTTCCCCCTGCTCTTACACATTTCTGAGAAGTAGTGGCTGTTTGATAATCTCTTTTCTCTAAACCTGTAAATACATTCTTAAATTGTACCATCCCTGAATTTGCAAACATCAAGGTTGGATCGTTATTTGGAACTAAATTACTAGATTCAACAATCTTATGATCATTCTTCTCAAAATATTTTAAAAATGTACTCCTTATTTCATTTAAAGATTTGTCAGCCATATTTTTAAAATACAGCTTTTTTGTTTTATGTCTAGATAACAGTAAGGGAAAAAAGGCGCTTATATTAAGCGCCTTTTAATAATTAAAGATGACTTTTTAACTAATTCTTTTTAGTAGGAACTACTTCCTCTTTAACTTCTGCTTTTGGATCTTCTATTTGATCTTTTGCAGCTTTCTCAGGATCTAAAGGGTTTCCTTCAATCTTTTTTTGAATTACGCCTGCTTTTTCTCTTATTAGCAGTTCGATTTCAGCAGCAACTTTAGGGTTTTGAGCAAGATAAGTTTTTGCATTTTCTCTACCTTGGCCTATTTTTTCACCCTTATAAGCGTACCAGGCTCCTGATTTTTCAATAATGTCTGCTTTAGAACCTAGATCAACGAGTTCTCCCATCTTACTGATCCCTTTTCCATACATTAAATCAAATTCAACAACTTTAAATGGTGGAGCTACTTTATTTTTAACTACCTTAACTCTTGTTGAGTTTCCAATAATTTCATCTTTATCTTTAATTGCACCAATTCTTCTAATATCCATTCTAACAGATGAGTAGAATTTTAATGCATTTCCACCTGATGTTGTTTCAGGACTTCCAAACATAACTCCAATTTTCATTCTAATTTGGTTAATAAAAATCATCATTGTGTTTGTATTTGAAATTGAACTTGTTAGCTTTCTTAAAGCCTGACTCATTAATCTAGATTGAAGACCAACGTGATGATCTCCCATCTCACCTTCGATTTCAGCTCTTGGAGTTAAAGCTGCAACTGAGTCAATTACGATAACTGAGATAGATCCTGATTTAACAAGAGTGTCAGCTATTTCTAAAGCTTGTTCACCAGCGTCTGGCTGAGAAATTAAAAGCTCTTCTGTATTTACTCCTAATTTTTTTGCATAAACTGGGTCTAATGCGTGCTCTGCATCAACAAACGCACAAATTCCACCAGCTTTTTGAGCTTCAGCAACAACTTGTAATGCTAATGTTGTTTTTCCTGAAGATTCTGGTCCATAAACCTCAACAATTCTTCCTTTTGGCAATCCACCTATTCCTAATGCTAAATCAAGGCTTAAAGATCCTGTGGATACAGACTCAATGTCCATTGCTCTTCTTTGGCCAAGCTTCATAACTGAACCTTTTCCAAAATTATCAGTAATCTGAGCTATTGCTGCATCTAATGCTTTGTTCTTTTCTTTGATATCCATTTCTTGATCTTTAGTAGATTTAACTACTTTTAAGTTACTTTTCGTCATTTTTAGCCTCTTTTTTTAATTTTTTTAACACTCGAATCATAATTTAAATGTACACATTTTGTTCTCATTAGCAATAAATTTATTTATGGATCAAAAAAACCAAATAATTACTTAAGATTTAAGTAGTCACTATTCAGTAAACCTACTGATTTTAGTACTCTATATTGAGATAATAAATAGCTTCTTTCAGCTTCAGCAAGATTAATTTTTGCACTGATTAAATTAGATCTAGATTGAAGAACATCAAAAGTTGATCTTCCTGAGCCATTTTCATACTCGAAGCTAATTCCTTCCGTTGCAATCTCTGAAGCCTTAACCTGAGATTGAACTGCTTGTAAAAAACTTCTTGAAGATTGTAATGTTGACCAAGCCGATGTGACTGATTGAGTATTATTTTTTTGAGCATTTTCTAACAATAATCTTTTCATTCCTTTTGCTTCAAGATTTTTATTAACTATAGATTTATTCTTTCCACCAAATTGAAAAGGCCAAGAAACTGTTGCTTGTAAAACATCTTTTTCTCTTTTGTCATAAGTTGCACTTAAATCATCAGAATAAGTTCTTTCTAATGAAATTTTTGCAGTAGGTGAAAGATCAGATCTTGCTATTTTCACATCCAATTCTGATTGACCATATTCTATTTCGGCAATAATTAGTTCAGGACTTTTTTTCAAAGATATTTCTTTTGCTTCATTTAAATTTGACGGAATCGTTAATTCAGTTTTATATATTTTTCTCAAATTTTCTTTAGTTGTAATAATTCCTATTACATTTTCATAATTTAATTTACTAGTTACTATATTATTTTGGGCTTCAATATATCTTGCTTGTGCTCCAGCTAAAGACGATTGAGATTGAGCTAAGTCAGATGCTGTAATTTGACCTCTACTAAGTCTAGCATTGTCTAATTCAAATTGTCTCTGAAGTAAATTTACATTTTCTTCGTTAATATTTAATTTTTCATAAGCTAAAATTAATCCAGTATAAGTTTCTATTGCTTTTAAAAAAACTTCTTGTTCTTTTTTAATAAGTTTTGCTTCAGATATATTTAATCCTAATTTACTTTTTTCATATTCTGTTTTTCTTCCTTGGCCATCTAGTAAAGTTTGCTCAATTTTTATTGAAGATGTCATTGAGTTGGTATCAGTTATCGATGCATCTCCCCCACTCTGGTTTGTAAGTTTACTTGTTTCTTCAAAGTTTTTTGTACCCGTTAAAGTCATTGTTGGAAAAAGATCACTTTTAGAAATATTTAAAACTTCTTTTTGAATTTCTAAGTTTCTTCTTTCCGCCTGAAGTTCTAAATTATTTTCATAAGTTTGCTTTAAAGCATCTTTTAGTGTTGCTGAAAAAGCACTTAATGGAAAAATTAAAGTACAGAAAATAATTAAAAAAATATTATTCATTTATTATATTTTATTGTCTTAATTTGATGATTGCTATTTAAATTTAAAATTATTGAAGAATATTTTGGCGCATATTTAAACATATTTTGTGTTATTCTTTGGTAAGTTTGCATAAAGTTAATAACTTTGTCTTTGCTCATGATTTTATGACTAGATTTGTTCTTAGTTTTTAACCATAGCTTATTCTCTTGCTTTAACCTCCATTTTTGAAGCAAACCAAAGTTTTTAGCCTTTAAATATATTAAACAATTAAGTTGGGCATATAATTTCTTATATTTCATCTTTAATTGTTGATTAACATATTTTCTCCAAATAAGTTTTTGATCATTTATTTTTTCAAGTGAATTGATAGATTTTTTAAGAGTTTTATTTGCCTCAGCTTTTGCCCCTACGCACCAGCCCTCAAATATTATTACATCTGACCGCTGTTTGATCTTATACCAATTCTTTCTAGGAAATCTGTCGTCAACTGCTTTATTGAAATTTGGCAAATCAATTTTTTTAAAATTTTTACTTTTTGCTTTTTTAAAAAAGTTTAACATCATTTGAATATCATGAGTTCCTGGTACTCCTCTTGTAGCCAACATTGGGTGAATTTTTTTTGATAAATTTAATCTTTCTTTTCGAGTTTTATAAAAATCATCTATTGAAATTTTAAATACTTTTAATTTAAAATATTTTTCTAATATAATTTTTATAATTGAACTGATGGTCGTTTTACCTGTTCCTTGTCCACCTGCTAAACCTACAATATAAGGTTTTTTACTATTTGTTTTTTTTGCAATCCAAAAACACATTGGAATTAAAAAAGACTTCAGCATTCCCTCTTTATTACTAAATTTTTCTTTAGATGTTTCTTGTGATTTAATAAATTTAAAACAATCTTTTTTAACTTTACTAAAACACTCTTCAGTAATTTTCATTGAACTTATTGCTTTTTTTGATCCATAGGATGGTTTTGACCATCTATCAAAGTTATATCTTTTAAGTTTGCTACATCAACTTCATCAACACAACCTAAATTAAATCCTGTCATAGTAGGAGCACTTCTTGGATTATGATGTGTATAAATCCCGCATTCCGAACAAAAATAATGTTTAGCCACTTTTGTATGAAATTGATAAAGTTTTAATTTGTCTTCTCCTTTTGTAATTTTAAACTCTTCATTTTTAACCATGCCCATTGTTGCACTTTTTCTTTTACAAATAGAACAATTGCATTTTACAATTTTTACTAATTCATTTATTGGAACACTAATTTCAGCTTCAATCGATCCACAATGACATGTTAGTTTTTGCATTAAGTATTATTCTCCCCATTTTCCATGAAACTCATAAACAACTGCTGGTTCATTACCTACTACCCAACCATCATGACCTGGATCTATTGAATATGCATCACCAGCTTTATATGTTAATTCTGTTCCATCATCATGTTTGGCACAAACTGCTCCAGCAACTATTACACCAAGATGTTTTGCTTTGCAGCTATCAGTGCCTACTGTTGGTTTAATATCTTGTGACCATTTCCAACCAGGTTGTAAAACTAATCTCATTACTCTTTGATCTCCTATTTTTACAATATCCATTTTAGCATTGTTAAAGCTGGTATTACTTTCGTCTGGATTATCAAAAGTTTTAACTTCAATTGAGCTCATATTTTTCTCCTTTTATAATTAAATTAGAATTACAGACTACTAATGGTTTGAGTTATCCACAAGCATACAAAATGTAGTTTCGATGTTCACGTTTTGATTCACTTTTGATTCAGTTACAGACTCAAAATACAACTTCTTGCGTGTATTGTATAACTAGGCTATAAATTAGAACAAAACAAGAACATGAAACTAACAATCCCTTATTATCTACATAAAGCAGGCGCTGGTTTCCCGTCCCCTGCAACTGATTATATCGAAGAAGATATTGATCTTAACATGCATTTAATAAGAAATGTTCCAGCTACTTTCATTATTAGAGTGCAAGGTAAATCAATGGTGGATGTTGGAATTAATGATGGAGATTTATTGGTAGTCGACAAAAGTTTAAAACCAAAAAACTTTTCAACTGTGATTGCAAACGTTCATGATGAACTTGTAGTTAAAAGCTTAGTTCAAGAAAGAGATAAAAAGTTTTTAACGTCAGGATCTAAAGAATTTACTGACAGAATTTTAATTAACGAAGAACAAGATATCTTTATCTGGGGGGTTGTAACTTATGTCATCCATTCTACGTACTAAAAAAATAGCATTAGTTGATTGTAATTCCTTTTACGTTTCGTGTGAAAGATTATTCAATCCTAAAATAAGAAGAAAACCTGTCGTCGTTTTATCTAACAATGATGGTTGTATCATCTCAAGATCAAATGAAGCAAAAGCTTTAGGAATTAAAATGGGTGAACCTTATTTTAAAGCAAAAGATATTATTGTTAAAAACAAAGTTGAAGTTTTTTCATCTAATTATTCTTTGTATGGAGATTTATCTAGAAGAGTAATGAGAACTCTTAAAAGATTTAATGCAGATATAGAAGTTTATTCTATTGATGAAGCATTTTTAGATTTGTCTAATTTCCTAGATCAAGATATAGAAAAAGTTGGAAAAGAAATTAGAGATACAGTTTTACAATGGACTGGCATTCCAACTAGTATTGGAATTGCTAAAACAAAAACGCTAAGTAAAATTGCAAATCATATTGCAAAGAAAAAACAATCAGGAGTTACTAGTTTAATTGGAATTGATAACTTAGATCCAGTACTTGAAAAAGTTGAAATTAATGATGTCTGGGGTGTTGGTAGACAACTTACAAAATTTTATCAAAAACACGGAATTTATAATGCTAAGCAACTTAAAAATAAATCTAATAGCTGGATTAAAAAATCTTCAAATGTTTTAAGTTCAAGAACTGCAATGGAACTTAAAGGAATTCCTTGTATCAATTTAGAAACTACTACTACAAAAAGAAAAAGCTGCGTTGTTTCAAGATCGTTTGGAAAAAGAGTAGAAAGATTTCAAGAATTAAAAGAAGCAGTTGCAAATTATTGTTTAAATGCATCTGAGAAAATAAGATCAGAATCGTTAGTTGCAAAAGCAATCACTGTATTTGTTAGAACTAGTCCTTTTCAGAGAAATTATGGATATTACTCGAATGCAAAGACAATTGATTTTCCAATTGCAACAAACAATAGTATCGAAGTAGTTAAAACTGCAGTTACAATACTTGAGAGTATATTTAAAAATGGTTACCAATATCAAAAAGCAGGTGTCATGCTAACGGGATTATCGAACGCCAATGATAAAACCAATCTATTTTCATCTGAAAAAGATGAGAAAATAAGTAGTTTAATGAGATCTATTGATAACACTAATCATCGATACGGTAGATCTACTCTAAGTGTTGCTAGCGCTGGTGTTCAAAAGCGATGGAATATGAAAAGAGAATATTCTTCTAAAATTGATACAGCTGACTTCTATTGTCTACCAACGATTAGGGCTTGATTTACTTGCCCTTTTTGATTGGGTCGTAAACAATCTTTTTATAATTAAAATCTTCGTATAAAGCGTTAGTTACTACAATTCTAGATTTTTCAAAATCAATTACAACATGTTGGCCACCTCTACCATGCATACCCATTACAGCTCTTTTTTTACTAATTCCTTTATAATGAGCTTGAAATTGTCCTGCATATCCACGGGCGTATATCCATTGACCTGGCCTTCCTTCTTTATTTCTTTTCTCATTCTCTTTATCTATTCTATTCTCAAAAATAGTTTTTAAATATTTACCAACACAAGTATCTTTTTGCCAATCATTTAACATGGCTTTAGCAATTCTAAGATAATCATATCGTGTAGCATAAAACATAATGTTCGCATTTCCTTTTTCCTTTGAAGAATTTTTAACTTTCCAGAATATTACACTGTCTTTAATTTTAGCTTTTTTATTAAATGTTTTTTCTAAAATTTTTTCAAAGTCATCACCTGTTTTAAACAAAACATAGTTTAATGCCAATGTTGGATTCATACTGGAATAATTAAAATATGGTTTAGATTTTTTTGTATTTTTAAAAAGAGAAATATATTGTTTAAAATCAATTACATAATCATCAAGACCACGAAATTTTTCATCTATTAAATTTTTATTTACAATTTTTGACAATTCAGAACCCACGATATACTCTTGATCACCTGAGTTCATATTCAAAATATCAATTAATTTTTGATCATAATAAAGTGTATTTTCTAGTAATGGCCAATCATTTAATCTTGAATTAATATTTTCAATATAACCATCACATATTGCGTGTCCAATTACATAAGATACCATTGTTTTACCTGCAGACATTGATCTTAATTTAGTGTCTTTATTTATAAATTTTCCAAATCGATTATCTGGGGTAAATTTATCAATGGTGATTTTATTTCCTTCAAACCTCAAATAACTTAACAAAGCTGTTTTCTCTAATTGTTTGTCAATATACTTATCTTCTTTTAGCTTGGATTTAAACTTATAAGGTTTTTTAGATGGTTTTACTTCGTATACACCAACAATTGGTTTATCTCTGTATGGGGAGTATGTGTATTTGTAAAGTTCGAAAAGCAAAGTATCGAAATTAGGTTTTTCAGTTTCTTCTGGAAGCCAGCTACTATCATCGTAAAATTTTATTTTAAGATTATTTTCATACTTAGGTTTGTCACATTTATTATAATACCAAAGATGGCTATACTTAGGTTCTGCTTTGCATACTTTACTTTCTTCTTTTGTTACAAATTCACTGTGACCATTTTTAAATAGCCATTTGTTAAATCCATCAAGCCTATTATTTGCATAGCTATTTTGAAAAATAAAAAAGCTTAAAGTCAAAAATACTAGTATCTTTCTCATTATTAAAAGGCTAATCAAAATAGTTGTTTGTTTCAATATCCTTTTTTAATAAAAAATATTGTATTATTGATAAAAAATACTAATAAATAGAGCATGCAAAACCAAGAAATAGTCAAAATAATTGATAACCTTAAAGGAAGAAGAGGTTATGAGGAAAAAAGAGCGTCTAAATTAGGTTTTTCATCTCTTTATGCTTATTTTGAAGACAAAATTTCAAAGAAACAAAAAGCTATTGAAGACGAGCAAAAAGAATTAGAAGCTGCAAAAATTGAAGACCAACCAAAAGCAAATAAAAAAAGCTGCGGTTGTTGTTAAATAAATGAGTTTTTATAAACCGGAAAAGTTACCTAAATTAATGGTAGCTCCAAATGGAGCTAGAAAAGTAAAAAAAGATCATCCAGCTGTTCCTTTAACAATTAGCGAGACAGTAGCAACAGCAAAATCTTGTTATGAAGCTGGTGCAGGTGCAATACATTTGCATGTAAGAGATAAAGAAGGTCAACACGTATTAGATGCAGGACTTTATAAAGAAGCACTAAGTGAATTAGAGCATCAAGTACCAGAAATGCATATACAAGTTACAACTGAGGCTATTGGAAAATATTCTCCAGCAGATATGCGGAAGCTTGCATATGATGTAACTCCACCAGGCACATCAATTGGAACATCAGAATTAATTCCTTCTAGAAAACCTGAAGAGGAAGATATCAAACTTTATAAATATTTAACTGAAGCAGGTACAAAAATTCAACACATACTTTATAAACCTGAAGATATAGATTTATTAGTTGAATTACTAAATAAAGCAGAAATTCAAATCAATGATGCTTGGTGTTTATTTGTTATTGGTCATTATAGTGGAAGAATAAGCTATCCAGAAAATATTTCACTGTTTGTAAAAAAAATGGAAGAGCATAAAGTAAATCTTGATTGGGCAATATGTGCTTTTGGAAAAGAAGAAATGAGTTGTTTAGAAAAAGCTATAAGTCTAGGAGGAAAAATAAGAGTTGGATTTGAAAATTCATTATTTATGCCTAATGGAGAAATTGCTCCAGACAACCACATCAAAGTTGATGCTGTTAATAAATTGTTTCAATTAAACTAAAATAGATAAATTCTTATTTAAATAAGATTTAAAATCCTTAACTGATTTACATGAAGAAAGAATAAATCTATCTGGTCTTACTATTATAGCTTTTGAATTAGAATTTTTAAAAAATTTTTCTAAATCTTTATTATTTTTTGATTGTATTGAATTCAATTTACCAGAGATATTATTTTTAATCTCTTTTGATAATATTAAAATTGGTTTTAAAGAAAATTTATCATCTAATAATTTTCCATTTTTTATTTTAAATTGAGGAAATATTTTTCCTCGATTTTTATCTTGAACCTTTCCTAGACCTTTACCTAGTTTAGGTTTAATCGATTTCATACTCTTTTGGCCATCAGGTGTAGAGGAGACTTTGCCTGTTATATTTGAAGTTCCAACTGCATTGACAAATTCCCCCATTTTAGCTGTTGTTTTTATGTATTCTTTAACATTTGAATATCTCTCAGATTGATACGTTTTAAGGAGTTTATCACTGTGATTGTTTTTCAAACAATGTGCAATCTTCCAGGATAGATTTGATGCATCTCTAATTCCAGCACACATTCCTTGACCCATAAAAGGGGGCATTAAATGTGCTGCATCGCCTGCAAGAAAAACTCTACCTTTTTTCCAATTTTTTGAAATTGCAGATTGAAAAGTATAAATAGTCTTTCTTTCCATAAAAGCATCACTGGGTTTTAACCATGGTTTTAGAAAATTCCAAATATATGAATTAGATAAGACTTTTTTTTCACTTTCATTGTCATGGATTGCAAACTCCCATCGTCTCCTTTTGCCGACATTTCGACAATAGGTAGCTGGACGTTTTGGATTAGAATATTGAATGGTTCTATCTGGTAATTCCTTTTTATCTTTTTTTAAAATTAAATCTACTACAGCCCATTTTTGAGTAAATCCAAGATTTTGAAATTTTGCTTTTATCTGTTCTCTTGTTGTTGAATTAGCACCATCACATCCGACAACATACTTAGAACTTATTTCTTTAATTCTTTTATTATTAACATTTTCTAAAATTATTTTTACTGAATTTTTATCTTCTTTAAGATTAACAACTTTTGTATTTTGCATTTTTGTTACTTTTTTAAAGTCTTTTAGTCTTCCCCTAAGTTTTCTTTCTAGGTCTGGCTGATGAAATCTATAACTTGGATACCAACCATTCTCAGTTACTGATCTTGGTCTTGGCCAATCTAATACTTCTTTATTTTTAGAATTAACAAATTTTGTTCCTTTATTAATTATTGTATGTTTTAAAAATTTATCTGTAATACCAATTGTTTGAAAAACTCTCATAATCTCATCATCAAAATGAACAGCTCTTGGTAAAGGATAAAAACTTTTTTCTTTTTCAACTATCAAAATTGAAAAACCATGTAATGCTAATAGATTAGCTAAGGTACCTCCTGTGGGACCAAAACCTATAATTACAACATCATAATTTTTCATTTAAAAAATAATAATTTTTTATTTTTTGTTAGTAGTATTTGAGTATAGCCAAGGACAATCAATAAAAAGTGGTGCTTGTTTTCCTTCAGAGGCTGTTTCTAATCTTTTGTTTCTAAACTTCATTCTTTCTTCATCAGGTAAATATAATCTTTCATGTCCCCAAAAACTTGGTCCTTCAAACGTCTCTATTGGCTCCCACGTTTTAGGATCAATAATTCTTCCACCCCAACCATTTTCAATAAAAAATCCTGACGGTGTTATAGAATAAAATGATGTCATATAATCATTAGTGTGCCTTCCAAGAGTATAAGCTATTTTATTATCTTGATATTGAAGTAAGTCATACCCTTGACCAACATCATCTAAACTATTGTATTCGACCATGAAATGATGAAAACCAGTTCTACCAGATCCAAATAGTGCTAAACTGTGATGTCTTCCATTTACATGAAAAAAACATAGAGAAATTGGTGTATGACTATAATCGCTTATTTTAAAGCCCAAAACTTCAGTGTAAAATGGTATTAAATCATCAATTTTTTTAACATGAATTACTGCATGACCCATTCCAAGAGCGCCTGTTTTAAACCCCGAAATTGGACGACTTGGTTTAAATGGATCCGTATCATTCATAGGATTATAAACTAGCTCAATTTTATTTCCTTGAGGATCATTAAAATAAATTAAATCTTCAACAAACCTTTTATCAGCAAAAGATGTTTTGCCTTGTTGAACTTGAATTTTATTTTCTTCTAATTTTGATGCAAAGAATAATAAATCTTCTTTCTCATCAACTTCCCAACCCATAAATCCAAGACCATCACCCGTATCACCTGTTATTGTTAATCTTTGTTTTTGATCGTCCATTCTAAAAGATAAAATATCTTTTCCTCGATCAACTTGCTGCATGCCTAAACTTTTTTGAGTATAGTCTGACCAATCTTCAAATTTATCTGAGTTTACTCCAATGTAACTAAGAGCTTTTATAGCCATCTAAATTTTTCCTAAATAAAATGAGCCCACAAAAACGTGGGCTCAAAAGTATATATTATTATTAACCTTCTACTGCAGTAATGATTTGTCTAGCTCTATTAAGAACTGCATCACCATCAAGGCCTTTACCACTCATTTCTTTTAACCAATTAGATTCGATTGGTGCTAATATTTTTTTATATTCAGCAATAACGTCATCTGATGCAATTATGATTTCATGATCTGCTCTTTTTGAGATTTCATTTTTCATTACCGCATTTTGATTATCAATTAAGTTTGAAGCCCAATCACCAAAAGCATGACCACTGTATTTATTGATACAAGCTTGCGCGCCTGATGATAAGCTATTGAACTTATCTTCATTCATGATCAAACCAAATGTAGCGTTAGTGATGTTAACTTCTGTATGATATTTAGTTACGTCAAATAATCTGAAAGATCCAACAGCAGTATATGGAAAAGGAGTTCCATCAACTACGCCTTTGCTTAAAGCTTCTGAAGTTCCTGGCGCAGGTACTTTTACTCCAGTTGCTCCTAAAGTTTTTAAAATTGTGCCAGCGATTTTACTTGGTACTCTCATTTTCTTACCTTTAAAATCTGCAGGATTTACAACTTTAGTATCCTTCATATGAATTTGATATCCAGGATTAGAGTGAAGACCTATCACTTTAATGCCCGCCATTTCTTTATCAAGATAACCTTCTTTAAATAAAGAATTTAAAGCCGTTGTTCCAGCTTTAGAAGTTTTTGTAAGAAATGGTAATTCAATTACTGAACTTAAAGGAAATTGACCTCCAATGTATCCTAATACAGTCCATGAAATATCTGCAACACCTGATGTTACAATATCATACTGCTTAGGAGGACTTCCTAAAACTCCACCAGCATACATTTTTACATTTAATGCTCCAGCTGAACATTGATTTACTTTTGTTGCCCAACCTGCAAGAATTTTACTTGCGATAAATGCCTTAGGTGGTTCAAAAGTAGCCAACTTAAGTTCAGTTGCCGCAGATGCACTAACTATGCTTAATGAAAAAATTCCAATAATTAATCCAATTAATTTTTTTTTCATAAAATTATCCCCTTGTTGTTTATAATTATTCTAAAAGTGTAGCTTGAAATTTAAACTATTTCATCCTTAATTGTATTAGATAAAACCCCAATCTGGGTTACTTCTATCTCAACTTTATCCCCTGGTTTCATGAAAACTGGCGGATTTCTTTTAAATCCAACCCCTCCAGGAGTACCTGTAACTAACACGTCTCCTGCTCTCCAAGCCATTGCTTTAGAAACATAGGAAATCAATATTGGAATATCAAAAATTAATTGGCTTAATTTTGCATTTTGCATCACTTCACCATTTAATCTTGTTTCAAGAGTAAGTTCTTTATAATCTTTTATGTCTTCTGCAAGAACCATGTGAGGGCCAAAGCTTCCTGTTTTTTCAAAATTTTTTCCCATACCAAATTGTCTTGTGTGTCTTTGCCAATCTCGAATTGTGCTTTCATTATAACAAGAATAACCAACTATATGTTTCAAAGCTTCTTCTGGTTTAATATGTTTTCCTGCTTCTCCCATAATTACTGCCATCTCTCCTTCAAAATCTAAATTATCAGAAGCAATTGGTCTTTGAATTGGTTGCATATGAGCAGTTTGACTTTCAGGAAAACGATGAAAAATAACAGGATTTTCTTCAACTGTTCTATTCGTTTCTTTAACATGCTCACTATAATTTAAACCTACGCAAATAATTTTTCCAGGATTAGGGATTAGCGGTAAATACTCAATATCATCTACACTTAACTTACCTGGATTTGTGCTTGCATAAGCTTTTGCCTCTGAAATACCATTTTTAGAAATAAGATCTTTTAAAGTATCTGCTCCTGATATTTTACCTGTTAGATCTGTAATTAAATTGTTGTCTATAACACCAAATTTTGGTTCTGAATTATGTTTGTAAGAAATAAATTTCATAATTAATACTTTCTGTTTAAAACAAACCTTATATGCTAATGTTTAATAAAATTGAAGAGACATTTTTATAAAAAATAAAAAATGAATAAAATATTTGATTATTCAGCAATTGCTTCTGGGATAATACTTTTATTATTATCAGTATTAACTTTTTGTGATGTCTTTGGACGAAGATTTTTGAATTCACCAGTTACAGGTACAATCGAATTAGTAGAAATTGGAATGGCTTTAGTAGCTTTTCTAGCAATGCCAAGAGCATTTTTTTTAAACGCAAACGTTTCTGCTGATTTTATCAATAATTTAAATTTGGGAAAATTTAAAACTTATCTAATAATTCTAAAGTTTATTTTAATGATGATAATCATGTCTTTAATGGCTTATGCTACCACTAAAACTTCAATAAAATTTATGGGAAATGAAAGAGTTACTCTTGACTTAGAGTTATACTTTTATCCATTTTATTTTATCTCATCATTAGGAATGTGGTTAAGTGTACTTGCAATTATTGTTTGGTTTATAAAAGCTTTATCTGAAACAACCACAAAACTGAGAGATATATAATGGACATGGATCCAATTATTAATGGTGGAATAGCTTTTGCAGCAGTCTTAATACTAATGGTATTAAATATTCCAATTGGAATTGCGATGTTACTGGTTGGATTTACTGGTTTTGCATTAATTTCTGGATTTGATCCTGCTATTTTTGTGTTAGGCACTGCCCCTTTTGATGCGGTTTCAAAATATACATTATCAGTGCTTCCTCTTTTCGTTTTAATGGGAAATCTTGCTAATAGCGCTAATTTATCAAGGAATTTATATGATGCTGCTTATGCAGTGGTTGGTCATTATAAAGGTGGGTTAGCAATGTCTACCGTTGGTGCGTGTGCTGGGTTTGGAATGATATGTGGTTCTTCAATTGCAACAGCAGCTACGATGTCACAAATGGCAGGACCAGAAATGAAAAGACATGGTTACAGTGATGCTTTGATAAGTGGTTCAATTGCATCAGGTGGAACTCTTGGAATTATTATTCCACCAAGTGTCATTTTAGTAATTTATGCATATTTAACAGAACAATCTGTTCAAGAACTTTTCTTTGCGGCACTAATTCCAGGATTGATAGCTGTGGTTTTATATATGATTGCAATAAGAGTTTATCTTATAATTTATCCTTCTCACGGTGGTTATGGAAATAAAATGCCTCTCAAAGAAAGAATTGCAGCGATTACAAAAGTTTTTCCAATATTTTTAATTTTTGCAATAATTATGGGAGGTCTTTACCTTGGTTTCTTTACTGCAACAGAAAGTGCTGCTGTTGGAGTAGTACTAGTTTTATTATTCATTTTAGTAAGAGGCCAACTGACACTTAATTTATTAAAAGAAGCTTTATGGACAACAATAAAAACAGTTGGTTCTTTATATTTAATTGTAATTGGTGCTAGTATTTTTAATTATTTAATTACAGTAACTCAATTACCCTTTGCAGTTGTTGATTTTATAAATCATTTAGAACTTACACCATTAGGAATTATTTTAGTTATTTGTGTTATTTATTTAGTCCTTGGAACGGTAATGGACTCTCTTGCAATGTTATTCCTAACTATTCCTGTTTTTTATCCTGTAATAGTTGATGCTGGAATAGACCCTGTTTGGTTTGGTATTTTTGCAGTGATAGTTGTAGAATTTGGATTAATTTCACCTCCAGTTGGAATGAATTTATTTGTGATCAAAGGCGTAATGCAAAATACTCCTCTTCAAACTATATGGTTTGGAACTGTTCCTTTTTTAATCACAGATGTAATTAGACTTGCTTTGATTATTGCATTTCCTGCAATATGTTTATACCTGCCTAGTTTAATGACACCTTAATGACAAAATTTAAAATTGGTATTGATTATGGAGGAACTAAAATTGAAGGGATTCTTTTAGATCCAAATGGAGAAAAGTTAGAGAGAAAAAGATACTCTTATAATAAAAATTATTCATCAGGTATTTCAACTGTTCAAAAATTAGTAAATGAATTTGATAAAATTAGCGGAGAAATTTGTACTGTAGGAATTGGTATCCCAGGATTTTCATCTAAAGATACTGGATTAGTTACTAATGCTAATTCCTTATGGTTAAACGATAAACCATTCAAAAAAGATTTAGAAAGTGCGCTTAATAGAGATGTAAAATTAATGAATGACGCTAATTGTTTTACTTTATCAGAAGCAATTGACGGTGCTGGCAAAGATTTTAAATCAGTCTTTGGTATTATTATAGGGACCGGTTTTGGTGGTGGTTTATCTTATAAAAAAGAAATTATAGAAGGAGCAAATCAAATTGCTGGAGATTGGGGCCATCAACCACTTCCATACCCAACAACAGAAGAGATTGAAACTCAAATAAGTTGCCCTTCAAATAATTGTGGTAGAGCATTGTGCGCAGAACAATTTATGTCTGGAATAGGGTTTGCTGACATTTTTAATAAAAAGAATAATACTAATTTTAATTCTCATGAAATTGTGGAGCTTGATTTAAAAAATGATCCAAGAGCAAATTTAGAGTTTAATCTTTATGAAGATAGAATGGCTAGATTAATGGCGGTAATGATTGGAGTTTTTGATCCAGAAGCAATCATTCTTGGTGGAGGTATGTCTAACATAGATAGATTATACAAAAATATTCCTCCGTTATTATCGAAATATACTTTTTCAAATAAAGTAAAAACTAAGATCTTAAAAAATATTCATGGTGACTCGAGTGGGGTAAGAGGTGCAGCTTGGCTTTAAATAAAATATGAATTACCAAACACCAATCATTATACCATCATCCTTAGTATAATCTCTTTCTTTAGTCACAAACTCATCAGTTGCTGCAACTCTATTTTTTCTATCAATTATTCTTTTAAGAAGAAGCTCTTTCATCTCTTCTCTAATTTTTGAATGATCATTTGATCTACCTAAATCATTAAATTCATCTGGGTCATTTTTTAAATCAAATAGTTGAGGCTCAAATCCTTTATAATAAATATATTTCCATTCATTATTTCTAATCATAAAAGCTCTTGCATCAGATGCTCCTAAATTAAGAATTTTTCGAGCTTCATTAAATGAATAATCAATTTCACTAAATACAAAATCTTTCCAATTTTTTGGATCTTCTCCTTTTATTACTGGCATTAAAGAATTCCCTTCTAACCTGTGTTTACTAACAGAACTTTCTACTGCATCTAAAAAAGTTGGAAGTAAATCAATTGCTTCAATAAATCTTTTTTCTTTAGTGCCTCTAGTTTTATTTGCATATTTACTTGGATCATAAATTATCATTGGTACTCTTACAGATTGTTCGTGAAATAATTCTTTCTCACCTAACCAGTGATCTCCTTGGTAATCACCATGATCTGAGGTAAATACAATCATAGTGTCTTCCATACGACCAGCATCTTCTAAAAACTTAAATAATCTTCCTAAATTATCATCAATTTGTTTAATCAAACCCATGTATCCAGATAAAACTGTATTTCTAACTTCATCTTTTGAAAAAGTTTTTGATATACTATTTTCCATAAATGCTTTGTAAACTGGATGATCATTATTTCGTTCTGCATCATTTCTATGCACAGGATAAAATTCATTGGCTGAATACATATTATGATAAGGAGCTGGTGCCATATAAGGCCAATGCGGTTTAATATAAGATAAATGTAGAAACCATGGTTTATCTTTACTCTCTTCAATAAATTCCATTGCACGATTAGTCATAAAAGCTGTTTCAGAATGTTTTTCAGGAATTCTTGCAGCTTTATTGGAATTTCTTAATCTCCAACCACTTAAAATTTCTCCATTTTCACCTTCTGCAGAATTAGCCCAATCATTCCATGGATTAGGTCCATCGTAACCAAGTTTATTTAACCATTCATTATAAGATAAAGTTTTTTTTGAATTTTTAATTTGATTATTTGGATGAAGTCCATCATCTCTTTCATAAGGATCAAAACCTGGCTCACTTACTATTAATCCTATTTCAGTATCTTTAGTAATACCTAATCTACTCATACCTTCTAAATCTGGTCTCATATGTGTTTTACCAACAACGCCAGTTCTTATTCCTGATTGACGGAGATAATCTCCAATAGTCAATTCTCCAATTGGAAGTGGAACTTGGTTCCATGTGGATCCATGGCTAAAAACAGTTCTTCCAGTATAGTAAGATGCTCTTGAAGGTCCACATACAGGTGATTGGACAAAAGCAGATTCAAACTGAACTCCTTTTTTTGCTAAACTATCAATGTTTGGAGTTTTTAAATGAGGATGACCATAACAAGAAAGATAATCCCATCTTAACTGGTCAGCCATTATAAAAAGAATATTTCGAATTTTTTTCATACCTTTTTAAAAGGTAATTGAGCACAATTTGAATGTCAATTATAAGAATAAAATTCTAAAAATCTAAAATTTTTTTAGATCCATCACTATATGTAAATTCTACTTGTTTTTTTGAAATGCTTTTAATTGATGTAAATCCATCATATTCAGCAATAAATTCATTTAATTTTTTTCTACCCTTTTTACTCATTTTTTTTCCTGGAGCATTAACACCGACATCGATAATTAACTCAGCTCCATTTAAAAATGCTTTTACCCAAGCTTTTACTGGAGCGCCACAAGTCATAGCTTCGGTTAACCAAATAGGTTTATTTACATCTACACTTTTTAGTAAGGCTGCAAATTCATCCACCCATAGTTCTTTATCACACTGACCATCCGGGCCGCTTATGTGGTGAATATTTGCAATATCAAAATGATCTTTAATTTTTGGCAAAACTGATTTCCAATATTTTTTATTTTCAGGAAACATTCCTGCAGCACCCGCCATTACAATGACGGCATCTGGCTGCTTTTCCTTAATTACTTTGGAAGAAAAATTAAAAATTTCTACAAAGTCTTCCTTGCTTCCTTTAAAAAACATTTTAAACTCTGGTTCATTCATGACATCCCAATATTTTATAGGTTTAGTTAATCCTGGCATATCATTTGAGCCATCTCCGTCATAACGATCAACCAATTTAAAAAGGAAAGTTTTATAATCATCCATAGAACAAGGTTTGCTTAGATATTTCGTAAAACGCTTTCCAAAAGGACTTCTTGCTTTTTTTCTTTTACAGGATTTTTGCTCCCAATTTGCATGAGGCCAAATAGTGGCTAAAATTGTTTGATTATGTTCTTGAGCATAAACGACATATTTATCTACTTCTTCCCAAGTAAACTTTCCTTTTTCTTTTTCAATGTGGTTCCAAATAAATGGCCCTGGATGAGGTCTTACCCATTGACCATCTTTTCCTCTCATTCTTTCATCACGCATTTCTGTTAATTCACCAAATCTTGATTTAGAATAAGAAAAATTTATCGAAAAAATAATAAAAATTAAAAAGTTTAAAAAAATTATTTTGTTTTTCATTTTAAAAAATTAATTTTATTTTGGATCAGGACCTGGACCTGGACCTGGATCACCTGGGCCTCCTGGATTACCTGGACCTGCTGGATTACCTGGACCTCCTGGATTACCTGGTGCACCTTCACCGCCCATAGCACCTTCTACTGCACCTCCGATGTTGCCCATAGCTCCACCTGGATCACCCATAGCTCCACCCATGGCTCCTCCTGGATCACCCATAGCTCCTCCCATGGCTCCACCTGGATCACCCATGGCTCCACCCACGGCTCCACCAGCTTGACCTGCCATAGCTCCGGCCATTGAGCCGCCCATTACGCCGCCCATTCCTTCTTTCATAGCTCCGCCCATGGCTTCACCCATGGCTCCTTCACCCATACCTTCCATTCCCATTGCGGCTCCCATTGCATGAGAACCCATTGCTGAAGCAGCAGCTCCTTGAGCAGACATCGCTGCTCCCATTGCAGCACCTGCTAAACCTGATCCTGCTTCGTTAGCTGCCATAGCAGCTCCTGCTACTGAACCCATTGCTTTTCCAGGATCTATTCCTGTTCCCATTGCAGCAGATACTTGTCCTAAATTCATTCCACCTTTCATCATGGCACCATCCATTGCACCCTCCATACCTTTAGGATTTCCCATGATATCTCCAAGTTTAGCTCCTTCTGGACCAGCTGCTAATCCCATGCTGGCTGCCATTTCAGGATTCATTTGAGCATTTAAATCCATTTCACCCATTCCTACTATACCACCACTCATAGCTGCTAATCCCATGTCGCCACCTTCCATTCCCATGGCGCCACTTAATTCTTTCATTCCTTTAGCTCCCATTGCTGCCATAGTACCTTGGTTAACCAAGCCAACTTCCATCATGTCCCCCATTTCTCCAACAGACATATTTCCTTCTTTTGCCATGTTCGCTATACCTTGAACTGCTTTACTTCCTAATCCAGCGACATTAGTTGACATAACTGAAGTGATATCCATTCCAGCCACTCCAGCTGCTCCCATACTAGCAACCATTCCTGGTGTTAATCCTGTTTGTGTAGCCATGTCTGCCATTCCTAATTTATCCATTGTTCCGACATCCATTCCTGTCATATTTGCCATAGCTTCGCCCATTTCAGCCTTTCCCATGCCTTGCATAACATCTCCCATCATTTGTCCTGATGGAGCGTCACCTGTCAACATAGCTCCCATAGCTGTTGCTGTCATTCCTTCAGGAGGAGCCATTGCACCAGGCAGACCTCCAGCTAAAGATGGTTTTGCCATAACCATAGCTCCCATCATCATGCCTGACTCACTAACATTCTCTGGCATTTCTAAAGCCTGTGGTCCAGCTTCTCCCATTTTACTAGCAAAAGAACCTTTTATTTCTGTTCCTTTTTGGAGTGCATTTTTTTCTTTAGGAGTTTTTCCTGATATAGCCTGACTAATCATTCCTACAGTTCCTGACATTGCGTTAGCAATACCTACTTCTGGATTTGCGAATGCAGTAGATAAAGATTTAGCCATATCTTCCATTCCCATATCAGCCATTGCTTTTCCAATTTCTTGCATTCCTTCAATACCTTTCATTCCATCTGCCATATTTGCCATTCCTTGCATACCAATACTGGTTTCCATACTTTTCATCATATCTTCACCCATACCTTTTGCACTCATTGTAGCAACTATAGCCCCTGTCATAGTCTTACCCATTTTTCCCATTGCTTCAGGATTAGCTGCTAAAGTTTCTAAAGCAGCAGTTGCTGCTCCAACAGGTAAAGCTTCTAGGGCTCCAGTCATCATTGCAGGGTTCATTCCCATCTCTGCAACATTCATAGATGCAAAATTTCCCGCATCAAAACTTCCCATATCAAACTTTGCAGATCCTGTAACAGCTTCCATATCAACCATTCCTGCATTAGCGAGACCTTCCATTGCAGCTCCCATTCCAATTCCTTGAGCATCAAGTGATCCCATCATTCCTTTTGCATCAAAGCCAGCAGCACCAAGAGCATTCATTTGTCCTGCCATTTTTTGCATAGCTACAACTTTTCCAGCTCCCATTTGTCCAGCAATACTTGATAAAGCAGCCATTTCTGCTGGAGAAAAATCTTTTCCAAAATCTATACCTGTCATATCTAGTGCTGTTGGATCTGGAATAGCTCCTAGAGCCATATCAGTAACACCTTCTACTAATGACATTGCTTGAACTGCTGAAGTAATATCTCCTTTTGCTAAACTCTCTGTTGCAAATGACATTGCACTTTCAGCTTGTGCTATTGAAACATCTAAAGCTTTACCAATATCACTTTTAGCCTCACCTAAGGCTTCAGTTGCTCCAGCTATATTTGCTGCTACTTTTCCAGCATCAGAAGCTAGTTGATCAGCTGCAGCTTGTGCTGAACTCCCTGCTGCTTCAGAAATTCCTGACATAGAAGTAATATCATTTGCTTTAGCTGTTATATTTATAAATAATAAAAATATTATTAAGTTTTTTACAATAACTTTTCTGATCATTCAGCTGCCTCAATTTTTTCTTGTGCTTTAATGGTTGCTGCTCTTTGAGCATTTACTTTTGCTGTTGCAATTTGTTTTTTTAAATTAGCTAGCACTGCCGCACGCTCAGCTATTTCTGGTGTCAATTTTTTTTCTTTCTTTTTTTTATTTTTTTTATTTTTTTTGTATGCTGCTTTGAGCATTTTACCTGTTGCCCAAAATTTTAAAATTGCTTCCGACGATTTAGCTTTAGGAGAAATATTCAAACTCATTCTCATTGCTTCTCTTCCTTTTTTTAAACCTTCTAAAGTTTCAACTTTTGCTTTTCTATCATTAAGCATTTCATTAAATAAGGCTTCAAAGTATGCCATGTCTCTAATCATTAGATGCTGATATTTATTAAGACTTGATTTACCTTTAACAAACCTTTTGTAAACTTTTGATCCTGCTTCGCCTTGTTTTTGTTTGCTTTTAATTAAACTTTCATGAAACATTCCTTCAGGATAATCTATGTTTTCATGAATGAATGCAGCGGGTCTCTCATTTTCTGGCCAATCACCCATTTTTTCATATTTTTTACAATAGATGCAATCTTTCTCTTCATCTTTTTTTTTTGCAGCTTCTAAATTGGATGATGAAAAAATTATAATTGTAAAAATAATTACAATTTGAAATAAAAAATTTAGATATTTAAATTTAACTTCGCCTGGCTAAACCTTTCATGAGTAAACGTTACACCTAATTGTCGCAGTTAAAAAGCTATTATATAATAAGTAAATAAAGAGTTTTAATTATTATATTCAATTAATACGTGTATCAAAAAAACTAAGATTGTTAATGAATTTAAAAAGGTGCAGGACTTCCTTTTCTATAACTAAAACTTTTACACTGAGCAGGTTGATTAGGAAATTGTTTACAAAGTGAAACGTCTACTACTCCATGAACTTGGGATTGGTTTTTTAGTTGACCTGTTATTTCATCACAACCATTCCACAATTCATCACAACTATCTGCCTTACCAACATTAGAGTAACGAATTGTTGCATCATTTATCTTTAACCCAGCATTAGTAGCATCATCCATATGATTTCTGTAAGGTCCAAATTTAAATCTTGCACTTGTGGCACCAGCCATCATATCACCAAAATAGCTTGATCTAAGTTTGCCATCAATCCATAAATGAAGAAATCCATCTTTGGCCCACTTTGCATTAACAAGTATATTCACCCACTTGCCTTTAAGAGGAGAGTAATTATGATCTAAATCAACTGCGTAAGCATCAAAGTAATAAGCTTCAGATTTCTCATTCTTTTTAACTATATAATTTGGAGTATTAAACAACCAACCAAAACTGTTATTAGAATAATTAAAAGAAGGTCCTACGGTTTTTTCACCTTTGCCGTATAACATTTTAAAATCAAACAATGATAAATTATGCTTTGGCGTATTAACATCTTTTGACAAGAAATACCCTACTCTATACCACTTAGTTTTACCTTTTTTTGTAGTATGTTTGTAAGGTTCCATAATTTGAAATCTTTGAGCATGACCTGGTTTACCCCATCTATTCCAATCATCTTTGTGACCTTTATCAGAATACTTTAAATTAAATTCAATTCCTTGCTCAGCAACACCCATGTGATCTTCAATCTTATCAAAAAATTTATAAAGACCATTTTTATTTGGAGCATTTCTACTGTTAAAAACCATTTTATTTTTTGACTGGGCTTTTAAAACATAACGTCCAAAATCTTTCTTTTCCTGCTTTTTCATATTTGTATGCCATTTTCCAGCATAAGAAAGTGATGGCAATAAAAGAAGGGATAGAAGAATAATTATAATTTTTTTCATTTAATTACATGTACTTTTTCTAATTTTTGATTTTCTAAATCCTTACAAGAATAACTAATTTTTTTTAAATTAATTTTTTTACAAGATGATGCTGTTCTTATTTCATCATAATAAACAACATGATTTGCGTCTCCAGAATTTTTAGCAGCACCTCTATATATTCCCAACTGATGAATTGCTGCATCATCTGCTTCAGGTCCAATAGTTCTTCCCTTAAAATGATAAATAAGTTTTCCGTTTAACCAAAATTTAAAATAACCTTTTTTTTCGTTATTTGTCCAATTGGCACTAAAAATAAAGTCATTCCATTTTCCAAACAATTGATCACTATCAAGAATTTTTATTCTTCTATTCTCAGGATCATTGGAAGAGCATGATCTTCCTATTTTTTTTGGATGAATACATAAAAACCTTGTCACTAAAAGAAATTGATCATGCTCAAGATCCAAATTTACAGGTGGGTAGGATACATTTAATGAATGAAATTGACCCATTGTTATCCATTCAGAGATTACTTTTGGATTATCTTTTGGTAAATAAATTGAATATGTATGCCATTTCTTTCCTAAAATATCATTTCTGTTAGTAAGCTCGTGTCTTTCTGCCGGAGGTGTTGCTTTACAATCATTATAAGAACCTTTTCTTTTTTGATGACAATCTCCTTTTCTTAATTCCATTCTAATTGATTTTTTTCCAAGTCTTACTGGATGGTTGTCTTTTTTATTTACAATTTGTAAAGCATATTTAGGTGCCATACATTTACCGTCATCTGTCCATGTGCAAAATAATTCCCAAGGGTTTTCATATCCTCTTGCAACGTCTTTTGGTAACTTTACTCCATTTTTAACATTCATCTTTTCTCCAAAGACATTGCTAAAAGAAAATAAAGATAAAATAAAAAAAATAATTAAAGTTTTTTTCATTTTTGACTCTCAATTTCTTTGCAAGAGTATCCTAAATCTTTAAGTTTAAGTTTTTTGCATGACTTTGCTATTCTTATCTCATCATAATAAGCTATTTGGGTTGCATCAGGCTCAGGTGTTCTGTGTATAAATGATCTATATACGCCAACATGAAATTCTGTCCGCTCTCCTTTGTGTTGAGTTGCCCCTTTCCAATGAAATTTCAACTTTCCATTGATCCAAATTTTAAAAAAACCATCTTTTTTATATGTCCACTTCGTATTAACCAAAATATCATTCCATTTACCGTGCATGTCTGTCTTATCTAATAATTTTATTGGAATATTATTTCCTCCGACATATCTATCAACTTCAATCCAATAACCTCCAGCATCTTTTTTTGACTTATTAAACTGATTTTCAAAAGCAAAAGCTGGGGGATAATCACCATCATTATGAAATTGAGCCAACATTGTTTTAGCAGGATAAATTATTTTATAATCGTCTGGTAGATATAAAGACCAAGCTGACCATGTAGTTTTTTTGTTAACGCAACATATTAATAACTCAACTCTTTCTCTATTATTTCTTGAGTCCCAGCCCCATCCGTCTCCATCTCTAACTTCAAATCTTAATGACTGTTTTCCAAATCTAACTGGATAATTTTTTGATTTATTTACTATCTTAACAACATGTTTTCTAGAATCTTTATCTGAGTCTAAAATTTTTTTATTTGTTACTCTCCAATTATTAGGTTTATTATCTTCTCCTCTATCTATTATTTTTTTAAATCCTTGAGCTATATCTTTATTTTTTTTGATTTCTTTAAGGACTTCTTCGACACCTGCAAAACTATTGCCACATAGCAATAAACTTATGAGTATGATTCTTAAAAAATTTTTCAATTTTGACTCTCAATTTCTTTGCAAGAGTATCCTAGTTCTTTAAGTTTAAGTTTTTTGCAAGACTTTGCATGTCTTATCTCATCATAATAAGCTATTTGAGTTGGATCTGGCTTATTTGTTCTAGACAAAAATGATCTGTATACACCGACATGAAATTCTATTCTTTCACCTTTTTCTTGTGTCCTACCTTTGTGATGATAGGCAAGTTTTCCATTGATCCAAATTTTAAAAAAACCATCTTTTTTGTGAGTCCATTTTGCATTGACTAAAATATCATTCCATTTTCCAAACATTTCTGACTTATCTAGTAATTTTGATTGTTTATTGTATCCAGAGATATATCTATCAACATCAATCCAATATCCCCCTCCGCTAGAGTGAGATTGGTTTTCAAAAGCAAAAGCTGGTGGATTATCGGCATCATTATGAAATTGAGCCATCATAGTCTTAGCAGGATAAATTATTTTATAATCGTCTGGTAAATATAATGACCAAGCTGTCCATGTTGTTTTTTTATTAACACAACATATAAGTAACTCAACTCTTTCTCTGTCATTGCTAGCATCCCAGCCCCATCCGTTTCCATCTCTAACTTCAAATCTTAATGACTGTTTTCCAAATCTAACTGGATGATTGTCAGACTTATTTACTATTTTAACAACATGTTTTCTTAAACTCTTGTCTGTGTCATAAATTTCATGAAATGGAACTCTCCAATTATTAGATCTATTATCATCTCCTTCATCTTTTACTCTCTTATACCCTTGAACTATATCTTTATTCTTTTTAATTTCTTTCAGAACCTCTTCGACACCAGCAAAACTAATATTGCCACAAACTAAAAATAAAATGATAGTTGTTAAAAATTTTTTCATTATCCTCCAAAAGCTACTTGGCTTGAATAATGCACATAACAACCATTTTCATGTTTATCGGTACATTTTTTCATAGCCTCTTCAATAGCTTGTTCTTTACTGTCTGTTCTAACTTTAATTAAAACTTTATCGTCAGATTTATTTTTTACTATAGCAATAAATTCAAATCTTTTTCCCGAAGGTTTAATTTTTGATAAATCAGCATAAGCGCATGCACAATTAACACCATAGCCATGACTCCATCCTATTTTTGTCCAATATCCATATGGTTTCATATAATATTTAATAATTTTTTTACTTACATCAGTGTTTGGAAATCTTTTTAAATATGCATAAGACCAACCTAAACTATTGTCACCAAAATTAGCTTTCAAAACTTTTTCTCTTTGTTGTCTTTCTGGGTCAATATACTTTTTCTTCTTCACGCCAGATTCTGGATAACCAAGATATGAAATTAAAAAATCAATCATTTTATGAACTGTAACTCCTTTTTTTGTTTCATATGAGTAAAGATCGTAACCTTGATTTTTAAATATTTCTGCAATCATCACCATTCCACCTACAACCTGAGTAAATTTTTCTAATCCTCTAATACTTCGTTTGCTATGTTTTTCTTGTTTTCGAATTTCCCAAGGAGAACTGCCATCTTTTCTAGTTAATTTAAGAGCAACCAAATAATATTTAAGACCTGCCTGGAAATATTCATCATTTCCACTGATTACACCCCACATTGTATAAACTCTTGCTTTAGAGGCTTCAGTATGATTTGCAGGAGGAAATTTATCTCCTGGTTTTCCTGAACCATCTAATTCTCCAATTGATGTTTTGGCAACCACTCTTTCAAACCAATCATAAAGTATTTTGTCTTCGCTCTCAGTTAAAGCATTTGCTTGTCTTAATAGATCATAACCAAATAACATTCTAACTATTGTTTGACGTACATATTCTAAGGTATCTATATAGCCAAAGTTTCCTCCCCATGCTTCACCATCTGATATTAGTACCTGATACGCATCTGCTTTAGCCCATGCCAATAATTGTTTTTTTAAAAAATTTAGGTAAACCTCCTCACCTGTTGCCATCCAGTGAGAATTAAGTTGATTTGTATTATCCACCATTTTAGCTGATGGATTGTCACCAGTTATAGGTGTAGCACCCTCTTGCCATTTAAAACCTCTTCCTTCTAAAATTGGTTCAATTAATATTTGGTTTCCAGCTTTAACTTTTTGAGCATAGCCTGTTTGAAGTCCACATAATTTATTTATGTTTTTGAATAGCTTAAGTTTTTTTTGTCTTTCACTAATATCTATATAAATTATAGAGCCTGGCTTATTTACTTTAAAATCTTTTAAACTAATTTTACCTGGAACTTTTAATTTTTTTGGTGTTTTTCCTGCAATTGAAACTATGGGGCTTTTAAGTTTAGGGTAATCTTCTGCAAAAGAAGTAGAAAGAATTAATAAAAATATTATTGATATCCCTAATAGTTTTTTCATTATCCTCCAAAAGCAACCTGGCTTGAATAATGCACATAACAACCATTATTCTCTAAATCAGATAAATCAGAGAAGTTTTCAACACATTTAGACATACCTTTTTTAGACGCTCCCTCTTTGCTATATCCTAAATATTTTAACAAATATTTGTCATCCTTCTTGTTTTTGATAATTGCAAGAAAATTTCCTTTCATTTCTTTAAAGTTAATCTTTTTTGGAACTACCTTTGATGTAATTCTTTTAATCTTTTTAGCACCCTCAGGAATATAATGTCTATCACTTACTCTATATTTATATTTTGTTTTCGGAACGTTATCTTTAGATTTATATTTACATTTATCTTTATCCATTATTTTTTGACAATCTTTGCTTATTGCATATTCTTTTATAGATAATACAGATGGTTCAATCATTTTTGAGTCTAATTTTGCATTCCAATAACGATACAAACCGATCTTAAATGCAATTCCTCCCGTTTTATCTAAAATCATATTTGGTCCATAAAATTCAATTACTCTCTCGTCATTCAACCACATTATAAATTCACCATCATCTTTTTTAGAAGGTTTTATTTTGAATAGCGCTGTCTGATATCTTTTGTTAAATGCATGCAGGCTTCCTATATCAAATTTATAGGTTGTAGATTTAAATCTATTTGCTGATGGATCAATATCGGTCCAGAATACTTCCTCAATTTGTTTATAATAAAACTGTACTCTATTAGGAAGATCATCTTCATCAGTCGTATATCTAATCTGCATAGAAGGATAAATAATTTCACCTCCCTTTTTTGTTCCAACCACTTGCCAGATATTGGCACTATGATTTTGACCAGCATTTAATTTAAATATATATTTTAAATAAACTTCCTTACCAAGCTTGTGATAATTTTTTTTTTTTGTAACAAATTCCCATCTTTGAGCTTGATCATCAGAAAGATCCCAATCTTCTGGATGTCCTTTCATTGAATAATCTAGAGTGATTTCTATAGCTTCCTCATCTTTATTATAATGAAGTATTTCTTTATGTTTTGTAAGGGAGTCATAGGCAAGAGCCATCTTCTTCTTTGCATCGCCACCCAATATTTCTTTTTTAAAAATTTTTAAAGGATTATCTTTTGAATAGGAAATATTACATATCAATAAAGCTGAAATGATAATTGTTAAAAGTTTTTTCATTAATTCATACACTTTGGTTCAAACCCAAAGTTTCTATCTACAAAATAAGCTGATTTTTTCGATTTCCACATCCTATCATTTGCAACAATAGTATGATCTCTGTCTGTGTAATTCTCAATTAACCAATCTAATGAAATAGCCATCTGGTGTGTGTGATATGCGGCATCTTTTTGTTCTTTTGTATGATTCTGTAGTTGTTTAGGATCTTTACGTTTTCTATAAGTTTTAACGTCTGTAAGACCTAGGTTTAGTACATCAACAGTTTTGTCTATTTTTTTCTTTAATTTTTTTGGAAACTTTTTGTAACCCCATAGTTCAGCTATAGCATAAAGTCCTAGCAAATTGTTCACACCCTTTGAATGATACCAAACATCTTTAACACCCCTGAAACTGTTATTATGAATATAGCCATCCTTGTAAACAACCTTATTAGCTTTTTTAATTCCTCTCTTAATCCATTTCGATGCTTCCTCTGGTTTATCTTTCCAAGCTAAATATGATAATACAGAAACAGTTCCATCAGCCATTTGAAAAAAACCTACTGATGATTTACCTGCTGATAAAGTCCACGGCTCGATATACTTTTTGTATAAAGTATCAATATACTTATCAATAATTTTAAATTGTTTTTTAGTAAATTGATCTCTCATCAAATATGCTTGTTGGATATAAGTGCTTCCATATATTTGAACTTCTTGAGGTCTGTGTGAAAGACAAGGTTTGTCACCTTTAGCTTTACCGCCGCCATAACAACTCTTGGCTTTACCTTGTTTTTTTAGTTGGCTAATTTCTTCATCAGTTAATGTGTTCAACATCACACCTGCCTCTGCCCAGGCTACCATAACTTCAGCAATAATTGGGCCATGTTCCTCCATTTTATTATCTATGATTGCTGTAACAATTGCTCCATGCAGTAGTGCCATCCTATTAGTATGTTTTTCGTGATTAACATATACACTGTTTGATCTTAGTACGTGATCTTTGTTCCAATCATACTTGGTAAATTTCATTAAATGATCATAATTATTTCCTTGAAGTTCAGGATTTTTTTTTTTGCTTACATGAGTTATGGCAAGATCCAATTCCCAATATGTTTTGCCCCAACTTCCATGACCATGCACACCTTCTAGTGGGCAAGTTTCTCTTGTAAGCTCGTTTGCAAAGAAATATTTTGGAATAACAATATCATTTTTCTTTGCGTGAGCACTACTACTTAACAACAAGCTAAGAAATAGAATAACTAAAAATTTTTTTATTAACATCCAAATTGTTTCATAAAGTCTTTATAAGCTTTTGTACCTGGCTCAAAATCAAGCTCATTATCTTGTAAATATTTTGCTATAGGCTTATATTTTGTTCCAAAAGTTCCATCGTCTTTCATATATTGAAAAGGGATACCTTTGCATACTTTGCCAGAGGTAGCATCAATTTGCACAAAATTTAGCGCTTTTGATGAATTTTTTGATTTAATACTTTTAATTATTTTAGATCCACCAGTTTTGCCTTTTCTTTCTTTTTTCTTATACTTTAAACTTGTTTTGGATTGTCTATCATTAGATTTAT
>CACDYK010000006.1 GCA_902556905.1 uncultured Pelagibacteraceae bacterium
ATTCCAAAAATAGATATGGATCAAACAAAAATTAAAGATCAAAACAAAAAAATTAGAGTTATCGATTATAACAAAATAAATGAAAGTGAAAAAAAACTTAAAAATAAATTTGGAATTGATAAAATAAAAATTGTTTATTTTGATTAAAAAAAATGGAAATAATAGAAAAATTAAAAACCTATAGATCTAGTGTAGATACTTCTTCAAATAAGTATCTAATGGTACCCATTTTTATTTTTTTTGCTTTATTAATTTTTGCTTTAATTAGAAGTCCAATACTTATCTCACAATCAGGCATAGGAAGTGCGATAATGCTTACTGCTCCTTTAATTTTAACCACCTACGCTCTAACATTTATAGCTATGGCCGGAAGAGGTGGGGTTGATTTGTCTATTGGTCCTTTCATGGGTTTTATAAATGTAAGTAGTATTCAACTATATGCTGCTGGATATTTACAAACTCCAATTGGCTGGTTTGTTTATGCAATAGCAATGGGATTAATTTGGCAGCTTTTCTATGCTTTGATTGTTTGTTTTGTTAGAGTTTCACCAATAATTGTATCTCTAGCTGGATATTTAGCATTTGCTGGAATAAATATCGTAATTTTACCAAGACCAGGTGGAATAGCTCCTGACTGGTTGCTTCCATGGGGAGAAGGATTTACAATTCTAAATCCTATATTTCTTCTAATGATATTGGCAACAATATTATTTTATATAATTACTCATACGGCTTTTTGGGGTCATCTAAAATTAATGGGTTCAGATGAACGTGCAGCTTTTACAAGCGGTGTAAAAATTCACCTTGTAAGAATAGTTGCTCATATGATAGCAGGAATTTTTGCAGCTCTTTCTGCAATATGTTTTACGGCTCTTGTTGGATCTGGAGATCCACTACAAGGAACTAAATACACATTACTAGGTATTACTGCTTTAGTTCTAGGTGGTGCAAGTTTGGCTGGTGGGCGTGGAGGTGCGTTTGGAGCAATTTTAGGTGCATTAAACTTATACCTTATAAATTATATCTTGGTTACTTTTAGATTTGAAAGACTTCAAAGCTTTGTTTCGGACTTATCTTATGGAGCAGTTTTGGTTATAGCATTATTGGTTAGTCTTATTCTTCCTTATGTCACAAGAGTAACAAAGGGTTTATCGGTAATGGTTTTTTTCATTTTAATGGCATTTGCAGGATTATTTGTAGTATTACATCAAGTGTATGATCAACCAATTATTATAGAGAAAGTAGTTGAAACTGATGAAAAATCTCAAAATGATGTAAGAGGATCAAAAGTAAGGAAGGTAGATTCTACAGGAAATATTATAGTTGAGGACTCTGAAGCTGGGGCAACAACAGGAACTGGTACTGCTAAGGGTGGCTCATTGGCAGGTCATGGCGTAGTTCAATTCACTGAAACACCAGGAACTATAGTGTTTTATGTAATTTTAGGAATAGCATTCGTTGCTTTGTTGCTTTACCTATTGTCAGCTCATAGAAATCCATCCACGATTTCTTTTGTAATTATCGTAGTCATAATGGCAGCTGGTTTAATTTTTGACCCCGACGATAAAGAAAAAGACATATTAAAAGATACAGAAAAAATAACTCTAAACTCTAATCAAGTAAGTAGTATTGAAACTTCTGCTCCTCAATACTTTAGCTTGGAAAAAATAAATTACTTCCCAAATGTTGTAGAGAGTTCTCTTATTTCTGGAACTACTTATAGTATTATTTATTTTGCTGGAATTGTTTTGTTGGCATCTCTAATTGTAATATCAATGCTTCCTCAATTTAGTCCACGTACTAAATCTACGGCGCTTTTATTTTTTCTAGCAGCTATATCTTTAATTGTTTTAAAAGGTGTTTCATATAATAATTTAGTTGAAAGTACTGATAGTAGCTTTTTTGGCATTCAGGGTTATGGGGTAATACTAGTAGTTTTACTTTTATTTGTTATAACGGCCCCATTTGTTCATTCAAAAATAAAAAACTTAACAAATGTATATATATTTGGATTTGGTATTCTTGCAATAATTTGTACTTATTTTATTGGTGGTAATACTTTTGTTCCAAATGATCCATCTTTTTATCAACCTAAAATAATAAGTGAATTAAATATCGGAGATCTTTCTCAAATTAAATACGAAGGGACAAAAAGATTTTTTTATGAAACTGCAACTTCAGGATATTCTCAATTTGCCTTTAGTATTCTAGCGGTATTTTTAGTCCAATATTTTTTATTCCTTAATATGGGTGAGAAAGCAAATTATAAAAGATTTGCTCCATATATTTACATAGTCACTATTGCTGTAGCACTTTGGGCTTCAATATTTTATTCTGTAGGATATTCATTATATAAAATTCTTGCAGTGTTAGTAATTGGAATACCTATTACACCTTTAGTTTGGCAATTTATGTCTATCTATAAAGAAAAAAATGCACGTGATAAACAATTAAGTCAATGGGAGGAAATAAAGTAGATGAAAAAATCGGCATTTCTTTTTTTTAAAGGACTAGGATTATTATTTGCAATTCTATGTGGAATAGGAACTGCTTTTCTTGGTTGGTATGATGGCGCAGATTGGATGAATATTGCTACCTACTCTATTGCTGTAACTGGATTAATATTGTGGGGATGGTACCATTTTTCTGTAAGATGGATTAATGAAGATTTAAAACAAAATATCTTCACTAAATTTCCTAAAGAAGAAACTATAAAAGACGAAGAAGATGAAGAAAATTTCTTCTTCAAAAATATTAGAGAAAATAAATGGAAAACAATTGCTTTCCTTGGGGTAATTCTAATCTTTATTTTTGTATCTTTTGTAGCAGATGATTTCTTTTCAGGAAGAACCCTAGTTTCATTTTTGATCTTTTTAGTATTTGTGATTTTTATGGGTGTTATCAGCAGATACATAAAAGGTTCAAAAAGTGTTTTTGTAGGTATCTCTGTTTTGATTGGGTTGTTTATTATTGGATCTCTAACCATACCTGGTTTCTTAACGACCATGAACATGAAATCAATGTTGGTTTTTGCATCATTTTTAGGACTAGCTACTATTGGTCAGACTTTTGTTGCACTTTTAGGGGGTTTAGATCTTTCAATTCCATTTGTTATTGGCTCTATGAATGTTGGTTTAATGTCGTTAATTTCAAAAGGAGTTCCACCTTGGCTTGCTTGCATAGTTATTTTGCTGCTAGGTGCTTTGATAGGATTTGTTAATGGCACTTTAAGTTTTAGACTTCAAGGACAAGCATTAATTTTAACTTTGGGTGTTGGGTTTTTTGTTAAAGGAGGGGTTCAAATATTAGTTTCTATGGGTACTTTTTCAGCTGGTACTGTTTTTGGTGTTGTTCCAGATTGGATGCAAAATTTAGCTTCTATGGGTGGAAAAACTATTGGTCTTCCAATACCTCCTGTTATCATTATTTGGATAGTAGCAAGTATATTAGTTATCGTTGCACTTAGGTTAACAAAATGGGGAAGGCATTTATATGCTTTAGGTGGAAGTAGATTGTCATCATCAAGACTTTCTATTTCTGAAAGAGGATACTGGGTTGGTGCTTATGTTATTAGTGGATTTTTCTCAGCTTTAACTGGAATTCTACTTCTTGGTTGGAGTGGTGGAGGATATGTGGGTGCTGGAGATATTTATTTATTCACAACTATAGCTGCAGTGGTTATTGGTGGAACTTCATTATTAGGAGGTTCTGGAGGTTATGGGTTAAGTGTTATTGGAGTATTTATATTGCAAATAATAACAACTGTATTAATTGGATGGGGTTTAAGTTGGGAAGCACAACAATTTATTTTGGGATTACTTATTATTCCAATGGTTGCCCTGTACGCAAGATCCCCACATATAAGAAGCCAGATATAAAGGAGAAGATTTATGATAGAATTAAATTGCGACATGGGTGAAAGTTTTGGGATCTATAAAGCGGGTAATGATGAAGAGATAATGCCATTAATAGATATAGCAAATGTTGCCTGTGGTTTTCATGCTTCTGATCCTAATCATATGAGAAAAACTGTGGCACTTGCAAAAAAACATGGGGTAAAAGTTGGGGCTCACCCTTCTTTTCCTGATCTGCAGGGATTTGGAAGAAGAGAAATAAAAATGCCAAGGCAAGATATAAAAAGTATGGTTATGTATCAGGTAGGTGCTTTAAAATCATTTTTAGATGAACAAGATATGCCTTTGAACCATATCAAACCTCATGGATCATTATATGTTATGGCTGCGAAAGATGAAAATATGGCTAACGCAATTGCAGATGCTGTTGAAACTTTTAATGTGAGTATTTTTGGAATGGCAAATACTTGTCATGAAAAGATTTATAAAGATGAAAGAGGTTTAAATTTTATAGCAGAATTTTACGCTGACCTAGATTATGATAAAGAAGGAAACCTAGTTGTAGCTAAAGGAAAAAATGCAAACTACGATAGTAAAATTGCAGCCAAACGTGTCATGCGCGCATTAAAAGAAAAAAAAGTTACCAATACTATTGGTAAAGATATAAATGTTGGTTGTGATACAATTTGCGTTCATTCAGATACACCTAATGCAGTTGAAATAATTACAGGTATTAAATCAGCCCTTAGTAAATGAAAAGAATTTTAATAGCTAACAGAGGCGAAATAGCTTGTAGAATTATTAGAAGTTGTAAAAAACTAGGTTTACAGTCAATTGCCGTATATTCAGATATAGACAAAAACAGCAAACACGTTAGAGAAGCTGACGAGTCAATCCACATAGGGGGGTCAAAAGCACAAGAAAGTTACCTTCTCGCAGAAAAAATCATTGAGGTTGCTAAAAAATTAAATGCTGATGCTATTCATCCAGGATATGGATTTATGGCTGAAAATGCTGAATTTGCCCAGAATGTAATAGACTCAGGAATAATTTGGATAGGCCCAAAACCAAGCACTATCATATCAATGGGTAATAAAGATGTAGCAAGAGATTTGGCTATAAAAAATAACCTTCCTATTTGCCCAGGGTTAAAAGATGAAGATTTAAAAAAAGATGATCTAGAAAAAAAATGTAATGAAATTGGTTATCCAATTTTAATAAAGGCAAGTGCTGGTGGTGGTGGAATTGGAATGCGAATAGCAAACAATTATGAGGAATTAATTCAATCAATTGAAAAAACTAAAAATTTAGCAAAAAAAGCATTTGGTAATAGTGATATTTTTTTAGAAAAATTCATCTCAAATGCAAGGCATATAGAAATTCAAGTTTTTGGTCTTGGTGAAAGAAAAGCTTTGCATTTCTACGAAAGAGATTGCTCAATACAAAGACGTTTTCAAAAAATTATAGAAGAAAGTCCTGCTCCTGAGATTAAAGACTCAATAATTAATGAGATGGCAGAAAGCGCAGTAAATTTTGTTACAAATCAAAATTATGAAGGAGCCGGTACAATAGAATTTATATACGACATTGATAATAAAAAATTTTATTTTTTAGAAATGAATACCAGAATTCAAGTAGAGCACCCTGTTACAGAGATGATCACAAATTCTGATTTAGTTTCAATGCAAATCCAATTTGCATTGAACCTAGATCTAAAATCTATAGAACAAAATAAAATTAATAAATCAGGACATGCTATTGAATGTAGATTATATGCTGAAGACCCAGCTAAAAACTTTCTTCCTTCTCCAGGTAAAATTACTAAATTAAATCTTCCTAATACTGGTTTTGCAGACATTAGACTTGATATAGGTGTGGATGAAGGAGATGAGATATCTTTTTATTATGATCCAATGATTGCAAAAATTATTTCAAAAAGTGAAAATAGAATAGAAAGTATAAATAATATGATTCATTATTTAAGTGAATTAAAAATAGAAGGAATTAATACAAATAAATCTTTTTTAATTTCAGTTTTAAAAAATGAGTCTTTTGAAAAAGCAACTTATAATACTAAATTTATAGAAAATAATTTATCTTTATTTACAAAAGAATCAGAAACTTTAAAAAAAGATATAAGTAAAACTATAAATGAAGAAAATATTGTTCAAAAATATACTGATAAAGATGTTGAGGCTTTTAAAAAAATAACAGCACAATCTCCTAATAAAAAACACTCAGACCACTACACTGAAAATGATTTCAAAGCATTTAAGAATATTTTAAATAAAAAAAATGATAATCAAAAAAAAGGTTCTATTAAAAATATAATAGGAAAAGTATATGAAGAACCAGTATTTAAACCAGGGGGTGACAAATATATGATCATTGAATTTGGTAATCTTATGGATCTAGAAATTAACTTTACAGCACAAAACTTAGCTAAAGCTATTCTTGATAATAAAATCAAAGGTATTTATGAAACTGCTCCATGTTTTGCTTCGATGCTTATTCATTATAATCCTGATGAAATAAAATTTAATGATTTAAAAAATGAGATGAAGTCACTTATTAAGTCATTAGGTCCAACTGATGATATTGAGATTAATAGTAGAATTTTCTCATTTCCCACTGTTTATTTAGATAAATGGACAAAAGAATGTATTGAAGATTATTCAAGCAAAATTGCAGAAAAAACTCCTGATCCTGATTTTATTGTAGAGCTGAATAAACTTGAAAATACTGAACAATTTGTAAGGGTTCATTCTGGAACTGAATATTGGGTTTCGGCACTAGGTTTTTGGCCAGGTCTTCCATTTATGATGCCTTTAGACCCTAGATGTAAATTAACTGCACCAAAATATAATCCGCCAAGAACCTGGACCCCAAAAGGTGCTGTAGGAATGGGTGGATCTTCAACTTCAATATATCCTGATAGATTGCCTGGTGGTTATCAAATTTTTGGAATAATACCTGTTCCTATTTGGGATACTGAGAAAAGTTTTTCTGTATTCGAAGAAAGTATCTGTCTTTTTAAACCTGGTGACAGAGTAAAATTTGTACCCACAAGCTACGAAGAATTTGATCATGTTTCGAATAAGGTAAAGGACAAATCCTATGATTATAATATTATTGACTATCAAAAATTTTCAGTAAAAAATTATAAAAATTGGTTAACAACAATTGATAAAACAAAAAGATTTTAACTTTTATGGTTCAGGTAATTAAAAAAGGTTTAGAAACATCAGTCCAAGATTATCCTGGAAGAATTGGAACTTTAAATCAAGGATTTCCAGCCTCAGGTCCAATGGATAGTTGGTCTTTTAGACTTGCAAATATATTGGTTGGAAATAAGCCTGGTGACGCAGCACTAGAGTGTCAATTTATGGGGCCTACTCTTAAATTTATTGATGATAGAACAATAGCTATTACAGGTGCAGACATGTCTCCAAAAATAGATGGTAAAAGTGTTCCTTTATGGGAGAGTATTGAAGTTAAAGCAAATCAAGTTTTAGAATTGGAATTTGCCACAATAGGTGCAAGATCATATATTGCTTTTGCTGGAGGAATTACTAGTGAACCTTGGCTTGGATCGAAATCTACATTTCATAAAGCTGGGGTAGGCGGAATTGATGGCAAAGCTATTGAAAATAATCAAATTCTGCCACTAGGAAACAATAAAAAAATTCAGTTTAGAAAGATAAAAAAAAGTTCAATACCCGAAATCTCTAAAGATAAAAATTGGTCTATAGAAGTTGTTTTAGGTCCCAACGATGACTGGATAGATAACAAGGGTCATGAGATTTTTTTTAACTCTAAATGGAAACTTCAAGCAAAAAGTGATCGGACAGGGTATAGATTAGATGGACCTAAACTAACTTTCACTGATAAGGCTACAAACAAAAGCCTTGAAAATGGTTCGGAACCTTCAAATATTATTGACCAGGGCTATCCTGCAGGAGCAATTAATCTTGCAGGTCAAACCCCAATTATTCTTGTTAATGATGGACCAAGCATGGGTGGTTTTATTAACCCCTATACTGTGCCATCAGCAGCTTTTTGGAAATTAGGACAAGCTAAACCAGGAGATACTCTCAATTTTATAGAAGTTTCAGTTGAAAAAGCTCAAACATTAAGAGCTGAACAGTCAATCATTTGTAGCGAAGAAAGCCTTATGTCTTTTAATAAGAATGAAACTATCAAAAATGAAAAAAACAAACAATTAGGCCCAATAAAGATAATAGATTTTGATAAAAATAAGACAGAAGAGAGAAAAAGACTAAAATTGATGGAAAAAAAAGGCATGAAAAATATGAAAATTCGGTTTTTTAATTAATTATTAAATATGAAAGGAATATTTTAGATAATGACAACTGAGGTAAAAACAACAGTTCCAGGTAATATATGGAAAGTACTAGTTAAAGTAGGAGATATTGTTAAACAAAATGATGATCTTTTCATTATGGAAGTAATGAAAACAGAGGTACATCACAACTCACCTATTGATGGGAAAGTTATACAAGTAAACATTCAAAATGACCAAGAAGCTGTTGAGCCTGGTACAGTTGCGATTATCATTGAATAGCATATGAAATCTAAAAAAAAATTTATTACTAAATATTTAGATACTATAATTGAACTATCAAATGAAACTGGGATTTCAAAAAAAGAAGCAAGAACAATCCTAGATATAACATTATCTAATCAAAATCCTGAATCTGTTAATTTTGAACTAATAAAAACTGAGATAAAAACATTCATTACAATTAATATTTTTTCGCTAGTGTGTAAATTATAGAGTGATAAAAAAATATAATTTTTTAAATTAATCGTAATAAAACATTGGAGCTTTTTTCCAATCTAACCATGTAACTGGGTCATGTCCCCAAACTACTTTAGCATTATAATCTTTGGCAACTTTTCTTAATTTTTTAACAGAGTCAGCCGCATCTGAAGCAGAAGCAACAAGTCCAGGCAGACATTTATCACACCAATGATCTCCTGTATAACATGCGTCTCCAGTAAATAACATGTGTCCAGTTTTTGGTAAATTTACAAGAACCGATTGATGACCAGGAGTATGTCCAGGAGTAAATATTATTTTAATAACACCATCTCCAAAGACATCATAAAAATCTGTTTTTCTTCCCTGTAAAAATTTCCATCTTATATTTGGTTTATCAAAATCTGCTCTTACATAAGCTGGTTGTGAAAACCAGTCTGGATTGAATGCATAATCGTATTCTACTCTTTGTGTAATATGTGTTGCATTAGGAAAGTGACCAATTGCTCCTGAATGATCAAGATGTAAGTGAGTTTGAATAACATATTTAACATCCTCTGGGTTTGTGTTTACAGATTTAACTACTTCTTTGCACCACTCCGAAGCTTTCATCACAGGATCATAAGCCTCAACTACGTTTCCCCAATGTTTGTGTTTGTCTAGAGCTGCCTCAATTGGCATTCCTCCATCAATAATAACATCTCCTTCAGGATGTTTAATTAAAAACCAAGGTACAGGAATTTCATAAGCTTCTTCACCTTGATTCATCTTTATGAATTTCAATTTAGTTTTTATAGAACCAGTTTGAAACATATATAGTTTAATTCCACTATTAAACTTTGTTGTTTTTTCAAAAAAGTCATCAGAAATATTATTCATAATTTATTCTACCAGGCTGCCTCATATATGTTAAGAGCGTCATTTTCAGTCAGTTCTCTTGGGTTATTAACTAATAAACGAGTTTGTTTCATTGCATCTGATGCCATTTTTTTACATGCCTCTTTTGGAATATTTACCTCTCTTAATCTTTGAGGAAGTCCAATTTTTTGTGATAAACTCTCTAATCGATCAATAAATTCTTTGCATACTGCTTGGCTTCCCTTTTCAGTGTTAATATCTTGGAAAACAAATGGGGCTAATTCAGCATAATTTTTTGTTGTTTTGCTATCTACACTGTTAAATCTTAAAACGTATGGTAGAACTAAAGAGTTTGACAATCCATGAGACACATGAAAAGTTCCTCCAATCGGATAGGCAAGAGCATGGACTGCTGCAACAGGAGAATTAGCAAATGCTTTCCCAGCTAACATTGCTCCAATTAACATGTTGCCTCTAGCCTCAATATTCGAACCATCAAATACAGCTTTTTCTATTGAGCCCGACAAAAGTTTTAGTGCTTCGATAGCTAACATTTTTGAAATTAGATTATTATTTTTGTTTGATGAAGTATAACCCTCTATAGCATGAACCATAGCGTCAATTCCTGTAGCTGCAGTTGTGTGTGCTGGTAATCCAATTGTTAAATCTGGATCTAAAATTGCAATATCAGGTAAAATTATTGGCGAAGAAACTCCTTTCTTTTCTTCTTCTCCAACTGTGATGATAGATATAGGGGTTACCTCCGAGCCTGTTCCAGCAGTAGTCGGTATTAAAATTAATGGTAATCTTGGACCTTTAGCATTTGAAACACCCCAGGCGTCTTCAATATTTTCATTTGAACCTAAAATTAAAGAAGTTAATTTAGCTACATCCATTGAAGATCCTCCCCCAAATCCAATAACACCTGTAGCATTAATTTTTTTTCCAACTTCTATAGAGTGTAGAAGTGTTTTAATTGAAGGATCTGCTTCTACATCTTGAAAAACTTCAACTATTGATGAATATTTATTTAGTTCAGTTAGAGTTGGTTCAGTTAAATTTAAAGACATCAACCCTTTATCAGTTATAAATAAAACATTTGGTCCCAATTTTTTTGAAATTTCTTCAGCACATATTTTAGACATTCCACTTCCAAATCTAATTCCTGAAGTAGTATTAAATGTAAAATTATTCATAATCCTAATTCCTAAACGTAATAAACATAAAAGATTATTGAAAATATAGCTAGACCAATTAATATTAAGATCCAGCCATAGCCAGTTCCTAAATTATCTAAATAATTTTTTTCTCCAGAAACTTCATCTGGATGTTTATGAAGATCACCAGACTGTATTGGTTTATTTGGTAAAGTTGATAAATCCATTTTACTTGCTAAAAACCAAATCAAACCAATTCCAAAAAACCACCATATTAATTGATATCCCCATAATGAAGGTATCTTTAAAATCCAAGATTCATATCCCGCATTTGGAGCACCAAAAAAATTATTTCCAAGAACTTGTCCTGGACCTACTCCAAAGAATAACCATATAAGAGCAATAACATATGCAAATGATCTTAATTTTGTTCTACTCGGATGAAGGCCCATGTGTTCGTTTAAAAAATCATGAAATTTTTGACGATAATCTCTATCATTATCTACTTTTGCTATTGATGAAAACGCTGAGACTGAAAAACAAATAAATACATTGAATAATAAGCCCCAAACACCTGAATGAATAGTCAATGGCCATCTTCCCCACGGTAATCTATTTCCTGAAATTTGCTGACCAATAGTTTCTGTTAAAATAACAATTATTATTCCAATTATTATACCAGATATAGCAGCTCCTCTTGTTATCCATGGAAACCAGACAAGACCAAGTAGAACAATTAAAAATTGAAATGCTATAGCAATTGAAATACCACTAAAAATAATCATAGCAGGTTTAGCAAATGTAGCTAGATAAAGTGAGGCCAGAAACATTAACATCATAATTATACGAGCTGCTCTTCGCTCTTTCTCCCAGTTCGAGTTCTTATCTACGTAAGCTTTATAAAAATCTCTAGTAACGATGCTACCTGAGGTCATTAAAAGGGCAGCTGCTGTAGACTGAAGTGCAGCAACTAATCCAACAGCCAATAAACCAGTTAACCATAAGGCATGTTTGTCCATTAAACCGATAATATGATAAACAATTGATGAATGATCTTTACTTGAAACTTCTGGTAAAAGCTTATTAACGAAAAGACCATTACTATTAATTTCAGCACTAGCCCCCAATAAAATTGCTCCTATTCCTTGAAAAGTTGTAAATATAAATAATAATAAACCAACAATAACTGCAGATCCCCATATTTGATAATAAGAAAAAGTTTTAGGGTGTTTTGCTGTATAGCTTAACATTGAAAATGATGGTGACAGAACTATTCCCATAAAAGAAATTGTAAATGTAAAAATCATCATCGCAGTCCAAGGACCTCCAATTGCTTCATTTTTTCCTAAACCAGCTACCCATTGTATAACACCTGGTAATGCGAAATAACCATTATAGTCACCTCCTCCATAACCATTTGTATTTCCCCAAAAACTAATTTTTGTATTTGCTATTTTTGCTAATGATTTACCAAAAGTTTCTATATCTCCTATAAAGGAATAAGTGATTAATCCTAAAATAATTATTGTTAAAAAATAAAGCCAAGATTGAACTACACCTACACTGAAAATAGATTTAAAACCTCCTCTTGTTACATAGAATAATACAATGATTGAAATTACCCACATTCCTAATTCTCTAGAAACATACTCACCAGTTAATGTATTTATAAGATAACCTGTTGCTCCAAATAAAACAGCAAGTAAGGGTATTGCGAAAAAAAAAGTTACTAAAACAGAAATAATTCTAATGGTATCACTTTTATAGTAATCATAATACATTTCACCAGGAGTAATGTATCCAAATTTTCTGCTTAGCATCCATTGTCTTTTAAAAAAAAATATACTCCCTAAAGGAACAGTTATAGCAATAAAAGCCGTACCAACATATTGAAAGCCATCATGAAAGATAAGGCTGGTTTGAGAAATTACAGTTAAGCCTGCAAACGTTGCGGCTGTTGCTGCAAAGAAAAAAACCCATGAAGAAATACTTCTATTTGCTAGATAATAATTTTCTGGATTATCAGAATTATACCTTGATCCTCTAACACCCCAAAAAAAACAATAGGCAGCATATAATAATATGAAGATAAATAACCAAACTGATTTTTCAGACATATGACTTGGCCATATCGTAGATCCTTTTGTTAGATTAAGTGCAGCGTCTAGGTGCTGATTCACCTTTTTCTTTTTTAATTCTTTCAGCTTCTTCTTGGGCTTCTTTAATCGTAGAGTAAGCCTTATCTTCAAATATTATAAATGGTTTAGCTCTATCAGCATTCAATTGCGCAACACACCATTCTTTGTCAGGTTTAGTGCACATCACCATATACGCACCAGGTATAGGTCCATATTTTCGATTATTTAATGTAAAAAGACTTTTAGCCAATTCATTAAGTTTATCTTCATCTAATTTTCCCAAAGCATTTTTTTCTAAATCATTTGGTGGAGTTTCGTTATCTGATCCTAAAATACCTTTCCCACCTGTTCCTTCTGGTCTAGTAAATTGATTGCTCATTATGGTAAAGGTCCATCTTTTAAAAATCCTCTAATTGCATTTTCTAAAATTTTAGAGACATTATTATTGTAATTGTTGTAAGATAAGCTTCCACAGAAAGATAGAGATCCAGGTGCAAACAATGCGCCATCATTTGGCGTTTTATAATAAATCATATCTGCTCTAACCATTGGATTTTCAGTACCCCCACCGTAATATCCTCTAACAGTAAAATGAATCTCTTCATTTACTTGCATCATTAAATTTGTATGATTTTCTGATCTTGCTAATAGATATGCATTATGAGGTGTTCCAAACTCTAAATCATACCTATCAAGCTCAAGTCCTGCTGCACCTCCACCTACTAAGCCAAAATCTCCTATTACTTCATCTTTTCCAACACCATCAAAAATCCAAGAACATTCAGGTCGTTCGCTATCAGGAGACCTTTTGTAATAAGAGCTAACATCAAATCCATATGCTGTAAAAGTTAATCCACATACTTTTGATGGTATTCTCCCTCGAGCTCTCCACATTCCACCATATTTTCCATCAAAAGCATTATTGTATTCACCTGGATTTGCTGTCCATGCTCTAGTACCTGCTTCGCCTTTTCTAACTTCAATAATATTTGGATTATCAGGATGATATTCGCTAATCCAATAAAAACCATCTGAACCCAAGTATATCCATCTTCCACCATTAAGTTGGTACTGTTCATAAGCTGCTAGCATTTTTTCAGAACTATATTCAGGGTGCGAACCTGTTAAAACACATTTGTATCGATTTAATAATTCAACACCTTCCAAATGTAAGTCTTCATCAGTAACAACATCAAAATCTAAATTTTTTTCTTCCAACCAATCAGTCAAATGCAAATCTGCATTAAGTTGCCATAGAGATGGTGATAGCCAGTGTCTATATTTTGGTCTCATATTCAAAATAGGTCTTAGTCTCGATGAAATTGCTACACCACTACCGTCTGAATGTTGAGAATAAGTTGATAAACCATATTCTCTGTGTTCATTTAAATACAAATCTGAAGCTGACATAACTGGTACTTTTCCAGCTAATAATTGAGCTACTACTGAATTTGTACCAAGGTTGTCATTTGAATAAGCTATGTAACTATTTGTTGGTAAAACAAATAAAAGATCTGAAGTAGTTTTGCCTTTGGGGGGTTTAATAACAAAAGGTATGAAGTCCTCTGTTTCAGCTGAATCTTCACCATTTATTCTTAATCTTGCTGCATAAACTCCACTTCTAATTTTATCAGGCACTTTATATACAAAGTCTACATCCCATCTTGCATCATCAATATCATCATCATGAAAATGAATAGCTCCATATTCTTCTGGCTTGTGATGGAATACCATTTCATCTGCAGTCCAATTATACCCTGTCATAGCTCTGCATGGTAAATTTACAATAAAACCATTTAGATGATTTGATGTCATATCAACAATTAAAGTTGATGCCATATTCTTTGTAATATTGGCATGAAAATCCCAAGCTCCTATAACTTCAGATCTTAATTCAGAAGTACATCCACCAAAACCTCTAGCCAGAGACTCTATTTCTGATTTCGATAAAGCCTTTTTACTAAGTCTTGGTCTATCTATTTTGCCATTATAAGTTAATGTTTGCTCTGGCAATTCAACAGGGCTAGTTGCTTCTTTATAGTGTCCTCCAAAAATATGTCTTCCAGATCTATCATTTAATGCACAGGCAGCCATTAAAAAAGGAGCATCGTTTGCACGTGGTTTCAAATTACTTATAGATTCTACATAAGCAGTTGTTTCATCTGCTGGATGTAACATCGACATACCTAGTCCACCATTGGTAGGTGTAACACAAGGTTCTTGGTATAACTTTAATTTTCCTGTTTCAGCATCATATGTAGCTGCTACTAAGTACCAAACTTTTCTCATTAATTTCTTTTCACTTGAAACTGAAGTTGTTTGCCCTCCTCCGTCTCCAATCATTACTGATAAACAGCTATTTTCATCTATGAATAACCCATAACCGCTTTGAGTTTTTTCATTCCACTTTGTTAAAATTCCTTGCTTACCTTTGTCTGGAGTTGTCGGAAATATATATGCCTGTAAAGTAAAGCTTGTTGTGTTTAGTCTCTCGTCTTGAGGAATTACAACATAAGAACCACCATGAATTTTTTGATTTTTTCCCTGATAATTTCTATTACATTCAGCGCCTATTTCTTCTTCTTTATATCCAGGTCCATCAGGATTTGTATCTCCATGAATTAATCTTACAATTTGAACCTCATAATTTTCATTTTTTTCAGAGTTGACCATAAATTTAATCTCTTCACCAGGAAAAGAAGTGTATTTATCACTATAACCTGTAATTCTTAACATTATTTAAACCTCTTAGTTTTAATCATTGTCCATGTCTTTCTAAAAGATCTAAAATTCTTTTTAAAAAAATTGCATGTTCGGCAGCTTCTTCAGAAGAAAAAGACTCTTCTAAAATTTCAACAGGATCTCCTCTTACACCAGTAACTATTCCTATTCTGTAATCTTCAAAATCTTTTTTACATACTGTTACATATTTTTTGATTGCCATTGGTTGTCTTCTAAGTTTATCTAAAACAATTTGAAGTTCTTTGCTATGTTCAACCATTGGCTGACCTTTATGAGGTTGGGCGGCTCTGCCAACAGGAGTTGCTCTGTGTTCTTCTATTAATTTGTTTCTCATTTTTTCATCTCTTAATAGTGGTAATACATATTTTTCAGTAATAAAGTCATCAGTGCTTGTATGACCAAGATTAAGTTGAACTCCTGTTTTATCTTTTTCCATATCCGCTCCTAGTAACTAAATTACTTATTGGTCCTTTCTTGGATTATTTTCAGAGCTTCTATTAAATAAACTCTAAATAACTCATGATTTTCACTCATTGGAAAATGCCCTATATCAGGCATTTCAATATAAACTCCACCTTTAATTTGTCTTGCTGTATTTTCAGTAGCTTCAGGTGGTGTTAAATAATCATAAGTTCCAGTCATCATTATTACTGGACATTTATGACCATCAATATTCTTCAATTCATTTCTTAAGTCATGATCAACGGAATAAAAATATAAATCACCTTTAAATGCCTCAGAGCCCTGAGTGTAATAATGCCATGTCAACCATCTATCTTTTTCAGGTGATTGAGGTGCCATTAAATCCCACGTACCACTTCCACAAACTTGAGCTGCATTTGCATGTGGATGTCTCCACCAATCTAAATAGAAACCTGGCGCATGATCTGCTGCTTCAACTGGAATAACGGCTCTAAATTTATTAGGATGACGAAGGGCTAATTGCAACGCTACATTTCCTCCAAAAGAAGACCCCATAAAAATAGGATTTTTTAAATCTAAAGCTTCACATAATTTAATTATAAAATTGCAATAATGTTCTGCAGTTAGTTTATATTCTTCTTTCCAAAATTCCTTATTATGTGGAGGGTCTGATTTACCATGTCTAGGTAAGTCATATGCAATTACATTGTAATTTTTTATAATTTCTTCATCCTCAAGAAGTCCTCTCCATTGATGATTATGACATCCCGCAGTATGTTGACAGATTAATGGTATTCCTTTTCCATTTTGAAGATAAAAAACTTTATATTCACAATCATCTACTTCAATAGTAACATACCGCCCTACTACACTGTGATGCTTTACCATTTTTTAAATCCTTTTAATTCAACAAAATTCATCTTATACGGGAACTCCTGATTTTCTTAATAGTTCAAATTGAACAGTAAAATTTCTCAAATTTTTCATTAAGATTAAGTGATTGCCCTCTATTTTTAAATCTTTTCTAAAACTTGCTGACCAAATACCATGATACATTGGTTTAGGTATTGGCTGACTAAATTCTTTCCAAGTATTTGCGGAAGCCCTTAAAGCGAAATCATATGGGTCTAATGGGCCTGGGTTAGTATTAATATTTTTCACTTTTCCATCATGCATTTCAATAATGACTTTTGCTTTTTCCATATCAAACATAAATGAGCATGAATAATATTTTGCCATAGCAGCAATAGTTTCATCACTATTTGTAAGATCTTCGTACTTTTTTGCCCAATTATTCAAATCACTACTCATATATCTTTAACTCTTTATTTAGAACTTTTAGGTCCTTTAGTTGGATCATTATCAAAATTCATATGATAATCTTTTTTCGGATTTTCATAATCGCCTAAAATATTTCTAATATTACTTATTTCACCTGGTGCCATTCCAATTTCTTTGAGTAAACTATCTAAGAAAGGTTGATGAGCTCTGTATCGCAATGCAGAACTAACTACATTATCTGCTAAATTACCACTTCTTGCAGATCCACCTGTACCATCGGATGCTTCTCCACCGCCGCCTCCAGTGCTGGATGTTCCACTAAAGCCAGGCAAACCATTAACATCAACAATTTTAATATCTCCAATGTTAGCCATTGGTTTAACACTTTCTCTAATGATTGACTCAATCTTATCAGCAAGTTTTAAACGTAATGCACTTCTTCTACTTGCGTCACTTCTAAGATTTTCAGCAGAGTTTAATGCTTCTTTACCTGCAGCATCTATCTCATATCTTAATTTTGCAGCCATAGTTGCATGTCTATCTTGCTCAGCTTTAGATGCAGCTGTTATTACATCCACTTTTTTAATCCCTTGTGCTTTTTCAACATATCTAGCTGAATTAGCTTTTTCTTCTGCTTCTATAGCTCTAGCTCTAGAATTTTCTTCTTCAGCTTTTGATTTTAAAACCTGTTTTGACTTATTAATCACTTCAAGATTTTTTTGATGCTCTTCAATACTTAATCTTTTAGCTTTTTCTATATCAAGAAGTCTCACTACTCTTTCAGATTCAATTCTATGTGAGTCTATATTTTTTTGTTGTTCAATCTTAGCATTTTTAACTTGTTGTTCTGAAACAATTTGAGCTTCTTCAGCCTCCTTTTGTCTTTCAGATTGTTCTTTTATAATAGCTGCTTTTTCTTGAGCTCGTTTGATATCAACTTGTCTTTGCTTTTCAAGTCTTGCATATTCACTTTCTTTATCAAGATTTAAAATTTTAACTTCTGTTTCTAAATCTTTTTGTCTTATTTCAAACGCTGAATTTTTCTCTAATTCATTTTGCTCTTTTCTTCTTTTTTCAATTTCTTCGATAAGTCTTGTTTCTGTTAATTTTCTTTCAACCTCGATAACTTGATTTTGTGAAATTTTTGCAACTTCAATTTGTTCTTGACTTCTTATTTCAGCTTCTTCTGCTTCTCTTTCTTTTTCAGCTTTTTCTTTTATTGTCTCTGTTTTTTCTTTAGCTCTTTGAATAGCTATTTCTCTTTCTTGTTGATACTTAGAAAACTCCTCATTTTTCTTAATTTCTAATTCTTTTTGAACTGTTTCTAAATTTTTATTTTCAATTGAAATTTTTGTATCTTGAGTAATATCATTTCTCTTTTTCTTTCTCTCTTCGATTTGCTCAGTCAATTGAGTTAAACCTTGAGAGTCAAAAGTATTAGCAGGATTAAACATTTCAATAGGTGCTTGATCAAGAGAGATAATAGAAACTGTTTCAAGTGCCAATCCAGTATGCCCTATTGATTCATTTGCAATGTTAGCAACTTGTTTAACAAATTGACCTCTATTTTCTTGTATTTCATCTAAGGTCATTTTTGCTGCAACTTCTCCAAGTGCGTCTGCAAAACGACCAGCAACAACCTCTTTTAAATGTTCTGGATCAAGAGTTCTGTTACCTAAAGTTTGTGCTGCAGTTGATACTGCTTTAGCCTCTGGTGGAACTTTCGTAAAAAATTCTGTAACAAGTTCTGCTCTCATTCTATCTTTTGTAATTAGAGATTTGTCACCTGCTCTCTTTATATTCAGACTAAGTGTACGCATTCCTACTTGTGTAATATTATGAATTATAGGTAAGACAAACGCACCACCAGATATAACAACTTTTTCCCCTAACATACCTGTACGTACAAACGAAACTTCTTTTGATGATCGTCTGTATAACCAATGTAATAAGTAAACTATAATCGCAATTGCAAGTGCGACTAAAATTATACCTGCTATTATGTCTGCTCCTTTAGTCATATATTATTCCCCCTTAATTCTGATTACCTTTCTTTGTATCTTCTAAAGCTGCGCTATAAATTATCATTCCAAAAATGATTTTATTTAATACGTCAGCTAAATTATAAATTATGTTTAAACTGTTAATATTTGCTCCACCCGCAAGGTGCTCTATGAAGTATCCAATATGATATATTGAAAAACCTATTGTAATTATTAGTCTATTTGCAAAAAAAGCCATCTGAACTCGCTCATTATTGCAAGATGCATTTGCTCGTCCAGCATCTCCCATATAAAGCTCTCCAATGATATAAAGCCATCCAACAATACCTACTAAGAACCCAAGAGTTACACTCATGTAACCATAAGCCCCTAAAAGTTGTGCAATAACCCAAACTAACGTCCCAACTAGCAATCTCCAGAACATTCCACGCTTGATATCTGTAACTGACTTAAGCATTACATAGAAAGTGAGTATTGTAAGTGGAAAAGTTAACAGCCAATCAATATATCTTAGTGCAGTTGGTGCTTGGCCATTCAAAACCCACAAATTTTTTGCATAGAAGTAATGAATCGATGACATTAATGCTATAACACCAACTAAATTCATTACTGTTCCCCATTTTGGAGACAGTCGTCCTCTTTCAAGAAAGAAAAATATTGCTGCACCTATCATCGCAACGGATATTAACCAAAAAGATCCGCCTACAACGTCTTGTGGAAGCAATAATTTATTCATAAGCTAAAATTTTACCCTCTCAAGCTACATTTAAAGATAAAATGACGCGCAAAGCAAATTAAAAGTGTTTATATTTTAAATATATAATTTTTATATGTAGATGAAAACTTTTAGAGAAATTATAAAAAATTAAAAAAAAATTTTCAAATACAATCACTAGTAGAATTTTACAGAAAAATTTTTAGTTAAACCTTATTCATTCGATCATAACTTAATTATAGAATATATTGCTTACTTATGCTTTCGAAGGTCATAACTATTTCTCAACAAAAAGGGGGTACTGGAAAAACTACCCTTGCTGTTCATTTAGCTATGGCTTTTATAAAATATCATAATTTAAAAGTTGCAATTATTGATACTGATCCTCAAGGAAGTTTGGGTAAATGGTTCATGATACGAACAGAAAAAAAAGTTTCAAATGAAAATCTAACTTTCAAAACTGCTAGTTTATGGGGAGCACAATATGAGTCAAAAACATTAAAAAATGATCATGATATCGTTATCATTGATACCCCACCAAAAATTGAGTCAGATGCAAGACCTTCTATTGAAGCAGCAGATTTAGTTTTAATACCTATGGCTGCTTCACATGTTGATTTTTGGGCAACAGGAGCAATAGTTGAAATAGCCAAAAAAGCAAACAAGAAAATTTTAGCACAAATTAATAGATCAAGTAAAAGATCCAAGCTTATAGATAAAACAAAAGATTTTATAAAAAGTCTAGATCTTGAGTCGACTCAAACAATTATAGGAAATAGACAAATCTATACTTCTTCAATGGGCGAAGGTAAAACTGCAGTAGAAAAACAAAGAAAAGGTAATGCTGTAGATGAGATTAAAAAACTTTCAGATCAAATTTTAAATCAATTAAATTAATATGTCTCTACTTCTAAATACTACTAAAATTGTTAACGAATGGACCGATTACAACAATCATATGAATTTATCCTTTTATATATTAGTTTTTGATAAGGCTGCAGAAAAAATTTTATCAAAATTTAATATGGGTGAAGAAGCAGCAATAAAAACAAAAAGAAGCACGATGGTTGTAGAGACGCACACTACATATAATAACGAAGTTAAAGAAGACGATGATGTAGATGTTTATCTTTCATATTGTGATCATGATAAAAAAAGATTGCACTATAAATTGGAAATGTACGAAAAAAGTAAAAATGTTCTCTCTGCAACAACCGAGGTTTTAGCTTTATATATTAATTTAGATTTGAGAAAAGTAGCAGAATTTGAAAAAGAAAAAATACTGATAATGAACAATTTTATTGATGAAAATAAATCAAAATTTAAATTTGATAACTTGCAATTTTTAAATAAACTTAAGAAATAACCTTAATTAAATGAATACAGAAATAAAATTACTATCAGGTGCGCTTGGCGCAGAAATTAAAGGAGTTGATTTAACTGATATTTCAGATGAAAATTTCAAAAAAATTAATGATTTACTTTTAGAGCACAAAGTAATTTTTTTTAGAGACCAACCAATTACTAAAGATCAGCAGGTAGCTCTTGCAGAAAAATTTGGTCCTTTAGAAACACATGCTTATGTTAAAGGCTTAGAAAATTATCCAGAAATTGTAAGAATCATAAAGGGTAAAGAAGAAAAAAACCAATGGGGTGAGAATTGGCATAGCGATGTAAGTTATAATGCTAAACCAACTAAAGCAGTAATTTTAAGATCATTAAAAATACCTCCTGTAGGAGGAGATACTTGTTTTTCTAATATGGAATTAGCTTGGGAAACATTAGATCCCAAAATTCAAGATAAAATTAAAAATAAAAAAGCTATCCATAGTTCACTTGGAGCAGAATTTTTCATCGATAACTATAAATACATGGAAGGTAATGAAAAAAGAAATTACGACTCTTATTCTAACGAACATCCAATTGTTAGAACTCATCCAGAAACAGGTAAGAAAATCCTATATGTGAATTGGACATATACAAAACAAATTATTGGTATGGATAAAGAAGAAAGCGATCAAATATTAAAAGAAATATTTGAACATCAATCAAGATTAGATTTAACATGTAGATTTAACTGGACTAAAGATACTGTTGCTATCTGGGACAATAGAAGCGTTATTCATTACGCAATAGCAGATTTTTTTCCTGGAAGAGGTTTAGGTTATGAAAGAATAATGGATCGTATTGCAATTGAAGGTGACCACCCTCAATAATCTTAATGCAAGTTGTAGATAAAATAATATCAAATTTTGTAAATAATAAATCTCTTTATATTGGTGAAAAAGTCACCATGTCGGAACACATGATACAAACTGCAATGCTAGCTGAAAAAGCAAAATGTAATGATAATTTAATTTGTTCATGTTTATTGCACGATTATGGTCATTTTATTTTAGAAAAACCAGATGAGTTGGTTAAACTAAATGTAGACGGTCACCATGAAAATATAGGTTATGAATATTTAAAAAGTTTTTTTAAAAAAGAGATATTAGAACCAATAAAATACCATGTTTTAGCAAAAAGATATTTGGCAAAAGATAAAAAGTACTTTGATCTTTTGTCAGATGCTTCTAAAACAAGCTTAAAACTTCAAGGTGGTGTATTAAATCAAGAGGAGAGTAATAAATTTGAAGCTCAAGAATATTTTAAACCTTCAATACTTCTTAGAAAGTTTGATGAGGCAGCGAAAAGAATTGACCTTAAAATGAAATCTATTCATGACTATCAAAAGTTGCTAACTTCTAAACTTATATGAAATTTGATTATCTAATTATTGGAGCTGGTTCAGCTGGATGTGTTCTTGCAAATCGACTATCTAAAGATAGTCAAAATAACGTTGCTGTTTTTGAGGCCGGAAAACCAAGTGATATTTGGAAAGTTAATATGCCCCTTGCAATTCTTTATACAATGCATGATCCAAAATATAATTATAAATATTATTCAGAGCCAGAACCTCATTTACATAATAGAAATCTTTTTTGTCCAAGAGGAAAAATGATTGGGGGTTGCTCCGCTCATAATGGAATGGTTTATGTAAGAGGAAATCCAAATGATTATGAAAGATGGGCTTCTTTTGGTTTGAAAGACTGGTCTTATGATAAAGTTTTACCCTATTTTAAAAAAATTGAAACTTGGTCAGAAGGGGAAAATGATTACAGAGGTGGAAATGGAATTTTACCGGTAAACCAATCAAAAAATAAAAACCCATTATTTAAAGCATTTATAGAATCTGCAGGTGAAGCTGGATACAAAATTAATGATGATATGAACGGTAAAGATCAAGAAGGTTTTGGTATGTACGATGTAACCATTCACAAAGGAGAGCGAGCAAGTGTTTCTAAATATTATTTAAATCCTGCAAAAAAAAGAAAAAATTTAAATGTTTTTACTGATGCTTTTGTTGAGAAGATTATTTTTGATGGAAAAAAAGCAATTGGTATTGAAGTAAAAATTAAAAATAAAATTGAAAAAATTTATGCTAATAAAGAAGTTATCCTTAGTGGTGGGGCAATAAATTCTCCACAATTGTTGATGCTTTCAGGTGTAGGCCCAAGTGAACATTTAAAAGAAAAAGGAATTGATGTCGTTCATGGCCTTGATGGTGTTGGTAAAAATTTACAAGATCACCTTGAAACTTATGTGCAACAAGAGTGTAAAACGTCAGACACTCTATATTCTTATGTAAATAAACTAAATATGATGAGAATAGGTATTCAGTGGTTTTTATCTAGAACCGGTCCCTGCGCTACTTCTTTTTTAGAAGCTGGTGGTTTTTGTAAATCTTCACCAGAAAGAGAATATCCAAATATACAATTTCATTTTTTTCCAGCTTTTGTAATTGATCATGGATTAGTTGATCCTGACTGTCATGGTTATCAACTTCATGCTAGCCCTAATCATCCAAAAAGTAGAGGGCATATCACTTTAAATAGTTCTAACCCTTATGATTATCCAAAAATTCAATTTAATTATTTAGAACATGAGGATGATCTTAAGCAAACAATAGAATGTATTCATGTAGCAAGAAATATTTTGGGTCAAAATTCATTAAAACCTTTTGCTGGAAAAGAAATTGGTCCTGGAGAAAATGTTCATACAAATGAACTATTTGAAGAATATATAAGATCCAAAGCTGAAACAGCTTATCACCCATCATGCACTCTTAAAATGGGAGTGGATAGTATGGCTGTAGTAGATGAAAAACTGAAAGTACACGGTCTAGAAAATATTAGAGTAGTCGATGCATCTGTGATGCCTGAGATTACAAGTGGAAACCTAAACGCTCCAACATTAATGATAGCTGAAAGAGCTTCAGAATTTATTTTGGATTAACACAGATTAAGCAGATTATTTCAAACATAATTGCTGCAGCAACCATAGATGTAATTTGATTTGGATTATCTTTTGTTGGCATCAAGCAAGCAACATCACCACCAATAACGTTTTTTCCTTTTAAACATTGAATGAGTTTTCTTGCCTCATCCATATTAAAACCTCTATATGCTGACTCTATATTTGCAACCCCTGGTGCAACGGTGGGGTCTAAACAATCTAAATCAAAAGTTATGTAAATAGGATTATCTCCTATTCTATCTAAAATCTTTTTTACACATTTTTCATGTCCCCACTCTCTATACTCATCCATAGTAATTACTTGGTAACCATTATCATAACTTGCCTGTAACCAATCTAACGTTCTTGGATTACCTCTAATTCCAATTTGAGTACTTGTATGAGGATCTACATTTCCTTGTTTAACTAAATACGATGCCCAGTGCGCTGCTGATTTTTTTGCACCTAAGAAATGGTCTAACTTTTCAAAACAATCTGTATGTGCATCAAAATGAAGAAATGTAATTTTTTTTCCTTTAGTTAATTTAGAATTTTTTTTTGCTAAACTTTGAACAATTCCTCCTGTGATAGAATGGTCTCCACCAATTGATACAACTGGCTTCTCTGCTTGTTCAATTTGATCATAAAAAGCAGAAATTCTCTCAATACATTTTTCATTGTTATTTGCTTCAGGAAAAGGAACATCACCTAAATCATGAATTTTTTTCATTTTCCAAGGGTCAATTCCGTAATCTAAATGTGATCTTTTAAGCATTGCTGAAATATTTCTTACAGCTCGAGGACCTAAATGCTGATCTCTTTCGGTAGTACCATTTCCTGTGCTATGTGGAACACCCACTAAGGCAATATCACAGTTTTTTGGATCAGGATCATTTTTGCATCTAAATAAAGTGGGAATACCCCACCAATAAAGAGTATCCATCATTATTTGATCTTCTTCTGAAATCATAATTTAATATTGCACAATTAATAAAAATATAAAGAAGAAAAGTTCTATGTTATATGGGGCGAATGCCTAGACAAAATAATAATCCAAAAGGAATATTATACATCTTGTTAGCCATGATGGTTTTTTCAGTACAGGACGGAATTATGAAACATATTTATAATTTTGTTTCACTTTATGAAGTTTACTTAGTTAGAACTGTAATAAGTTTTGTACTTATTCTAACATTTTTAATACTCACAAAAAAACCCATAGTATTTAAAAGTAAATATCCAGTTTTAACTTTTTTTCGTGTAATACTTTTTTTCTTTGGCTTTAGTTCTTTTTATATTTCTTTAACAGTACTACCACTTGGCACTGCTACAGCTTTATTTTTTGTTACTCCATTTTTAATTACAATATTTGCTCATTTTTTTTTGAAAGAAGAAATAGGAATGAGAAGATGGTCTGCTGTAGTTGTTGGATTTATTGGAGTTTATATAACTTTAAATCCTGATTTCAGTAATTTTAACTATTTAAGCTTACTGCCTATTTTATGTGCATTTTGTTATTCATTATCGATGATAATAATAAAAAAAACATCTGATAAAGATAGCGTTTATACACAAACATTTACATTTTACATTGGTGCAATAATTTTAAGTATAATTTTTTATTTCATTATTGGAGATGGTCAATACAACACTTCAGATCATCCAGCTTCTCAATTTATATTTAGGGAATGGTTTGTTGATTTTAATAGTAGTATTCTTCTAATGAGTGTAACTGGAGTTACAGCTACCGTAGCTTTTCTTTTATTATTTACAGCTTATAGCATAGCTTCTCCATCTGTAATTTCACCTTTTGAATATTCAATATTATTTTGGTCACCATTATTAGGATGGTTATATTTTGATGAAATACCAACATTAAGTACCGTGATAGGAATTTTAATAATTGTATCAAGTGGTATTTATATTTTCATACGTGAAAAAGCTCAAGATCAATCTATAGCTACAGAAAAACCTCTTAGGTAAATGACAAAAAACATAATTCCTACTATTAATATTTCATCTATAGTAAAAAATGGTTTTGACAATTCAAAATCAATTATAGCTATTAATAAAATTAGAAATGCTTGTATTGATATAGGTTTTTTTCAAATTACAGGTCATGGTATAAGTCAAAAAGATATTAAAAATATTTGTAAAATTGGGAATAAATTTTTTAATTCATCTGAAAAAAATAAAAAAAAATTAGCTCCAAAAAAGTGGAATAAAAAAAATAAGAATACATACAGAGGCTATTTTCCAAATAGCGTTAATGGTAAAGAAGGATTGGATTTAGGTGATCTCAAAATAACACCTCATAATTTAAAAAAATACAGATCTCCTTTTATAGAGTATCTGGATTTAAATAAATCTTTTGATAAATCTTCTATTGAAAGTCTGTCAAATTATTTTGATGATATTTTTTCTTTAGGTGAAATATTGTTTAAAGGAATAATTAAGCTTTATAACAAAGATGATAGTATCAGTAATAGAGCTTTCTCAAGACTTAAAACTTTAAGTACATTAAGATTTAATTACTATCCTAATCAAACTAAACCAGTTGAAATTTCAAAACAAGATGGTGTAGCTCTTGGATGTGAAACGCATGTTGATAGTGGAGTTTTTACTGTTCTTTACCAAGATAAGAAAGGTGGTCTTCAAGTACAAAATAGAAAAAATAAAAAATGGTATGATGTGCCATTTAATAAAAAAGCTTTAGTGGTAAATACAGGAAGATCATTAGAGCTTTTAAGTAAAGGAAAGTTTAAAGCAACAAATCATAGAGTGTTATGGAACAAAAGTAAGAGATTATCTGTTCCCTTTTTTTTTGAACCCTCTTACGACTTTAAAATGAATAAATGTTTCCTAAATTCAAAAGAAAATTCAAAATCAGGGCAGATATATGAAAAATTTTTAAATCGATCTTTGATGAAATTTGTCGAATATCAACGGTAATTCACATTAAGCCATTGAATATTTGTAATTACATTTTATAAACAATAAACAATTTTAAATGTCTAAAGTATTTGATTTATTCATAATAGGTGGTGGTATAAACGGAGCAGGTATTGCAAGGGATGCTGCGGGCAGAGGTTTGTCTGTTTGTTTAGCTGACAAAGGTGAGATTGGAGGAGCAACTTCTTCTTGGTCTACAAAATTAATTCATGGTGGCCTTCGGTATTTAGAAAATTATGAATTTAAATTAGTAAGAGAGTCTCTCATTGAAAGAGAAATAGTGTATAAAATTGCTAAACCTATTTCAAAACCAATTCCTTTTATTATACCTTATGTTGATAAAATTCGACCAGCCTGGTTAATTAAAATCGGTTTATTTCTATATGACAACTTAGGTGGCAAAAGCAATATACCAAAATCAAAAACTTTAGATCTTAAAAAAAAATTTCCAAACATTCTTAAAGAAAAATATAAAACTGGTTTTCAATATTTTGATATTCAAATTGATGATAAAAAATTAACAAAGTTAAATGTAAAAGATGCAAAAAGAAATAAAGCTAAAATACTAGAATACAATAAAGTAAAAAAAGCAGAAATTATTGATAATGAATGGGTCATTAGTCTTCAAAGTGGAAAAAAAATAAAATCAAAAGTTTTAATAAATGCATCTGGTCCCTGGATAAATGAAACTTTAAAGAAAAATATAAAAATTAAATCTAAGAAAAAAATAAGACTAGTTAAGGGAAGTCATATAATTACAAAAAAATTGTATAAAGCTAATATTGCTTTCACATTTCAAAATACTGATAAAAGAATAATATTTGTCATACCTTATAATAGAAAATTTTCATTAATAGGAACTACAGAAGTAGAAGTTAAATCACCTGAAAATAAAGGGATATCAAAAACAGAAACTAAATATTTAATTAATTCAGTAAATAATTACTTAAATAAACAAATTAGTACAAAAGATATTGTAGATACTTATTCAGGGATCAGACCTCTAATTGAAGATTTTAATACAGCTTCTAAAGTTACTAGAGATTATGTTTTTGATTTAAAGGTTATAAAAAAATTACCTTTATTGAATATTTACGGAGGAAAACTTACTACCTATAGAAAGCTGTCCGAAAAAGTCCTAATTGACCTTAAAAAGTTTTTACCTAAGACAAAAAAAGGACCTTGGACCTCAAAGAAAAAACTAATTTAATTAATCATTTTTTTGATGCATTTGTAATGCTTCATTTCTGTATTTTTTTAAAGAATATAAATCAGTATCAAGGTAATTTTGATCTGAGATTTCATAATTTCCCCAAATTTTAAAATTAGCAACCAAAGACTCGTTAAACTCGTTGAGATCTTTTACATTTAAATAATTATCCATATCAGTGACAATTTGATGGTCAGTATTAATTCCATATGCAAAATATGTACTTATATAATGCTCATCTTTAGAATAATAAATGCTGTGAACACATGAAAAAAGATGATTATAACTTATATCATTTTCTGTAGTTGTATAAACTACTCTATCTTTATATCTAATCATGTCACCTGAAATCCAATTTTTATACTCTTTTTTTTTTTCAGAAAAATTTAATCCCATTACTTCTTTAATAAACTGCTGTCTTAGTGAAGTACATTCTCCAATTTTAAATTTAGATTGAACAACTTTACGATTAAGACTCTTCACGGCAACAATATAATTTGATTTGTTATCTTTTTCGTAAATATAATAAGTATCCCAAAAATAATCTGGACTTAGAATTTTAAAATCTTTGTAGGTTCCTCTATTTTTATAACCTAAATTAAAAATATTATTTGCAAAAATTCTTATATTTTTATCAAATTTTCTAATTCTGATATCTTTATTCTTCTCCTCTTCAGATATAATTAAATAATTGTTGATATTTTGATTTAGTTTTAATCCACCTAAATCCACAGCAAATAAACTTGAAGTATAAAATGAAATAATTAGTGAGTATGAAAATATTTTAAAATATCTCACCTAGAATTAATATATTTTCTGTTAAATGTTGAAACTATATCTGCTATTCTTGGATTTACTTTTTTAATTTGAGAGATAGACTCAATTACCATCATATCAGCTTGCGCAGGATCAATCATATCTTCAGACTCCATTAATCTTACTGAAAAAATTAATGATCCTTCATTAAATAACACTCCTGCATTATTCGCATTTTCCTCTATACTCTCTTGCATAGAAATTTGCCTATCAATAAGAGATTTGTAATCGTTATAAACTCTATCAACTTTTTCCTCTACTTTCATTAGTACCTCTTTTTGAGCTATTAGTTTATTTGCTGCTGTAGTTTTGAGATAAAAGCCTAAAAAAATTATAAACGCTGATGCGATTACACATAAAAGTGTTATGGAATAATTTTTAATATTTTCTGACGAGTTTGCCATAATTTAAGCTAGCACAAATTGGTGTTTTTCAAAAGAAACTTTGATTTATTTTTTTCTAACAGAAACTATTAAAATATGATAAATTAATTTAATAAAGCGATACATAACTCGTCGTTAAAATCAAAGATTTACGAAAGTGGGATCGGTCGTCTTTAAATTAACTTTTAAAGGAGGCTTTATGAAATTTGGTTATTTTTGCAATACCACAAACTGGACACACAAACCTTACCACGAACTATTAGACGAAACTAGAGAGATTACTGAATATTGTGATCAGAACAAATGGAATTCTATTTGGTATACGGAACATCATTTTAACCATGAAGGAATGGAGTCATTGACTAATCCATTAATGATGGGGGTTGATGCTGCGGCAAGAACTAATCAAATTCGAATTGGTCAGGCTTGCAACGTAATTACATTTCATAATCCAATTAGAATGGCTGAAGATATTGCTTTATTAGACCAATTATCAAAGGGTAGAGTTGAAATCGGAATCGGGAGAGGGATTTATGGAAGAGAAGCTATAAATTTAAATAAAGAAGCAGACATGAAAGACCAGGCAAAAAACTTTAGGCTTTTTGAAGAAACATTAACTATTTTAAAAAAAGCCTGGAAAGAAAAATTTTTTAATCATAAAGGTGAATTTTATACATATCCAGCACCTGATTATGTGTGGCAACACGATATGAGTCCGCCAAATAAAGATTTAGTAAACCTTGAAACTAATGTTATGGAAAACATAAGTGTTCTTCCAAAACCTTACCAAAAACCTTGTCCTCCTATTCATCAAGTTGTAGATGGAATTCGATCAATTGAATGGGCTGCACAACAAGGTTTAAATATCATTATGTGGATACCAACAGTTAAAGCGTTAAAGATTAAATTTGAAGCTTTCAAGAATGCAAAATCTGAAGCTGAAAAAAGAAACGTACCAATGGGTGAAGGAATTTCGCTTGTAAGAGATATGTTTGTTGCAGATACTATGGAAGAAGCCAAAGAAAAAGCTGGTGAACATATGGTAAACTACATGAGATGGGTTTGTCACTGGAGAGGACTAGGAAATCATATGGATCCAGGTGAAGAATTACCTGTTACTAAAGGAAAGTTAGATTTACTTAGCTATGATTTTTTACATAAACGAAATATGCTTTTTGGAACTCCAGAGTATGTAATTGATAAAATTCATGAATTAAAATCTGAATTAAACTTACAAAATTTACAAGTTTGGTCAAATTTTCCAGGTATAAAACATGAAGATTGTATGAAAAGCATAAAACTTTTTACTGAAAAAGTAATGCCTCACTTTAAAGATGATGCTGATACTGAAGTCAAAAAAGTTTCGTGATCAAACCCCATAGGAAAATGACTGGTGGTGAAGCTGCCGTTATATCATTAAAGAAAGAAAAAGTTGATCATGTCTTTGGTCTTATTGGTTCTGCTACAATGGAGATGTTTGATGCTCTTTACCATGAAAAAAATATAAAATTTATTGGAGTAAGAGATGAAAGAACAGGCACTCATATGGCTGACGGGTATGCAAGAGCCTCAAATAAACCAGGTGTTATAATAGCTGGACAAAATGGACCTGGAGCTACTAACTTAGTTACTGGTGTTGCTCAAGCAAAAGCTGCTTTTTCACCTGTAATTGCAATTGCTGGGTCTTATTCTACAAAAGATAAAATGGAAGATGCATTTCAGGGTCTTGATCAGCAATCTTTATTTACTCCGATTACAAAGAAAACCTGGACTGTTAAAAATTCAAAAATAATACCTAATATTATGAGTGATGCTTTTAGCCTTGCAATGAAACCCAGAAGAGGTCCAGTTTGCGTTAATCTACCAAGAAATATTTTAGCAGCAACAAATACCTATAAAATCAATACTAATAAACCCTCTTTTGAAAGCGAGAGCAGTCTTAAAGGTAAAAACGAAAAAATAAAAAAAGCTGCAAAAATTATAAATCAAGCAAGTCAATTTGTAATAATTGCTGGTGGTGGGATTAAACATACCGCTAAATATAAAGAAGTAATCAAACTTGCTGAATTGTTAAATGCACCAATTGTAACAGCAGCTGGCCATGGCGATGCCATTCCATTTAATCATAAACTAAATGCAGGACAGATGGGACCCCGTGGAAATCCTGTTGCATCAAGACTTGTTAAAGAAGCAGATGTCATTTTAGCAATTGGGACTAGATTAGGTTTTAACTCTACTTTTTACTCTTATGACAACATAAATAAAAAAGCAAAAATTATTCAAATTGAAATTGAAAACAAAATGCTTGGAAAATATTTTCCAATAGTTGTTGGAATTAATGCTGATGCAGCCACCGCTACCAATCAGATATACAATGAAATTAAAAAACAGAAAATTAAATTAGATATAAATAATTGGACAAACTCATATTTAAAAGAAAGAAAAGATTATTTAAGTAACAGAGATAGAGATAATCTTGGAAAAAACTTCCCTATTCAACCAAAAGGGTTATTTAAACAATTAAGAAAAGCTCTACCAAGAGATAATGCTATTACTTTAGATGCGGGAACACTTTGTTTACAAGCAACAGATGCTCTAGAATATTATAATCCACCTTCATTATTTACACCGTTAGACTTTGGATTGGTGGGTTTTTCATTTGCATGCGGTCTTGGTGTTAAAATTGCAAAACCTAAAAAAACTGTTGTCAGCTTGATGGGCGATGGTGGTTTTGGCATGACTATATCTGAATTAAGCACTGCTGTTGAATATGGAATAAATACAACAACTATTGTAATGAATAATCAAAGTTGGGGGGCAGAAAAAGCTTACCAAAAAGATTTTTTTGGAAAAAGATATTTGGGTGCAGATATTACTAGCCCTTCATTTGATAAAGTTGCAGAATTATATGGTGCAAAAGGGTTTAAGGTTAAAAAAATTTCTGAAGTAAATGAGGCTGTTAGAGCAGCTATTAAATCTAATAAACCTGCAGTAGTTGATGTTGATGTGGATCCTAGTGCATTATATAGTTTTAGAAGAGATAGTTTTAAACATAGGCAAAAATAAATGTCACAAAAAGATATTGGTAATAAAATTCCAATTTATAAATTAAAAGCAGGTAAGGAAGTTGAAGATTATTATGACGAATGGACTGTTGAAAATAAATATGACAAGGATATGGTTGATTGGAAATATTCTGGACCTCAAGAAACTGTAGACCTTTTTAACAAACATGTTCCCAACAAAGATATAAAAATTTTAGATGCAGGTTGTGGGACTGGTTTAGTAGGTATTGAGCTAAAAAAACATGGTTTTAAAAACTTTGATGGAGCTGATTTTTCACAAAAAATGCTAGATTTGATACCAGAGAATATTTATCAAAATTTATTCAAAATCGATCTTAATAAAAAAGTTGATATAAAAGATGATGCTTATGATGGGATAACCTGTGTTGGTACTTTTACATTTGGTCACGTTAACCCTCCAGCTTTAGATGAAATGGTAAGAATTTGTAAAACAAGATCATTTATTTGTTTTACAATTAATCTAGGTATTTATGAAGAATATGGATTTGACAAAAAGATCAAAGAATTAGAAGATAAGAATTCTTGGAAAATAATTGAATTCTTTAAATCAAATTATATTGCAAGCAAAGGGGTAAATGCTTGGTTAGTATTAGCTCAAGTAACAAAATAAAAAATTATGGATATTAACTTAAGAAAATTTACAAAATTTGTTGATAAAACTTTCATAGAAGGTGGCAAAAAAGCTAAAGAACCAGTTTTGTTAGTTTCGGTTGCAGCTGTATTTAAAAACCCTTGGAATGGAAAAGGTTTTGTTGAAGATTTAAGACCTATAATTTTAGATTTAGCACCTAAGCTCGGTGATTTATTGGTGCCGGAACTAATTAAAGAAATTGGATCTCCAGAAAAAATATTAGCGTATGGTAAAGCAGGAGTAGTTGGTTTAAATGGAGAAATAGAACATGCTTCAGCTTTTATCCATACATTAAGATTTGGTAATAAATTTAGAGATGCTGTTGGTGGAACTTCTTATTTAAGTTTTACAAATACTAGAGGACCAGCTGGATCTAAAATTTCAATTCCAATGATGCACAAAACAGACTCTGGATTGCGTCCGTATTATTTAACGCACGAATTCACGATACATGATGCTCCATTTGACGATGAAATTGTTATAGCTATTGGGGGAGCTTCAAGTGGAAGAGCTCATGCGAGAACTGGTGATAGATATCAAGATATGAAAGAAATGGGTATTGAGCCTAAGTAATATTTGATGACAACTGGGAATACTGCATCAGGTACTTTTTATATCTTCAATAAAAAAGAGCAATCAATCCCAATAGTTTTTATTCATGGTGTTGGTTTAACTTATGAAATCTGGCAACCACAATTAAATTTTTTTAAAAATTATTCTAATCTTTCATATGATATTCTTGGTCATGGAAAGTCATCTTTAACAAAACAAAATATAAGTTTTGATGATTTTTCAGAACAACTTATAGAGTTAATTGATGAACTTAAGATTGAAAAAATTCATTTAGTTGGTTTTTCAATTGGATCTTTAATAGCTAGAAATTTTGCAATTAAATATGGTGATCGATTACAATCATTAATTCTTTTAGGTTCGATATACAAACGATCTGAACAACAACAAAAAATAGTTAATGAAAGATTTGATCAAGCTAAAAAAGAATTAAAACTCTCAAGACAAGCGTTGAAAAGATGGTTTACAGACAAATATTTAGAAAATAACCCTGACACTTATGAAAAAATTAGTTCAATTTTATCTGCAAATAATATGGCTAATTTTTTAAAAGTTTATGAGTTATTTGTTAGACATAAAAATGATGAAGACTTTAAAAAAATCTATTGCAAAACCTTAGTAATGACTGGAGAAAATGATATTGGGTCTACAATTGAAATGTCACAACAGTTAAACAACATAATTAAAAATAGTGAACTAAAGATCATCAAAGATGGCAAACATCTTTGTGGTATTGAGTGTGCAGATGATATAAATTTAGCAATCAAAAAATTTGTAGACAAAAATGACTAAGCTAAAACATTATAAAATGTTCATTAATGGGGAGTGGGTTGACTCGGAAAGTAAAAGAACTTTTGAAACTTTAAACCCAGAAAACAATGAACCTTGGGCAATTGCTCCAGAAGCAAGTGCTAAAGATGTAAACAACGCAGTTAATGCGGCACAAAAAGCATTCGAGGGTGAGTGGCCTAAATTACTTCCAAGAGAAAGAGCTAAATTCTTAAGAGCTATTGGAGATCAATTGAGACAAAACGCAGAGATGTTAGGTGAAATAGAAACGATTGATACTGGAAAACTTTTTAGAGAAACAAAAAAACAAGCAATCTATATTGCTGAGTATTATGATTATTATGCAGGTCTTGCTGATAAAGTTGAAGGAACAGTTCTTCCAATTGATAAACCAAATGTTCAAGCGATAACTACAAGAATTCCAATTGGTGTTATTGCAGCAATCATTCCTTGGAATTCACAAATGTTTTTAACAGCAACAAAATTAGCTCCTGCCCTTGCTATGGGGAATACAGTAGTAATTAAATCTTCAGAATTAGCACCCGCTGTAATGTTTGAATTTGCAAAACTTATTGAAAAAACTGGTATTCCTAAAGGAGTAGTAAATGTTATCACTGGCTTTGGTGATCCGTGTGGAAAAACTCTAACAACACATAACTTAGTTGAAAAAATTGCTTTTACTGGTGGACCTGAAACAGCAAGACATATAATTAGAAATTCAGCAGATAATTTATCAGAGGTAAGTTTAGAACTAGGTGGAAAAAGTCCTGTTGCTGTATTTGATGATGCAGAACAAGAAAATGCAATAAATGGTATTGTTGCTGGAATTTTTGGTGCAAGCGGTCAAAGTTGTATAGCTGGTTCAAGACTTTATATTCAAAAAGGCATTTATGATGAATTTTTAGACAAACTCTCAAAACGTGCATCAAAAATTAAAATTGGTGCTCCTATGGACTCTGAAACTGAGATGGGACCATTAAGTAGTTTTAAACAATTAGAAACAATTGAAAAAAATATAAAAGCGACAATTGACCAAGGTGGAAAAATAAAGTGTGGTGGTAAACGACACTCTTTTTCTAACAAAGGATATTATTTTCCAGCGACAATCATAGAGTGCGACAACCATAATTTACCTGTTGCAGAAAATGAATTATTTGGACCAGTTCTATCTGTTATGAAATTTGACACTGAAGAAGAAGTAATAAATAAGATGAATGATAATCAGTATGGATTATCCTCTGGGGTTTATACTAGTAATCTTTCAAGAGGAATGAGAGTTTCTAAAGCAATAAGAGCAGGGATAACTTTTGTAAATACTTATAGATTAATTTCTCCATCTGCTCCATTTGGAGGTATTAAAGATAGTGGTTATGGTAAAGAAGCAGGAATCGAGTCAATAAAAGATTATACAAGAGTTAAAACAACTTGGTTCTATACTTCTGATGAACCTTCACTAGACCCTTTTTCAATCAGGTAATATTTTGTCCCCAAAACACACTGTATTAATTGTTTTGGTGATGTTTTTTCTTGGTAGCGCTTATCCACTTGGTAAATTTGGATTAAATGCTTCAATGAATCCAATTTTCTTTGGTGCATTAAGAATGGGCTTTGTTTTTTTATGTTTATTACCATTTTGCAAAATAATTATTCCTAAAAAGAAATATATATTACCTTTAATAGGATTTTCTCTTTGTATGGGTGCGGGTGTAAATATGTTTTTATACTTATCTATCAATGCAGTGACTTTATTGGCTCCTATTACAATTGGAGCACAACTATCTATACCGTTTGCAATACTAATAAGTTCTTTATTTTTAAAAGAAAGTATTAGTTTAAAAAAATGGATTTTTATTTTTTCATCATTTTTAGGAATACTATTTATAGCTTTTGATCCAAATATCTTTGATGAAATTGTTGGTACTTTTTTGGTTTTTGGAATGGCCTTTTTTTATGGACTATCTCAAGTTTTTTCAAGATACATAAAAGACCTAGATGTAAAGTTTACAAATGCTTTTATGGGGCTTATAGGTTTTTTAGTCTTGATTATTTTTTCTCAAATATTTGAAGGAAACATCGTTAAACAAATGGAGAAAGTTGAAACAAATGGTTGGCTTTCAGTTATGTATGCTGGAATGATCATTTCAATTTTAGGACACATGATGATGTTTTATCTTTATAAATTTTATCCAATAGGAATGGTCATGCCTTTTTATTCACTATTTCCTGTTTTTGGACTGATATTAACTTTCTTTATATTTGGTGAAGTACCCTCTTTAATAACAGTATTTGGGGGTATAGTTGTAATAACATCAATATATTTACTTCAAAAAACTAAGTAATTTTTCATTGAATTGTTGAGATAATCATCATTTAATTATCTTTTTATAAATTGTTAACAATAAAAGAGGAAGATAATGAAAAAACTATTTATTGCTGCATTTATGCTTGTTTCAAGTTTTGGAACAAATGTAATGGCAGACGGACATGCGATTAAAATGGGGATTATCTTAGGATTTACTGGTCCTATTGAATCTCTAACACCAGCTATGAGAGACTCAGCTAAATTAGCTTTTGAAGAAGCTTCAGCGTCTGGATCTTTATTGGGTGGAAAAAAAATATCAGTTTTAGAAGCAGACTCAACTTGTGTTGACTCAGCAGCAGCAACTGCAGCAGCTGAAGGATTAGTATCACAAGGTGTAGCAGCTATAATGGGTGCTGACTGTTCAGGTGTTACGGGTGCAATTGCATCTAATGTTGCTGTACCTAATGGTGTAGTGATGATTTCACCATCAGCAACTTCTCCAGGATTAACAACTCTAGATGATAATGGATATTTCTTTAGAACAGCTCCATCAGATGCTAGAGGAGGTCAAATCTTAGCTGATATTACTAAAGATAGAAAAGTTAAAAGTGTAGCAATTACTTACACTAACAATGACTATGGAAAAGGCTTAGCTGATGTTTATAAAGCAGCAGTTGAAAGTCATGGTATTAAAGTAACTACTGTAACTGCTCACGAAGATGGTAAAGCAGATTACTCATCTGAAGTTGCAACTCTTGCTTCAGCGGGTGGTGATGCTGTAGCTGTAATTGGTTACCTAGACCAAGGTGGAAAAGGAATTATTCAAGCTTCTTTAGACTCTGGAGCATTTGATACATTTGTTTTATCTGATGGTATGATAGGTCAATCTCTAGTTGATGCATTTGGAAAAGATTTAAGTAAATCTTTTGGTTCAATGCCTGGTTCAACTGGAAAAGGTGCAGGTGTATTTGCTGATGTAGCAAAAGCTGGAGGAATTGATTCTTCTGGACCATACACAGGCGAGTCATACGACGCAGCAGCTTTGATAGTATTAGCAATGCAAGCAGGTAATTCTGCTGACAGAGCATCAATTGCAAAAAATGTAATGGGTGTTGCTAACGCTCCTGGAACTAAAATTTATCCAGGTGAGCTTAAAAAAGGATTGGATTTACTAGCTAAAGGTAAAAAGATAAATTACGAAGGTGCAACTGGAGTAACTTTTACTAGTGTTGGTGAAGCTGAAGGTTCTTTCTTAGAGCAAGAAATCAAAGGTGGAAAATTCAAAACTAAAAAACAAAGATAATTATTATCTAATTAAAAACCCCAGTAATAAAAATTACTGGGGTTTTTTTATATCTAAATACTAATTAAAATTCTTAAAACATCAAAAAAATGTACTAAAATATTAGACAGAGAATTGTGATAATTAAAACATGTACTTGTCAGCCATATACATAGCCCAAGCAATTGCAGCACCTAATATAATATATTTCATATAGTGATTACTTTATTTCTATTTTTTCAGGAAGTATACCTTTAGGTCGATATCTCATTATCAATAACAAGCCAAGGCCCATCATTAAATATCTAAAGTAAGGAACACTCTCAATTAAATGAACTTTTAATGCATGTGTGTCTGCCATTCCAGCTGTAAAAAAATTTATCAAAAATAGTGCTATAGGTGCAGCCTCAATCCATAAAAACCAAACTGCAAAACCTCCAAGTATGGCTCCAAAATTATTACCACTTCCACCAACAATTACCATCACCCAAATAAGAAATGTATATCTCATAGGTCTATAACTTCCTGGTGTAAATAAACCATCTTGAGTAACTAACATTGCCCCAGCAATTCCAACAATTGCAGAACCCAAAATAAATATCAACAGGTGTTGTTTAACAACATTTTTACCCATTGCATTTGCTGCTTCTTCGTTGTCTCTAATAGCTCTCATCATTCTGCCCCATGGAGAATAAAGCGCTTTTTGAGTTAAAATTAAAAGTATAATAACAACAATCAAAAATAATCCTGAATAACAAAGTTTAACAAATACAGTTGAGCCTTCTATTACCATTTGATTTAATGCTGCCTGACGATCTGCAAGATTAGAAATTAATGCTAATTTTCCTGAATTGAATTTTTCTACTAAATTAATAAACCATTCAGTTGTTTGAAGGTCAACTTCATATGGTGCTGGTCTTTTTAAGCCTATTACATTTTTAACACCTCTTGTTAACCAGTCTTCATGCTTAATTATTGCAATTACAATTTCAGAAATAAGTAAAGTTGCAATTGCTAAATAATCAGCTCTTAAACCTAAGGCAACATTTCCAACTATAAAAGCTAGCCCACCTGCAAAAAATGCTCCAACAATCCAAGAAAAGATAATTGGTAATCCAAAGCCACCTAAGAATCCTGTTTTAGCTGGATTAACCCCTTCTATCGCTTCAATTCCAGGTTCAGCTGTTATTCTAATGATTACAATTCCAGCAACTATAATTGCAGCTATTCCATAAGTTCTAAATTTTGATTTTTCAAAATTTTTTAAAATAAATCTAATAGCAAATACCATTGCAATAATTAGCCATAGACACATTAAGATATCAAAACCACCTGCACGCCATGCTTCCTGTACAGGATCAACCGAGATTAAAACTGCCGCTAACCCTCCAAGCGCTGTATAACCCATAATTCCAAAGTTAATTAGTCCTGCATAACCCCACTGAATATTTGCTCCCATAGTCATTACTGCAGAAATCAAACAAAGATTAAATATTGATAATGCTACATTCCAAGATTGAAAAATTCCTACAAGAATTATCAAAGCCATCATGATGCTATAAGCAGCTATTACATTTAAATTCTTTCTCACAATACTTTTCCTTTAAATATTCCTGAAGGTCTATAAAGCAATACTATGACCAATATTGAAAATGAAACTGCAAATTTATAATCTGTAGATAAAAGTTGAACTAAACTTTCAGGCTCCATACTTTCTGGCAAAATGTACATAAAGAATTTTTTATAAGCATAAGTTAAAAATATTTCTGAAAATGCAATAACATATCCTCCTAAAAAGGCACCAAATGGATTTCCTATACCTCCAACAATTGCTGCTGCAAATATAGGAAGCATATTGTTAAAATAAGTGAAAGGTTTAAAACTTTTATCCAAACCATATAAGGCGCCTCCAATAGTTGCTAAAATCCCTGCTATTATCCATGTAATCATCACTATTTTTTTTGGATCAATTCCTGATAGTAAAGCTAAATCCTCATTATCAGAGTAAGCTTTCATACTTTTTCCTGTTTTAGTCTTATTTAAAAAACCAAAACAAAAGAGAAACTAGAACAATTGTAACAAATATTGTTAGTACTTGCGTAGACTTCAATGCAAGTCCTTCATTAAGGCCTGTCATTTCTTTAAATTCACGTGCTTTGATAATAAATTTTTCACCATCAAAAAATCTTTGATCAGAAGGACCAATAATTATTCTTACCACAGCCTGAGTGACAAACATTACACCAATACTAACCATTGCCAGTTGAACAGGTGGGCTCTTATTGACTCTGTAATATTTAAATACAAATTTATCTATAAACAACATGTAAATAATCATAAATAAAATTGCAAATGGAATAGCTATTAACGCTGTTGGCAAAACCCCAAGTGAAATTCCAATTGATTGAAAATACCAAGTAAATAAAATTGTAACCATTGTCCCAAAAGACATCATGTCTCCAGTTGCAAAATTAGCAAATCTCAAAATTCCATAAATTAATGTAACAAAAATTGCACCTAATGCTAACTGAGAACCATATGTTAAAGCAGGAATAAAAATATAATTTAATAAAAGAATTATAGCATTTAAAAAATCCATAATTATCCCCCTAAAAAAGAGCTTCTTACTCTTGGATCATTTAATAATTCATTTCCAGTTCCTGAATATCTATTTTCTCCAGTTACTAAAACGTATCCCCTGTCAGAAATATTAAGTGCTTGTTTTGCATTTTGTTCAACCATTAAAATGGCAACATTAGTTCTTTTAACTTTTATTATATGATCAAATAATTCATCCATTACAATTGGCGAAACACCTGCAGTTGGCTCATCCAACATTAGAACTGTTGGTTTAATCATTAGTGCTCGACCAAGAGCTACTTGTTGTCTTTGTCCACCTGATAATTCACCGACTAATTGATTTCTTTTTTCTTTAAGAACAGGAAATAAATTATAAATTTCCTCTATTGTATCTTTAATTTCATCATTGATAAGAAAAGCTCCCATTTCTAGATTTTCTTCAACAGTCATTCCAGCAAAAACATTTTTAGTTTGTGGTACAAAAGATATTCCTTCTTTGACTCTATCTTGAGGAGATAATTTAGAGATATCTTTACCATCAATTTTTACTGATCCAGATTTTAAATTCAAAAGACCCAACATCGCTTTCATGGCTGTTGATTTACCAGCTCCATTTGGTCCAAGAATTGAAACTATTTCACCTTTGTTAACATTTACTGAGCAAGAATTAATTATATCAGGACCACTACCATAGCCCCCTGTCATTGCGTTTCCTTCAAAATATGCCATTAATTTGAGTCCTTAAGTTTAGATCCCCTACCTAAATAACTTTCTATTACTTTTTCATCTTTTTTAACTTCATCTACTGATCCTTCAAATAAAACTGAACCTTCAGCCATTACAATAACTGGGTCGCATAATCTTCCTATAAAATCCATATCGTGTTCGATCATACAGAAAGTATACCCTTTTTCTTTATTGAGTTTTTCGATTGCTGTCCCAAGATCTTTTAGTAAAGTTCTATTCACACCAGCACCCACTTCATCTAATAATACTAATTTAGCGTCTACCATCATTGTTCTACCTAATTCCAACAATTTCTTTTGTCCGCCTGATAAATTTCCAGCCAATTCATTTGATAAATGACTAAGATTTAAAAAATCAACAACTTCTTTTGCTTTTTCTTTTACAATAGCTTCTTCCTCAGAAACTAGTTTTGGTTTTAATAGTGCGGTCATCAGTTTTTCACCAGATTGGTTTCCTGGAACCATCATTAAATTTTCCAATACTGATAAATTTGAAAATTCATGAGCAATTTGGAAAGTTCTAAGTAAACCTTTTGAAAATAATTCGTAAGATGGAACATCTGTAATATTTTCTTCATCAAAAGTTACTGCTCCACTTGATGATTTTAAATTACCAGCAATTAAATTAAATAAAGTAGTTTTACCAGATCCATTAGGTCCAATAATGCCAGTTATAGTTCCTCTTTTAACATTTAAAGAACAATCAGATACAGCTGCTAAACCACCAAAATATTTTGATAAATTATTTATTTCTAAAATATTTTCTGACATTGGAATTATTTATTAAGTCGTTTATGGATACTATTTAAAGTTTTTTCTAATGACTTATAAAAACCAGCTTTAGTCAATTCTTTAACACCTTGTTCATTAAGACCCTTAGGCGTTTGAGACTCTTTAACTAAATACTTCAAATCCTCTTTAGAGTTTACAACAGCATCTTGAGATAAAGCTAAGAATAGTGATGTAATATATTTTTGAGCATTATCTCTTTTCACACCACGTTTTACAAGCCAATCTGTCATAACTCTAAGCAACTCATAAAAAGGTGCCATCATTCCAGAAGTAGACCAAAAATTAATTGAAGATTTCTCATTTTTAATTTCTACAGTTGTTCCTATTTGATTAAAGAATTTTTTTATTTTTGGGTTAGGTGGACAAATAGGTACTGGTCCTTTTTTTAATGATATTGGAGGTAATGGTATTGCTCTTACAATATTTGCTTTTACTTTAATCGATTTTTTTAATTGCGATAACGTAATCGTTGAAATGAAACTTATAATAGTATGACTAGATTTAAATTTTAAATCTTTAATGATTTTTTCACCCACTGTTGGTGTAACTGATAAAAATATCCAATCACATTTATCAATTATTTCTTGATTATTTTTAGAAATATTAATCTTTTTAAATTTTCTTTTTAAAGTTTTTGCAGTTTTCTTATTTCTTTCAGAGATTATAATTTTTTTGAATTTAATTTTAGATTTACAGACTCCTGTGATTACTGAAGATGCAATTTTTCCTGTACCAATAAATCCTAAATTCATAAATTTTGATTACTTTATATTGATTATATTGAATTAATTAACAAAAAAAGAGCCTCTAATTCTCAGCAATTCTCTAATTAATTCCTTATTTTCTTCAAAAGGTTTTCTTCCGTGTAACCAGAAGTAATTATTTGCAATAATAGAATTTCCAACTGGAAGCTTAGTAATAATTTTATTGTTACTCTCCTCTAAACTGTCTGATAATTTTTGTAAAAAATTTCCTTGTTCCATATTTTTTGGCTCTGGAAATTGATCTATATAAGAAATATGAGGTCTTCCCTCTTCATCTGATGAAAAAACAGGGTGCTCAACCTTATAATCTATGTTTTTGCTTTTGGGTGATCCCCACATAAAATTTTGTTTACCAACTGGGTCACTAAATAAATCATCACAGTGCTCCCAATCGTCTAAGTGCAACATTGCGGTCTCACCACCTTTTACATTCTCTTCATTTATTTTTGTCATTATTAACCAATCTGTAATTTCTTTTACATAAGTTCCATCTGTATGAAGATCCATATTTCTATAAGCTTTTCTTAAATAAGAATCGCTTTTGTCTTCATGCTTGACTTCAAATCTTGCATAATATTTTCCAGCCATTGAGTCATGATTGGGTACACCAATTAAATGAGCAATTGCAGTAGAAAGTTTTACTAAAAATTTATCATTAATTTTAGAAGTAATATTTTTAGGGCCAATTATAAAACATCCTGTATCCCTATCTCTTAATATTTTATTCATTAGTTCACTTAATTTATTATTAGTTAAATCATCTAAACTTTTTGCAATGGTAAATCTGGTAAATGGTTTTAGTTCTAATGCGGTTAGATCAAATTTGTTAAAAGGGAAGATTAGTTTTTTTATGATTTCATCATCTAAACTAATATTAATTATTCGTTTTGATTTTTCATGCTCATGTATTTCAAGACCAGCTATATTTTGCATAATAAATTCTAGGTTAACTTTATTAATAAATCAATTTTATTTAAAAATAATTGCTTAAAATTGCCATACTGACAGCAGAAAAAATAGTTGGATAAACATAGTTTTTATTTGAAATAAAAAAAACAATTAAAGATAAAATTACAACAGCTAATCTACTTAAATAACTAGCATCAATTAAAACTCCTACAGGAAAAATAATTGTTCTAGCAATTAGAGCAGCTAATGTTGCATAAGCTAAACAATTAAACCATTTAAATAATTTTGATGTTTCTTTAATTCCTTCAGAACTTACTGCACCTAAAAATCTTGATAAAAAAGTTGCAAGTGATGTTACTAGGATTGCATAAACAATATTAGCTGACATTTAATTCTCCAATTAAATATGCGATTGAACCACCCACCAATCCACCTAATAAAATTGACCACTCTGGTGTTAAAAAATAAAAAATTGGTCCTAATATTAATCCAAGAATAACTGATAAGGAAACCTGTATAGTTTTAGAAGCCCCAACCATCATACATAAAAAATAAATAGGATTTAAAATTGCTAATCCCATCATCAAATCTTTATTTAGATATTCTGAAGAAAAAAAACCAATAAAAGTTCCAATTACCGCAATACTCCAGGTTGCAGTACCAATACCAATCCAATAATCAATACGTTGTTCTTTAGGTATTGATTTGTAATTACTTTTCATGATTAACCAAGCAGAAACAGCAATAAAATGACATGAAAAATAATATTTCCACTTTGGCTGACTTTCATGCATCATCAAAGGGAATAACGATACGGCCATTGGATAAAGTCGGGCATTAACAAACCAAACAGCTAAAAAAATATTTAGCAAAGAAGCACCAACTAACAATGACTCTGCCATTACCAAAGAACCTGGCAAGGCATAAGTTAACATTGTAGAAAAAACACTCTCTTGAATATTAAATCCTAAATTTTTAAGTAAAGCTCCAATAGCAATAAAACAGCATCCTAATGCAATAGCGGGGCTATCATGTTTTAATATGGATTTATAACCTTTAAGAAAAAATTCTTTATTTATCATCAGCCACCAAGAAATAGTCTACCTACGTCTGGATTTTCCAATAAATCATTTCCTTTTCCAGCAATGGCAGTTTGTCCTGACACTAAAACATAACCAATGTCAGCAAACTCCAGACCTTTCTTAGCATTTTGTTCAACAAGTATTATTGTTTTTTTTTCATTTTGTTGAAGATCTCTTAAAATTTCAAAAACCATATCTATATATCTTGGCTCTAATCCAATTGAAGGTTCATCTACCAATAACACTGATGGTTTCATAACAAGAGCTCTAGATATTTCTAGCAATCTTCTTTCTCCACCAGATAAAACTTTTGCAGGTTGTGTTCTTCTATTTCTTAATCTTTCATATTTTGCAAAAATCTTTTCAGCTTCCTCATAAGACTCGTCTGTTTTATCTTTGATATATCCACCCATTAATAAATTTTCTTCAACTGTCATGTCTGGAAAAACAGAATTATCTTGAAGAATATAAGCTATCCCTACTGATTTTAATTTTTCAGCTGGTGATAAATTTGTAATTTCTTTTCCTTCTATTTCTATTTGACCTGAAAAAATATTTGTAAATCCATAAATAGAATGAAGTATTGTAGATTTACCAGCTCCATTAGGGCCAATTAAACATAACGATTGAGCTTTATTTACAAACAAATCAAAGTTATGCAAAATTTCCATTTTACCGTATCCAGCATTTAAACCTTTAATAGTTAAATGAATTTCATCTGGAGATAATTTTTTTAAATCATCTGCTGTTGGAGCTTTTCCTAATACTTCATATTGGTTTGACATTATTGTGCCCCTAAATACGCATCTATAACACGTTTATCATTTTTAATTTCATCTGGAGAACCATTTGCTAGCATCTTTCCATGAGCTAGACAGAAAATATCTTCAGCTAATTGCATAATCACCCTCATATTATGCTCGATAACTAGAAGAGTGATTCCAAAATCTTGGTTAACTTTGATTAATCTATCAATAATCCCGTTAATCAATGTAGGGTTAATTCCTGCTGTTGGCTCATCCAATAGTAGCATCTCAGGTTCATTCATTAAAGCCATAGCAAGCTCTAATAATTTTTGCTGCCCAAAAGATAAATCTCCTGCTCTTAATTTTCTTTTTTGATACAAACCTACAAAATTTAATAAATTTTCTGCTCTTTCATTAAGCTCTTTAGGAATTTTTGAAAATATAGACATTATATTTGCATCACTATCTTTATGGCTAATAAGCATGTTTTCTACACAGTTTAGCTTGCCGTAAATTCGAGTTTGTTGAAATGTTCTTAATAACCCAAGTTTTGCAATAATTGGGACAGGTAACTCTGAAACTTCTTTACCATTAAATTTGATAGAACCATTATCTATTGGATATGTTCCAACAATAGAATTAAATAATGTAGTTTTTCCTGATCCATTTGGACCAATCAAACCTACAATTTTGCCTTTTTCAACATTCATTGAAATATCAACATTAGCTTTTACACCACCAAATGATTTACTTACGTTGCTTACTTCTAAAATACTCATTTAAGTTCTACCTGTGCTTTTCGATCTGCTTCATCTACAACTTCCCCAAATCTTTCTGGGTATTTTTCTCTCAACCAACCCATAATTCCCTCTGGGAAATATATTACAATTACAACAATTAAAACTCCAAGAGCTACGTACTGCCAGCCCAAGAAGAATGTCCAAAAGCCTTCTTTAAAAATATGAAATATAGTTGCTCCAATAACTGGTCCCCATAAAGTTCCTTTACCACCTAAAATTGCCATTAAAACCATGAACACTCCCATTTCTCTTCCATCGAATGCAACATCGGTTGAGTCAATGTAACCAACTAATCCTCCCATGATTCCTCCAGCTAAACCACAAAAGAAAGCTGATATCATCCAACCAATGATTTTATATTTCATAGTTTGAATTCCCATAGCTTCTGCTTTATCTTCGTTATCTCTTATTGCATTCAAGATTAATTTGAATCGAGTAGAGTAAATTGATTTAACAGATATAAAAGTTAGTACTAAAACTAAAAAGCTTAAAAAATAAAAAAACTCTCCTCGTGCTTCTAAATCTCCAACTTCAGGGAATGGAGGAGTTGTAAAGCCTTGACCTGCTCCTATAATTTCTATTCCACCCGAAATCTCTCCAGCCGCAACTCCTAAACCTAAAGTGCAAATTGCAAAATAATGTCCTCTTAATCCTAGAATTGCATATCCAATTAGACCAGCAACTATTGTTGGGACTATTGCAGCAACTACAAGTCCATATGCCATACCTTGGAAAAATTGACTAGGAGTATGTACGAAAGTTTTTTCTCCGCCACTTTCAGTCCATTCAGCTAAAGGGAAAAACATCCCAACTTGAACTGAGGCACATAAATACATTCCAAGACCATAGAATAGAATATTACCAAACGTATTATAACCCATTTCACCACCCTGAATATTCCAAGTCAAAGCTAGTACAATGAGTATACAAAGTATAGATAATTGAACCTTAAAGGCAGGTAATACAAATGGTGCAACTACTCCAAAGATTAATATTGCAGCGTATAATATAATATTTTTATTTATCATTTTAGGTACTCTCTTTTTTTAGAAAGTTTAAATCTTCGATAAACTAAAATTAAAACTAGCAACATAAAAACAGAACCAATTCTGAATTCTGTTCCAAGAATATAATCTGCAAATTCTTCAAATACTCCAAGACCCATACCTGAAACTGCAACACCAGGTAAATTTCCTAATCCAGCAATAATAACAATCATGAAAGATCTTATTGTATAAGGTAGCCCCATATAAGGATGAATTGTAAATGTAATAGCTACTAATGCTCCAGCTACACCACAAAGTGCTGCATTAATACCAAAAGTAGCTGCATAAACTTTTTCAGTATCAACACCTAAAATTTTTGCTGCTCTAGCATTTTGTGCTGTTGCTCTAATTGCACGACCTAACTTTGATTTTCTCATGTAAATAACAAGACCTATAGCAAAAATAATACTTATGATTGCTGCAAATATTTTTGAATTTGGTAATGTCACTGAATTATTAAACAACATTGTTGTTCCAAATTCAGAATTTGCAAGAACAACATCTGCACCAAAAGCAAAGTTCATTAATTGCATGAAAAGTATACTTATTCCAAACGTAGCTAGTATCGATATGAATAAATCTCTATCTACAACTTTATTGATGACTAATTTATAAAGACCTACACCTACAAAATACATTATAGCAGGTGCTACTATCACTCCTAAAGCTGGGTGTATTCCTGATAGATACATAAAATAAGTAATGTAACCTCCAAGAATTACTAAATCTCCTTGAGCTATATTAATTATATTCATTACTCCCCATTGAAGAGCCATTCCATATGCAATAAGTGCAAATAAAATTCCAAGCAATATTCCATCTAATGATGCTTGAACCATTAATATTGGTACTTGAAATATAAGTAGATCCATAATTTTTTATTGAGACTTTCTATATAAAAATGCCCCCTATTACTAGGGAGCATTTTGCAAATTAGATATTATCTTTGAGACCAAGAAGGAATTGGGTGTATTAACTCAGCTGAGGCCCATTTAGTAGGAGCTACAACTTTGTTTTCACATTTATCCCCATCACACATAACTTGGAATAACACCATTGGCTTGTCAACATTCTGACCACCTTCTGCAAATTTTATGTTTCCATAAAAAGTTTGCATATTGGTATCAGCAAGTGCATCTCTTACTTTAACTTTGTCAAAAGAGTTTGCTCTTTCAAATGCATCTTTAAAAACCAATAAAGCTGCTGAAGACTCAGCTGCTTGATAAGGAGGTGCATAACCGAACTCTTTAGTAAAGTCAGCATCATAAGTCATGCCGTCTTTAAAAAAGTTATCTTTATAAGTTAAAGTCTTATGCCATTGTGAAGCACATAATGCATACTGAGAATTTTTACCATGTTGTTTTGATAATTTCGCAGCATCACAGTGTGTCATTGCAAGCATTGGTACGTCAACTTTCATTTCAGCAATTTGTCTAATTGCTGTCAAAGCACCTTTAGTATGACCAGAAACTACTAGAACATCTGGTTTAACAGCTTTAACTTTTGCTAAAGTTGCTGCCATATCATTTAGTTCTTTTGGTAGTTTGTCGTCAATTACTTTTTTAGATCCAGTTCTTTTGATTGCATCTAAAACACCTAATCTTACATCTTGAGAAAAAGCATCTTGTTCAAATGCCATTGCAACAGATACCGGTTTACCATTATTTTTCTCAACAGCTAAATCGATAGCTACATCAAGATATAAATTTGCTGGTGCAAGCACTGCAAAAAGATATTTGTAACCTTTAGTGAACAAAGATCTTGAAGCACCGTTTGCTTCAACCATTGGTACACCATACTTTTCAGTTACAGGAGCTATTGCTTTAGTCAATCCTGAGCTGTATGGCCCAAGCATAAACTCAACTCCATCTTGTTTGATTAATCTTTCTGCAAGTTGCGCTGCTCTTTTTGGGTTTGACTCATCATCATAATAAATGATTTCAAACTTATAAGTTTTTCCACCAACCTTAACACCACCCATGCTATTAATTCTATCAACGGCCATATTGTAACCGTTTTGAGTATGAACACCATTAGAAGAGTATTTACCAGTTAGTGAAATAGCAGATCCTAAAACTATCTTGTCACCTACAACTTTTGCAAAAGATGTAACTGATGAAGATAATAAAATTGCTAATGCAGAAACAAAACTTAAGATAATTTTATTTAATTTCATTTTATTTCCTCTGGTTATTAATTAATTAATGATTGATTAAATAAAGAAATTGACCTTAATGCAAGAGGCAATAAGAACCACGTATTTATGTTAATATTGCTGAGTTATAACTATTATCAATGCAATTATTAGTAAAACGCACGCTGAAATTGTATTAATAACTTTGGGGTTTGCTTTAATCCAAACAATTAGTTTTCTTGCAAGCACCGCGTAAGCAATTAAGGATAAAAAATCTAAAACAACATAAGTTGTGATCAAAATAAAAAATTGAGCAATATAATTTGCACTAAAATCGATAAATTGGGGAAATATTAATGGAAAAAACATCCATGCCTTTGGACTTGTGCCTGCAACTAAAAAACCATCTCTGTAAAAAGAAAATAAACTTTTTGATAAAACGTTGTCTGAATTTATATCTTTTGGTTTTGATTTATAGAGATCATAAGAAAGATATAAAATATAAGTTACTCCAACCCATTTAAAAATATTTAAAAAATTTGGATTATCGACAAAAAAAGATCCAATTACAAAAATTACTAAGGTCGCCTGTATAAAATTTGCTGTCACATCTCCTAATGCCGTCCAGATACATTTTTGAATTCCATAATTCATAGAATAAGAAATGATTACAATTCTAGGTGTACCTGGGGTGATGAATAGAAATAAAATTATTTGTAAAAATAAAAAGTAATTTAGGGGGTACATGTTATAGAAGATAGTCCAAAAAAACCGGGAGCTAAAGATGGCTAAGATGGACTATCAGATATATTAATATCATGCTCTAAAAAAAATGCATTAATCTTTTTTTTCAAATATAAAGGATTTATGAAAAAAAAAGGTCACACCCCTATCACCAAAGTCAAAAATCCAGAGCCGGATGTAAATGACCCAGATTGGGTCATATGGGCAGCATGGGCTGATCGGATTACCTTTGAAGAGATAGAAAAAAAAACAGGCAAAACAGAATCTGAAGTAATTAGGATTATGAGGAGATCTGTAAAACCTTCTTCATTTAGATTATGGAGAAAAAGAGTTAATCAAAAAAGTATAAAACATAGAAAAAAATTTGAATATTCTAGAAAAGAAATAACTAGTAAATTGAAAAAGAATGATTATTTATAATATATGAAATCGGTAACAATTTATACAGGTCCTCTTTGCAATTATTGTGATGCAGCAAAAAGATTGCTAGCTAGAAATAATATTGAATATAAAGAAATTAATATTGCTACAGTTGATGGTGCAATGGATGAAATGATTAAAAAAGCTAATGGTAAAAGAACTATTCCTCAAATTTTTTTTGATGATCAGCACATTGGTGGTTACGATGAAACAAGAGCATTAGAAAAAGAAGATAAACTGCAAGATCTTCTAAAATAATTAATTACTATCTTCTAAAACTAATTGTTTTTTTGCTATAGAACTTAAATTTTCTAATTTTACTCTACCTTTATAATTAATTTCATAATCTTCTGGCGCAAAATCAGGTGGGCTCTTACCTTCTAAAAATTTTTTTGATTGTTTTAGTGTATAATCAAGGTTTTTCTTACAGTATGGAGTTGCACCAACGTAAACAACATTAGAATAGTTTTTTCCTAAATGTTTATCCTCAACAGCATGAACGATATCTGGATGCCACCAAATTGTATCTCCTGGGTTCATTTTTGGAATTGAAACTAAACCTTTTAAAAGTAATTCATGATAATCTTTGTTTACTGACAAAGCTTTGCCAAGTTTTGAACCACATAATTCATTTTTAGGAACATCGTCAAGTAAAGCCCTAGTTAAAATATAAGCCATCCCTTTTGTAATCGGAATTAATTGTAAAGTTCCATCATTTGGTCCTTGTTCAGTCAATGCAGTCCAACCTTGAAAAGTTCTAAATACATGCGCAACTGCTGGAGATTCAAATTCCTTGGTTTTATCCCTATATTTTGCATCAAATGGATCATATTTTTTAAAGTTGTCTGAAAATATATTTTTATAAATTTTTTGATAAGAACTATCTATCCATCTTTCAACAGATCCTGCATCACAATGGGGGGATAAACCTAACGTATCATCTCCTGGCTCTCTTCTTCTTACTCTGTCAGCATAAGATAATTCTCTATTAGGATCAAAAACCTTATATTCGTCATTTTCATATACCCAAAGATTATTAAGCCATTTTTTAACTTTAGCCATTTCTTCAGAATGTCTAATCTCAATTTGAGCTTTAGACCAATACAAACCATATATTTGGGGCTTTCCCGATTTTAAATCACTAAAATATTTATCTAAGCCTACCTTTTTTTTTTGATCCTCATAATATCCGTTACCTTCAATATATTCCTCTAATTCTTTATTAATTTTTACTATTTTATTATCCTCAAAAACGTCTCGAATAATTAGACAACCTCTTTTATGGATATTTTCTATTGTTTTACTATCAACTAGATCAAGCTCACCATAAGAAATTTCAGGAATTATTGATTTTGAAGAATTCTTAAGAATTTCTATTTCTGCAATTTCCTTTTTTATAAATTCCTCAATTTTTTTAAAATTTAAAACATAATCCTTAGATTTATTTCTTAATTTTTTTTTTGATGCTATTATCTGATCAGATAATTGATCATTCATTTTTCTATTTAATTGTGATTGTAACTACTGGTTCTTGAGGATCAAACATACAAAAATCTGTACCAATTTCTGTTGCTTTAATAGCAGCTGATGTTCCAAAGCTAATGTCTATAGTCGGAGAAATTAAAGCTACTTTGTATGGTGTTGAAAGCTCATAAACCATTACATGATCATCAGAAGTGCTGCCATCAGCATGCTGAGTTTGATAAGTAGATGATCCAGAACCTTGAGCATAAGTAATTGTATTTGCACCACTTAGTGCTGAACATGCACCATTTGTACAAGTTTTCATTTGATCATTTTTTAAATATAATTCTGCTTCAGCAGCAGTTCCGCCATCAGCAATAATTGGAGTTCTGTCATATTTTTCATTTCCACTTAAAGATCCACCAGGATAAGCAGAGCCAGAAAGTGCAGCCGTTGTAGTGCAATTATCTGTTACACCTGAAACTTCTAAATCAGCTTTTATCGTAAATTTTCTATCTATAGTAACTCTCATATGAGTATAAGTTTCTCCTAGAGGTAATAACGCAGGATCACCAAATGTAGCGGCTGCAGCTCCAGCTGATACAGATGCTATATCAACAACTTTAGAAGTATCACCTACTGTTACTGATCCAACACAACTAGATACACTTGTGCTAGCAGTACACAATTCTACTTTTTTCATTGTTACTTTGTAAACATCTGCTTGTCCTGTTGTACTAGCGGCTTGAGAATTAAAGACTAAAAATAAAAATAAAATTTTAGAAATAAATAAAATTTTTAGTAAATTTTTCATTAATCAGCCCTTGATATTGTTGATGATCCTTTGAACTCGACCATAATTTTATTATTTCTTTTAACTTTTGTTAAAAGTTCTTGAGACATGTCTTTTTCTTCTTTCCAAGTATTTGAATTAACAAATCCATCTTGTAGAGAAGGTCCTGATCTTGGCGGATGGATAAATTGAATTTTTGCATACCATTCATCTTCAAGACCTTTTTTATCCTTATCGTCGTATGCTATCTCTAAATTTAAATTTGGTGTTAACAACATTTCTGAACCCAATTTTGTTCCTTTAATGTTATCTCTATCTCTTCCTTCCCAATCATAAGTATTAAGAAAGAAGCTTGCCCAATGCAGATGAGGTACCTGGGAGGATAATCTCATATCATATCCATCTAATACTTTTTCATCTGTTCCATCACTAACACCAAAATATTGATTGTACCAAAGTTCAAGAACTGCGCTTCTAGCTTCAAATCCTAAACTCATTCTTGTGTTATCGTTATCATCGTAATCCAAAAAGGCATTAAAACCAGTTAACAAAGTTTTATCATCGCTTAAATTTCTTTTTCCAATCCCTATATTACCAACTACTCTCTCATCATTGTTTTTCTCAGTATTAAATAATGAGAATTGAGTGAAATAATTACCTGTTTCAGTTTTTTCAATCTCTCTTACAGCTAGTATACTATAATCGGGTTTATGATTATCTCTTATGTCTATACTAACTTCCGTGTCACCTTCGCCTGGAATTAAATTAGATATATATTGAGATACACTTTCAGCATAACAACTTAATGAAAAAAAAGTTATTAATACAGCTTTTAAAAAAAGTCTCACTTAGATATCAAGCTATATAAGTTAGAAACTAAAGTCAATTATCAAAGAAAATCTATTTAGGTTTAAAAATTAGGCAAACCCCATTATTACAATATCTTTTTCCTGTTGGCTCTGGACCATCATCAAAAATATGCCCATGATGGCCACCACATTTTTTACAGTGATACTCGGTTCTTCCATAACCTAAATGATAATCAGTTTTTGTCTCAAAAACATCTGGTAGAGATTCATAAAATGATGGCCAACCTGATCCACTTTCATATTTTGTTTTTGAATCAAATAATTTCTCTCCACAATTTGCACAGTGAAAACTTCCTTCTCTTTTTTCATGATTTAATTTGCTTGTACCAGCAAGTTCAGTTCCTTCATCAAACAAAACTGATTTTTGTTCTTCAGTTAGATTAGGATTAATTTTTTTAGTCATAATTTAAAATAATTTAGCACAAGACTGATGTAATAAAGAATGTAATTCTACTAATTTATTAAAATCTTTATTATATCCTCCACCTAAAACACCACAGATAGGTATCTTTTTTGAAGAAAAATTTTCAATTACTAGCTCGTCTCTTTGTCTTACACCTTCATCAGAAATTTTTAATTTTCCTAATCGATCGTTAAAGTGAATATCAACACCTGCTATATAAAAAACAAAGTCAAAGTTTTCATTATTGAGTGTATTTATATAAAATTTAAGTGTCTTTAAATAAGCATCATCTTCAAGGTCATCTTCTAGCTCAACATCTAAATCACTAATAGATTTTTTTGCAGGATAATTAGTTTTTGAATGCATACTAAAAGTAAATACATGTCTATTATCTTTAAAAATTTCTGAGTTTCCATTTCCTTGATGAACATCTAAATCTAAAATTAAAATTCTATTTGCAAATCCTCTTTCTAATAAATAGTGAGCAGCAACTGCTACATCATTAAATACACAATAACCTGCTCCTTCATCATAATTTGCATGATGACTTCCTCCAGCAGTATTACAAGCAACCCCATAGTTTAGCGCAAGTTTTGATGCTAAAACAGTACCGCCAGTTGCAACCAATGATCTTTGTACCACACTATCAACTAATGGAAGGCCAATTTTTTTAATTCCATTTTTATCTAAAGTTTTATTTTTTATATTATATATATAATTTGCTGAATGAGCTCTATTTAAAGTTTCAAAAGAACAGACAGAAGGTTTATGAAATTGATTTATTACCTTTTTATCAATTAAATATTTAGCAAGTTCTCCAAATTTATTTATTGGAAACTTGTGATCATCCTCAATTTTTGCAACATAGTCTTTGTGATTAACAACTGGTAGCTCCATTACTTTTCAATAACACGAATAGGTTTTCCATTTACACAAGACTCAAGATCTTCAATCATCTGGGTATAAAAAATACTATAATTTTCTGCTGTCACATATCCGATGTGAGGTGTGAGTAAAGCATTTGGAAGAAATCTTAACTTGTTGCCCTCAGGTAATGGTTCTTTTTCATAAACATCTAGACCTGCGCCAAGAATAACATTAGTTGACAAAGCAATAATCAAATCATCCTCATTTACAATTGGGCCTCTTGAAGTATTAATTAAAAAAGCAGTTTTTTTCATTTGATCAAACTCTTTAATAGTAATGCAATCTTTATATCGATCCCCACCTTGAACATGAATTGAGATATAATCAGAGGTTTTAATTAAATCTTCTTTACTACATGGAAGAACATTTAATTCTTTACATTTTTCTAAATCTAAATTTTCACTCCAAGCGATGACTTGCATACCAAAAGCATTAGCAATTTTTGCCACTTGAGAACCTACTCTTCCAAGTCCAATTAAACCAATAATTTTACCCTTTAATTCAAAGCCAACTGTTGTCTGCCAATAGCCTTGATACATATTATCAATTTCAGTTTTTAAATTTTTTGATAAACCTAAAATTAAAGCCCAAGTTAACTCACAAGTTGGATTAAAATTAATCTCAGTCCCGCAAACTATAATTCTTCTTTTTTTTGCAGCCTCTAGATCAATTGCCTTATTTCTAGAACCACTTGTGATGATATATTTAAGGTCATTAAGATTATCGATTAAATTTTTTGTAATTGGTGTTCGCTCTCGCATGATTAATAATGCTTCAAAATCTGATAATTGCTCAATAGCATCAGCTTCATCTAAAAATGGCTCACTAAATATTTTAAATTCATATTTTCCAGATAGTTTTTTTAAATCAACAAACTCTTGAGAAACGTTTTGATAATCGTCTAATATTGCAACTTTAAGCATTTTGAACTTTCCTATTTGATAATAAAATCCCTGTAATAATAAAACAGGCTCCTAAGATATGATAAAACATAAATTTTTCATTAAAAAAAATCATAGCCATAATGGCACTGAATATAGGCATCAAATGTAAAAATACTCCAGATCGATTTGCTCCAATCATAGATATACCTTTAATCCATAATATAAATGAAGCTAAACCAGGAAGCAAAACAACGTATGATAAAATTAAAATAAATGGTGTATTAATTTTAATTCTAAAGCCAATTTGATATTCCATGAAATAAACTGGAATTAAAAAAATTAATCCGAATGTAATCAGAACTTGTAATAAACTTATTTGCGAAATTTCATATTTTTGTTTTTTTAATAAACTTGAATATAGGGCCCATGAAAACATAGCTACAACCATCGTAATATCTCCTTTATTAAAATTTAAATTTTTTAAAATTTCAAAATTAGCTTTAGTTATTATTACGATAACTCCAATGAAAGACAGTATTACTCCTATGATTTGAAAAATATTTGTTTTTTCAATTTTTAAAATTGATGAAAAAAACATTATCATTACAGGAATTGTAGATATCATTAAAACACCACTTATAACTTGTGTGAAATTTAAAGAATAATAAACAATTGAATTAAAGATTGTAATACTTGTAACTCCTAGAATTATAAACAATTTATAATTTTTGATTATGTAATCTTTTTTTCTAATAATTTCAGGTAAAGTAAAAGGGGCTAAAATCAACCAAGCAAAAAACCAACGATAAAAATTTAATGAAAAAGGTGGAACGTTGTAAAGACTGGCAAATTTACCAATAATAAAATTACCTGCCCAAAAAGTTACGGTTAGTAACAAAAAAACATACGCAAGAAAGTTAGACTCTTTTCTCACCTAACTAAATCTTAATGAGCTATATGGTTTTAAATCTAAGTTCGTATTTTCGTTTGCAATCATTCCTGAAACAATCTTTCCAGATATTGGACCTAAAGTCCATCCTAAATGATGGTGACCAAAACAATAAAAAACATTTTTATATTTTTTTGAGGGACCCATAACTGGTAAAAAATCTGGCAATGATGGTCTAAAGCCTAACCATTCATCTTCGTGTTCAGGCAATTCACCAAGCATGTATTTAGCATTGTCAATTAAATTTTTAATTCTTGATTTAGATAAAGGATTTTTCAGACCTCCAAATTCTACTGTACCTACAACCCTTAAGCCCTGTTCCATAGGAGTAATACCAAATCCACGATTTGAAAATATTACAGGTCTACTCAACAAATGATCGCAACCTTTAAAGTGAACATGATATCCTCTTTCTGTATCTAGAGGAATTTTTTCATCTAGGTTATCAGTTAATATTTTTGAAAAAGCCCCACAAGCAATTACCACTTTATCAAAAATAAAACTTTGATTTTCTGTTTTAAAAACTGGTTTTTCTTCATCAAAACTAATATCTTCAATATTTACTTTATTGAATTTTCCACCTTTTTTTAAAAACAAATCAAAAAGTTTTAAAAGAATTTTTTTTGGGTTTCTTGCATGTCTTGCGTATGGATAATATACACCCGCATGATAAAAAGGTTTGATGTGTGGCTCTAAATCATGAATTTCAGATTTGCTGACTAATTGTTGTTCAACACCCAGTTCATCTCTTATTTTGATTTCTAACTCTCTACTTTTTAGGTCTTGATCGTTCCAAATATATAATATTCCTTTATTTTCAACTAAACTCTCTAGATTAATTTCATCAAATAGTTCATCATAAGCGGGTAATGCTAAGTCTAAAATTTGATGCATATTTTTTGCAGTATGCATCATATTCTTTGTGGTTGAATTCATAATAAATTTCATAAACCACGGGATCATTTTTGGAAGGTAATTCCATTTTAATGCTAAAGGACCTGAAGAACTTAAAAGCATAGCAGGAACATCTGCTAATATATCCGGTCTATTAAGAGGAACTGAAGCATATGGAGAAAAATGACCCGCATTTCCATAAGATGCTGCTTGCGCACCAGGGTTGTCTCTATCAAAAATAGTAACACTAAATCCTTTTTTTTGAAGAAATAATGCGTTTGAAACTCCTTGAATTCCTGCTCCAACTATTCCAACTTTAATATTTTTATTCATAAAACTTTATACAATTATAATTTAATATTTATAGTGACAAATTATACACCTGTTTAAAGTTTGATTGTTAAGCAATGAGTTGTTTGTGATTTATTTTGGCACTCAAGACAATACCAAACCCAATCATTGTTGCCATCATTGAAGATCCGCCATACGACATGATTGGTAAAGGAGAGCCCACAATAGGAAGTAGACCTAGAACCATACATAAATTTACTATAATATAAACAAAGATTGCAAAAGCAAACCCAAAACAAAAAAGCTTTGAAAAATCACTTCTCGAAATAGCTCCTATTCTTATAATTCTAATGATAATTATTGAATAAATTAATAAAAGAAAAATTGATCCAACAAAACCAAATTCCTCTGAAAACAAAGTAAAAACAAAATCTGTATGCTTTTCAGGTAAAAACTCTAAATAACTCTGTGTGCCTTTTAAAAAACCTTTTCCATTAAGTCCGCCTGACCCAATTGCAATTTTAGATTGGATAATTTGATATCCCGCACCTAGTGGGTCCCTGTCTGGATCTAAAAAAGTTAAAATTCTCAATTTTTGATATGGTTTCAAAAAAGAAATAATAAAAGGTAATGAAATGAGGAAACTAACTAAAGAAATAAAAAAATATTTCATTCTTACACCTGCTAACCATAAAATTATTAATCCACTCGATGCTATTAATACAGATGTTCCAAGGTCAGGTTGAGATATAACCAAAATAATTGGAATAATAATAATTACAAGAGCAACAGAAATACTTGAAAATGAATTTATATTATCAACTTTTAGTCGATGATAATATTTTGCTAAGCACAAAATAATTCCAATTTTCATTAATTCTGAAGGCTGTAAAACTATAAAATATAAATCTATCCATCTTTGAGATCCTGAAACCTTAATTCCATAAACTGAAACCCAAATCAAAAGAAGAAGGATAATAAAATAAATAAAATAAGAAGTAATATGCCACAAACGTATATTAAAAAAAGAAATTACTATCATTAATGAAAAAAAAGTTAATAGTTTTATAAAATGACTTTTAGTATGATAAAGAACTTGCCCACCATCAGTTGAATACATAACTAAAACACTGACGATTGATAATATAACAAGACAAAATAACAAAATAAAATCTAAATTTTTAACTTTTTGAATAAATGTTAGTTCATTATTTAGTCTGTTATGTTGGAACATTTAAATATCTATTTCCTCAAAATTAGATTGTTTTTCTCTCAAAGCATCTCTATCAATGATTAATTTAAAAAGCTCTTTTGCTATTGGTGCAGCAGCTTTACTACCTGATCCTCCATGTTCAACAATAATGCTAAGAGCGTATCTTGGATTAATATATGGACCATAAGCTACATATAAAGCGTGGTCTCTATCTTTATATGGTATTTGCTCTAATTTAAGATCTAATTCTCTTTCTCTTTTACTTATTCTTTTTACTTGTGCAGTACCTGTTTTTCCAGCAAATTGATATTTGGGGTCATCTATCCTAGATCGATATGAAGTCCCTCTAATTTCATTGGTAGAACTAAACATTGCTTTTTGAACTAATTTTAAATTTTTTTTATCTTTAATTAGTTGAAGATTAGGCTCAATAGAACTTTTTAATTCCATATTCTTTTTTGCTTTTAAAAAATTTAATGGCTTATTATTAACAATAATTTTTGGGGAAATTTTGTATCCACCATTTGCTATTTGAGCTGTCATTAAACATAGTTGTAAAGGTGTGGTTTGAATATATCCTTGACCAATACCAGTTATCAATGTTTCACCCAATACCCATCCTTTTCCAAGATTATTTTTTTTCCAAACTGTATTTGGAAATAAACCAAGCTTCTCATTTTCATAGTATTCCCCCAGAACTTTATTTCCTAAACCAAATTTTTCTGCAGTAATTTTTAATTTATCTACCCCAAGAATTCTTGCAATTTCATAAAAATATGTATCACAAGATTGCTTCATCGCATTTTTTAAACTCATTACACCATGACCTTTTTCTTTCCAGCAATGAAATGTTTGACCATAAAGCTCTGTCTTACCTGTGCATTTAACTTTAAAGTTAGGGCCAATTATATTGTTCTCTAAAGCTGATAAAGCTACGATTGGTTTTATTGTAGAACCTGGAGAATAAAGACCTGAAAGCGTCTTATTTATTAGTGGTTTTAAGGGATTATTTCTAATTAACTCCCAATCATCATTGCTTATACCAAATAAAAATAAATTAGGATCATATGATGGTGAAGAATACATTGCTAAAATTTCACCAGTATAAATGTCCATAACACTTATAGATCCAGCCTTACTAGCTAATAACTTTGCTGACAACTTTTGTATCTCTGTATCTAAAGTTAATCTAATTTTAGATCCTTGTTGACCTTTTTGGTGTTCAAGTTGATTAATTCTTTTTCCATAGGCATTTACTTCATATCTTTGAATATCATTTGTGCCTATTAAATAATTTTCTAATCTTTTTTCTAAGCCTAACTTTCCAACTTTCATTCCTGTTACAAATCTTTCTTGGATTATTTTATTTTCCAAAATATCATTTTCATTAGGCTGACTCACATAGCCTAAAACATGTGTGTAAATATCACTAAATGGATAATTTCTTGAAATAGTCATCACCGGTTTTACTCCAACTAAATCATACAAATAGTTATTAATTTTCAAAAACTGTTCCCAACTTAAATTTTCTGAAACAATGATGCTTTCCCAGGGTTTTTTTTGTTTTTTTGATTTTAAGATTTTTTTAATCTTTTTATCAGTCAATTCTAAAAGAGTTTTTAATCTAGATAAAAGATAATTAAAATTTTCTACTTGTTCTGGTATAATATGAAGTTGATATACTTTTAAATTACCAGCAATTATATTTCCAAAATAATCTACAATATCTCCTCTGATTGGAGGTAATTTCCACTCCCTAATTCTATTTTTATCCGACAGAGTTAAATATTTTTTATTATCATTAATTTGTAAAGAAAATAAACGAATAACTATTCCAGAGAATATTATTAACTTGGCAGCACCAATGATGAACATTCTTCTGTTTATTATATCTGTTTTTCTTATACCTGAACTATCTTTAATCATTTGGCTGTGACAAAATTTTTTGATCTAAATAATTAAAAATAAAAAAAAATAATGGATACAATATAAATGTAAATCCAGAGTTAATTAAATAAGATAGGTAATTTGGATTAAAATTGAATACAAAATCAAGAATTAATATTTGAATTGAATTTATTAACAACAATGTAAATAATATTGATATCCAATCATTTATAAAATTATAAATTAAAGTTATATTTCTAATATATGCAGTTACTGCACAAATTAACAAATAACACAAGCTGCTTATTCCTATTGGGAAACCAATGATAACATCATTAATAATGCCAGCTAAAAATATTGAAATGTAACCAAGTTGATTAGGATTTCTTAGGGTCCAATAAAAAATTAAAATATATACAAAATTGAATGAAAAATATTCAATTTCTAAATAATTAAAATCATACTCATTAAATACTGACAAAAACAATAATAATGTTGGAAAATATGAAAATAATATTTTAGAAAAAGTTGATTTGTTAAGTGAAGACATTATTTTTGACTCTCCATATCAAAAGAAACTATTTTCACATATTCCAATTGAGTAAATTTAGAAAAAAAATCAATTTGACCATTTGATTTTTCAGACATTCTGCCCACTGGTATTCCAGATTTAAATAATCCAGCAAACCCAGAAGTATAAATTACTCTATCTTTTTTGTTAATTTCCTTATCTTCTTTTTCTTTAGTATATTCAATAATACCATAATTTTTTCCAGTTCCAGAAACCACTGCTTGAATTCTATCTGGTAACAACATCACTGGTATCTTACTGTTTAGATCCGATAAAAGTAATGCTCTTGAATTTGTGTAATTTACCTCGATAACTTTTCCAGCCAAATAAGAACCATCCATTATAGCCATTCCAATTTTTACATTATCTTTACTGCCTTTGTTTAAAACAATTGATTTTAAATATGGGCTTTCCTTGTCAATTAAAACCTTAGCTAATATCTCTTCTGAAGAAACACTTTCATTAATTAGATTTCTTAATTTTTTATTTTCTAGTTTTAAAAAATCGATAGTTAACTTTTCTTCTTTTAAAATATTAAGTTCAGATTTTATATCTTGATAATTGTTATATATTTCTAGATGGGCTGTTAATTGATTATTTATTTTTTGTATTTTATTTTCTGGTATTGAAATTATATAAGACGATCTATAAACAACTTCATTAATTCCAAACTTTATGAGTTTAATTACCTTAAAATCAAAATTACTTAAAATAATTACAAAAATAGATAAGAATATTAGAGTTAATAATGAAAAACGTTGCTTATCTTTTTTTTTTAAAATTGCTGACCTAAAGGCTATTACAAAATCGTCTCTGCCTGTAGCCATTATTTTTAATATTCAGATAACATGGTAGAAAAAGTTTCTTCCTGGTCCAAAGCTTTTCCAGTTCCTACAGCAACACATGACAGTGGGTCATCAGCAACATGAACTGGTAAACCAGTTTCTTTGGAAAAACGTTTATCAATATTTTTTAATAATGCTCCACCTCCAGTTAATGTTAATCCCATATCAACTAGATCAGCAGATAATTCAGGAGGAGTGTTTTCTAATGCTTGTTTTATGGAATTGACCATTTCTTTCATTATATCATTTAATGCTTCTGCTGTATCTTCTTCTGTAATGTTGACTTCTTTTGGTGTACCTGATCTCAAGTCTCTTCCTTTTACAGGGTAAGTATTTTTTCCTGTTGGTATTGCTGTCCCCATTTCTTTTTTAATTTTTTCAGCTGTACCATCGCCAATTAATAAATTGTATTCTTTTCGCATGTAATTAACAATTGCTGTATCCATTGCATCCCCAGCAATTCTTAAAGATTTTGAATAAACTAATCCACCTAAAGACATCACGGCAATTTCACTTGTTCCTCCACCAATATCAACAATCATAGATCCTGTTGCTTCAGAAATAGGAAGGCCTGCCCCAATAGCTGCAGCAATTGGTTCTTCAATTAATTGTACTCTTCTAGCACCTGCAGCAAGTGCACTATCTTGAATAGCTTTTCTCTCAACTGGAGTTGAGCCAGTTGGAACACATATTAAAATTCTAGGATTTGCAAATGTACTTCCTTTGTGAACTTTTTTTATAAAGTGTTTAATCATTTCTTCAGTGACGATAAAGTCTGCGATTACACCATCTCTTAATGGTCTGATTGCACTTATATTTCCAGGTGTTCTTCCAAGCATTGTTTTAGCTTCATCACCAACCGCTAGAACATTTTTCTTTCCCCCTTGATCAACTATTGCAACAACAGATGGTTCATTTAAAACTACGCCTTTTCCTTTTAAAACAACTAATGTGTTAGCTGTCCCTAGATCAATTGCCATATCTTGACTCCAGACCTTTTTAACTCTATCAAATAATCCCATTTTATATACCTCTCACTTTTTGATTTTCTTGCTCCATTGGAGCTGTTTTATCTCGTTTAATAACCATTTTATTTAATGCATTAATGTAAGCATTTGCAGACGCAACCAATGTATCTGTGTCAGCTGCTTGACCTACTGTTGTTTTTCCTTTTTCTTCAATTTTAACACTTACAGTTGCTTGTGCATCCGTTCCTTCTGTAACTGCATGAACTTGATAAAGCTGTAAATTAACATCATGCGGGTATAAAGTTTTAATACATTTAAATATAGCATCAACTGGTCCATCGCCTGTTTCTGAGGCTTGTTTTACATCTCCATAGACATCTAAAGTCATCTCTGCTTTTTGTGGTTCGCCTGTTCCTGCAAAAACTTTTAATGATTTTAAGCTAATAGCATTAACCTTATTATCAATAATTAAACTATCATCCACTAATGCGATGATATCCTCATCATAAACATGTTTCTTCTTATCAGCTAAAACTTTAAATTTTGCAAATGCGTTACTTACCACATCATCAGTAAGATCAGGGTAACCTAAGCTATTCATCTTGTCTTTGAAAGCGTGTCTTCCTGAGTGTTTACCCATTACTAAAGAAGTTTGTTTAACTCCTACACTCTCAGGTGTCATGATTTCATAGGTTTGTCTATTCTTCAACATCCCGTCTTGATGAATTCCTGCTTCATGAGCAAAAGCATTTTTACCAACAATTGCTTTATTGTACTGAACAGGAAAACCAGTAGCATTGGATACAATTTTTGATGCTTTACTTAATAATGTTGTATTAATTCCTGTATCATAAGGTAATAAATCTGGTCTTGTCTTAATTGCCATTACAACTTCTTCTAATGCAGCATTACCTGCTCTTTCACCTAAGCCATTTATAGTACATTCAATTTGTCTTGCTCCTGCTTGAACTCCAGCTAATGAGTTTGAAACCGCCAAACCTAAATCATTATGACAATGAGTAGATAAAATTGCTTTATCAATATTAGGAACTTTGTTTAACAATGTTTCTATTATAGTTGTAAATTCAGAGGGTATTGTGTAGCCAACAGTATCTGGAATATTTATTGTAGTAGCTCCACTTTTAATAGCAAGCTCAACTGTCTTACACATATAATCCATGTCAGTTCTTGTTCCATCCTCACACGACCATTCCACATCGTCAGTAAATTTTCTTGCATAAGCAACATGTTTTCCAATTGAATCGTATACATCCTCTGGCGACATATTAAGTTTGTGTTTCATATGCAATGGACTTGTTGAAATAAACGTATGAATTCTAAATCTTGGAGCATATTTTAATGCTTCATAAGCTCTATCAATATCTTTAACCGAGTGTCTAGAAAGGCCTGCTGGAATAGAATTTTTTAAAATTTTACTTACTTCAGAAACAGCCTCAAAATCTCCAGGAGATGCAATCGGAAAACCAGCCTCAATAATATCAATACCCAATTCATCAAAGACTCTTGCAATTTGCAATTTTTCTTCCAAACTCATAGACGCTCCTGGCGATTGCTCACCATCACGCATAGTAGTATCAAATATAAAGACTCTATCTTTATCAGCCATAACTTAAATTTTTTGAAAATGTATAATACAATCTATAAGAGAGAATGCAAAATAATAAGTGAAATTAGTATTAAAATCGGTCCATTTAAGGAGCCTCAAAATTAATTATAAATAGACTCAATTTTAGGCATTAAGTGCAAAAGTTTTTTTGTGTAATCATGCTGTGGTTTTAAAAAGATTTCTTCAGTATTTGCAACTTCACATAATTTACCATCTTTTAATACTCCTATTCTATCACACATCTGTCTTACAACAGGCAAATCATGACTGATAAATAAAATAGTTAAATTCAATTGTTCCTGAAGATCCTTTAATAAGTTTAAAATTTGTGCTTGAATGCTAACGTCTAGAGCAGAAGTTGGCTCATCACAAACAAGAAGTCTTGGTTGTGTAGCAAGTGCTCTTGCAATAGAAATTCTTTGTCTTTGACCTCCAGAAAATTCATGTGGATAACGGTTTGCAGATTTCTGAGATAGCTCAACAGACTCTAATAAATCATAAATATATTCATTTAGATTTCTAGACTTTATTGAGGGATTGTGAAGTTTAATTGGTTCTGAAATTATATCCTTAACCTTTAATCTTCCATTTAAAGAAGAATATGGATCCTGAAAAATCATTTGTATTTGTTTTCTAAATTTCATCAATTCTAATTTATTTTTAATATTGGTAATGCAAATATTATCAAAAAAAATATCTCCAGAGGATGGTTTAAACAAATTTACAATCATTTTTGCAATTGTAGATTTTCCACTTCCACTTTCACCAACTAACCCAAATGACTCTCCTTCTTTAATTTCAAATGAAACATTATCTACAGCCATTACAGAATTTTTAGAGTTTTCAGTAAAAAAACTATCATCAAAACTTTTACTTAGATTTTCTATTTTAACTAAGTCTTCTTTAGTAATTTCTTTTTTATTCCATCTATTCAAAATTTTAATATTTTTTACTTGATTACTTTTTTTTTCTTTATCAATAATAACAAATCTAGAAATCTTTTTATTAGTTGGCGGGACTGAACTTACTAAACTTTTTGTGTAAGTTTCTTTTGGTTTGGTTAATATTTCTTTTGTTTCTCCAATTTCAACTAGATCTCCACTTTTCATTACCGCTACTCTATCTGCTGTCTCTGCAATTACACCCATGTCATGGGTAATTAAAATTACTGCTAAATTTCTTTCTTTTGTTAATCTCTTAATCAAATCAAGTATTTGGGATTGGATTGAAACATCTAAAGCAGTAGTAGGTTCATCTGCAATTAAAAGTTCTGGCTCACAACATAAAGCAAGTGAAATTACCACTCTTTGCCTCATTCCACCTGAAAATTGATGTGGATAATTATTAAATCTTTTTTCAGCATCTTTAATTCCAACTTCTTTTAAAAGGTCAATTGATTTATTTTTTGCTTCATCATTTGTTAAATCAAGATGAGTTTGGATAGTTTCTATTAATTGTTCACCGACAGTAAGTATCGGATTAAGTGAAGTTTGTGGATCTTGAAATATAAGACCAATTTTTTTACCTCGATATTTATCAATATTATTTGGATCTTCATGAATATTCAAATCACCTAAAATTACCGACCCACTTGAAACTTTACCAGGGGCATCAATCAAATTAATAATTGCATTTCCGACAGTACTTTTTCCAGAGCCTGACTCTCCTACTAAACCTAAAATTTCTCCCCTATTTACCTCGATATTTACACCTTTAGCGGCATAAACAGTTTCCTTTCTCATTGGATAATCAACGCTTAAATTGTTAATTTTTAGAAAACTCATTTTTTTAACCTTGGGTTTAATGTGTCTCTCATCCAGTCACCTAATAGATTAATTGAGAAAGCTAAAATTACTAAAAATATTGCTGGGAAAAAAGTAATCCACCACTCACCAGAAAATAAAAAGTCATTACCTAATCTTATTAATGTTCCAAGTGATGGGGTTGTTGGTGGAACACCGACACCTAAAAAACTTAAAGTAGACTCTGCTATAATTGCAAGTGCTAAACCAATAGTTCCTATGACTAATACTGGTCTTAAAATATTTGGCAAGATATGCTTAAACATTATAATTAAATTTGAAACTCCAATTATTGTTGAAGCTGAAACATAATCTTTATTTTTTTCAACAAGTGTAGCTGCTCTTGACACTCTTGCAAATTGAGGCCACTCTGAAATTCCAATTGCAAATATCAAAACATAAATAGCCATTTCATCATGCATTTCTCTTGAAATTAATCCTCTTGCAATTCCATCCACTAGAAGAGCCATTAAAATACTGGGTACTGTAAGCTGAACATCTGTTAATCTCATTACTATCATCTCATATTTGCCACCAAAATATCCTGCTGTTAATCCCAATCCAACACCTAATATTAAACTAAATATGATTGCTGAAAAACCAACTATTAATGAAATTCTAGAACCATAAAGAATTGTTGATAGCATATCCCTACCTTGACCATCGGTACCTAAAATAAATTTTGCTAGACCATCTTCTGTCCATGATGGTGGAGTAAAAGCTTCCATTAATGATAACGACGATGGATCAAATGGATTATATGGGGTGATAAATTCAACAAAAAAAGAACAAAAGAAAATTATGAGTAAAATAATTGATGATACTATTGCTGTAGGTGACTTTATAAAGCTATGATAAATATCACTATCTTTAATTCTTTCCCAAATACTTGTATTGTTATCCACTTGCTACATCTCCTTTAACTCTTATTCTTGGATCTATAAAATAATAAAGAATATCAACAATAAAATTTATCATTACAAAAACAAAAGCGATGAAAACCAAGTAGGCAGACATGATTGGAATATCAACAAACTGAACAGCTTGGATAAATAAAAACCCCATTCCTGGCCATTGAAAGACTGTTTCTGTTATAATCGAAAATGCAATTAAGGTTCCAATATTAATTCCAGCAATAGTAATTACTGGGATCAATCCATTTTTTAATGCGTGTTTGTATTTGATACTGTATTCACTAATACCACGGGCTCGAGCAAATTTGATATAATCAGTTTGTAAAATTTCCATCATCTCCGCTCTAACAAGTCTGATAATGTACGTCATTTGAAAAAGGCTTAGTGTTACAGAAGGAAGTATAATTGCCTTCAATCCTGAAATAGTTAAAAACCCTGTGGTCCAAAAACCAAGGTCAACCACTTCTCCTCGACCAAATGAGGGTAAAATTCCCAAAATTACAGCAAATAAATAAATAAATAATATTCCTATAACAAATGTGGGAAGTGAAACTCCCAGCAAAGAAACTGCTAAAATTATATCACTTAAAAAACCTTTCCTATTTATTCCAGTATAGACCCCTAGTAATGTGCCAGATACTAAAGCTATTAAAGCTGAAATTACTACAAGCTCTATAGTAGCAGGTAATCTTTCAACTATTAAATCTGATACTGGTCTTCTTAATTGATACGAAATTCCAAATTCTCCTTTAGATGCATTAACAACAAATCTAGAAAATTGAACATGAATTGGGTCCATTAATCCTAAGGTTTCTCTAAGTTCAGCCCTTTCTTCATCCGATGTTTCTTCCCCAACCATATTATTTATTGGGTCTCCAACAAAATTAAATAAAGAGAAAGATACAAAGGCAACGACTAGCATTACCAAAGCTGATTGAAACAGCCGCTTAAAAAAATACTTTATCAATTTGAGAAGATTTAAAAGTTACAAGCCCTCTATAAATAAATATAGAGGACTTATAATAATTTTTTTTAGTTAAAACTAGCAGTTCTAAATAACGGCTCGTTATTTGGTCTGATAGGTACGTTAACTCCGCTTTTAGATGCCCAAGAAATCACTTGGTGATGTAAAGGAAGATAAGAAATATCATCTTTTACAATTTTCCAAGCCTTAGCTATTGCAGCATTCCTTTTATCTAAATCAACTTCACCTTCCATAACTCTTATCGCAGCATCTACTTCTGAGTTACTAAAGTTAACTTTATTCCAACTAGCACCCGATTCATATAGATAATGAAAAACATAGTGACTATCTAGAGTAGGAACACCCCAACCAAGCATATAGAAATCACCTTGATTATCTTTAAGCTCTTTAAAGTGTTTGCTCTTAGTTTGAGCAAATAGATTTACGTTAACACCAATTTTACCAAACATACCAACAACAGCTGTGCAAATAGCTTCATCATTTACATATCTGTCATTTGGACATCTCAACTCAACATCAAAACCATTTGGATAGCCTGCATCCGCTAATAGTTTTTTTGCTGCATCAACATCGTAAGGCAATCTTCTATCAAGATCTGTAGTGTAACCATTTACACCTGGAAAAGTTATAATTCCTGCAGGCTCACTCAAACCTCTCATAACTTTTTTCTTTATAGCTTCAATATCAATTGCTTGATAAAGAGCTTGTCTTACTGCTTTTTTCTTAAATGGATTATCACCTGTATTACCAGTTCTTAACTTATCGGCAGATTGATCCATTCCCAAGAAAATCGTCCGCATTTGCGCAGTGCTTTCAACTTTATGTGCTGATGAAGATCCAATTCGAGCTAAATCTTGAACTGGTGCATCAGTAACTACATCAATTTCTCCCGATAAAAGTGCTGCAACTCTAGTTGCTGCATTTTTAATTGGAAGTAGTTCAATTTGAGTTACTTGTTTATCTGTCATCTCGCCCCACCAGTGTTTATTTCTTTTAAACACAGTTTTAGTATTAGGTTCTCTTAAAGTAATTTTAAATGGTCCAGTTCCAAGAGCATTTGTTGCTGAAAAAGTTTCTTGTCCAGCGTCCCAGTTTTGAGGTGACATTGCAAAATTCTTTTCAGACCATGATCTAGACATTATAAAAATGTTTGATAACTGGTTTAAAAGAATAGGATTAGGCTTACTTGTTGTAATTTTAACAGCATAATCACCAACAGCTTTTACTCCTGAAATTGTACTGATATATTCTTTAAAATCAGATGTTCTTTGCTTAGCTCTTAAAATACTAAACACAACATCTGCAGATGTCATTCCTGACCCATCAGAAAACTTAGCATCTTCTCTTAATGTAAAGATCCAAGTGTTTGGATCAGTAGCTTTCCATTTTGTTGCTAGCGCAGGACCTATTTTCATATCCAAGCCTCTTTGAACAAGTGCTTCATATACTTGTCTTGATACTTGAGTTGTTGGTCCTTCGTTTTGTGCATGTGGATCTAGAGTTAGACTGTCTCCTTGCATTGACCATTTAATAGTTTTAGCCCATGCTGAAGAAAATCCAAATACTAGAACTACAGATAGTAGAACTCTAATAAAATTTTTGATTTTCATTATTTCCCTCTTTTTTAAATTTATTTAAAAAAGTATAAGTGAAATAACTAAATTATTATAGATAAAATTTTATAATAAAAAATTAACTTTTATCACTATCTACTAATTTTTTCTTACCGATCCAAGGCATCATAGCTCTTAGTTCTGCACCAACTTTTTCTACAGAATGTTCAGCTAATTTTGCTCTAGTTTCAAGGAAGTTTTTTTGACCATTTTTACATTCATCCATCCATTCTTTAGTGAATTTTCCTGATTGAATATCAGCCAAAACTTCTTTCATTCTTTTTTTAGTTTCTTCTTTATTTACAATTCTAGGACCTGAAACGTACTCCCCATACTCAGCAGTATTAGAAATTGAGTAATTCATATTTGCAATTCCACCTTCATAAATTAAATCAACTATTAATTTAACTTCATGAACCGTTTCAAAGTAAGCCATCTCTGGTTCGTAACCTGCTTCAGTTAAAGTTTCATATCCATTTTTAATCAACTCAACCAAACCTCCACATAAAACAGTTTGTTCACCAAATAAATCTGTTTCAACTTCGTCTTTAAATGTAGTTTCAATAATTCCAGATCTTCCACCACCTACTGCTGATGCATATGATAAAGCAAGATCTCTTGCTTTACCTGAACCATCTTGATGAACAGCAAATAAACATGGAACTCCACCACCTTTTTCATATTCACTTCTAACTAAGTGACCAGGTCCTTTTGGAGCTACCATAAATACATCTAAATCTTTCCTTGCTTTAATTAAATCATAGTGAACATTTAATCCATGTGCGAAAGCAATACTTGTTCCCTCTCTTACTCTTTGTTCAATATGATTTTTATAAATTTCAGCTTGTAATTCATCTGGTGTTAAAATCATCACTACATCTGCCCAAGCAGCAGCATCAGACAAATTCATAACTTTTAAACCTTTAGACTCAGCTTTTGCTACACTTGAAGATCCTTCTCTTAAAGCAACAACTATTTCTTTCACACCACTATCTTTTAAGTTTAAAGCATGAGCATGTCCTTGGCTTCCATAACCAAAAATTGCAATTTTTTTTCCCTTAATCAATTCAACATCTGCATCTTTTTCATAAAACATTTTCATTTTTTTCTCTCCTTAATTAATTAGTTAAATATTTCAGCGCCTCTAGTCATTGCAACCGCTCCAGTTCTTGAGACACTTATAAGACCGTGCGATTTTAAATTTTTTGCCATTTTATCAACTTCTCTTCTCAGTGCCGTAATTTGAATTACAGCAGATTTTTTTGTTTGATCTAATATAACTGGATTATAATTTTTACAAGCATTTAAAGCTTTATTTATTTTAATTGAATTTCCAACTACTTTAAAAAGTGCCATTTCTTTAAAAATTACATTTTTATCATCTCTTTTAAAATTACCAACTTTGTGAACAGGCACTAACTTTTTTAATTGAAGAACAATTTGTTCTATTACTTCTGGAGTTCCTGTTGTTACAATTGTAATTCTTGAAAGATTATTTTTTTGATCAACCTCTGCTACTGCAAGTGACTCTATATTATATCCTCTACCAGAAAAAAGACCTACCACTCTTGATAAGACGCTTGCTTCATTAGCTACCCAAACAACTATTATATGAGTTTCTAATTTACTAACTTTTGTTGGAGTACTATATGCTGATCTTGATTTTGGCATTTAAACTAACGCTTTTCCCTTGCCTGTAATTTTATTTTCTTCCTGGTCTTTTGGACCTAATAACATTTGATTATGAGGCTTTCCAGATGGAATCATTGGAAAACAGTTCTCTGCTTGATCTACAAGGCAATCAAAGATAACTGGCTTATCCACACTGATCATTTCTTCTATTTTTTTATCTAATTCGTCTGGATTTTCAGCTCTAATACCAACACATCCATAAGCCTCAGCTAATTTTACAAAATCAGGTAATGCCTCAGAGTAACTTTCTGAGTAATTTTTTTCATGCAGTAATTCCTGCCACTGTCTTACCATTCCCATATATTGATTATTTAAAATGAAAATCTTTATTGGTAAATTATATTGGATTGCAGTTGAGATTTCTTGCATTGTCATTAAAATCGAAGCTTCACCAGCTACATCAACCACCAATTTGTTTGGATTTGCTACCTGTACACCTATCGCTGCTGGCAAACCATAACCCATAGTACCAAGACCTCCTGAAGTCATCCATCTATTTGGTTTATTAAATTTATAGTGTTGTGCGGCCCACATTTGATGTTGACCAACCTCTGTTGTAATAAAAGTATCTTGATTTTTGGTCAATTCATAAAGTCTTTGGACTGCATGTTGAGGCTTAATAATTTTATCACTATTAATAAAGTTTAAAGATTGTTTTGTTCTCCACTTTTGTATTTGTTGCCACCATTTTGAAATTTTTTGTTTATTTGATTTTTCTAAATTTAAATTTTTCCTCTTTAAAGTTTTTGTTGTTAACTTAATAACATCAGTTACATCTCCAACAATTGCTAAATCTACTTTTATAATTTTATTAATTGATGAGGGATCAATATCAATATGTACTTTTTTTGATTTAGGAGAGAATTCGTCAATTTTACCAGTAATACGATCGTCAAATCTTGCACCAATATTAATTAGTAAGTCACAATCGTGCATAGCATTATTAGCTTCAAATGTTCCATGCATTCCAAGCATCCCTAAGAATTGATTATCCTCACCAGGGTATGAGCCTAAACCTTGAAGAGTTGAGGTGATCGGAAATCCAGTTAATGAAACTAATTCTCTTAAAAGTTCACTTGCTTTCGGCCCTGAGTTTATAACACCTCCTCCCGTATAAAAAATTGGTTTTGAAGCTTTATTCATTAGCTCAATTAATTTATCAATATCTTTTTGATTAAATCTATTTTTATTTTTAATTTCTATTTTCTTTTCTTTTTTAAGAGAAACATATTTAGTTTTTGCAAATTGAATATCTTTTGGAATATCAACTAATACTGGACCAGGTCTGCCTGTTGTTGCAACTTCAAATGCTTCATACATAACTCTTTGAAGATCTTTAATATCTTTTACTAACCAATTATGTTTTGTACATGGTCTGGTAATTCCAGTCGTATCACATTCCTGGAAAGCATCTGTTCCAATTAAATGAGTTGGTACCTGTCCTGAAATGCAAACTAGTGGAACTGAATCCATATATGCATCAGTTAGTGCAGTAACAACATTTGTTGCACCAGGTCCAGAGGTAACTAAAACAACTCCAGGCTTACCTGAAGATCTTGCGTAACCTTCTGCTGCATGACCAGCTCCTTGTTCATGTCTTACTAAAATATGTTTAATAGATGTATGATTTTTTAATTCATCATAAATTGGAAGAACTGCTCCTCCAGGATAACCAAAAATATGACTTACCTTTTGCTCTTCAAGGCATTTAAAAACAATTTCTGCTCCAGTATATAATTTTGGCATTTCGCAATCTAGCTGAAGTTGTACTGATTGGTCAAGTTTTAGAATGAATTATTTAATTTTTTTTATAAATTTATTTAAGTCTTGTGGTGGTAATTTTATCCAACTCATCATATTTCCTCTGGCCCAAGTACTCTGTCTTTTTGCATATTGTCTAGTCTTTATTGATATTTTTTCAATAACGTAGCTTATATCTTTTGTTTTTTCTAAATATTCTTTTATTTCATGGATGCCGATTGCTTTATTGACACTCTTATCTTTTCTAATTTTTAATTTTAGAAATCTTTTAACCTCGTTAATTGCACCAATCTCAATCATTTGTTCAGCTCTTTTGTTAATTCTTTGGATTAGCTCTTTACGGGGATAGTCTATATATATTTTAAAAAAATCATCTTTAACAAAATGTGATTTGGTGTTTTGAAACCAGTCATGAATTGATTTTTTTGTAAATTGTTTAACTTCATAAGCTCTAATTGATCTTTGAGAGTCTGTTGAATTAATTTTATCTTTAGAGTTTGGATCAAGATTTACAAGTTTTTGATAAAATTTTTTTTGTCCTAAACTTTTATGTAAAGCTCTTATTTTATTTCTAAATCGAATTGGAATATTAGGAATATTTGTTAATCCATCGGTTAAAGCTTTAAAGTACAAACCTGTTCCTCCAACAAAAATAGGAGTTTTTTTTCTTGCTTTAACTTCTTTGATTTTTTTAATTGCATATTTTAGCCAATCTCCTGTTGAAAAATTAATTTTACCACTATTAAAACCATACAAGTGATGTTTTATTTTTTGATAATTTTTAGGATAAGGGCGAGCAGATAAAATCTTCAATTCTTTATATACTTGCATGCTATCTGCATTAATGATTTCACCATTAATTTTTTTAGCAAGTTTAATTGCAAAATTTGATTTTCCTGATGCTGTTGGTCCAGAAATTAAAATAATCTTGGATTTTAAATCCATGATTAATCTAGTTTAACACCAATATATCTTCTTTGATTTTGGGTATTATAGATTGCAAATAATATTGTCTTTTGATTAGATTTTAAAACATCTTTAACTATTTTTTCTAAATCACTTGCACTTCTTATTCTGGTCTTTTGTGCTTCAACAATAATACTATCTGGACTAATTGAATTAAGTAAAGGGCTAGTATTACCAACTTTAGTTACTATTAAACCAGTGGTTTGATTTGGTAATTTTCTCTTTTTAATATCTTCCTTTGTTAACTTTTTAACTGTTATTTTTAAATCCTCTATTATTAAATCTTTTGGTAATTCTGGTTTTTTTTCACCTACTTTAAAATCATCTGAAGTTTCTAATCTACCTAAAAGAATACTTTTTGTTATTTCTTTTTTATCTCTCCAAACTTTAACTTTAACTGTTGTTCCAACTTTTGTTTTAGCAACAATTGCTGGCAATTCTTTCATTTGATTAATTTTAACACCGTTAAATTCGAGAATAATATCACCTGCTTTAATTCCACCTTTGTCTGATGGGCTATTCTCTGCAACGCTTGCAACTAATGCTCCTCTTGGTTCGTCTAATTTTTCAACATCAGCTATTTCTTGAGTAACATCTTGAATTCTAACTCCTAGCCAGCCTCTTTTTGTCTCACCAAACTCAATTAATTGAACTATGACTAGTTTTGCATCATTAGCTGGAATTGAAAAACCAATTCCAATAGACCCATTTCTTCCTAATATTGCTGTGTTAATTCCTATTACATCTCCACTCATATCAAATAATGGTCCACCTGAATTACCCGAGTTAATAGATGCATCAGTTTGAATATAATCCTCATATCTTGATAATCCAATTGATCTATTTCTTGCTGAAATAATTCCAGATGTAACAGTTCCACCTAACCCAAAAGGATTTCCAATAGCTATAACCCAATCTCCAATTCTTGCTTTATCTGAATCTCCAAACTGGACTGGTATAAATTTTTCATCTGTTTCTAATTGTAAAACTGCAATATCTGATAAAGGATCAGCTCCAATTACTTTTGCTTTATATTCTTGATCACCATTAACTCTAACTATGATATCTTCTGCTCCTTGAATTACATGATTGTTAGTAACTACTAATCCTTTTTCATCAATAATAAATCCTGAACCTAAAGCAGATGATTTTCTCTCTTGAGGAGTTCCAAATTCTCTAAACATATCTTCAAAAGGTGACCCTGGAGGAAATGTAAAGGGTAGTGGATTGGTATTTGTGACGACAGTTTGTGTAGTTGAAATATTTACAACTGAAGGCATTAATCTCTCAGCAAGATCAGCAAATGATGCTGGTACCGAATTAGAGTTTGAAATAGTTTGGAAATTAAAAGTAAAAAATAATGCTAAGAATATAAATTTAATTTTTTTCATACTAACCTTTAATATAATAAATAATCATAAAGCCTATTATTGCAAAAATTAGTCCACCTGATCTTAATTGACTATCTTTTACAAGTTCTAATTTTTTTAACATACTTTTCATTTTTGATGGAAATATGGCATACAAAATTCCCTCAATAAAAAGAAATAGACCAAAAGCTATGATCAATTCTTTCATATTTAACTATTATTGAGATTTGGGTTTTATATTTCCAAAAAATTTAAAAAATTCACTATCAGGAGATAAAATCAAAGACGTATCTCCACCAATTAAAGCAGTTTCATATGCTTGCATTGCTCTATAGAATGCAAAAAACTCAGGATCTCTTCCAAAGGCTTCAGCAAATATTTTGTTTCTTTCACCGTCTCCTTCACCTTTCATAATTTCTGAATCTTTATTTGCATCTGCTAAAATTATTGAAACTTCTTTATCTGCAGTTGAAGTAATAGTTACTGCCATTTCAGCACCTTTTGCTCTAAATTCTTTTGCTTCTCTCTCCCTTTCAGTCTGCATCCTTCTATAAATTGCATCACTGTTTGCTTGTGGAAGATCTGCTCTTTTAATTCTTGAGTTAATAATTGTTGCTAATCTTGATCTAGCAACTCTCTCATTTCCAACTGAAATATAGAATTTTAACGGATCTATAATTTGAAATCTTGCGAATGCATCAACGATTAATCTTTTTTGGTCTGACGCGATAACTTCAGCTGGTGGAGTATCAAGATTTAAAATTCTGCTATCTAAAAAAACAACGTTTTGAATAAAAGGTAATTTAAAATTTAAACCTGGTTCAATTATAATTTTTTTAGGATCACCAAACTGTAGAACAATTGCTTGATTAACTTCTTTAACGATAAATACTGAAAAGAAAACTAAAGCTCCTAAAACAGCTACTAAAGGTAGTAATATTTTTTGTGCTTTCATTTAATTAGTCGCTTTCTTTTTATTCAATTCTGGTAATGGAAGATAAGGCACCACCCCTGATCCTGCATTTTTCTCAATAATTACTTTTTCAATATCCGCTAAAACTTTTTCCATAGTCTCTAAGTACATTCTCTCTTGAGTAACTTCTTTTGCTTTTGCATACTCATCATAAATTGACACAAATCTACTTGCTTCACCCTCAGCTTTAGCAACAACTTGTTTTTTATAAGCTTCTGCTGCTTGTAATATTTTTTGCGCTTCCCCTCTTGCTCTTGGAATAACATCATTAGCATAAGCTTCAGCTTCATTTTTAGATCTTTCCATGTCAGCTCTTGCAGCTTGTACATCTCTAAATGCATCAATTACCTGATCTGGTGGATCTGCTTTTTGTGTTTGTACCTGTGTAATTTGGATACCACTATTATATTCATCTAAAATAGATTGAATAATATCCTGTGTCTCGATTTCAATCTTTGCTCTACCCTCAGTTAAAATTGGTTGAATATCACTTTTTGCAATCACTTCTCTCATTGCAGTTTCTGCAGCAGCTTTTACAGTTCCCTCTGGATCTTGAATTTCAAATAAAAATTTACCAGCATCTTTAATTACCCAAAATACAGAAAAATCGATGTTTACAATATTTTCATCTCCCGTTAACATTAAGCTTTCTTGAGGAACATCTGCAACTCCTCCACCTGTAGAAAATCCACTATCTCTTTCAGATCTAAAACCAATATCCATTCTATTTACTTTTGTAACTTTTGGAGTTTCAACACTCTCTACTGGAAATGGGATATGATAGTTAAGACCTGGTTGTGTTGTTTTTACAAATTTACCAAATCGTAAAACTACACCCTGCTCATCAGGTAGAACTCTATACAACCCACTTGCTAACCACACAAAAAGTAAAATAATTAAAATTAATCCAATTGGTTTTCCACCTGATTTACTTCCACCAGGTAAAAATTTATTAATTTTGTTTTGAATATCTCTTATAATCGCATCAATGTCTGGTGGTGTTGGTCCTCTACCTGAACCGTTTCCCCCTCCACCTGGAGGTGAACCCCATGGACTTCCGCCTCTGCCTTTGAAATCATCTGACATATGTCAAAGTATATAGTGTCTTTATTGTAAAAAACAAGTAATGATAAAAATATGACAGATAAAAAGCCAGAACTAAGTGACGCAATGAAAAAAAAACTAGAACCAAGAAAATTCATTAAAAATCCTATTTTAGGTACAAAATATACTATAGCAATTTCAAGTGCCAAGGGTGGAGTTGGTAAATCTACATTTGCAACGAATCTGGCCTTAGCCTTAAAACAAGTTGGTTGTAAAGTTGGATTGCTTGATGCCGATATTTATGGACCGTCTATCCCAAAGATGTTTGATATTAATGAAAAACCAAAAAGTGATGGTCAAAAATTAGATCCAATAAAAAAGTATGATATTCAATGTATGTCCATCGGTTTTTTAGCAGATCAACAAACTCCAATGATTTGGCGTGGTCCTATGGTAACAAGTGCTATTAAAACTTTTACTCAGAAAGTTAACTGGAAAGATTTGGATTTCATTATTGTCGATATGCCACCAGGGACTGGGGACACTCAATTAACTTTCTCACAAGAAATTAAAATGGATGGAGCAATAATTGTCTCAACTCCTCAAGAAGTTGCTCTACTTGATGTTAAAAGAGGTATTAAAATGTTTGATAAACTAGGAGTAAAAATTTTAGGATTGGTGGACAACATGAGTTATTTCACTGGAGATGATGGCAAGAAATATAAAATTTTTGGTGAAGGTGGTGTTAAAAAAACAGCAGAAGAATTTAAAAAAGAATTTCTAGGCGAAATTCCAATTAATCCTGAAGTTGGAAAATGTGGTGACGAAGGAAAACCAATAGTTGAGTCAAACCCAGACCATGAGATTTCAAAAATATATTTAAAATTTGCAGAACAAATAAAATCAAGTTTCTAAAAGATTAATTAATTTTTTTTTAAATAGTTATTAATTATTTCTGCTCTTAACTCGTTAGCTTTTCTGTTTGGATGTAATTCAACTCTTTTATCTATAACATAATTTTCTCTATAAAATTCACTATCAAAACCTAAAGACAAATCTAAAAGTTGAACATCATTTTCTAAAAAAATATTGATAACATCTTGTTTGGAGTATTTGTATTTTTTAAATAATTTATCATCATAAATATACCCTAAAATAAATTCCTGATTATTTTTTTTAGCTATTTTATTAATTTCTAAAATCACTGATATGTACTTCCTTAAATCTTTTGAAACAAATTTTTGTTCAAAAGTATTTATAATAATTAATATTTTATTAAATAATTTTGTATTTTTGAATTGGTATTTAAAATAACTTAAAAATGGATTTTTTTTATAATCATCTTTAATTTTATTTTCTTTCTGTGTTAAGAAATTCCTACAATCACTTTGAATATTAAATTTCAACTCATCTATTAAAATAACATTTTTTTTTACACCTAGACCTCCAGGTTCACAACGGATTCTGTTAATGTGATAATTTGATGTAATAAATAAAAATTTATTAGTATCGTTATGTTCAGCTAAATTATAAACTTCTAGAGCCCCCCAACCTAGCATTGAAATATTATTGGCATGATATTTATTTGATTTACTTGTAAATAAGTATGTCAAAGTATCTGAAGAATTAAGCCCATGACCAAAAGTGAAGGAACCTCCATAAAAATTGATTTTTTCTTTTGATTTAATTTCACTTAATTCATAAGTGAATTCTCTTAAATTTTTATTGTTTATCGAATAATTCACATCAAAAATAACTTTATCATTTGCTTCAAGTTTGTGATTTACAATCCCTTGTCTAAAATATAATTGATTGTTTTTGTCAATAGTATTTTTTTGAGGATTAAAACTAGCGCTGGTATTTATCTTTTCCCTAGATTTTA